>NZ_JAYLVL010000004.1:0-218549 GCF_046156175.1 Lacisediminihabitans sp. H27-G8
TCCACTCCGAGCTCGATTACCGGACCCCGATCGAAGCCGAAACCGAGTATTACGCTGAAACCGAATCACTCTTGAAAGCGACCGCTTCCCAAGAGAACACCTAGGAACGAAACCCAGGGCTATTCACCTCCGCGGATCGGGAGTTGTAGTGCCGGAAGGTGCGCGCTACTTGTTCGCCTCCACTGCTGCGAAAGGCCGGCACGATCGTCGGATCTGGGGATTCGATGAAGAATACCCGTGCCGACGCAGGAACCTGTGAGCTGAAAATGTGAAGGAGTCCCTCTAGCTGCGCCGCCCACCGGGGAGCAGGTGTGGCAGCAAGGGCGTCACCCAAACCGATGTCAATGAGGACCGCGTCGTACCGGGACAGGTCAAGCAACCGGGCTCGCTCAACGGCAGCGTCCAGTTTCAAACTGGCATGTGCCTCGATGTGGATGTCCACCCCGCGTCGGGTCGCCTTCGAAACGGCGCGGGCCAGATGACCGGGGAAGGCGATGTCGTGACTGAGCACCCCGCGGCCCATGAACACATCGCTGCCGAACAGCAAAACCCGGTCCGGATCCGGACCAACGGCACGGGCTCGAGGCGGATCCAGCGGAGTTTCCACCGCCATGATCGCCGAGCGTGTCTGCGCCGCCCACACACGAAAATGTGTTGCCGAAACCATCGAGCGAAGTAGCGACAAGATGCCCCCGAACGTCGTCATACCCCTGCCAACAACGTTAGAGGATGCCAAAACTGTTCACCACACCCCCAACCATGGGGCGGACCCTGCAGCAGTCCCTGTGAGGTGAATTGATTAGGGTGACTCAGTCTCGCGATAGTCAGGGTTCCATGCGGCTCGTTCCCGCTCCGCGAATTGACGGAAAGTGGTGGCGGGTGCACCAGTGAGCCGTCGCACTGAGCGGTTAGGGAAGGCAGAGATGTTGAAGCGAACGATTCGGTAGATCATCTTTTGCACGGCGATGTAGTCATCGGGGCTACCCTCGCTTGTCAGCCGTGCGAGGTAGTCGGATTCGCTCGGCGTTCGGTAGCGAATTCGTCGCCCCAGCACATCAGTGAGAATTCTGGCCACCGTGCGGTAGGTGAGGCTCTGCTCGCCGGACAGGGTGTAGGCCTGTCCGATGTGACCGTCGTTCGTAAAGACGGCGGCCGCGACCCGCCCGATGTCCAGTGCATCGATCAGGGCGGTGAATGAACGTCCAGCGGGCACAAAGACGTCATCGTGGTTGCGAATCTCGGCCGCGTGGGTGGTTGAAATGTTCTGCATGAAGAAATTCGGGCGCAGGGAGGTGAACGGTGCGCCGGTGCTCTTCAGATACCGCTCGACCGCATAGTGCGGGGTGCTGCGGTTGAACTGCACGCCCTGCAGAGACAGAAAAACAATCTGACGGATGTTGGCCCGCTGCGCCGCGTCGACAACCGGAAACAGATACCTGCGAACATCAGCTATCGCGGGCGGTCGCATGAGGAACAGCCGATCGCATCCAACCATCGCCGCATCGAGCTCGCTGGGCGACATCGCGAAGTCAAACTGGCGACCCGTGACGCCCTCAGGAAGGGGGGTCGAATCATCGATATCGCGAATGGCCCCAACGACTGTCTCTCCCCGCGCAAGCAAAAACTGCGCGACTGCAGCCCCGACGGTGCCCGTCGCGCCCGTAACCAAAACGCTGCCTGCCATTGGGGCTCCCTCGCCTGTGATTGTCAACACTTCAGTGCAGTAGTCATCATCGTGGCGGATACTCGCAAGCCCGGTGCTCCACGCGCATCACACCGACACTCTGCTCGTGTTCATTTATTGTGCAGAGAAGTCGGCGGGGCCCGCGACGAGCGCTTAACCGGTCGGGCTGCCACCGTGTGCCGATCCAGGCAATTGTCAGTTTTCATTCAGGGAGAGGAAACCTTGCCAGACCACGCTTGTCCCATGATTGCCATTCGCTTGTCGATCGCCTCCGTCGATTCGCCTCTGTGGATAAACGTCGTCCGGAACTGGTTCGACCGATTCCAAAAGGTGCCCTTCTCGGACACCGAATCGATAGTGATAATTCCATCGGTCGGTGCGATCCTGCTCACCGACAGCGGAAGCGCCCTCACCCTGCACGCCGTGGGACCTGATAAAAGTACTCTCGCCTTCATTCGGGACGCTATCTCATCCGAGATCAGCACGGCCGTGCCCGAAACAACGCGCGGCCATCGACTCGAATTGGAATGGGACTACCCCGCACACATCCCGCTGCCCTTTCGCTGATCACCATGGAAATTCCTACGCATGCGGGGTGACCGCGAGACTCCTCTCTCCGCGTGATTCAGTGACAGTCGTGGCAAGCTAGACAGTCTTGTGATGCTCGCCGCCAGGTGGATGCCGTCGTGACGACACCGCCCGCTCGCTTGCTGGCCCGCTCCCTATCCCGGAGAAGTATATTGACGATCCCGTTACCTAACGACCAGCACTCAGAGCTTCGACACCCTCCGCAACAGCAACGATCACGCGCAACCTTGGAGCGTCTCGAGAACGCAGCTCGACGCGTCCTGGCCCAACAAGGGCGCGACGAATTCACCACAGCGCAGGTGGCTAATGCCGCGAACGTATCCATCGGGACCCTCTATCGCTACTTCCCCGATCGCACCGCAATTCTCGACCATGTGTGGCCCGACCGACAAAGCCCCTACATACCTCCCGCCGAAGCAGAACGCGAATCTCGAAAAAGTAACCACCCGGATGCATAAGCGATCACCGTCTCGGATCTCATGGGCGGTCTCAGCCGGTCGTCGCAACACCTCATCGATATGGAGTGGTGCGCATGCCTGCAAGCCAGGTTCAGAAGGATCGTCAGTCTCGTTTCTGGGAATTGATCACCGAGGGACTTTCGTCGTCGACAGAGTGTGAGGCTCTCGGGGTGGACAGAAGCCAGTGGTATCGATGGATCAAAGCAGCGGGCGGACCAATACCGGTCCCGGAGCGACCGAGGTCGGGTCGTTACCTCGAGCCGGATGACCGGCTGCGGATCGCTGACCTGCGCATCACTGGCGCTGGTGTGAGGGAAATCGCCCGCGAGCTCGGCCGGTCTCCGTCGACGATCTCGCGGGAGTTGCGCCGAAATAGTCGCCCGAACATCGGTGCCTACCGGCCCTATGCAGCGCAGAAACGGTGTGACGAGCGGGCGCGTCGACCGAAGTCGTGGCGGCTCGATGATCCGGTCTTGGCGGCTGCGGTCGAAGAGCGGCTGGTGAAGAATTGGAGTCCTGAACAGATCAGCGACTACCTCGCCCGATCGTTCCCTGACCGGCCGGAGATGTAGGTGACCCACGAGACGATCTATCAGAGTTTGTTCGTTCAGGGCCGCGGGCACCTGCGCGCCGCTACGTGATGCTCGTGCACCTGCCTAACGGCCACAGCGCCGAGAACGTCCGCGACGGCCTCGTCGCCACGATCGCGACTCTGCCTACACATCTGCGCCGGTCGTTGACCTGGGACCAGGGCACCGAGATGGCCCGCCACCGCGAAGTCACCCTTGCCACCGACATGGCGATCTACTTCTGCGACCCACACTCGCCCTGGCAACGCGGATCCAACGAGAATACGAATGGCCTGCTGAGGCAATATTTCCCGAAGGGCACTGACCTCAACGCTCACGGCCCGGAACGCCTTCTCGAGGTCGCTACCGAACTCAACCAGCGACCCCGGAAAACCCTCGATGGAATCACCCCCGCTGCCGCTCTCGAGAAGCTACTCTCGAACCCACCGGAACCACCTGTTGCGGCGACCGCCTGAGACCGCCGTTTGGCGATTCGATCGAACGCGACAGCGACAGTCCCCGGCACCCAGGCATCGAGGTGATGATCGCTCGTGCTTCGGTAAAAGCGATCTCGAACTCGTCTTCCCTGCCGGGCATCACGGGCAACAGTGCATGTTCGGTAATCACGTGAACAGTGTCCCATTCGCGGTTCCCCTTGCGGGCGATATACAGATCCTTGCCGAGGTGTGCCTACCGTGTTGCGTCCAGGTACCGTTCATAGCTAGTCGGTCCGACGCGGAGATCGCTCCCCGCAAGTGGTACCAAGGACTCGCGACCCACCTGTCGCCCGAAATAGGAGGCCTCTGGGTCGGCCACCACGGTGCGGGAATCGCCACGGGCGGCGAGTGCCTCTGCGAGAAACTCAGGTAGCTCGTATTCATTCGGTCCGGCGACATCAATCACTCCATTGAGCGGGCCGCCCTCCGCAACGTGTGCGAGGACATCGGCCACGTCATCTGCCGCGATGGGGCGGAACCGAACAGGCGGTGCCGCGATGACGGTGTCAGGCTGACCGGTCGCAAGTGAATCGGCGATAGTGGGGATGAACTCGAAAAACTGGGTCGCCCGCACGATCGAATACCGGCGAGCAGAACCAATAATCATGTGTTCCTGCGCTAACTTGCCCGCGCTGTATCCAGCATCGGATCCGCGCCCGGTGCCGACGACCGAGAGCACCACATAGTGAGCAACGCCGGCCCCCGCCGCTGCGAGCAAGAGATGCCGGGTAGACGTCTCGAAGAAATCAACCGCACTCGCTCCGACTGTCGTCCAGTCGGACACATCGACCAGGACCTCGGCACCGTTCAGTGCAGCGTCAAGGCTGGTT
This sequence comes from Lacisediminihabitans sp. H27-G8, assembly GCF_046156175.1. NCBI lineage: Bacteria > Bacillati > Actinomycetota > Actinomycetes > Micrococcales > Microbacteriaceae > Lacisediminihabitans > Lacisediminihabitans sp. H27-G8. The sequence goes on from NZ_JAYLVL010000004.1 coordinate 4,627, forward strand.
CCTGCGAATGAATCAACTCCGGTGCTTTTCGCCGCTGCCACGGCGACATGGCCCGCGTCCCGCAGCCGCGACACCACTCGAGAACCAACCAGCCCGGTCCCGCCGATAACAACAACTTTCATGAGAACCCTCCAGTGCGTTCGAGGTCGAGCTTATTCGAGAAGGTTATTTAGTCGTCGCCGTCGCCCCAATAGTCGCGAATACGGGCCTCCTCCACGTACCCGACGTTGCGGTAGAAAGATCGAGCCCGATCGGAGCTCGCAAGGCTTTAGGTGTCGATCAACAAGCGCTTCGTGACCTGGATGCCGCGAGCCCGCGCAGAGTTCACGACGCAACGAGATGCCAAGGAGTACTTGGCCGGGGTCATCGTCTTGTCGGCGCGGGGCGACTACGTTGACCCGCGGGAAGCACAAATGACGTGCGACAAACTCGGGATTACATGGATGGCCGCCCAGTCCCAAAAAGCCATCCGCGTTCAGAACTCAAGGGGACTGCGTGGCGTGTGCATGTCCAGCCTTTCTGGGGACATCGACGTATCGGCGAAATTCGGCACAGAGAAGTTGCGTCTTGGGTCGCATCGTTCTCAAGCCGCGAACGGACGAAGTCGGCGAGCGTGACGATTCGGGCGTTCGGGGTCGTCGCTGCGCCGCTTGACGTCGCGGTCGGAGACCGCCGCATCACCACGAATCCTGCTCGAGGAGTGAAGCTACCCCGGAAGGCCGCCAGCGGCGAAGCTATCTCACTGCGAATCAAGTCGGGCCGCTCGCCGCCAACTCCGGTGCAAACTCCACATTGATCCTTACTCCTGGCTTACACCGGCCTCCACTGGGGCGAGGCGATCTCAGTGCGCGTCGCGTCTGTCGATGCGCTCCGGCGGCGGTTCGCTTACAGGGACCTCAATGTGGTGCCTACGCAACGTTCCCTAGTGCCTCAGCGTCGGCGTGCCCAGGCGCTTAACCGACTAGTCCCAGACCTGTCGCCCGCAAGCCGTTCGTCTATCGGACACCAGCATCGTAAGTAATGGAACCGGAGCGGCAACCAGACCGGCAGAGCCGGGGAAGCCGCTGCGCTCCCTGGCGGAGCCGCTGCGCGGCACTGTCAGGACTTACGGGCCAATTATTCGTCGTGAAGCCTTCGGCAGCATACGTTCGGCCAACCGGCGCGCAATCGGCTGTGCCGACGTTTCCCCCGAGATTTTCGGCACGCGGTCGCTGCGCTCTCTCAATTCGCGCCGAAATTCTCTCCTCCGCCGCCCCTTCGGGGTTGCGAGCCGCCCGTTCTCTCTAGCGGCGGTAAACCGCCTTCACGGCAAAAAAGGTGGGGGGAGAGGGATGAACACATGACTGACTACATCAGCACGGGTCTGCTGCACGGTTAGGTGACAGTTCTGACGTGCCCCATGGTTTGGTTACCCGAAATGGTCTGAGGATTGGGCTTGTTCTGAGAGGCTCAACCCATAACACGTCCCTTCCCTGTCGAGTTTCGAAGAAGAGCTGTCGCGCTTGTCCGGGCCGGCAAACCGATTACGACTGCAGCAGTCGAGCTCGGTGTCAGTGCCGCCACGATCCATAACTGGGTCCGACAGGACCAGATCGACCGAGGAGAGCGTCCTGGGGTCACAACGCCGGAAAGTATCGAGCTGGCGAAAGCGAAGAAAAGGATCCGGCAACTCGAGGAAGAGGTCGAGATCTTGAAGATCGCGGCGAAGCTCCTCGGGGAGGTTCGTCCCCGCCCAAAAGGATTCACCCGGTAGTCGATGTCCTCGTTGCGGCGGGCTATCGGGTTAAGGTGTGCTGCCGGCTTCTCGGAGTCAGCAGTCCCGGCTATTACCGATACAAGCACCGGCCGCTCTCGCCAACGCAGATGCGTCGGCAGTGGCTCACCGGGCTGATCCGAGAGGTCCATACGGCCTCGCGGCAGACCTATGGCTCCCGGCGTGTGCACGCTGAGCTCACCCTCGGCATGGGGGTCAGAGTCAGTGAACGGCTCGTGGCCGTACTGATGAGTCAATCCAGCATCGCCGGACTTCCCGGGCCCGCGAAAGTGAAGCGCCTGCACGGGGTTGCGACCGCCGATGACCTGGTCCACCGCAAGTTCCACAGGCTCTCCCCGAACGAGCTCTGGGTCACTGATATCACAGAACATCCCACGAGAGAGGGGAAGGTTTACTGCTGCGCGGTCATGGACACGTTCTCAAGGAAGATCGTGGGTTGGTCGATCGATAACGCGCAGGACTCCAACCTCGTCGTCAACGCTCTCGACATGGCGATCAAGAACCGCAAACCAGGCCCAGGCGGGATCGTGCACGCCGACCACGGCGTTCAATTCACGTCATGGGCATTCACGAACAAGATCCGATCCTCCGGGCTGATGCCCTCATTCGGCACAATCGGCGACTGCTACGACAACTCGATGATGGAATCCTTCTGGTCAAGCATGCAGATCGAGTTGCTGAATCGAAAGAAATGGCGCACCAGGGTCGATCTCGCGAACGCGATATTTGACTACATCGAGATCTTCTACAACCGTCAACGCCGCCACTCGCAGCTCGGCTACTCAACCCCGGTCGAGCACGAGCTACGCTTCAACAAAACATCCATCCCCGCCTGATCTTCACACCGAAAAGGGTAACTAGGCCATGAGGCACGTCAGTTCCTAGTCACGCAGCCATTGCCGCTTTGATGTTTGCGATCGAAGTGGCTTTCATTTGGGGCGCTATTCGGCAGGGCCTAAGCGTGGACCATGCCGTGGTAGTCCCCGCTCTCAGTATCGTTCTGTTGGCAGTGATTTTGCTCAATTGGTTTGCGCACAGCTCCGTCCTGCTCGAGCTATTTGACCGGGTAGCGACTTGGATCCTACGAAGGTTCATTCGTTTTCTTCGCCGCACTAGATTGGGAGACGACCTGGTCGCCAGACTTCGGACGGGGTTGTTGAACTTTGCCGCCTTGGACAACTCGGGATTGATTTTTGGCGAGGTCGACGCATCGCACATAGCACTATGGCATCCGCGCAGACTGGGCCGGCCGGCTATTCGAAGATTCACTTCGTCTAGGCGACACGCACCACAACCATTACTTATTCGGCAGGTTGGGACTCGTCGGGGAACCGAGGTCCTCGATGAGTTGCGAGCCAAGACTTCACGGGCGAGTGCGGTCGGTGTCCTGCTGTGCCTAAATGCGAGAATACGAGAATGACCCGCGCGTTCAAGGAAGCATGGCTCAGCGATGATCCGCTGATCGAACTCAACGCTCGAACCTCTCGGACGGGGTATTTTGGTCCAGTTAGTACTTGAATTACTTAACCCAGTTTACGCATAACAAAAGTACGGGGTGAGAATGCTCAATGCAAGATTGCGAGGGAGGAGAACGCTTTCGGAGCATCCAATCCGCCTCTACTAGCCGGGCGCAGAAACTTTGCTGATATCTCGATGACGCGCTCTCAAATTGCGGTATCGGCGATGCCGTCGACATACATATCGATATGATGTGTTTATTAGCGGCTGCTCATACGCGTTGACGAAATCGAACAGTTGTGAATCGGGATCTGCAATACCTTTGTTCTAGGTTCCGGTGCCACCGGCGGAGTTAGCAGCCAATAGCCATTATCTGATGAGGGTTAAAATGTCTGGATCGATCGAAGAACTCACGTTTGCCGACCGTGTGGAACGGCTGCGGCAGATGGCTAACGCATTGATCGCCGTTATCAAGGGCGGAACAGTTTCCGTTATGGACGCCTTGCGTGCGGCCTCTGACTTGCTGGGCGTGACGCTCTCGCAGATGAAATACGGCCTCAGTTACGCGCGTACGAACGGTCTAGTTTTTGTGAACGAAAACACCGCCGAACTCCGTCTCGCCGCTTAATAAGGTGGCTGACGACCCGGGCTACGTCTTCGTCGCGGGTCCGAGCGGTTTGCACATACTGCCCAATGGCTCGTTGGTATCACCGGAAAAGTACGTTGCGAGATATTCTCGGGGCGGCGAGGTCCCAAAAAAGCGCGCCGATGACCTTCGCTCGGAAACCGAACGTGACCGGGGCCGATTAGGGTATTCGCCATTTCTCCGGCGACTCGCGGGTGTGACTCAGGTGATTTCTCCCGACTTGAGCTCTTCCAGAATGCACAGCCGTGCGTCCCATAGCCACAAGGTGGCCCTTGTTGCCCGCGAGCTGAGCGAACTCATCGCACGGAAAGCGTTGATTGAGACACAGATCTCCGACGTGATTGCCGCTTATGGCGGCCTGGATATCGCGGCGTGCGAAGCGGCAGGACTTGCTCATGATCTCGGACATCCGCCATTCGGACATGCAGGTGAGCAGGAACTTGATCGTCAGTTAGTCGCCGCCGGAGTCACTGAGGGTTTCGAAGGAAACGCGCAGACATTCCGAATCGTCAGTCGTCTTGACGCCCGAAGACTTGATCGCGAAGGCCTGGACCTTACCAACGTCACTCTCGCGGCAATCCTCAAATACTCATTTTTCCGCAGTGGCCATGTTCCTCCTGAGCTAGTACAGCCCAGCGCGGATGCGGATCATGCGGCGGGATCTGCACCCGGGGATATCAAGACCGAGGCTGATAACTCCGCCACGGAGCACACGTCCAAATTCGGCGCATACGCGGCAGACAAAGACGCATTTATACGGAGCAGAGCAGCGATCCTTGGAACCGACTTCGCGGTGAGTGAACAGCAGACAATTGAAGCATCGATCATGGACCTCGCGGACGATATCGCCTATGCGATTCACGATTTGGAAGACTTCCTCTCGGCAGGAGTCATCAACTTTGCAAACGTTGGCGATGGCATCGAAAAGGCCTTCAAGAGCGGTTTTGACCATGGCAAACTATCCGAAAAGGCTGCGCTATCGGACCCCTTCATCCGGGAAGCTATAAAACTCAGAGATCGGTACGAAGGATACTTTGACGACGAAAAATTCAAAGTCGCATTGGGAGCCGTATTTTTATTCACCCAAACGGCCATCAGCACTGATGACTCGGACGGCCTCGCTTCCAGCGCCCTCAAAGAGGAGCTCAGTGACAGGGTGAGCAGGTATTTTGCCAGCGTCAAGATTGACGCGGACGGTGCTTACCCTGGCGGCCCGCTTGTGTACTTGTCTCCCGAAATGTGGCACGACATTCAGGTGCTGAAAATGATCACGCGTCAATACCTCGTGTCGACCCCCAGAATGGGCATGATTCAGAGATCTCAGACACAGGCGATTCGTGTCCTCTTCAAGGGCCTCGCAGACTGGCTGGTGAGCACCCCCGACCAGAACTCATTGCCCGCATCCCTACAAGACGCCCTCATCCGGGTGGGGCACCCAGAGCTTCCGAAGAAGAAAAAACATCTAACAGCCGACCATTACCGCGCAATCTGCGACTACATCTGTGGAATGTCAGATGCACAAGCACTTACTCACTCACTCTGGATTTCAGGTCGCGAGGTACCAGGAATGTCTGTGGTCGTCGAAGCGGGCTGAGCAGCTCAGCATCCTGTGTAATCATCACCACATCCAAATCGCAGGTCGAGATCGCGCCGGCCACTCACCGGGCGGCCGAGGCAGCAGACAAGTCCGCCAAGGTCGAAATCGACGCTCTCGCGCTCGCGAGCAAAGAGCACCAGCAGACTCGCCTCCTGACCATCGATTCGATCTGTGGCCGAATCGACCAAGCGATGCCGCAGCTCGTTAGCCGCTGTCGTCACGATCGTAGGACCGAGAATAACTTTGTGGGATGACCGTTCATGGCGCGCGTGGTTCATCCTTATCGTCAGCGTTTTCACCCTTGTAGCTGCGATCGTGTTAGCTGTGCGGTCGGTCACTTCACGGCAACGATGAGTGCTAGGCGCAGGCGCAATTGGAATCCCTCTAAGACGGCATCATCGACAAAGCACGACTCTAATGTTGACCAGGGAAGGTCCCTGCAATGCGCCATTCGTCGCCCTCGGCGTTGACGGCGACATCGACGTTCCTCAGCCGGGTGATAAGCGCTCTCCGGCTCGAAATGTCCCCTGTCAGGTGGACATAATTCAACCCATCGATGTCGCTTATCCGCCGAACATCGCCTACTCTCACGAGGATCACTATTCTTTGGTTAAGGGCCATAGCCCAGCCGGCCTCAAACACTACGTTCTGGCGTGCTTGGCCTCCGGGACTCGCTTCTGTCGGGCTGTCGGTCGGATCCCCAAATTCGGCTTTTACCTGGCCTAGGTCGTCGGGGGTCATCAGCACGATGACCGCGTCGGCCATCCCTATCCCGGCGCGAACAATGTCAAGCGTGTGGGGTGTGCCATCACCTACGCCGCGCGCGGCGTCATCCCAGGTTATAATTCGCAAATCCAAAGCATTCAGAAGAGCCGCGAGGGCCTCATACGCGGCGTTATCGCGGCCCCGGACGATGAACACGTAACGTTTGCTGGTTGGAGTCGGTGTCGTGGGCTGTGAACCGGCGGTCGTGCCGGGTCGCGTGAATTGACGCTCGGGTTTTTGTTGCTTCGGCGCCGGGGCGGCAGTCAGGTCGGCGTCGAGGTTCTGGTAGAGATCAGCTGCTTCGGGACTGCTTCGCCTGAACGCGGAAAACGTTCCTGATGGCTCGGTGCCGACATATGTAATCAAGCTCAGAAGATCCGTTGGGCCGGTGGGGCGGCCTCCGAGCTGACGAACCAAGTACGTGGCCTTCTTTAGTTTGTTCGGATTACTATCCGCTGGTAAAGGTGCCACCTCGAAACGCAGGAAGAGGCTCTCGATGATTGTGTGAGTCGCCGAGCTGTCGAGCAAAACAGCAATAGATTGTTGGGTCGCGCCACTCAGCTTGGTCATTCTCTCGTCTTCCATAGGTCATTTGGAACCGTAGCAGCGGAAGTTCGGGTAAGGCGCCGATTCGGCCGCGTATCGCTGACGCTGTGTCAGGGATCGTCCGCCACCACCGCTGGTGCTCGCCGCGCGCAAGTCCAAGTCATATTGTCTAAGACAAACTAGGGTGGAAAAATTCGGAGCTTAGCTTGGAATAACACGCTCGCCGGTCTTTCGTCCCCCAATGACTACGGGGCAAGATGGATATCCGGAATGGGCCACAGCAGCACCTGCACGACCGACGGCCCGGCTCGATACGAGACGGGCCATTCGTGTCTCATCAGCGCACCGCTACCGAGAGCCAGGAATCCATGACGGCCGAACTGCTCGAGATCGCCCGTACTGTGGCCGTGCAGGCGGGGGCGCTAGCACAGCTGCGCCGCTCCGAGGGGGTCGAGGTTGCGGCGAGCAAGTCGTCGACCGAAGACATCGTGACCTTTGCGGATCGGGAGACCGAGGCGCTCATCCGTTCGAGGCTCGCCGAATTGCGGCCCCACGATGGATTCTTCGGGGAGGAGAGCGGCGCAGAGACCGGCACGAGCGGTCTCACCTGGGTCGTCGACCCGATCGACGGCACCGTCAACTTCCTCTACGGGATTCCGCACTACGCCGTGAGCATCGCGGTGGTCGAGGGCGATCCGGATCCGCTCACCTGGCGCGCGCTCGCCGGAGTGGTCGCGAACCCCGCCAGCGGCGAGACCTTCTCCGCGCAGGCTGGCGGAGGGGCATTCCTCGACGACTCACCGATCCGCGTCGCACCGGCGGTCGAACTCTCCCAGGCCCTCGTGGGCACCGGGTTTTCGTATCTCGCGGACATCCGTTCCGAGCAGTCACTGGTGCTCAGCGGACTGCTCCACCGGGTGCGGGACATCCGTCGGATGGGCGCCGCGTCCCTCGACCTGTGCGCCGTCGCCTGTGGCCGGCTCGACGTCTATTTCGAGCGCCGACTCAGTCCCTGGGATCACGCCGCGGGTGCCCTCATCGCCCGGGAAGCCGGTGCGCGGGTCACCGGGATGGATGGCGCGCCGCCGTCCCGCGAGTTCGTCCTGGCCGCCGAACCCACGCTCACCGCTGCGCTCGAGCGGCTGTTCGCAGAACTCTGAGGGCGGGTTCAGGCTGCGCTGCAACGATGGGGGGCACTCTTTCGCGGGCGCTGTAGCGATTGCCGTTTGGGCGCCAGTGACGTACCCTTTATCTATTCGTTATAAATCCTGTGGGCTCGCACCCGGGTTTTAGCGCCAAGAATCACTGACCTACAGACGTACTCGAGTTCTCCAGCTCGCTGTATTTGTTGTTGGAGGACCACCAGCTTGAACGCCTACTTCTCGTCCATGCCTGCACCGTCGGCGACACCGGAGAACCGGTAGCGTGGCCGGCTTCGATTGGAGCCTCGAGTCCGCCCGTGGCCAGGAGGCCCGTGACCAGCAGGCCAGCGATCGGGACTCCCGCGGCACGAACGCGACCGAGCCCGCAGCCCCCTCACGCCGAGCGCTGAGGGAGCAGGAGACGGCGGCATCCGCGTCCCGGGTTCGCAGCCGGAAGGCTCCCCGAGCGCTCAAGGAACCGCGAGCCCGCGCTCCGAAGACGCGTGCTCCGAAGACCGGTGCCCCGAAGACCCGAGCCCCGAAAAGGACTTCGCCTCGCGTCGTGGCGCTGCGACCGAGTGTCCCTCACGCGTCGGCGGTCCGCACGACGCCGGTTCGGCCGCCGATGAGCAGCCCGGTCCCCCGCCGCGGGCAGCTCCTGCGGAAGTTCATCACCATCAGCGCCATGTTCGGTGCCGGCGCACTTCTCGTCGCGACCTCCCTTCCGGCCGTTGCCCTGCAGATGAACTCCGCCAGTGCCCTGACGCCCGAGCTTCCCACGACATCGAACTCCCAGGTGCAGAGCCTCGTCGTGGACGGCGCAGCCGCGGATGCCGCCCCCACCCGCGACCCGTACACCGTGGTCAACACCATCCAGCAGGCCCGAATGAAGTTCGGACTGCAGAACTTCTCGTACACGAACGACACGAACGGCACGATCCAGTGGCCATTCCCGTCGCCGGTTCCGATCAGCTCCGGATTCGGCGCGCGCGTCTCCCCGTGCGGAGGCTGTTCCTCGTTCCATGAGGGTGTGGACTTCATTCCCGGAGCGGGAACCCCGATCGGTGCGATAGCGGATGGCACCGTCACCTACGCCGCGTATGACGGCAATTTCGGCTACCACGTGATCATCGACCACAACATCAACGGCCAGAAGGTGCAGAGCCTCTACGCCCACATGCTCGCCGGTTCCATCAAGGTGGTGGTGGGCCAACAGGTCACTGTGACCCAGGAACTCGGCCAGGTCGGCAGCACCGGGCACTCCACGGGAGCGCACATGCACCTCGAAGTGCATCTGGACGGCACCCCGGTGGATCCCTTCGCCTGGCTGAAGGCGAACGCGAACTGACGTTCGCCCCCGCTTGCGGGACTGGCCTTCTTGGCCGCCTTTGGCTACTCTTAACGAATTCGTTACTTTCGTATACACATTGTGATGCTTAGCAAGCGAAGCATCCGTGAGGCCGTGCCAGTCCAGTGGTGCCGCGCATCGCCGCAAGGAGCAGCCGTCATGTCACCATCGTTCACTGGGATCTCCAGCGTGTGTGGGAACGATCTCCCTGTCCACCTATCGGGACTCGTGTGAGCGGCGAGCTCGGATTGCCGCCCGCGCGATCACGTCGCGAGCTGGCGGAGCGTCGATCCTCCCATCCCCGAAAGAGTGCGCGTCGTGTTCGCGCGCTGTCATCGGCGGTACGCCCGGCGGCACCCCTCCGCCGCAATGCGGTGCGGCGGGTGCTGCGCAAGTTGATGACCGTCGGGGCGATGGCGGGAGCCGCCGCTCTGCTCATCTCCACCTCCCTTCCGGCAAGCGCCTTCCTTCCCGCCTCCTCCGGATCCAGTGCGGCGGCGACCACAGCATCCCTCAGCGCGGCCGTGCCCGCCGAGGCCCTTTCGGTGCAGAACATGCGGGTGGATGACGCGGCCGCGGTTGCGGCGCCCACCAGGGATGCGTACACCGTCGTCTCTCTCGTGCAACAGATCGCCACCAAGTACGCGGCGGCCGCGCGCAGCACCGCGTACACCAACGACCCGAACGGCACGATCCAGTGGCCGTTCCCGGTACCGGTGCCGATCACTTATGGATTCGGTCCAAGATCCGTGCCCGGATGCGGATTCTGCTCCACCTTCCACGAGGGTGTCGACTTCACACCCGGCGCGGGCGTCGCCATCCAGGCCATCGCCGATGGAGTGGTGAGCAAGGTCGAGTTCGACGGCGGCGGGCTCGGCAACAACGTGACCATCGACCACAACATCAACGGCCAGAAGGTACAGAGCGTCTACGGGCACATGCTCACCGGTTCGGTGCGGGTGGTGGTCGGCCAGATGGTCAAGGTGACGGATGAGGTCGGCCAGGTCGGCAGCACCGGCGCCTCGACCGGTGCCCACCTCCACCTCGAGATCCACCTCAACAACACGCCGGTAGACCCCTTCGCGTGGCTCAAGGCCAACGCGAACTGACCCGCTGGTGGTCGAGGAGGTCGCGCAGCGACCGTATCGAGACCGGCGCGCGCAGCGACCGTATCGAGACCTACGCGCGAAGCCAGACCGCGGTGTCACCCGGCAGCGATCGTCCATCGAAGCCTTCCGAGGCCACGATGATCTCACCGGCGGGCAGCTCGACCGGCTCGGTACCTGTGTTGGCGATCACGGTGACAGACCCGTTACGGAACGCGACGACGGCATCCGGGTAGCCCGTGAGCCATTCCACATGGCCTAGTCCGAGGTCCGTGACGGACCGCTCGGCCAGAAGGCTGCGGTAGAGCTCGAGAGTCGAGCCGGGGACGCCCCGCTGGGAGTCCCGGGCATAGGGGGCCCAGTCCGCCGGTTGCGGGAGCCAGCTCTTGCCGCTGTTGCCGAAGCCGTAGGAGGGCGCGTCAGCCTCCCAGGGGATCGGCACGCGGCATCCATCTCGGCCGTAGCGTTCGCCGTCGGTGCGGAACCAGGTGGGGTCCTGGCGCGCCTCGTCGGGAAGGTCGATGACCTCGGGCAGCCCGAGCTCCTCGCCCTGGTAGAGGTAGGCGCTGCCGGGCAGAGCGAGCATGAGCGTCGTCGCGGCGCGCGCGCGTCGAAGTCCGAGGGAGCGCAACGGCTGGCCGGGGGATCGTGGTCCGATGCCGTGGCCCTGCGGGTTCTCGGCGGTCACGGCGAGGCGTGAGGCGTGACGCACGACGTCGTGGTTCGAGAGCACCCAGGTGCTCGGAGCGCCGACGCCGGTGAACGCGGCGAGCGAGGCGTTGATGATCGCCCGCATCGTCGGGCCGCTCCACGGGGTCTCTAGGTAAGAGAAGTTGAAGGCCTGCTGCATCTCGTCGGGTCGCACCCAGCGCGCGAGCTTGGTCAACGGCTCCACCCAGGCTTCGGCGCAGAGAACCCGGTCGCCCTCGTATTCCTCGAGCACGGAGTGCCAGTCGCGGTAGATCTCGTGCACGCCGTCCTGGGCCCAATAGGGCGGAGTGACTTCGTTGTCGAGATTCGCGTCGATCTGAGGCTCGAGACCCAGGGTGCCGCTGCCTCCCATGCTGCCGCCATCAGCCGGAGCCGTGTAGTCGGGCAGGCCGGCGGCCTTGATCAGGCCGTGTGCGACATCCACCCGGAAACCGTCGACGCCGCGGTCGAGCCAGAAGCGCAGGATGTCGCGGAACTGTTCGCGCACCCAGGGGTTCTGCCAGTTGAGGTCGGGTTGCGAGGAATCGAAGATGTGAAGGTACCACTGGCCGGGAGTGCCGTCGGGGTTGGTGAGTCGGCTCCAGGCGGAGCCGCCGAACACGGAGTCCCAGTTGTTGGGCGGTAGTTCGCCGTTAGGGCCCTTGCCCTCACGGAACATGTAGCGGTCGCGCTCTGGGCTCCCCTCGGGCGCGGCCAAGGCCTGCTGGAACCAGATGTGCTGATCAGACGAGTGGTTGGGCACGAGGTCAACGATGAGTTTGAGGCCGAGTTCGTGAACCCGCTTCTCGAGTGCCGCGAAGTCGGCGAGGGTGCCGAAAATCGGGTCGACGTCGCAATAGTCGGCGACGTCGTATCCGGCGTCCTTCTGCGGCGAGGTGTAGAACGGCGAGAGCCAGACGGCGTCCACCCCGAGCTCCACCAGCGCCGGAAGCCGTTCGGTGATGCCGATGAGGTCGCCGAGGCCGTCGTCGCCCATGCCGTCGGCGAAGGACCGCGGGTAGATCTGGTAGATGACGGCGGAGCGCCACCATTCGTTTCCGGAGGCGCTGGAGACGGTAACGGTCTCGGTCGAGGGCGCGAAGGATCCCTGCAGAATGTCGAGGCTCATGCGAAAACCATAGGGCATTCGGGGGCTCGGGATGGAAGCGGTTGCATCGCCGAGCGCTGTGGGCAGTCGCGTGACCTGCCTTTCCGGCAGGTCTGAAAGCGTTTGCAGGTGTGATGAGAAGCATTCGAGAAAGTCCCGGATATTGGGGCCGGGAAGCCATGATCCGCCCGGAAATACCTTCAATTGCTGGAAAAAGTGCCATGGGGCGCTCCTGTTGCGGATGCCGCGCCACCTTGCTATACATGTAACCGCTTGCACAAAGCGCCCGGGAGAACGTCCTCTCGCCACTGCGCGGAGGGGTGCGTCTCCCACTCTCACAGAAGAAAGGCACACCAATGAAGGTGACCAAACGATCCTGGCTGGGTATCGCCACACTCACGATCGCAGCTCTCGCGGCCACATCGCTGGCCGGCTGCTCGTCCTCCACCAGCGGGAATGATCTGTCCAAGAGCGGGGCGAGCACTCTCACCCTGTGGGTCGACACCCAGCGTGCCCCCGCGCTCAAGACGGTTGCGGCACAATTCAAGAAGGACACCGGAGTCACGGTGAAACTCGTCGTGAAGGACTTCGCCACGGTCGACCAGGACTTCATCAGCCAGGTTCCCACCGGCAAGGGCCCTGACATGATCGTCAGCCCGCACGACAAGCTCGGCGCGTACGTCAAGAACGGAGTCGTCGCCCCGCTGGAGCTGGGTGACAAGTCCGGCGATTTCGCCAAGGTCGCCATCCAGGCGGTCACCTACGATGGCACCGTCTATGGGCTGCCGTACTCGATCGAGAACGTGGCGCTTCTGCGCAACACCGCTCTCGCCCCCACCGCTGCCAAGACCTTCGACGAGGTGATCGCCAACGGCAAGGCGGCGATGGCCGCAAACGCGTCGACGGTCAAGTACCCGTTCCTGCTCGGGCTCGACCCGAAGCAGGGTGACCCGTACCACATGTACCCATTCCAGACCTCGTTCGGGTCTTCGGTCTTCGCCCAGAACGCCGATGGCACCTACGACCCGTCCAAGCTCACGCTCGGCGACGCGGCCGGGCTGAAGTTCGCCTCCGCCATCAAGGAGTGGGGTGCTGCCGGCATCCTCAACCCCAACATCACCGGCGATATCGCGATCGACGCCTTCAAAAAGGGCGAGTCGGCGTACTACCTGACCGGCCCATGGAACGTCCCGGCCATCAAGGAGGCGGGAATCAAGTACGCGATTGACGCCCTCCCCTCGGCCGGCGGCCAGACCGCAAAGCCGTTCCTCGGTGTCAACGCCTTCTTCATCAGCTCGAAGAGCAAGAACAAGATCGCGGCGACCAAGTTCCTGGTCGACTACCTCGGCTCGAACGCTGTCCAGGAGGAGTTGTACAAGGTGGGCGGCCGTCCGCCGGCCCTCACGAGCGCCTACGAGGCGGTCTCGAAGACTGATGCAGACGTCAAGTCCTTCGGCAGCATCGGCCTCGATGGCGTCCCCATGCCTGCCATCCCGGAGATGGCTTCGGTCTGGGCGGACTGGGGAGCCGCCGAACTGCAGCTCACGAAGGGTGACGGAGATCCGGCAACCGTGTGGACCACCGCGGCCACGAACGTCGCAGCGAAGATCAAGGGCTAGAACCCGAGTCATCGCAACTTTCCACTCTTGTCGCGATTGTGCCCTGTCGAAAGGGCACAATCGCGACACCGGGGCAAGGACTCCACCCAGACGCACGGGCGTCGGTTCGGAGCCTGCGCCCCTTGGCCACCGGTCACGGCGGCCCATCCGACTTGAGCCCACGGTCTTGTGACCACGGGCGGCTCAGTAATTCGAGCCTCCAGATTTCGCAGCACCGAGGAGCACCCACACCATGGCCGCACAGGGCAAGGACCGAGCGACGACGCTCGAGCCGAAGACGAGCAGGACCTCTGGCGTTCCGGCTGCGGATCGTCCAAGGAGCGAGACGGCTAGCCTGCTGGTGAAGATCGCCCTGCTCGGACTCCTCGACGCCCTCGCGGTCTACGCGGTGTTCATCCTCGTCGGACTGCACCAGTGGGTGCCCGTTGTCGTCACGGTGCTCATCACGGGCCTGATCAACTGGATCTACCTCGGCACGGGCAGGCGACTGCCGGCCAAGTACCTCACTCCCGGCGTGATCTTCCTCGTGGTGTTCCAAGTCTTCGTGGTGCTCTTCAGCGGCTACATCGCGTTCACGAACTACAGCGATGGCCATAACAGCACCAAGGAGGATGCCGTCAACAGCATCATCCAGGTCGCCGAGAAGCGGGTTGCCGATTCGCCGGCTTACAAGCTCAGCGTGCTCGAGAGCGGAGGCGCCTACTCCTTCCTCGTGACCGACCCGAAGGGCGTGGTCACGGTCGGCTCGGCCGACCAGCCGCTGAAACCGGCCCCCGATGCGAATGTCGATTCGACCGGCAAGGTGGTGGGGCTCGACGGTTACACCACCCTCACGCTGTCCCAGATCCTCGCCGATCAGGCCGCCATCACCGCGGTGCGGGTGCCGCTCTCCGACAACCCCAGCGCCGGAGCGCTGCGAACCGACGACGCGAATGCGGCCTATGTCTACCGGTCCAACCTGAGCTACGACGCGAAGGCCGACACCTTCACCAGCTCCGACGGGGTGGTCTATGTCAACTCCGGCAAGGGATCCTTCGCGACTCCCGACGGATCCAAGACGCTCAGCCCCGGGTGGAAGGTCGACGTGGGCATCGCCAATTTCGTGAAGGCGTTCACCAACGAGCAGATCAGTGGACCGCTCTGGAGGGTGATCGTCTGGACCTTCGCTTTTGCGATCCTCTCGGTGCTGGCGACGTTCGCTCTCGGTCTCTTTCTCGCGATCGTGCTCAATCATCCGACCCTTCGCGGCAAGAAGATCTACCGGGTGTTGGTGATTCTGCCCTACGCCTTCCCCGCGTTCCTCTCCGGGCTCGTGTGGGCCGGCCTGCTGAATCCGCAATTCGGCTTCATCAACCAGGTGCTGTTCGGCGGGGCGGACATCCCCTGGCTGACCGAACCCTGGCTCGCGCGGTTCAGTGTGATCCTGGTGAACCTCTGGCTGGGCTACCCCTACATGTTTCTGGTCTGCACGGGGGCCCTGCAGTCGCTGCCCGAGGAGCTCGACGAGGCGGCCCGGGTGGACGGGGCGAGTCCGTGGCGGGTGTTCCGTTCGATCAAGCTGCCCCTGCTGCTGGTGTCGGTGGCGCCACTGCTCATCGCGTCGTTCGCGTTCAACTTCAACAACTTCAACGTGATCTACATGCTCACGCGAGGGTGGCCGCGCTTCACCGACACGACATTCGATATCGGATCGACCGACCTGCTGATCACCATGGTCTACAAAGTCGCCTTCGGTCAGGGCGGCGCGCGCGACTACGGGCTCGCGAGCGCCCTGTCGATCCTGATCTTCCTGCTCGTCGCCGTGGTCTCGATCATTGCGTTCCGTCGCACCAAGGCACTCGAGGAGATCAACTGAGATGGCTGTTATCGACCCCGGCGTCACCGTTCCGACACCCGTGAGCGCCGCCACCGCGAGGCCTTCTCGGCGCCCGTTCAACTTCGGCCGATGGTTCCGCGATACCGGCTGGCGTCACCTCGTGGCGGTTGTCATGGTGATCTTCGCGGTGTTCCCGCTGCTCTACGTGCTGAGCGCCTCGTTCAACCCCGGTGGCTCGCTCGTCGGCTCGAACGCGCTCTTCACCCGGATCGACCTGCAGAACTACGTGAAGCTGTTCACCAATCCCGACCAGCCCTTCGCCCTGTGGTTTCTCAACACCATCGTGATCGGCACGGTCACCTCCATCTGCACGGTCTTCCTCGGGGCGCTCGCGGCGTATGCCTTCTCGAGGATGCGTTTCCGGGGGCGCCGCGCCGGGCTGCTCTCCCTCATGCTGATTCAGATGTTCCCGCAGTACCTCGCCGTCGTGGCGATCTTCCTGCTGCTGTCCGCCATCTCGGACGTATTCCCCATCCTCGGCCTCGGTAGCCAACTCGGCTTGATCCTCGTCTACCTCGGCGGCGCCCTCGGCGTGAACACCTACCTGATGTACGGGTTCTTCAGTACGGTTCCGGTGTCGATCGACGAGGCCGCGAAACTGGATGGCGCGAGTCACGTGCAGATCTTCTTCACCATCATCCTGAGGCTCGTCGCGCCCATTCTCGCGGTGGTCGGGCTGCTCTCGTTCATCGCCACGACGGGCGAGTACGTGATCGCGAGCATCGTTCTCACCGACCCCAACACCCAGACTCTCGCCGTCGGCCTCTACTCGTTCGTCTCGCAGGCGTTCTCCAATAACTGGAGCATCTTCGCTGCCGGAGCCGTGCTCGCGGCCATTCCGGTGATGGCGGTGTTCCTCGCGCTGCAGAAATACATAGTCGGCGGTCTGACCGCCGGATCGGTGAAGTAGGAGAAGGCGTTCAGTCCACGAGCCGCTCAGCAGTATTCTCGAGAAATGTCGACCCCACTCGCCCTGACGCCGCATCACGACGGATCAGCACTCTACGTCTCCACGGCGGCGCCGGCGCTCGGCGACCACGTGCGTGTGCGCATCCGCATCCCCGAGGGCTTCGGACCGGTCATCGCCGTGCACACCCGGTCCAATCCCGACCACGAGCCGCGGTTCGCCGTGGCTTCGCCCGTTGCGGATGTCGACGGGTGGGAGTGGTGGGAGGCAAAGATCGAGAACCCGGTGCACGGCCATCGCTATGTCGAGGCTCATCCGAAAACCCTATTGCATCGCCTGTCGCCCTAAATCGCGGAGCCGCTGGCCGCCCGCCGGAGTAGCGGAGAGCGTACTGTCTGCAGACGTGAACTCTTTGCCCCTCTGGTTGCTGGTGCTGATCTTCGTCGCGGGAGCCGCCGTCATCTGGGTGGCGGGCATCCAACTGTCCAAGACGACGGATGTCCTGGATAAGCGGCTGCACCTCGGCAGTGCGCTCGGCGGGCTGATCGTTCTCGCGGTCGCCACCAATCTCCCCGAGATCGCCATCACCGTCAGCGCCGCACTATCCGGGAATATCGAGATCGCGACGGGTAACATCCTGGGCGGCATCGCGATTCAAACAGTCGTGCTGGCGATCCTCGATCTCTTCGGGCGGCGCGGAAAGGGAGTGCGGCCGCTGACCTACCGGGCCGCCTCCCTGACACTGGTGCTCGAAGCGGTCATCGTCGTCGCGGTACTGTCTGTCGTCGTCGCGGGCAGCCAGCTTCCCGCTGGGCTCGTGTTCGCCCGGGTCACCCCGGACGTGCTCGTCATCGCCGCCCTCTGGATCGTCGGCCTGATGCTGGTGCAACGCTCCGGCTCACACCTGCCCTGGCATGACGACGGGTCGGCACCGGACTCGTCTCCGCATCCCCGCGGACATCGACGCCACACGCCGGACAAGAAGATGAGTGTCACGAAAGCCGCGATCGTGTTCGCGGTCTCTGCCTTGGCCACGCTCGTCGCGGGGGTGGTGCTCGAGCGGGCCGGGGATGCCGCGTCGTCGCAGATCGGTCTCTCGGGGGTGCTCTTCGGGGCGACAGTCCTGGCGTTGGCGACATCTCTTCCCGAGATCTCCACCGGGCTTCAGGCGGTGAAGCAGGGCGACGACAACCTTGCCATGAGCGACATCTTCGGGGGCAACGCCTTCCTGCCGGTTCTGTTCCTCGTCGCGACGATCATCTCCGGCACCTCGGTGCTGTCCCATGCCAATCCCACCGATATCTACCTCACCGCCCTCGCGGTGCTGCTCACACTGGTCTACATCGTCGGTCTGATCTTTCGACCGTCCCGACGGATCCTCGGCATGGGTGTCGACTCGCTTACCGTGGTCATCGTCTACGCCGTGGGGATCCTCGGGCTGGTCTCGATCACGAGTGGATGACCGAACTACCGTCGTAATCGGGCCGTAACGACGCTACGGTACCTTCGAGACCAGCATCGGCGGGCAATTCAGCCCTGCAGGCCATCGAAGGGTCCCCATGGGCATCGTCAACGAGCCGCACCACGACGGTTCTCCCCTGTATGTCTCCGATTCGGCACCCCAGCTCGGCGACCACGTGCGCGTGCGCATCCGCATCCCCGAGGCCTTCGGACCGGTCATCGCCGTGCACACCCGGTCCAATCCCGACCACGAGCCGCGGTTCGCCGTGGCTTCGCCCGTTGCGGATGTCGACGGGTGGGAGTGGTGGGAGGCCGAGATCGAGATCGAGAATCCGGTGCACGGCTATCGTTGGCTGCTCTCCCTCGCGGATGGCAGTTCGGTCTGGGTGAATGCCACCGGCGTCCACACCATCGAGACCCTCGATTCGGAGGATTTCCGGCTGGTGACCTACCCGGCGGCGCCGGACTGGGCCTCATCGACGGTGATGTACCAGATCTTCCCGGACCGATTCGCCCGGTCTGCAGCGGCATCCTCTCGCCAACTGCCCGACTGGGCCGTGCCGGCCGAGTGGACGGATGACGTGGTGTATGTCGGTGCGGACACTCCCCGCCAGTTCTATGGCGGCGACCTGGCGGGCATCGCCGAGCATCTCGACCATCTGGTGGCGCTCGGGGTGAACCTCATCTACCTGACGCCCGTGTTTCCGGCGCAGTCCAACCACCGCTACGACGCGCTGTCCTTTGCCGAGGTGGATCCGCTGCTCGGCGGGGACGAGGCGCTCGTCGCCCTCATCGAAGCGGCGCACCGGCGCGGACTGAGGGTGATCGGGGACCTCACCTCCAACCACAGCGGTGATGCTCACGAGTGGTTCCGGGCATCCCATCTCTCGCCGGAGGCCGCGGAGAGCGAGTTCTACTACTGGCTCGATGAGCAGCAGGAGCGTTACGTGTCGTGGCTCGGAGTGCCGAGCCTCCCAAAGTTCAACTGGAACTCGGCCGAGCTGCGCCGACGTTTCATCGACGGCCCCGAGTCTGTCGTAGCAAAGTGGCTCGGCGCGCCCTACAACCTCGACGGCTGGCGCATCGACGTCTCCAACATGACCGGACGCTATCTCGATCAGGACCTCAACCTGGAGGTGCGTCGCACGATCCGTCGCACGATGGTCGCCACCAAGACGGACACGATCCTGCTCGGGGAGTCGACCAACGACGCTGCGAGCGACTTTCCCGGGGACGCCTGGCACGGTGCGATGACGTACGCCAACTTCACCCGGCCGGTGTGGGGCTGGCTCTCCCAGCCCGGCAGTCTCGCGCCCGGCGGCATCGGCATGGCGCTCGGCACGATCCCCGGCTACAGCGGGATCGACGTGCATGCGGCGCATATCCGCTTCACCGCAGCGTTCCCGTGGCGCGTGAGGCTCCACAACATGAACGCGCTCGACACCCATGACACCCCGCGATTCCTCACCCACGCCCGCCCGGGCACCGTGCCTGTCGCGTTCGGTCTCTCGGTGACGTTGCCGGGCATCCCCGTCGTCTTCGCCGGCGACGAGTTCGGACTCACCGGCACGGATGGCGAGCATTCCCGTACTCCGATGCCCTGGGGAACCGAGGCGGCGGCTGCCGACACCATCTCCCTCTATTCGCGCCTGATCCACCTTCGGACCTCGCATCCGGCGTTGAACGGTGGCGGCATCCGCTGGTTGTATGCCGGCAGCGAGGTGCTGGTCTTCGTACGGGAGTCAGCCGAAGAGAGCGTGCTCGTCGTGGCGGCCCGGGATGACTTCGACGTCACCCTTCCGGCGCACGCGGTGGCCGGCCTGCCGGTGACACTCTTCGGCCGGATGGGTGCGGTGCAGACCCCAGAGGGCCTCCGGCTGAGCGGATCCGGACCGGCCTTCGGCGCATTCGAGTTGCCGGGCATCACGCTTCCCGACTTCTTCGAGCCCGGTGTGATCCTCGCCCTCGAGTAACGGCGCGGCGGGCCCCGCCGCGGATGCTATTCTCTAACGGTGCCAAAATGGCGCGTGGAAAGTCGCGCGCTGCTTTCGCCCCCTTAGCTCATTGGTAGAGCACTTCCTTGGTAAGGAAGAGGTAGTGGGTCCGATTCCCACAGGGGGCTCTCGTAACCCGTTTGTCTGGTTACGTCCCGGCGGGGTAGCTCAGGTGGTTAGAGCACACGGCTCATAATCGTGGTGTCGCGGGTTCAAGTCCCGCTCCCGCTACAGAAGCGCTGGTTGCGCAAGGGTGCAGCCGATCTGGAGTCCGGCACAGATGGTTCGATCGGCAAGCAGCCGACCGAGGTGCCATCCGAGTGTGGCCGCCGACTCAATCGAACGACGGCCACCCCGGGCGCCCCTACAGGCTGGCGAGAATGTCCTTCATCTTCTGGATCTCGCCGTCCTGGGTTGAAACGATCTTCTTCGCAAGGGCGATCGCCGCCGCATTCTCGCCGTCGGTCACCTCGGTCCCGGCCATCGTGATCGCGCCCTCATGATGGGCCGTCATGCCGGTGAGGAAGAGGCGTCCGGCCTCGGCACCGGAGGCATCCTTCAAGCCGGTCATCTCCGAGTCAGACATCATTCCGGTGTCGCCGTGATCCATGCCCGACATGCCCGTGTCCGACGCGCCCCAGGTGGTGAGCCAAGCGTTCATCGTGGCAATCTCCGGGCCTTGCGCGGCCGTGATGTCGGTGGCCAATGCTCTGATCCGGGGGTCGATCCCGGATTTTGTCAGAATCAGGTCGGACATCTCGACGGCCTGTTCATGGTGAGGCACCATCATCTGAGCGAAAGCGACGTCCTGTTCGTTGAAGGCTCCCTGGGAGGAGCGCGGAACGGATGAGGCGGAATTCCCGTCATCCATGCTGCCCATCGGCTGCGAGCTGGAGCAGGCGGCAAGAGTGAGCGTGGCGGCGAGAATGCCGGTGATGACGACGGTCGTACGAATTTTTGGCATGCGTGTTTGTCCAATCAAAGAGGGTGAGTTCGGTGCAGGGAGAGCCCGCAAACGGGCGCACGAAATCAGGTTCTGCTGATGGACAGGGCGTCGAGGTTCGGTGCTGGCAGGATGGCCGATGCGGCGGCCGCGATTGCCGGGCGAAGGAAGCTGCGCGGCCGGCGCGGAAGGCCCGCCCACTCAGTTCGTCTCGTGCCGGCAACCATCACGGCAGTGGCCAGAAGGGCGATCACGCACGCCATGGTGGTCATCACCTGGCCAGGATCACACAGGCCGGAACACCCTTGCGATCCCGCGGATGAGCCGCCGGTGGGTGCCATGGCATCGGCGTGGTGCATGGCTGGGGGCATCGCGCCCGCTGCGCCGGTGCCACCCGCGTGATCGCCCATCGATGACGAGATCGTATGCATCGCGAGAAGGCCGGCCACGACCGCGACGACCACCGTAAGAAGCAGCAGCGTCTTCCGGAGCGCGGAGGGATTGAGGATCCAGTCACAAGCTCGGATCAAACTCACCTTGCCGCCCCTTCGAATGGTGCCAACGGTAGCCGAGCCGGGTGGCTGCTGCCTGAGTCGATGCTGCGCACTGGCCGGGAACAAGCTCGGCGCTCATGACCGCGGCGCGGCATCCGACCCGAGCGCCTGGAGTTGATCGTCCGGCTCCGCGACCCCCTCTGGGCCACCAGAGTTCTGCGGAAGAAGACTCGCGACGCTCGCCCCGGGGCGAAGGTCCAGTCGACGAAGCAACTGGGCATTCAGTGCCACGACGACCGTGGATGCGGACATCAGCAATGCGCCGACCTCCATCGGGAGGACAAAACCGATGGGCGCCAGAACTCCGGCTGCGAGCGGTACGGCGATCAGGTTGTAGCCGGCGGCCCACCAGAGGTTCTGCTTCATCTTCCGGTAGGTCTTGCGAGACAGCTCGATGACCGAGAGCACCGATCGTGGGTCATCGCTGGCGAGGATCACGCCGGCGGAAGCGATGGCCACGTCGGTGCCCGCCCCGATGGCGATGCCGACGTCGGCCTGGGCGAGCGCGGGTGCGTCATTCACGCCGTCCCCGACCATGGCGACCTTGCGGCCCTCACGCTGCAATTCGGTGACCTTCGCTGCCTTGTCCTCCGGGTGCACCCCGGCGAATACCCGATCGATGCCGAGGTCATCCGCCACGGACTGGGCGACGGCTTGGGCATCCCCGGTGATCATCACCACCTGTATCCCGAGCGCGCGGAGGGCATCGACGGCTTGACGGGATTCTGGCCGCACCTCATCGGCAAGCCCGATGGCCCCGATCACTTTCGAGTCCCGGAGCACGTGAAGGATGATGGCTCCCTCGCGTTCCCACGCGAGCGTCTCGGGGAGCGGATCGGCGGTGTGGGAGGCGAGCATGCCCGGTCCGCCGACGCTGACCTCGCTGCCGTTCACGACCCCCGTGACTCCGATAGCCGTCGACGCCCGGAAGTCGGTCGCCTTCGGGATCGAGAGACCGCGCGCTTTCGCGGCATCCACGATGGCCGTGGCCAGCGGATGCTCGCTGTCTGCCTCGACGGCCGCCGCGAGTGAGAGCACATCCTGCTCCGAAGTCGGGGCCGTGACGGCCACCCTGGTGACGCTCGGCTCACCCTTGGTCAGGGTTCCGGTCTTGTCGAAGAGCACGGAGTCGACAGTGCGCATGTTCTCCAGCGCCAGGCGGTCTTTGACCAGGACGCCACCCTTCGCGGCTCGTTCCGTGGCGATGGAGACGACGAGGGGGATTGCCAGGCCGAGAGCGTGCGGACAGGCGATCACGAGCACGGTGATCGTGCGGATGACCGCATCCTGTGGTGCTCCGAGGGCGGTCCACACGATGGCGGTGATCACGCCGGATCCCAGTGCGAACCAAAACAACCAGCCGGCGGCAACGTCGGCCAAACGTTGGGCTCGTGACGACGAATTCTGCGCCTCCGAGACGAGCCGCTGGATGCCGGCGAGCGCCGTGTCGCCCCCCACCGCAGAGACACGCACCCGAATGGCGTTGTCGGTGGCCACCGTTCCTGCAACGACCTGGCCGCCGGGACCGCGCGCGACCGCCCGGGATTCGCCCGTGATCATCGATTCGTCGACGTCCGCAGTGCCTTCGATGACCTCCCCGTCCGCCGGGACGCGGCCGCCGGGTCGCACGATGACGAGATCCCCGACCACCAGTTCAGCGGGCGAGATGATCACGATATTTTCGCCGTCGATGCGTTCCGCCTCATCCGGCAGCAGTGCCGCAAGCGACTCCAGGGCGGTGGATGACTGTGCGAGGGACCGCATTTCGATCCAGTGGCCGAGAAGCATGATCACGATGAGGAGGGCGAGCTCCCACCAGAAATCCAACTGACGATCGATGATGCCGAGACTGGCGGCCCACGATGCGACGAACGCGACCGTGATCGCCAGCGCGATGAGGAGCATCATTCCCGGCTTGCGCGCTCTCAGCTCTGACACCGCACCGGTGAGGAACGGGCGCCCGCCCCACACGTAGAGCACGGTTCCGAGGACGGGTGATATCGACGCCACAAAGAAGCTGTCGGGCAGTGTGTAGCCCAGGATCATTGCGAACATGTCGCTGAATGCCACGACGGGAACGGCGATGACGAGCATGATCCAGAACAGGCGTCGGAACTGACCGACGTGGTCGCCATGGCCGGCGTGGCTCGTCGCGCCCGGCGAATCATGTTCCGCGACTGCTCGGGGGTGATCGGTTTCGAGAGAGTGGTGTACTGGCTGATCGTGTGAGGGGGCCATCACCGAAATATATACCCCCATGGGGTATATATCAACCGCGCGATCATCATCCACATGTCATCGGCGCCGTCAGGGTTCCCTCAGGGCGGGATCTCTCCCGCTCTAGTCCGTGACGGTGAGTTGGGTGTACATCCCCGCTGCGTAGTGACCGGGGAGATTGCAGACCAGCTCATAGCGGCCCGGTTTCAGCGTGATGCTCATCCAGCTCGCATCGCCGGGCAGGATCCCTTGCCCCGCGCCCTCTCCGCAGCCCGTGGATGCCTCTCCCAGGCTGCCCGCCTCGTCGATCTTCGCGTCACCGCCGATCGACCGCGTGCCCGCGATCCGGGTGTCGGGGAGGGGCAAGACGACCATCTCGTGGGAGACAGTGCCCCCGTTCGTCGCGAGAAATGACACCGTGCCCGACCGCACCGTCGCACGGTCGGCCTGCAGGCGCATGGCCCCTCCCGGCATCCGTGCGGAGTTGCCCATCATGGGTCCTCCCGTATTCGTCAGCGTGACGTTCACGGTGATTCCCGGGAGGGTGGGAATCGTGCATCCCGACGCGCTGCCGGGCTGCCCGCCTGCCAGCGCGCCGACGGCCACGAGAGATGCCCCGGCGAGTAACAGCGTGGCCGCTATTCCGGTGATTGCCACCGCTCGGGATGACCACTGCCTGACCGGTATCACTCCGGTCTCCGCAACGCGGCACGACGGGCCAGGTATTCGGTTTCGTCGATTTCACCGCGGGCGAAACGCTCGTTCAGGATGCGTTCGGCGTCATGATGCAGGGGGTGCGCGCCGTTCATCCGCTCGCCGGAGCGAGGGTTCCGCACGAAGAAGAGGATGACGGCGACGACTCCTCCCCAGAACAAGACCATCAGCACCGCCATCGCGATCCAGCCAGCGATTCCCGAGCTGCCGCCACCCCATCCGCACATGTCGCGCCTCCGTTGATCTGAAACCTAGCCTTCTGTGCGGTCACGGACAGGGTCGTAAGTCCCAATAGGGCACGGGCGAACCACAGGCCGGCCGACCCTCTGGGTGCCGTCCGCAATGAGCATCGTGCAATAATCTGCGTATGGATGCAGATAAGCGGATATGCGGCAGGGAACCCGACAGCCAATTCGTGGAACTCGCTGCGGAAGTGTTCTCCATGCTGGCGGACGCCACGCGCGTTCGGCTCATCCTCGCCCTCCGCGACGGCGAACAGTCGGTGAACCAACTCGCCGAGACGCTCGAGAAGTCGCCGGCGGCGGTGTCGCAACACCTGGCAAAGCTGCGGCTGGCCCGCTTCGTGACGACCCGGCAGGAAGGCACCCGCGTCTACTACCACCTCGAGAACGAGCACGCGGCGCAACTCGTGTCGGATGCCATCTTCCAGGCGGAGCACTCGCTCGGCGGGACTCCGCGTCATCATCACGAGCGGGATGAGGTATCCGAGTGACCGAGCATTCCCACGCGCACGTTCCGCACGAGCACGAGCACGAGCACGAGCACGGCCACGAGCACGGCCACGACCACGACCACGAGCACGAGCACGGCCACGGCAGCCACTCGCATCCGACCGGTCTCAAAGGCTTCCTCTACGGGTTGTTCGTTCCTCATAGCCACGATGCGGCCGATTCCATCGACGATGCCCTCGAGGCCAGCTCCGCAGGGGTGCGGGCGCTCAAGATCAGCCTGTTCATCCTGCTCGGCACGACACTCCTGCAACTGGTCGTCTTCATCATCAGCGGCTCGGTGGCACTCCTGGCCGACACCATCCATAACTTCGCCGATGCCCTGACCGCGGTTCCCCTGTGGATTGCTTTCGTGCTCGGACGCCGGATGGCCTCGCGCCGATACACCTACGGGTACGGTCGCGCCGAGGATCTCGCCGGACTCTTCATCGTTGCCGTCGTCGCGCTGTCGGCCGTCGTTGCGGCCTGGGAGTCCATCAGTCGCCTGGTGCACCCCGAGACGATCCACAATCTCTGGTGGGTCGCGGTCGCCGGCCTCATCGGGTTCGCCGGAAACGAGGCGGTCGCGATCTATCGAATTCGTGTCGGGCAGAAGATCGGATCCGCGGCGCTCGTCGCAGACGGTGTGCACGCTCGATTGGACGGTTTCACCTCGCTTGCCGTCGTTCTGGGCGCAGTCGGTGTGATGCTCGGCTTCCCCCTGGCGGATCCGATCATCGGACTCCTGATCTCGGCGGCGATCATCGTGCTGCTGTGGGGAACCGTGCGCAGCATCGGGCGACGCCTCATGGACGGGATCGAGCCGGAGCTGGTCGACAGGGCCGAGCGCGCACTGGCGCGGACGCCGGGCGTGCTCGCAGTGCCCCACGTTCAGCTGCGGTGGGTCGGCCACCGGCTGCGGGGATCGGCCACCCTCGCTGTGGCTGACGTGTCAGTGTCCGAGGCGGATGTCATCGCCCACGACGCGGAGCATCTGCTGGGGCATGAAATGCCCAACATCGACAACATGGTGATTCGTGTCACAGCCTCGTCGCCACACCCGGGGGTTCACCACCACTAGCGAGCACGCGCACGGTGTCTCGATCGAGCGCGTGCGCGGCGCCTGATCCGAGGGGTCCCATTCGCGTCCGCGGAGGCGGATGCGGCGCTCCTTGACACGGTGCGGATTCGGATGTCGACTCGGTTCACCCGCTGACCGAGGATGTCAGTGGCCCGAACCGGCCGAGGAGTACTGAGATGAGCACCATCGTCGTGCAGGCTTTCATCACCCTGGACGGCGTCGTCCAGGCCGGCGGGGGCCCGGAGGAGGATCGCGAGGGTGGCTTCGAGCACGGCGGGTGGACCTCGGAGTATGACGAGCGCGACGTGCGTGGCGAGATGGCGGAGATCATCCGGTCCTGGGAGAGCGCAACCGAGGCTCTACTGCTCGGCCGCAAGACCTACGAGATCTGGGCCTCCTCCTGGGGCGTCTGGGACGAGAACGACGCTGGATTGAAGGGGGAGCTCAACAGGAGGTACAACCGCGTTCCCAAATACGTCGCCTCCCGCACGCTCAGCGAGCTCGGTTGGCAGATCTCGCACCTTCTCGGTGCGGATGTCCCGGCTGCGGTGCGCGCGCTTCGCGATGAGCCCGGTGGCGAAATCCGCGTCTGGGGAAGCACCCGGCTGATCCGCACGCTGGCCGAGCACGACCTGATCGACGAATACCGGCTCGCGGTGTACCCGATGGTGTTGGGCACCGGCAAGAAGCTGTTCCCCGAGGGGTTTCCCCGGGTGAGCCTCTCCCGCGTCGAGACCCGAGCTCTGGCATCCGGAGTGCAGGTCACCACCTACCGTCGCTCAACCTCCGCCTGATCCCCTGCCGCAGAGTCTCAGGCAACGACCTCGTTCAGCTTGCCGGTGGCGACGTCGAAGACGAAGCCACGCACAGAGTCCCGGAACGGGATGAACGGGCTCGCCGCGATTCGCGCGATCGACTGCTTCACGTCTGCGGCCTCATCCGGAAATGACTCGGCGGCCCACGCGGGTCGCAGGCCCGTGTCATCCTGGATCGACTGCTTGAAGGCGTCGTCCGTGAAGGTCAGCATGCCGCAGTCGGTGTGGTGGATCAGGATGATCTCCCTCGTGCCGAGGAGCCTCTGGCTGATGGCCAACGAACGGATCTCGTCCTCGGTGATCACCCCACCGGCGTTGCGTATGACGTGCGACTCGCCCTCCTCCAGCCCGAGTACCCGGTAGACATCGATGCGCGCATCCATGCAGGCGACGACAGCGATGTGCTTGCTCGGCGGCAGCGGCAGGGGGCCGGAGAACTGCGCGGCATAGGCTTCGTTGTTCTTCAGCAGATCGTCGGTCACGCTCATCGGGTTCCTCACTTCGGGGTGTCGACCGGATCGGGTCACCCCAAGCTTCGACCGATTTCGGCAGCCGAGGGCTGTTGTTACCGAGCCTTACGGTTTACGTCGCAGTGTTACCCAGCACCTGTGCGCACATTCAAGCCCCTGACCCCGACTATTTCCGCGCGTACCGTGCTGGGCATGGCACTCACCCAGTACACCTTCGGCAACCCCGTCACCCGCTACCCCGACATCAGCCCACCCGAGCAGCATCAGGACGGGCCGGGAGTGGAAGACGCCCAGAGTCCGGCCCCGGATGTCGGCGAAGACAGCTACGTCGGGAGCGGCCGTCTCACCGGTCGCAAAGCCCTCATCACCGGCGGGGACTCGGGCATCGGCGCCGCCGTCGCTATCGCCTTCGCCAGGGAGGGAGCGGATGTCGCGATCTCCTACCTCGCATCGGAGCAGGAGGATGCCGACCGCACCATCCGACTGATCGAAGCGGCCGGGAGAAAGGCGGTCGCCCTTCCCGGGGATATCACGGATGCCGCGCGCTGCCGCGACCTCGTCGCGCACGCCGTTGAGCAACTCGGTGGCCTGGACATCGTCGTCAACAATGCCGGAAAGCAGCAGTTCGCCGAGCATCTGCTCGACATCACCGACGAGCAGTTCGCCGAGACATTCGAGACCAACGTCTTCGCGATGTTCTGGATCACGAAGGCCGCCCTCCCACACCTCGCGCCCGGATCGACGATCATCAACACCTCATCGATCCAGGGCTACACGCCGTCGCCGCTGCTGGTCGACTACGCCTCGACCAAGGCCGCGATCAACACCTTCTCCAAGCCACTGGCGCAGCAGCTCGCCCCGCAGGGCATCCGCGTGAACGTGGTGGCGCCCGGGCCGATCTGGACTCCGCTGCAGACCGCGGGCGGCCAGCCGCCGTCGGCGCTCCCGACAACGGGGGAGGAGACGGCGCTCGGTCGTTGGGGGCAGCCCGCAGAACTCGCCCCGGCCTACGTGTTCCTCGCCTCACCGGAGTCGAGTTTCGTCGTGGGGGAGACGCTCCACGTCGACGGGGGAATGCCCAATCCCTGACGCGCTGCTGAGACTCGGGGCCTCGCCACCCGATTGCTCGACCTAACGCCGGCCCTCGGTGACCTCGACACCCAGCCACCGCGCCAGCTCGGAGATCTCGCCTCTCACCATCTCGTCCTCCTCCGGGTCGAACGGCAGGAATTCGTGTACGGCGGCGATCCGCAGCACGCTCTCGGTGCGATCCATCTCTGCCTCCAGCATGCCGACGAAGCGATCGCCCATCAGGATGGGGTGAGCGAACAGGCCGTACTTGCGCTGGGGCTTCGGCTTGAACTGCTCGAGCACGTACTCGAACTCGAAGATCTCACGAAGTCGCGGACGATCGAAGAGCAACGCGTCGTAGGGGTTGAGGAAGGCGACGCGCCCTCCGGCGTCTTGGTCGAGCGTCGCGAGTGCCGCCGGGTCCACCCGCCAGGTGGAACGCAGTCCCTCGATCCGCACCGGCTCGCCGGCCATTCCGACCGGTGTCCAGGGGGACTTCTGCCGGGCGATCCCGGCGGCCTGGAGTCGTCTCTCGTCCCACTGCCGCTCGGCCTCTTCAGGTTCCAGCTCGGGCAGGTCGGTCGGGTAGACGCGCTCGGCGAGGTCCCAGCGGCGGTGCCTGCCCTCGCGGCCGACGATGGCTACCTCGCCCTGTCGGCTGAGGAAATCCAGCATGATCGGCACCTGGTTGGACCCGAACCATCCATCCGGCGGCCGCGTCACGTCGGCGGTATCGGGAATGTCGCTCGCGAGAAGCGGACCCTCGGCGCGAAGCCGCGCCAGCACCTCCGACCGGAAGCGCGAGTTAGCATCGAGCCACTGCCGGGTTCTCTCCCGGCGAGGCCATTGCCGCATCGCGGGAAGCATCAGCGGCAGAAGGCTGACCGGGCGGAACGCCCCGTCAAACTCGAACAGCAGGTGATCCCGTTCGACGGCATCCTTCAGTTGGCCGGGTTCATAGGCGTAACCGATGCGCGACCACAGCACGGTGTGTTCGCAGGCCGCGATGACCCGGGTCGGATCGATCTTGACCGCGCCGAGCTGTTCGGCGACCTCTATGACATCGCCCGGCCGTTCGGCATCGAGCAGCTGGGATCGCACCGCGATGCGGCGGGCGTCGTCGAGCGTGAGCACTCGAGGGCTCACCATGTGCACCTCCCCGTCGCGGATTGATCGGGCCTTCATCGGCGTCCTCCTATCATCGTCCCCATGACCGACGGTGAGTCCGCAGCCGTCGAAGCGATGTTCAGCCCGCGCCTTCAGGTTCGAAAATCCTCCCGACGTCTATCCGTCTCCTGAGCGATCCAACCCCGTGGCTGCGACGAAGGTGCATCTTTACTGGTAGTTCGATGACAAAACATGCACTGAGTGCATCGTTGCACTTAGTGTGAGCGTCGTGATCATGTCCACGGCACCCGATCGACGGGCCGCTCTCAAAGAGCGCCATCGTTCGGCGATCCTCGCGGCGGCCCATGATCTCGTTCAGGAGCGCGGCGGTCCCCGGTTCAACGTCGACGAGCTCGCCGAGCGAGCGGATGTGGCCAGGCGCACCGTGTTCAACCATTTCGCGTCCGTCGATGAAGTGCTCCTGGCCCTCTCCGCCGAAGAGCTCGAGGTGATCATCGACGAATTCATCGCCGCCGTCGCCGCCAGCCCGGTCGGCGATGGCAGTCGAGCATCGATGTTCACCGAGCTCGCCGAGATGTTGCAGCATGTCGATCTGCCCACGGTGATCGCCTCTGTCGTGAAAGTCCTCGGCGTCGAGGATGCCGACGATGCCCGAGGGCGCGCGCTCACCGATGTGACCTTCGCCCGCGCCGCCGAGCGCCTCTTGCGTGAGGTCGCCAGGCGCTACCCGGAGGCGGACACTCTCGACACCGAAGTGCTCGTCGGCTCCCTCATGAACGGTGTCGTCGTCATCGCGAAGCGCTGGCTCGAGGATTCGGCCGGACGCACCGATCCCGCGGCGCGGGCCGACTGGGACCGCCTGCTCGCCCGGCTCACCGACACCATCAGATCTGGTTATTCCCCCACAGTTTGATATCGCGGGGTGCACCGGCGCGCCCCGTTCCGCACGACAGCACCGCACTCACCACACCCTGCACTCACCACTGAAAGGAACGAGGGTTCGACATGGCCGGCCTCCTCTATCGCCTCGGACGATTCTCTGCACGCCGTCACTGGACGGTCATCGTCACCTGGGTGGTGATCATCGCCCTCGCGGGAGTCGGATACGCACTGTTCGCGGGCACGCCGTCCCCGTCGATCAGCATCCCCGGCACGGCGACGGCCAAAGTGCAGGATGAACTGAACGCGAAGTTCCCCAAGGCGAGCGGCGGAAGCGGCAGCCTCGTGCTGGAGACGACCTCGGGAAAGGCCTTTACCGAGGCCCAGAAGGCGGATGTCACGCAGCTTCTCGCAGACATCGCCGACATGAGCGGGGTGAAGTCGGCCAACAACCCGTTCACGACGCAAGCGACGCTGGACGACAACCGGCAGCAGGTCACGGATGGTCGGGCGAAGATCACCACTGGCAAGGACCAGCTCGCGGCAGCGCAGGCACAACTGACTGCGGGCCAGGCGCAACTCGACCAGGCCCAGCAGCAGCTCGACGCAGCGAAGGCCGCGGCTGCGGGTGCACCCGCAGCCGCGCAGGCACAGCTCGAGGCGCAGCAGGCCGGGATAACCGCCCAGCAGTCGAGCCTCACCGCGAACCAGTCGACCCTCGATGCCAACGCGAAGACCCTCGACGATCAGAGCACCAAGCTCGAACTCGGATCCCAGCTTCTCGACCTGTCGTCGAACATCCGTTTCGTCTCGAAGGATGACAGCAGCGCTGTCGCCACCATCCAATTCACCAAATCGACCAACCTCGTCTCTCCCGCGCTGAAGACCGCGGTCGAGAAGAAGGCCGAGGCCGGCGTCGACGGGGTGAAGGTCTACGTGTCGCAGGACATCGCCCAGGGCGTTCCGAGCATCCTCGGCCCGGGTGAGGTCGTCGGTGTCATCGTCGCGGCGATCGTGCTCATGGTCATGCTGGGCACGCTCATCGGAGCGGCCCTTCCCCTTCTCAGTGCCGGCGTCGGACTCGGCGCCGCGACCCTCGGCGCCATGGCGTTCTCCGGCATTGTGCAGTTCAACTCCGTCACGGTCGTGCTCGGCGTGATGCTCGGCCTCGCGGTCGGAATCGACTATTCGCTGTTCATCCTCAACCGGCATCGCACCCAGTTGAAGCAGGGGATGCCGCTGCACGAGTCGATCGGACTGGCCAACGGCACGTCCGGCAATGCGGTGGTCTTCGCCGGCACCACGGTCATCGTCGCGCTGCTCGCGCTCAACATCACCGGCATCCCCTTCCTCGGGCTCATGGGAACCGTCGGCGCTGTGGCGGTCGCGGTGGCCATCCTGGTGGCGATCACTTTCACCCCGGCGATGCTCTCGCTCGTCGGACTCCGGATCCTGCGCAAGAAGGAACGCCTGGCCATCGGGCACGCGAGCGCCAAGCGAGTGCCGAACACTCCGATGAAGACCTGGCGCGCGATCGTCACGCTGGTCGTCGGCGTCGCGGTTCTCGGCGTCATCGCCCTGCCCGCCATGAACATGCGCCTCGGACTGCCCGTCGGGTCATCGGAGGCCACAACCTCGAGCCAGTACAAGGC
This sequence comes from Lacisediminihabitans sp. H27-G8, assembly GCF_046156175.1. Taxonomy (NCBI): domain Bacteria; kingdom Bacillati; phylum Actinomycetota; class Actinomycetes; order Micrococcales; family Microbacteriaceae; genus Lacisediminihabitans; species Lacisediminihabitans sp. H27-G8. The sequence goes on from NZ_JAYLVL010000004.1 coordinate 36,916, forward strand.
GTACAAGACCCTCGAAGACAAGTTCGGCGCCGGGCAGAACAGCCCACTTCTCGTCGTCGCAGATCTGCCCGCGGCCGCTACGGGGGACGAACTCCAGCGCCAGGAGATCGCGATCGGAACGAAGATCACCTCCGTGGGCAATGTGGCAGCGGTCGCTCCGATCGGCGCATCGACGGATGGCACGGTCGTCGCCTTCCAGGTGATCCCGAAGGGAGGCCCGTCGAGCGTGTCGACGGAGGCTCTCGTTCACGATCTGCGCGATCTCTCTCCGATCTCGTCGGGATCCGGAAAGATCACCCTGGGGGTGGCCGGCAACGCGAGTGCGAACATCGACGTGTCCGAGAAGCTCTCCGCGGCGCTTCCGATCTACCTCGTGGTGGTCGTCGGGCTGTCGCTGCTGATTCTGATCCTGGTGTTCCGCTCGATCCTCGTGCCGATCACCGCGACGGCGGGCTTCGTGCTGTCGCTCCTCGCCACCTTCGGCGGGCTCACCGCGATCTACCAGTACGGATGGCTCAGCGCGGTGTTCGGAGTGCACGATCCGGCGCCGATTCTGAGCTTCCTTCCCGTGATCGAGGTCGGGGTGCTGTTCGGTCTCGCGATGGACTACCAGCTGTTCCTGGTCTCCGGCATGCGGGAGGCTTACGCCCACGGGGCCCCGGCGAAGATCGCGGTGCAGCGTGGCCTCCATGCCGGTCGATCGGTGGTGACGGCGGCGGCCATCATCATGATCTCGGTCTTCTCCGGATTCATCTTCTCGGAGTCCTCCACGATTCGCCCGATCGGTTTCGGGCTGGCCTTCGGAGTGCTCCTCGACGCCTTCATCGTGCGGATGCTGCTCATCCCGGCCGCGATGCACCTGCTCGGAAAGTCGGCATGGTGGCTTCCGAAATGGCTGGACCGCATCATCCCGGACGTCGACGTGGAGGGCGCGAAGCTCGAGCGAACGCATCCTGTCTCGCACGAGAACGAGGTGGTGGACCTTGCTGTCGGCGAGGATTCGGCTCCACGGCATCCGGCCCACCGGGCGTGAGTTCGCGCTAGCGGCGGTCAGCCCTCGGGCATGATCAGGCAGAACGGATGCCCGGCAGGGTCGAGGTACACGCGAAACGTGGGCGTCTCTGATCCTGCCTTGGTCGCTCCGAGCGCGAGCACAGCCGCTTCGGCGACCTCGAAGTCGTCCACCTTCACGTCGAGATGCATCTGCTGGGGGACGTCCTGACTGGGCCAGCGCGGAGGCGTGTAGCGCTCCACCTGCTGGAACGCGATGAGCGGGCGACCTCCGCCGGGCGGGGCGATCTCGGCCCAGTCGGAGTCGAATCCGACGATCTCGGCTCCGATCAGTTCGGCGTAGAACCGGGCGAGCTGCTGGGGCTCTGGGCAGTCGATGATGAGAAGTTCAAGGGTTCCGATCATGAGCAGAGGCTACTCGGCAGCTGCGACATCGGGGGTGCGTCGTATCGACCCGGCGCCGGTCGCGCCATAATGGCGGGGGAAAAGGAGTTGCCGTGGACATGCGACTGGAACTGGTACCCCTGCGTTCGACCGACGTGGACCGCAGCAAGGTCTTCTATGTCGATCAGGTCGGCTTTCTCGTCGACCACGACGTCGAGCCGGGCAATGGCATGCGAGTCGTGCAATTGACCCCTCCAGGATCGGCCTGTTCGATCGCCATCGGCGTGGGTTTCGTCGATTCGGATGCGCCGGCAGTCAACGGCCTCCACCTCGTCGTGGACGACCTCGATGCCGTGAGGGAAAGGCTTCTCGGCACCGGAGTGGAGGTGTCGGGAATCAGCGACATGGGCGGCGTGCGCTACGCCTACTTCAGCGACCCGGACGGCAATTCCTGGGCGCTCCAGCAGATCTCCCGCTAGCCGGACTCGCGCTCGACGCCCGACCCGTCTCCCCGCTTTCACCCATAGGGGTCGCCAGGCACGCCGAGGACACTGTTCGGAATCCTGCGCCTCGGTGGGAGGGGCGCCCATTCGGCACCGGATGTCCGGCCGCTACTTCAGCGACTGGTGTGGTGCGGTGAAGGCGATCGAGTTCGCGGTGACTCCGATGAGGCCGAGCGTCACCCGCAGCATCGTCGGCGGCAGTTCGTCGCCCGGCGGTGGCGTGTTCGCGAGAAGGGTGAGTGCTGTGCCATCGAGCAGGGATGCCGTGAGCGAGTCGAGATAGACCTGCACATCCCCCTTCAGCTGCATCGTCGTGGCATTGGTCACTAAGGACGGACCTGTCGCCTTTCGCACATCGAGCAGGAAGTCCTTCACGGTGACACCGTCGGCGACGATCTTGAGCGCTGTCGTGCGGGTGCCGTTCGCCAGCGGCACCGTGACGACGGTCACGGAGTGGAGCCCCGAGATCGAGATCGAGGAGCCGCCGAGCTGAGCGGCGGGCAGGGTGAACGTCGGGGCGCCCGCATCCGGCACCCCGATGACCGGTGCCGGGGGTGTCCCGGAGGTCGCTGCGGGTGGCAGGCCGATCCCGCCGGGGAGAGGCACGACCGGGTCGGGACTCGGTCGAGGACTCTTGCTCGGTGCGGGTGACGGTTGCCCTGACCCGCACTGCATGAGAACCGGGATGCACATGCCCGCGCCCGGCACTCTCGCCGCCCCGATTCCCGAAAGGGCGACGACGAGCACCGCCGCGACCAGAAGAGTCGCGGGTGCGGGCCGGCGCGACCGCCCCGCGTTCAGGATCGACTCGGTTCGACGGGGGCCTGTTCCCTCACGGCCGTGGACGGCTCCGCGGTCTCGTGACGTGCCGCCCGCGGCATCCAGGCGACGATCAGGATGCCACCGACGGCACCGAGAAGCATCCCGATGAAGAATCCGCCCAGGTTCACCCCCACGAGGGAGTAGACCGAGATCGCGAGCACGAGCACGCCGTAGAAGATGCGGTGCACCGGCATGACGGTCGCGAGGATGCCGAGCAACACCATCAGCAGCGGGATGATCGTGGCCTGCAATCCCTCGATCCCCACCTGCACGTGGATCTTGCCCACGTCCAACTGCCCGGAGAAGAACATCTCCACCCCGGCGAGGGCGGCGAGCAGCCCTCCCGCGAACGGCCGGTTGCGTCGCCAGGCCGAGAATGCGGCGCGACGGGCGGCCACTAGAAGCACCCCTTAGTGCCATCCGTGAGCTGGAGGTGCATTCCGGTGAGGGTGAAGACCGAGGCCTGGGTCGACCACGCGGTCTGCTGCAGCCCGACGATCTTGAGGGCGTCGGCATCCTGCGCGAAGTCTCCCGCCGTGCCCTTGTGGCTGGTCTTCACGGTCGAAGCATCCACCCCGATGCGGATGTTGTTGAAGGTGGAGTCGCCCTTGAGATCGGTCATGCCGATCTGGAGGTCCGTTGCCGTCGCCGGCTTCCCGCCGCCACCCGCGGTGATGAGCAGACCGACCTTGCCGAGCGGGGTATCCGTCACGACGGACTGGCACAGATCGGCCAGGTCGGCGGATGCGATGTTGGCGATGGCCACCTGGTGGGGCTTGCCGGCGGTGTCGTTGGTGACCCCCGCGTACTGGGAGAACCCGGTGCCGTCGAGCTGGGAGGCACTGATCTGAAACTGGCTGCCGGAGACGGCGAAGGTCACCGGCACGGCGCCGTTGGCCACTCCGCCCATGAGCACCGTGGCGACGACGGCCACCGGTACCGCCGCGAGCACGATGCGACCGGTGTGCGTCCCTGTGAGGTTTCGGATGTTCATAGATCCTCCTTGATCCAGACCACATGACAGATGTGGTCGCTATAGGAAGAGCGACGCGACACGGGCGCAACTATGACGCGGATCCGGAAAAGTATTCTGCGGATGCCCCGGAACCGCCATCCGCAGGGGTCAGAAGTCGAGCAGGTTGCCCCGCGCACCACCCGTGCCGTATTCGCGGCGCAGCACCCCTCGCTTGCGCAATTCCGGCACAAGGAGATCGAGGTATCCGTGCACGGTCACCGGGTGGAGGTCTCCAGAGAAGATGAAGCCGTCGTTGTCGGCGTCATCCCCGAGACGCTGGATGAAGTCCGCGACCTGCTCGAGGGTGCCGACGAAACCGGTGCCGTCGGCGATGCGCCCCTTGCGGGCCTTGCGCACGGCGAGGTCGCGCAGGGTCTGTGTCTCGAAGCTCTCCGAACCTCCGAGCAGACCCTTGATCGTGCCCTGGGAGACGTGCTGCCCGAAGACCGAGATGTCCAGTGGCTTGTCGAGATCGAGGATGGTGAGATCCGTCTCGAGGTCGCTCGACTGGCCGGCGAGCACCGCGCGCACCTCGGCATCGGAGGGATGCAGCGAGGCAGCCACCACGCGATCCACCTCCTCCTGGCTCGCTACGATCTCCGGCTTGAAGACGAACAGGATCTTGATGTCTTCGGCTCGGCGGCCGCGCGCGATGGCGGCCTCGTGCACCTTTGCGCGATAGGCGCGCACACTCTCGACGGTCAGTGGGGCGAGGGCGAGCTGCACGTCGGAGTTGCCTCCGGCGAAGGACAGACCGCGTCCAGAGCCGCCGGGGGAGACGATGAGCGGATCGCCCGCGTCGAACGGAACGGCGTTGAGCGGCCCGTCAAGGGTGAAGTACTCACCCTCGTGGTGGAAGGCATCGATGCGACCGGCGTCGGCGAAGCGTCCGGTCGCGGCATCCTCGACGAGGGCGCCCTCGTCCCAGCTGTGCCAGAGGCGGCGCACGACGGTGAGCCACTCCTCGGCCCGATCGTAGGCACCGTCATGAGACAGTTCCTCCAGACCGAAGTGCCGCGCGCTCTTCACGTCGGTGACCAGATTGATGCCGAACCGGCTGTCGCTGAGGTGCTGGAGGGTGGCGAACTGTCGAGCGGCGAGATAGGGCGGATAGGCCCCGGCGTTGATGGTCGGCGCGATCCCGATGTGCGAGCTCGCCTCGAAGAGGTAGGGAGTCAGCAGCAGCGGATCGAGCTTCGGCCCGCCGTAGGCCGCGCGCACGCGGAGGTCGAGCGTCTCCGGGGAGCCAAGGGAGAGGGCATCCTCGATGATCAACAGGTCGAGCCCGGCCTGCTCGAGCTCGCGGACGGACTGCTGGTAGAGCTTCGGCGAGGTCCAGCGATAGTTCCACTGGTAATCGGGGCGACCCCACCCCTGCGGTCCGAAGCCGCGGCCGAAGAACCAGCCGAAGTGTTGGAGTCGTGTCATGGTGTTCGTCTTCCTGTGGGGCCGCGTGTGCTCCTCGACACTAGGTCGATCCCCGTGGTGGGCGGGGGAATGTGTCGCCGTGTGAAGAGGTGGATTGTCCGCTCGGGCTCCCCGCCGTAGCGTGGGCGGCTCACCCAGAGGAGAATTCCCGTGACATCCACCCCCTTGCCATTCGGCAGCGTGCATTTCGGTTTCGACACCGACCAGGTGCATGCGGGCGAGCAGATCGGCGATGGGCACGGCGCGCGGGTCACCCCGATCTACCTGACGGCCGGGTTCGTCTTCGACTCCTTCGACCACGCACGCGACCGCTTCGCCGGCCACGACGGAGCCTGGACGTATTCGCGCGTCGGCAACCCGACGAACGTGGTGGTCGAGGATCGCCTCACCGCCCTCGAACACGGTGTGGGATCGCTACTGGTCGGGAGCGGTCAGGCTGCGCTGACCGTCGCGATGCTCGGCATTCTCAAGTCCGGAGATCATTTCCTCGCAACGCAGAGCCTCTACGAGGGCACCAAGACGCTCTTCCGCGAGAACTTCGTGCGGTTCGGAATCGAGGTCGAGTTCGTCGATGATCCCCACGATCTCGCCGAATGGCAGAGTCGGCTGCGGCCGACCACGCGCGCGGTCTTCGCCGAATCGATCCCCAACCCCAAGAACGACCTGATCGATTTCGACCTCGTCGCGGGCTTCGCCCGGGATGCCGGGGTGCCGTTCATCGTCGACAGCACGGCGGCGACGCCGTATCTGCTTCGCCCTCTCGACCATGGCGCCTCGGTGGTGGTGCATTCCGCGAGCAAGTTCCTCAGCGGCCACGGTGCTTCCCTCGCCGGGGTCATCGTCGACGGCGGCACCTTCGACTGGGCGCGGTATCCACAGAAGTTCCCGCAGTTCTCGGCACCGCTGGCCGGCGATGGAAGCGACTCGATGGTCACCCGCTTCGGCAGGAGGGCATTCATCGAGTACGCCCGCACCGTGATCGCGGCCCGGCTCGGCCCGGTTCTGTCGCCGTTCAACGCGTTTCTTCTGCTTCAGGGACTCGAGACCCTCTCGTTGCGGGTGGAGCGTCATTCGCGCAACGCGCTCGCCGTGGCCGAATGGCTCGAGCAGCAGCCCGAGGTGGAGTCTGTCGACTACCCCGGTCTCGCATCCAGCCCACACCGCGCGCTCGCCGAGCGCTATCTGCCGCGCGGCGCCGGATCCGTCTTCGGATTCACCCTGGCCGGCGGAATCGACGACGCCCGTACCCTCATCGACTCGGTCGAGCTCTTCAGCCGAATGACCCACATGGGCGATGTGCGGTCGATGATCCTGCATCCGGGCACGACCTCGCACGCGCAGGTATCGGCGGCCGACCGGGCGCGTTTCGGCATCGACGACGGACTGGTGCGCCTCTCCGTGGGAATCGAGGACGAAGCGGACCTCATCGCCGATCTCGACCGGGCCTTCGCCGCACTGCGCGCCGCCCGCGTGCTCGCCGAGGTCGGCTGAGCCGGCCCTCGCCTGCGCCGCCGGGCATCCGTCCCGCCACGACCGATCGATCGAGCCTGGTCTCCCCGCGAGGAGGTGTCTAGCGCGCGCGCAACCGCGGCGCGAGGTCCCGCTCGAACGATTCGAGGAAGCGGGCCTGGTCGTGACCGGGTGCGTGGAATACCAGGTGATTGAAGCCGGCATCGATGTATTCGCCGATCTTCTCGGTCGTTTCGTCGGGGTCGGAGCCCACGATCCAGCGCGTGGCGACCTGCTCGATCGGCAGGGCATCCGCCGCCTTCTCCATCTCGATCGGGTCGGTCAGGTCGTGCTTCTGTTCCGCCGACAGCGACAGCGGTGCCCAGAAGCGGGTGTTCTCGAGAGCGAGTTCGGGATCGGTGTCATAGGACAGCTTGATCTCGATCATGTGGTCGATCGCCGCGACATCCCTCCCCGCCTTCTCGGCACCGGCGGCGACAGCGGGGATCAGCTTCTCGGTGTAGAGGTCCATCCCCTTGCCGGAGGTGCAGATGAAGCCGTCCCCCGCACGACCGGCGTACCCGGCAACGACCGGACCGCCCGCGGCGATATAGACGGGGACGCCACCCTCCGGCCGGTCGTAGATGCTCGCGTCGTGCGTGGAGTAATACTCGCCCTCGAAGTTGACGCGGTCGCCATTCCACAGCTCACGCATGAGGGACACCGCCTCGCGCAGCCGGGCGTACCGCTCCTTGAACTCGGGCCAGTCCTGCTCGCCGGCCCCACGAAAGCCCGTTGCCACCTCGTTGAGCGCCTCGCCCGTGCCGACTCCGATCATGATCCGCCCGGGATAGAGGCAGCCGAGAGTCGCGAAGGCCTGCGCCAGCACGGCCGGGTTGTACCGGAACGTCGGGGTCATCACCGAGGTGCCGATCTGGATTGAGGAGGTGCGTTCGCCGACCGCGGCCATCCAGGCGAGCGAGAACGGCGCGTGTCCACCGGTGTGGCGCCAGGGCTGGAAGTGGTCGCTGACCGCCACGCTCTCGAAGCCGTGGGCTTCCGCAGCGACGGCGATCTCCACGAGCTCACGTGGGGCGAACTGCTCCGCGGATGCCTTGTAGCCGAGTTTCAATGGCAGGGTGAGTGCAGACATGGGGCTCGATTCCTGGGGGTGGGGAGGTATCCCTCCATTCTGGTCGTGGCGACCGTGAGTAAACACCGGGAATCCCCACCAGACGTATCGTTTCTTTCGGAGGCGTTCGCCTCCCCGGCCGGAAGGGCCCCATGCATCCCACCAGTCCTGCCCAGTTCGAGGCGTCGCGCTCCGGCACGATCCCGCAGCCGGAGCTGGTGCGCGATGATGTCTGGGCCGTGGCTCAGCAGATGCCCGGCGGCTATCTCCCCTATTCCCTGCTCTACCTGCTGCGAGACTCCGACGGCGCATTCCACGTGATCGATCCGGGTTGGGATTCGCCGCACAACTGGTCGGCCCTCCGCGAGGTGCTCGCCGGCCTCGGCGCCTCTGTTGCGGATGTGCGCTCGATCACCTCCACCCACCTGCACCCCGACCACATCGGCATGGCCGAGCGGCTGCGCGAGGCATCCGGGGCCCCGCTCCAGCTGCACGAGACGGAGGCCGCCGCGACCGGCTCTCCCTTCGATGGCCCCGGAGACACGGATACGGTGAGGCTGCAGCTCGACGCCTGGGGCGTGCCCGAGTACCGCCGCGCCGAGATCCTGAGCATCACCGCCCAGGCCTCGGGCTTCGTACCGCCCCCCGCAGACCGCACCCTCGTCGACGGCGAGCGGCTCGACATCCCGGGCTTCGACCTGCGTGGCATGCTGACACCCGGCCACACCTCCGGGCACCTGTGTCTTCGTGAGGACGAGCGATCACTGCTGTTCACCGGTGATCACCTCCTGCCGATGATGTACGCCGGACTCGGCCTCGGCGCCCCGAGCGTCACCAACCCCCTCGCCGACTATCTGACCAGCCTCGACCGGGTGCGGGATTACCCCGACCACGAGGTGCTGCCGGGCCATGGCTACCGCTTTACCGGGGTGGCCGACCGGGCGACGGAGACCGCCGAACACCACCGGCGCCGGTCGCGGGAGGTCGCCGCAGTGCTCGCGGATGCCCCGGACTCCAGCACGTGGCAGATCGCCTCGTCCCTCACCTGGTCGGCGGGTTGGCCCGGGCTCGTGGACTTCCTGCTCTACTCGGCCCTCGCCCAGACCGAGATGCACCGCGACTACCTCGCGGGAGCGGCCGGCTGAGCATTCAGGATCAGGCGGTCAGGATGCGCAAGGCCGCCAGCTCGTCCTCGATCTGGCCACCCTCGTGGGCATTGAACGGCCAGACCGCGATCTGCTTCTCGCCGCGATACGCGTTGAAGGCGGCGAACACGGTGGACGGCGGGCAGACCGTATCCATCAGGGCGGTCGAGAACCAGGCCGCGGCGGTGGCGCGCCGGGCGAAATTGACCCCGTCGAAGTAGCCGAGCGTGTTCTGCACGGCCGCGGCCTTTGCGCGATGCACGGCGAGGTAGCGCCCGATCTCGCGGTAGGGATCGCTGTCGGTGATCGTGATGGCGCGCGGGAAGTCGCAGAGGAAGGGCACGAACGGGAATACCGCTCGCAGGCCGTCGACCAGGCCCGCGACGGCGAGAGCGAGCCCGCCGCCCTGGCTGAATCCGAGCACCGATATCCGGGTCGCGTCGATCGCCGGCAACGATCGCGCTGCCTCGATCGCCCGGACGGCATCCGTGATCACCCGGCGGTAGTAGTAGGTCTCCGGGGTTTCGATACCCCGCGTCATGAATCCGGGGCTGCTGGGGGCCGAGCCGTGCGGGTCCGCGGTATCGCCGGGACTCCAGATGGACCCTTGTCCGCGGGTGTCCATCTGCAGGTGCGCGAAACCGGCCGATGACCAGAACAGGTTCTCGACGGCATGACCGCGACCGCCGCCGTACCCGACGAACTCCACCAGCGCAGGGAGCGGCTGTGTGATCCCCGCGGGCAGGCGAAGCCACGCGTGCACCCGGTGTCCGCCGTATCCGGAGAAGCTCACGTCGAAGACATCGATGGTGCGCAATCCCGAATCGACGGGTGCCACGGTCAGCGCGAGATCGAACCCGCGCGACTCGGCGAGGGTCGCGTCCCAGAACGCATCGAAATCCGGTGGGTCGACCTGACCGCTCTCATAGGACCGCAACTGGGCTTCGGGCAGATCCGTGAACATCGTCGTCCTTCGAGAATGTGCGGTGCCGCGACCGGTTCTAGACGGTCAGGCGGATGAAGAGTGGCGAGCCCCACAGGCTGCCCACGTGCTCCACGTAGCGGCCCGGGCGAGGCGAGTTGTACATTCCTCCGGCGCCGTCGTAGATGCCCACGTGCTGGCCGGGCCAGTAGACGAGGTCGCCGGCGACGGCATCCGCCTTGCTGATGCTCACTCCGAGGCGAGCCTGGTGGTCGGCTCCGCGCGGCAGGCTGATGCCGAATCCGGCGAAGACATACTGGGTGAATCCGTCGCACGAGAAGCTGGTCTGCGGGCTGTTGCCCGTGCCGTAGGGCACGACACCCACGAACTGGGCCGCGTAGTCGAGCACCGCCGCTCCGCTGTAGGAGGGGGCCGGGGGGTTCACGGTCACCCCGCTGAAGCGATTCGCAACGGGAGCCTTACCGACCGCGGCGACGATCACGACGGGCGGAGGCTTGGTCACCGAGTACCCGTCGCGGGAGGGGGCGACGAGCGCCACAGAGGAGACAACCGAAGCCGTCTGGACCGTTGCCGGGCGGCCGGTGACCGCGGCCGCAGAGCCGACGACGGCATACGCGGGGATGGCTACAGTCGCGATGAGAGCGCCCGTGGCCACAAGGGCACCGAGCTTCGCGGCGTAAGAAGTCATCCCGACAGGCTAGCCCACGGCCTCCCAAAAGTCTCATTCTGATAACGAGACGCCCGCGAACTGGGGCGTTCCGAACCGGTTTCGGGGGTGATCAGACCGGTGCGCCTCACTTCTCCAAAGAAATATCGCGACACGCCGAAAACACTAGATGTAGTGGAATGACAGGAGTGTCATTCCGGTTATATAGTAAGAACCCACGACGGCACCGATTGTGAACAAGCGGTGACGGAGTACCAAACTTTCCGCACTTTCCACCCATCAGCTTCAGGAGGCTCCCATGGACAACGACAGCAGCTTCATCGGCGGATACGCAGTACCGGTCGACCCGATGGACGACCTGCAGTGCGACAGCTGCCAGTAAGTCTCGATACAGAAGGGAAGCCCCGGCCACCAGCGATGGTGACCGGGGCTTTCTCTTTTAGGGGCCGCCGTCGTTAGGCTCTCTCCGTGCCCAAGGAAACCGAATGACCGTGAACCCCGAGCTCGCCGGCCGGGTCTTTCCGCCGACCGAGCCCTACCTCGTGGGGCGGGAGAAGATCCGCGAGTTCGCGCGCTCCGTCTTCGCCACCAACCCGCTCTGCTTCGACGTGAGCGCCGCCCAGGCTGCCGGCTACAGCGACCTCGTCGCACCGCCCACCTTCCCCGTCGTCGTGCAGGAGCGCACCCTGCACCAGTTGCTCTCCGAGCCGGATGCGGGCATCGACTTCTCGCGCGTGGTGCACGGGGACCAGCGCTTCAGCTTCAGCCGCCCGATAGTGGCGGGCGATGAACTCACCGCGACCCTGACCGTCGCGAGCATCAAGTCGCTCGGCGGACACTCCATGGTCACGGCCGAGTCTTCCATCGTCGGGGCGGACGGCGAGCACGTCGTCACCGCGATCTCCACCCTCGTCGTGCGGGGTGACGAATGAGCGGCATCACGGCGTCGTCCCTCGAGATCGGGCAGGTGGTGGCCGAAGCCGAGTTCGCGCTCAGCCGCGACTCGCTCGTGCGTTACGCCGGGGCATCCGGCGACTTCAACGCGATCCACTACCGCGACGATGTCGCCCAGTCGGTGGGCCTCCCCGGCGTTCTCGCGCACGGGATGCTCACGATGGGCCTCGCGGTGCAGCCGGTCGTCGACTGGATCGGCGACCCCGGACGGGTGCTCGACTACCAGGTGCGCTTCACCCGGCCAGTGCCCGTGGACGCCGCGGAGGGGGCGATCGTGAACGTCACCGCCAAGGTCGGCGCTCTCGAGGCTGACGTCGCGCGCATCGACCTCACCGTCACCTTCGACGGCGCAACGGTCCTCGGAAAGGCGCAGGTGCGCGTGAGCGTGGCCTGATCAATGGATCTTCGAGAACTCACCACCATCCGCGTCGGCGGCCCCGCGGCGGAATTCTTCGCGCCGGCGACCGCCGATCAGCTCGTCGAGACCGCCAGGGAGGTCTGGGCGGCCGGTGATGACTGGATCGCCCTCGGTGGCGGCTCGAACCTCGTCGTGGCCGACGACGGAGTGCCGGGCACGGTCATCCACGTGGTCACCCGGGGGATCGAACGGCTGCCGGGCGAGAGCGTGGTGCTGCGCGTGCAGGCCGGCGAGTCCTGGGATGACCTCGTCGCCCTCACTGTCGAGCAGGGTCTCGCGGGCATCGAAGCGCTCTCGGGCATCCCCGGCTCCTGCGGGGCTGCTCCGATCCAGAACATCGGTGCCTATGGGCAGGAGCTCTCCTCCTCGCTGGTCTCCATCGAGTTCCTCGACTACCTCAGCGGGGAACTCCTGCGCCTGCCTGCCGCCGAACTCGAGCTCGGCTACCGTCGATCTGCTCTCAAGGGCGGCCGCGCCGGAATCGTCATCTCGATCGATCTCGCGGTCGCGCAGAACGACGGTGCCCTCAGCGATCCGATCGACTACGACCAGCTTGCGACCGCCCTCGGCGTCTCTGTGGGGGACCGACTTCCCGTCGCAGAGGTGCGCTCCGCGGTGCTCGCGCTGAGGGGTGCGAAGGGAATGATTCTCGATCCGGCGGATCCCGACTCGGTGAGCGCGGGCTCCTTCTTCACCAATCCGATCGTGAGCGCGGCCTTCTCGCGCTCGCTCCCCCCGGATGTTCCGCGTTGGCCCGCAGAGGACGGCCCGTCTGCCACAGCGGCTCCGCGCGTGACTCCGCTCGAGTCCTACGTCCCCGGGCACCTCGCCCCGAGGACCGTCTCCGCTGCGAGCGGCGTTAAGCTCAGCGCGGCCTGGCTGATCGAGCACTCCGGTGTGACGCGGGGTTTCCGGCTTCCCGGTTCGCGCGCGGCGATCTCGAGCAAGCACAGCCTCGCGATCGTGAACACGGGGGGTGCGACTGCCGCCCAGGTCGCAGAGCTCGCCCGCTACATCCAGACTCGCGTACTCAGTGCCTACGGGGTCGTGCTGCAGCCGGAGCCCGTGCTGGTGGGCGTGCACGTCTGAGGTGACGGCCGACGACTAGTTGGCGTTGGCGATCAGCCAGGCGTAGGGATCGACGAAGCTTCCGTCGAGGGAGATGCCGAGGTGGAGGTGGGCGCCGGTCGACGCGCCGGTGCTGCCGACCAACCCGAGGGTCTGCCCGACGGTCACCGTCTGGCCGACCGCGACGGTCGGTGATCCGGCGATCATGTGCGCGTAGAGGCTCTCTACCTTCTGCCCATTGATCACGTGTTCGATGACGACGCGCGTGCCGTAGGAGGCGTAGCCGCCGGTGTCCTGTCCCACGATCGTCACCACTCCGGGCGCGATCGCCCCGATGGGCGCACCGGCTCCGGGCAGGAAGTCGAGACCGTCGTGATAGGAGGAACAGCCTCGGCAGGGGGCCGGGCGCGGTCCGAATCCGCTGGCGATGGGCACGTACCGGGGGAAGGGCCACTGGATGGTGCCATTGGGGTTCGGCGTGTACAGCATGCTTCCGCGGGGGGTGAAGTTCGCCAGCTTGGCCTGGCGCACCGGGGGCGGTGGGGGAGGAAGGGTCACCGCGTAACCGTCACGACCAGCGGACGTCGGGGCGGCGATGGTCGCCTCGGTGCTCGCGGCAAACGACTGGGTGGGGGCCGTCTCGCGCAACGACGAATTGGTGCGGGTGAGGGCGGCGGCGGAATCCGCGCGATAGAGCGCCGCTGCGGGAAGCGACGTCGACACGATGAGCGCGGCGACGCCGAACAGGGCACCGATGGCGGTGACCTTGGAGGTCACCCTCTTCAGGGCCGATCTCTGTTGCTGTGGCACCGGGTAAGTCCTCTGCCCTGAGCGACCTCTGCGTCAGCGGTCGAGGCCCGGGCGTGTTCGGGATTCGCCACCGTTTAGTAACGAATCGGTAAAGGCTAGCAAGATCCGGGCCATTCGACCAGAGCCGCTGCCGCCTCAGCGCTTCAGCAGCCCGAGTTCCATGGCGAGAATCACCGCGCGGGTGCGGTCGCGCACACCGAGTTTCTCGAAGACATGCAGAAGGTGGGTCTTCACCGTGGCCTCGCTCAGAAACAGCGCTTTCGCGATGGACGGGTTGCTATTTCCATCCGCGACGAGTGCGAGAACCTCGCTCTCGCGGGCGCTCAGCGTCACCGTGACCGGCTTCGCCACCCTCCGCACCAGCAGCGTTGCGATGGAGGGCGCGAGAGCAACCTCGCCGCGGGCCACCGAACGGATGCCGGCGAGGATCTCGTCCTGGGGTGCGGCCTTCAGCAGGTAGCCGGTGGCCCCGGCCTCGATCGCGGAGAGGATCGCCTCGTCGGTCTCATAGGTCGTCAACACGATGACACGGATGCCGGGCTCCGAGGCGAGGATCTGCAGGGTGGCGGCCACACCGTCGAGCTCCACTTCGCCGACGGAGGCGTTGCCGGAACGAGATGGCAGAGGCATCCGCAGGTCCATCAGCACGAGGTCTGGTTTCAGTCGGAGTGCGGTCTCCACCGCCTCAGTGCCGCTCGCGGCCTCGCCGACGACCTCCACATCCGGCGCGTCCTGAAGTAATGCGACGATGCCGCTGCGCACGATCGGATGGTCGTCGGCCACCACGATGCGGATCACGCAGCGACCCCGATCGGCAGGGAGACCGAGAGGGAGGTGCCGCCGCCGGGCACGCTCGACAGCGCGAGCGCGCCGTTCACGAGGGCGAGCCGGTCACGCATCCCGGGCAGCCCGAAGCCGGTTTCCGCCTCACTCGAGTCGAAGCCGGTGCCGTCATCGGTGACCGCGAGAGTCGCCGTGTGCAGCTCGGTGACCAGCCGCACAGTGGCGGATGTCGCGTGCGAGTGCTTGCGCACGTTGGCCAGTGCCTCCTGGGCGCACCGCAGCAGCACGACCTCGGTGTCGCGATCGAGCTCGACCGAGACCTCCGCTGTGACGGTGATCGCGATCCCGGACTCCCGGCGGTAGCGTTCCGCGAGCCTCTCGAGGGCGGCCGCTATGCCGCCGCCGAGGTCGACCGGGGCGCTCGCCGCGACGAGCGAGCGCGTCTCGACCAGCACATCCCGCGTGCTCTGTTCGAGCAGGCGCAACTGGTCGGCGAGGGGTTCGAGCCGCGCATGGGCGAGTTCGCGCTGGGCGCGCTGGGACATCATCACGATCCCGGTGAGGCTCTGGGCGATCGTGTCGTGGATCTCCCGGGCGAGTCGTTCCCGCTCGCTCACGACCCCGGTGTCGTGGTTTGCCGCTGCGAGCTCGGCCTGCGTCGCCGTGAGTTCATCGAGAAGGCGAAGGCGCTCTGCGCTCAGGTCGGCGATGCGACTGATCCACAGCCCGAGTGCCAGGCTCCCGACCAGCGAGATGCTCTGGATGAGGGCGGTCTGCGCGAGGTTCTCGGAGTCCGTTCCCACCGAAACGATGAATCCGGCGCTCACCGCGAGAGCGAGACCGACGTTCGCCACCATGGCCACCCTGGTCGAGGGGATCACCACCCACAGCAGCGGAAACGCGATCGCCTGAACGAAGGCGAGATTGGGCGAGCAGGCGACGAGTGCCCCGGAGCCGATGATCAGCGCGAGAGCGAACGGCAGCCTGAAGCGGGCCTCTCCGCCGAGCGCTCGTCTTCCGATGGTCAGGTACACGATCGACAGCAGCGCGATGGTGGCCCAGGCCCCGATCCGTTGGCCGGTGCTCGGCGCCCAGGAGAACGCGTTGATGACCGCGAGCATCGCCATGGTGGTGGCGAAGAACACGTGCCACCAGCGGTTTCCTGTCATGGGCTCAAGCCTCCCACCAGCCTGCTCGGCCGCGGCTCAGGAATCCTTGCGGATCCAACGGAAGGTCAGGCGGCAGGCCACGAGTCCCACCACGAGCCAGATCGCCGTGACGAGAGCGACCCCGCCGAGGTTCCAGGTGCCGCCCATTTCGAGAGTCTTGAACGAATCCGGAAGGAAAACCGAGCGCATCCCCTGCGCCAGCCACTTGAGCGGGAAGATGCTGGCGAAGTTCTGCAGCCAGTCGGGCAGCTGGGAGAAGCTGAGATAGACGCCCGAGATGAACTGCAGGATCAGCGTGATCGGGATGATCACCGCCGTGGCGCTCTTACCGGAGCGGGGCAGGGCGCTCAGCGCGATGCCGAGCACCGCACAGGTCGAGACGCCGAGCAGGAACACCCAGGCGAAGGTGAGCCACTTGATGGGATCGGTCGGCAACGGGACCCTGAAGGCCACCGCCGCGACGACGAGCAGTAGCGCCGACTGCAGGATGCCCGTCACGATCACCTGCCCGATCTTGCCGATGAAGTAGCTCAGCACGGGCAAGGGGGATCCCCCGAGGCGTTTGAGGGTGCCGTCGCTCTTCTCCGTCGCGATATCGATCGACATGTTCTGAAGGCCGCTGAGCAGCACGCCGGCGGCGAGCATCCCGGGCAGGTAGAAGTCCGCGGCCGTCAGGTTGGCTCCGCTCGCGGTTTTGCCGAAGGTGCCCTCGCTGAAGGCCACCGAGAAGATCGTGAGGAAGACCAGCGGGAAGAGGAAGGTGAAGAAGACCGAATCGCCCTGGCGGAAGTAGGTCTTGATCTCATAGCCGATGCGGCTCGCCCCCAGGGCGAGGGTGCGGCCGGCGGGCAGTTTGGGGGTCGCGATGGCGGTGGTCACAGTGCACGCTCCAGTTCTTCCATGGTCTTGTCCTGAGTGGTGTGCGCCGCGACGAGGTCGAGATAGACATCTTCGAGGCTCGGGCGTCGCACTTCGAGGCCGGCGGGTTCGCCACCGGTCGCGGCCAAGAGGCGGGCGACGACGGATGCCGGTTCGGTCGTCCGTTCCTCGTGGGATCCGTTCTCGTCCTGCCACCGCACCACCGGGATGCGGGCATCCGCGCCACCGATCTCGTCGATCGTGCCGATGTCGATGAGCGTGCCGCCGGCGATCACTCCCGCGCGGTCGCCCAGCTGGGCGGCCTCGTCCAGGTAATGGGTGGTCAGCAGGATCGTGGTGCCCTCGCGCTTGAGGGAGCGGATGAGCTCCCAGAACTCGCGTCGCGCCTCCGGGTCGAAGCCGGTGGTCGGCTCGTCGAGGAAGAGCAACTCCGGACGCCCGATCACGCCGAGCGCGACATCCACCCGCCTCCGTTGGCCGCCCGAGAGGGACTTGATGCGCGACTTCGCCTTCTCGGTGAGCCCGACGGCTGCGATGACCTCGTCCACGTCCCTCGGGTTCGCGTAGAAGCCCGCGAAGTGGGCGAGTTGCTCTCGCACGGTCACATTGCCGCTCTCGCCTGTCGACTGCAACACGATTCCGAGGCGCGCCTTCCAGGCGATGTCGCCGCGCTGGGGATCCACGCCGAGAACGAGGGCCTCTCCGCTCGAGCGGTCGCGGTAGCCCTCGAGAATCTCGATGGTGGTCGATTTGCCCGCGCCGTTGGGGCCGAGCAGGGCGAATGTCTCGCCGGCTTCGATGTCGAAGCTCACACCGTCCAGAGCCGAAAAGGCGCCGTATTGCTTGCGCAGGTTGCGCACACTCACGTGGGGAGGAGTTGTCATGAGCCCATAGTCCCGCGCCAGGCGGCCCACGACAACGGTGCACCGGATGGAGGCGCATCAACCGATCGGTGGATGGCGCGAAGAGTCCTGTCGGCAATCGCCCGGAAATCAGCCTCGCCCGCAGCCGCCTCCTCCCGCAGCCGCCTCCCACGCACTCGCCCACAGACTCGCCCACGGCCTCGCCCGCAGACAACCGCTTCGCCCGCAGAGAGAGGGCGGCCCGCACCCGCCTCGCGCAGCTTTGCGCCCCGCGCGACCGTCGCCTAGACTGGGGCGTGGTAGTTGAAATCTGCCATCATTTCCTATGCCCTTTTTGCGTATGAATGCAACTCGGGCTGAAAGATGATGACGGTTCGGCTGCGAAGGGCGGTGGCTCAATTGGTAGAGCAGCGGTCTCCAAAACCGCAGGTTGCAGGTTCAAGTCCTGTCCGCCCTGCAGTTCGGTTCGCGCACCTGTGCGGGTCGGCAGTTTCGACGAAGGTAGTAACCAAGTGGCGAGAAATGTCATCGACGAGCCGAGTGAGGACATCGTCGCGAATGCCAAACAGGATCGTGGCGCAAGCCGTGGCCCGTTCGGTCGACTCGTCATCTTCCTCCGGCAGGTAATCAATGAACTGAAGAAGGTCGTCACCCCGACCCGCAAGGAACTGTTCAGCTACACCGGCGTCGTGTTGGTCTTCGTGGTCATCATGATGGCGCTGGTCTATGGGCTCGACCTGGTCTTCGCACTCGGAGTGAATACCGTCTTCGGCAAGTAACGATCTTCAGCTGCTCCGGGTCGCACGATCTGAATGAACGATCTGATTTGGGGGAGCACCGGCTCCCGAACCGGCGGCGGCACGCGATGTGCCCCATTCGCCTCAAAAATATGGAATGAGATTCACAGTGTCTGGAACAAACCGCGACGACATCGACCTCGCGACTGCCGCCGAGCAGTCCTCCGAGGAGGACGAAGCGCAGGAAGGCAACGAGCTGGCCGCGGATGAAGCATCCGACGTGTCGGCCGAGAGCCGTGCCATCCACGTGGTCGATGAGACCGACGAAGACGACACCGACAGCGATGTCGAGGCCGACCTGGACGCCGCCCTCGACGCGGTAGCCCTCGCGGTGGATCCCGAAGCGGATGCGGTCGTGGCCGACGCCCTCGAGGTCGACGACGCCAACGAGGCCGAGGCCGCCGTCGAGGCGACCGAGGACGAGGTCGGATTCGTGGAGGGGGAGACCGAAGAGGTCGTGCCCTTCGACGACGCGTTCGAGGCGGAGATCGAGTCCGAGCTCGCCGAGCAGTCGAGTGTCGATGAGGCCGAGGGAGAGACCGAGGTCGACCCCTACGACGAGTTCCGCAAGGAGCTCAAGGCCGCGTACGGCAAGTGGTACGTCATCCACTCCTACGCCGGATTCGAGAAGCGGGTCAAGCAGAACATCGAGAACCGCAAGGTCTCGATGGCCATGGAGGACTTCGTCTTCCAGGTCGAGGTCCCGATGGAAGACGTCGTCGAGATCAAGAACGGGCAGCGCAAGCTCGTCACTCGCGTGCGCATCCCCGGCTACGTGCTGGTGCGCATGGATCTCAACGAAGACAGCTGGTCGGTCGTGCGTCATACCCCCGGTGTCACCGGGTTCGTCGGCAACTCGCACAACCCGACGCCGCTGCGTTTCGAAGAGGCGTTCAACATGCTGAAGAGCCTCGTGCAGATCGTCGAAGCTCCGGTCAAGGCCGGCGTCAAGGGTGGGAAGGCCGTCGGTCGCTCCATCCCCCAGGAAGTCGACTTCGAGATCGGCGAGACGATCACGATCAAGGAGGGTTCGTTCGCGGGCCTTCCCGGGTCGATCAACGAGATCAAGGCGGAGAGCGGCAAGCTCATCGTGCTGGTCTCGCTGTTCGAGCGCGAGACCCCGGTGGAGCTCAGCTTCGACCAGGTCACCAAGCTCTAGTAAGATCAAGCGGTCGCGAGAGCGGCCAGCGGTCATCGAGTGGGTCGCTTCAGCGCCCCGATCTAGACACAACAAGACCACCGCATTCGGGATCTGCCCGGATGTCGGGAGCGCCATCCAGCCGGATGGCACGAAGAAAAGGAAAAACAATGGCACCGAAAAAGAAGGTCACGGGTCTGATCAAGCTTCAGATCCAGGCCGGCGCCGCCAACCCCGCACCGCCCATCGGGCCTGCGCTGGGTCAGCACGGCGTTAACATCATGGAGTTCTGCAAGGCTTACAACGCCGCGACCGAGTCGCAGCGCGGCAACGTCATCCCGGTCGAGATCACCGTCTACGAGGACCGTTCGTTCACGTTCATCCTCAAGACGCCCCCGGCCGCCGAGCTCATCAAGAAGGCCGCCGGAGTCGCCAAGGGATCCGGCACCCCGCACACCACCAAGGTGGGACGCCTCTCGAAGGACCAGCTCCGCTCGATCGCCGAGCAGAAGATGGTCGACCTCAACGCCAACGACGTTGCAGCGGCAGAGAAGATCATCGCGGGCACCGCCCGCTCTATGGGAATCACGGTGGACGCATAATGGCTACGAAATCCAAGGCCTACCGCGCCGCTGCCGAGAAGATGGAAGAGGGCAAGTTCTACACGCCCAATGAGGCCGTCGGAATCGCCCGCGAGACCGGTTCGAAGAACTTCAACTCCACAGTCGAGGTCGCCCTCAAGCTCGGAGTAGACCCCCGCAAGGCGGACCAGATGGTTCGTGGAACGGTGATCCTCCCCCACGGAACCGGCAAGACCGCCCGCGTCATCGTGTTCGCAACCGGACCGGCCGCTGACGCCGCGATCGCTGCGGGCGCCGACGAGGTCGGTGGCGACGAGCTCATCGAGAAGGTGGCCGCCGGCTACACCTCGTTCGACTCCGCCGTCTCCACCCCGGAGCTCATGGGCAAGGTCGGTCGTCTCGGAAAGGTGCTCGGCCCGCGTGGCCTCATGCCCAACCCGAAGACCGGCACCGTGACCACGGACGTGGCGAAGGCCGTCTCCGAGATCAAGGGCGGAAAGATCGAGTTCCGCGTGGACAAGCACTCCAACGTGCACTTCATCGTGGGCAAGGCGGCTTTCCCCGCTGAGCAGCTCGAGGAGAACATCAAGGCGGCGCTCGACGAGATCGTGCGCTCCAAGCCGAGCTCCGCGAAGGGCCGCTACATCCAGAAGGGCACCGTTACGACCACCTTCGGTCCGGGCATCCCGCTGGACGTCAACGTCCTCTAGCAGCACCAGAACTACCGGAAAGGGGACCACTTCGGTGGTTCCCTTTCTGCGTTCGCGGCACCCGCTGCGAGCGACGGGTCCCGATATTCAAGGAGAGCGGATGACCGTGCGCAGGGCCGAATCCGGCGAGGGGCAGCTCCTCCACGAGCTCGCCGCCGTCACCTTCGGGCTCGCGTGCCCACCGGGCACCACCGAGCTCGAGATCAGCGAACACGTCGCCCGTCACCTCTCCACCGAGCGTTTCGAGAACTCCCTCGCCGACCCCGACCGGGAGATCCTGGTGGCTCTCTCCGATTCCGGCTTCATCGGTTACACCATGCTCGTGTTCGGCGCACCGACGGATGCGGATGTCGCGGCCGTGGTCACCGCTCGTCCGACGGCCGAGCTGAGCAAGTGCTACGTGCTCGCCGATGAACACGGCAGTGGCGTGGCATCCGAGCTGATGTCCGCGACGATCGAGGTCGCGCGACTGCGCGGGTCGGCGACGATCTGGCTCGGCGTGAATGACAAGAACGATCGGGCGAACCGCTTCTACGGCAAGCACGGATTCGAGCGGGTCGGCTCGAAGCGCTTCGAGCTCGGTGACCGGTTCGAAGACGACTACGTGCGGGAGCTCACGCTCTAACCGAGCTCCGACACGCTCAGGACGATCTTTCCGCGGGTGCGGCCGGTCTCGATAGCGGTATGAGCCTCGGCGACATGCTCGAGGTCGAAGACGTGGTCGACGGTCACGTGCACATCTCCGGAGTCGAGCAGCCGCCCGATGATGGCGAGAGTGGAGCCGTCGGGGGAGGTCTTGTAGGTCGTCGCGCGCACGCTAGCGGCCGCGGCATCCTCCATCAGGGTCGGCCAGCTTCCGCTCGGGGCGTTCACGAGAAGGCCGCCGGAGCGCAGCACCGACAGGGAACGCGTACCCGTGTCGTCCTGCACATTTCCGATGAGGTCGATGACCACGTCGACGCGGCTGACGACGTCTTCGAACCGGGTGGTGTTGTGGTCGACCACCTCCGCTGCGCCGAGTTCCCGCAGCCAGCTCTCATTGCGAGCCGAGCCGGTGGCGATCACATGGGCGCCGAAATAGGCGGCGAACTGCACCGCGAAATGTCCTACGCCACCGGATGCCGCGTGGATGAGCACTCGCTGCGCCTCGTGTGCCTTCGCGACATCCACCACCATTCCCCAGGCGGTGAGGGCGGCGAGCGGCACTCCGGCCGCCTCGACATGGGTGAGGCGAGCCGGCTTGCGGGCGATGCTCATCGTGGGCACGCTGGCATATTCCGCGTAGGTTCCCGCAAGCCGCGGCACGGCGACCATGCCGAAGACCTCATCGCCGGGCTTGAACGGGCAGCTCTCGTAGGGGCTCTCCACGACGATCCCGCTGAAGTCGGCGCCGAGCACCACCGGGAAGCTCGAGATCGCCGCCGAAGACCCCGCACCGGAGCGTGTCTTCGCATCGATCGGATTCACCCCCGCGGCGATGATCTTGACCACCACCTCGGCGCTCACCTTCACCGGCATCGGAAGCTCGGCCAGGGTGAACACCTCAGGTCCCCCTGTGGCCGCGATCACCATCGCTCGCATCGTGGTCATGAACACAGTCAAGCCGCACAATGATTCGCCGGTGTTACAACGGTGTCAACTGGATGCAAACTATGCGAAGCCGTAGCATTCAACAATGACCGCGCCGATGCCTCCCCATCGCCGGTCTCTCGAGTTCGGCGGAGCCATTCTCGGCTCGGTATTCGTGTTCGCGGCGCTCGTGATCATCTGGATCGCCCGGCTGTCTCAGGGGCGCGATCTCTACGTGAGCGAACTCGGCGCGGCCGGCCAGCCGACGGCCCACTGGTTCGAGGGCGCACTGCTCCTGATTGTGGCCGGCGGCAGCCTCATCGCATATTCCGTTCGCGGCATCCGATCCCGCTTCGCCGTGCTCTCCGTCTGGGCGCCCGCGGTATCGCTCTGGATCGGATGTGGGTTCTTCTTGATCGCCTCGCAGGTCACCTGCACCACCGGATGCCCGCTGCCGGTGGGGGCGAGCTTCACCTGGCAGGACCTGATCCATACCGTCGTCGCCGTACTCGCGTTCGCGGCGGCGTGCCTCGGCATGCTGCAGGTCTCCTTCGCGGCCGGGCACCGCTCACTCGCCCGCTTCTCCCTCGCGGCCGGGATCGCCGTCGCGGTGATCGCGGGGGCCGGGGGCATCCTCTCGCTCGCCCGATTCCAGGCCGACTTCGGCAGCAGGCTCGAACTCGCGGCGACCACGATCGCGCTCGGCTGGCTCCTCGTCCTCGGGCTGATGACAGCGCTGAGTCCCGCGGCGTCGAGGGCGCTGGGAACAGCCGACCTCGAGGACTCGCTCTCGGTCGGTTAGCGCGACCGGTCGGCCACCAGGCGGAGCACCTGGTCCGCGAGTTGCACGAGCAAGTGGATCTGGCTCTCGTCGCGATCGATCCAGCGGCATTCCGGCTCGGCATTGGTCGGCACGAAGTCCTCGTGCTGCTCCCAGACGAGCAGTGTCCGCTCCGCCCCGAGCACGTACTGCTGCCACCAGACCTGCCGCAGGTACGAGCGCGGGATTGATCGCCAGGCGGAACTCGTCGTCTTGATCTCGGCGAGTTCCAGATGCCCGGATGCGGCGATCGCAAGCCCGTCGGGAGTGGCGAGGTGTGCCGTCTCCCCGGCAGCATGAAACAGGGCATCGCTGGAGACGATGCCGTAGTGACGTTCCACCCAGCGGGCGATCTCCGGTTCCCGCGCCCGACCGTGATCCGCGTAGGCATTGCCGCCGAAGCCGCTTCCGTTGATCTTGTCGAAGGCGACGGCCTGCACCGACGCGCCTCCCGACAGGCGGGCGGCATCCGTCGCGGTGATCCCCCGGCTGCGGGCCCGAAGCCACGCGACGCGGTCGGCTGCCCGCGCGACGATGCGGTCACGGTGATCCGGAGCCGGCTCGTCCCAGAGGGAGAGCATGGGCTGGATGACGGTCACCCCACCATTGTCTCCCGCGGCACCGTCCGTCGTCGGCGCCTCGCCCCCTCCCCTCGCTGCGGGTGCACGCAGATCAGGCACGTTCCCGGGCGTAACTCCTGCACTGTGCGGCACAGGGGCGACGGCGGCACAGGGGCGACGGCGGCACAGGGGCGACGGCGGCACACGAGCGATGGCGCCCCGCGTTTTCGGTGTCTGCGCCGCGCTTTCGTCACAACTGCAGGAGCTAGGGGACAGGGGGCGGTCAGGGCTGCAGGGCGACCACTGCCTCGATCGCGTCGGCGGAGAGTACGTGCTGCGCGACCAGCATCGATGCGCCGAGGATGCCCGCGTCATCGGCCGAGCGGGCAAGCGCGATGGTGAGATGCGCCGTCGCCAAGGGAAGGGAACGGTTGTAGACGACCTCCCGCACGCCGGCGAGCAGGTGATCCCCCGCGGTCGCCAGCGATCCGCCGAGCACGATGACCGAAGGATTGAGCAGGCTCACACAGGTCGCGAGCACCTCCCCGAGGTCCCGGCCGGCCTGGCGGAGTGCAGCGACGGCGGCGGGGTTGCCGTGCTCCGCCAGCGCGACGAGCTCCCCGGCGCGCACGTCGCTTCCGTGGGAGGCGAGTGCTGCCGCAATCGCCGGCGCTCCCGCGAGGGCCTCGAGGCATCCGATGTTTCCGCAGCGGCAGAACACGTGGGCTCCGCGCGCCACCCGCACGTGACCGAGGTCGCCCGCGCTGCCCATCGCTCCCCGCTGCAGCTGGCCGTTGCCGATGATGCCGGCCCCGATTCCCGTCGATGCCTTGACGAAGAGCAGGTTGCCCTGATCCGGCCAGTGGGTGCGTTGTTCCCCCAGCGCCATGATGTTGACGTCGTTGTCCACGAGCACCGGAACGTCGAAGGCACGCCGCACATAGCCGGGCACGTCGAAGTCGTGCCAGCCGGGCATGATGGGCGGATTGGCTGGTCGGCCGGTCGTGTGATCGACCGGACCGGGGAGACCGATACCGACGCCGCTCAACCCACCAGCTTGCGTGCCGAGGGAGTCCAGCAGCTGACGCGCGTGATCGATCACGAGGTCGAGCACCGGCTTCGGGCCCTCCCCGATGGCGATCTCGGCCCGAAGGCTCGCCAGCACCGTGCCGGCGAGATCCGTCACCGCGATCACGCTGTGCGAGGCCCCGAGGTCGACGGCGAGCACGGTTCGGGCGGCGGGGTTGAAAGCGAATCGAGAGGGCGGACGACCACCGGATGAGGCGGCCCCGCCGACCGCGCTCACGAAGCCTGTAGCCATCAGGGCGTCGACACGCACCGCAATCGTCGAGCGGGCGAGACCGGTGAGGGCGGCGAGCTCGGCTCGGGTGCGGGGTGCTCCGTCGAGCAGCAACT
The DNA here is from genome assembly GCF_046156175.1 of Lacisediminihabitans sp. H27-G8. Taxonomy (NCBI): domain Bacteria; kingdom Bacillati; phylum Actinomycetota; class Actinomycetes; order Micrococcales; family Microbacteriaceae; genus Lacisediminihabitans; species Lacisediminihabitans sp. H27-G8. The sequence goes on from NZ_JAYLVL010000004.1 coordinate 61,950, forward strand.
GGAAGAGGTCCCCGGACCGCGCTGAGCCCAGCAGCGGGACGGCGGGCACGCTCAGGAGGACCATGTCCTATTGATAGCAGTTGCGCTTCGTGCTGTCACGCCAGCGATAGATGTCGATGGACAAATTACTTTTGATTGACTATCGACAGAAGTGGGCATATTTTGTTGGGAGCGCGTTCCAAACGCCGCCGATACCAGCATCGCCGCTCGATCCGAGGAGAACCAGTGCCAACGACGCCCCCGCTTTCACTCCAGCTCTACACCGTGCGAAAAGAACTCGATGCTGACTTCGCGGGCACGATGCAGCGGGTCGCCGACATCGGGTTCACGCGGGTCGAGCCCTATGACTTCCTCGCCAGAGCGGACGCCCTCGCTGCCGGTCTCGCCGCGACCGGCCTCTCCGCGCCGAGCGCCCACTTCCGGTTCCTCGACGACGAGAGCCTGGGCGGCGCCAGCCTCGACGACGTGTTCTCCACGGCTGCCCGCCTCGGCATCCCGACGGTGATCGACCCCTTCGTCGACCCCGCAAAATGGCTCTCGGCCGCCGACATCCACCGAACAGCGGATGCCCTCAACGCCGCCGCGGAAGTGGCGGTCAAGCACGGTGTCCGCATCGGCTATCACAACCACTGGTTCGAGTTGGAGTCCGTGATCGACGGGGACACCGGGCTCGAGATCCTCAGCTCGGGACTCAACCCGGCGGTCATCCTGGAACTCGACACCTACTGGGCTGCCGCCGGCGGGCAGGATGTGGTGGCGCTTCTCGGCCGCCTCGGCGACCGGGTGCGCCTGTTGCACGTCAAGGACGGCCCGATCGAGGCCGATCCCGCCACCCAGCTCGCGGTGGGCGCGGGCAACATGCCGGTGTGGGACATCATCGCCGCCGCCACCAGCCTCGAAGTGGCCGTCGTCGAGCTCGATGCCTTCGCCGGCGACATGTTCGACGCGGTCACCGACAGCTTCTCCTATCTGAACGCCGGAGCCAGCGCGTGAGCGGCCCCATCGGGGTCGGCCTCATCGGGGCGGGAACGATCAGCAAGCAGTACCTCGAGAACCTCACCACCTTCCCCGACATCGTCGTGCACTCGATCGGCGACGTCTACGAGCCCGTGGCCAAGGAACGGGCCGCGGAGTTCGGCATCGAGACCTCGGGCGGTGTGGAGGCGACGCTGGGGCATCCGGATGTCGAGATCGTCATCAACCTGACCATCCCCGCCGCCCATGTGGAGGTCGCTCTCGCCGCCGTCGCCGCCGGCAAGCACGTGTGGAGCGAGAAGCCGTTCTCCCTCGACCGCGCGAGTGGTCTCTCTCTGCTCGCCGCGGCGGAGAAGGCGGGCCTGCGCCTCGGTTCCGCGCCGGACACCTTTCTCGGCGCGGGTCTGCAGACCGCTCGCCGCATGATCGAGCGTGGAGACATCGGGGTGCCGCTCACCGCGCTGACCCTCATGCAGTCGCCCGGTCCGGAGTCGTGGCATCCGAACCCCGCATTCCTGTTCCAGGAGGGGGCCGGGCCGCTGTTCGATATCGGTCCGTACTACCTCACCACCCTCATGCAGACCTTCGGATCGGTGCGCCGCGTCGCCGCGCTCGGTTCGAAGTCCAGAGACACCCGGGTCATCGGCTCCGGTCCGAAGGCCGGCGAGCGTTTCGCTGTGACCGTGCCGTCACACGTGAGCGCCATCGCGGAGTTCGAGGGCGGTCAGTCATCGCAGAGCATCTTCAGTTTCGACTCCCCGATGGACCGTCACGGTTTCGTCGAGGTGACCGGCACCGAGGGCACCATGTCGTTCCCCGACCCGAACAACTTCGACGGGGAGATCCGCGTGAAGCATCCCGGAGCGGCGGAGTGGACCTCGTACCCCGCTGTCGGGTCCACGAGTTCGCGGGGGTCCGGTGTGCTCGAGATGGGGCGTGCCATCCGCGCCGGGCGGCCACATCGCGCGACCGGTGAGCTCGCGTACCACGTGCTCGACACGATGGTCTCCATCAGCGAGTCGATCGACCGCCACAGCTTCGTGGAGGTGGCGAGTTCGGTCACCGTAGCGCCCGCCCTCCCGGAGGACTGGGATCCGACGGCGGCGACGCTGTAGGACCGCGATGATGACCACTACCGCTCGGCCCCTGGGCGTCGCGATGATCGGCTACGCGTTCATGGGTCGTGCCCACTCCCACGCCTGGGCGACCGTCGGGAGCTTCTTCGAGGTTCCCGCCTTCGAGCGGCGCGTGCTCGTGGGGCGGGATGCCGCCGGAGTCGCGGCTGCGGCGTCCGCATTCGGCTGGTCGGAGTCCGCCACCGACTGGCGGGAGGTGATCGCGAGGCCGGACATCGACATCGTGGACATCTGCACGCCCGGACACCTCCACGCCGAGATCGCCACCGCTGCGCTCGCCGCCGGTAAGCACGTGCTGGTCGAGAAGCCGCTCGCCAACACCCTGGCGGAGGCCGAGGCGATGGAGGCTGCCGCGGCCAGGGCATCGGCCGCCGGCGTGGTGTCGATGGTCGGCTTCAACTACCGGCGCATTCCCGCGCTCGCGCTCGCCCGCAAGATCGTCGCCGACGGCCGGCTCGGTGCGATCCGCCAGGTGCGCGCCTCGTATCTTCAGGACTGGCTCGTGGATGCCTCCACGCCGATGAGCTGGCGGCTGCGCCGGGAGACCGCGGGCTCCGGCGCTCTCGGCGATCTCGCCTCGCACGCCGTCGACCAGCTGCAGTTTCTTCTGGGGGAGCTGGTGACCGAGGTTTCCGCCCGCACCCACACCTTCGTGACCGAGCGACCGGGCGAGCTCGGCCCCGAGCCGGTCACCGTGGACGACGCCGTCTGGGCGAACCTGAGTTTCGGTTCCGGCGCGCGCGGGAGTCTCGAGGTGTCACGGGTTGCCACCGGGCGCAAGAACGCCCTCTCGATCGAGCTGTTCGGGTCGACGGGCGCGCTGCGATTCGACCTCGAGGAGCTCAACGAGCTGTGGTTCCTCGACGCCACAGACCCCATCGAGACCCAGGGCTTTCGCCGCATTCTCGTGACCGAGCCGGAGCATCCCTACCTTGCGGCGTGGTGGCCGCAGGGCCACATGCTCGGCTGGGAACATTCCTTCGTGCACGAGGTGCGCGACCTGCTCCTCTCCATCGAATCCGGCGGTCCGGCGAGCCCCTCATTCGCCGATGGACTCGCCGTGCAACGCGTTCTCGCCGCGATCGAAGACAGCGCCGCCGCACACGGAACCAGTGTGACCCTCGTCGAAACCCCGCCCGTGAAGGAGCAGAAATGACCGCCTCGACCCATCCCGTGACACTCTTCACCGGCCAGTGGGCCGACCTCACCCTCGAGGAGGTGGCGCGGCTCGCGTCGGGCTGGGGCTACGACGGGCTCGAGATCGCGGCATCCGGAGAGCACCTCGACATCGCTCGTGCCGCCGAGGATGACGCGTATCTGCAGGGCCGCCTCGACATCCTCGATCGGTACGGCCTGAAAGCCTGGGCTATCTCCAACCACCTCACGGGCCAGGCCGTGTGCGATGATCCGATCGATTTTCGTCACCAGGCGATCATTCGTCCGGCGGTCTGGGGGGACGGCGATCCCGAGGGTGTGCGCCAGCGGGCCGCGGAGGAGTTGAAACTCACCGCCGTCGTGGCGCGAAAGATGGGGATCGACACCGTCGTCGGGTTCACCGGATCGAAGATCTGGCAGTACGTGGCGATGTTCCCGCCGGTTCCGGCTTCGGCGATCGACGCCGGGTACCAGGACTTCGCCGACCGGTGGAATCCGATCCTCGACGTGTTCGACTCGGAGGGGGTGCGGTTCGCGCACGAGGTGCATCCCTCGGAGATCGCCTACGACTACTGGTCGAGCGTGCGTTCGCTCGAAGCCATCGATCATCGAGCGGCCTTCGGTTTCAACTGGGACCCGAGCCACATGATGTGGCAGGGCATCGATCCGGTCGCGTTCATCACGGAGTTCGCGGACCGGATCTACCACGTCGACTGCAAGGACACCCGGCTGCGCACGCCCAACGGGCGTTACGGAATCCTCGGATCGCACCTGCCCTGGGGTGATCCGCATCGCGGCTGGGACTTCGTCTCGACCGGACACGGCGATGTGCCGTGGGAGGACTCCTTCCGCGCGCTGCGGTCGATCGGTTACGGCGGCCCCATCTCGGTCGAATGGGAGGATGCCGGCATGGACCGGCTGCACGGCGCGGCCGAAGCCGTCGGTTTCGTACGTTCCCTGCTCTGGGAGCTGCCGGCGCAGTCCTTCGACGCGGCCTTCAGCAACCAGGGCTAGCCGTTCGCGCCGGGCCTCGGCGCGAACAGCGGGTTCGCACCCTCGGAGATGGATGTCGCGGACACGGCGCCGCTGCCATCCTTCGCTCCGCGCACGGTGATCGTCTCGCCCGCCTTGAGGTCGGCGACGGTGCTCTTATCGCTCTTCGTCACCGTGGTCGTAGCGGTGGTCTTCACGATGACGGTCGACCCGTCGCGCAGTTTCACGGTGACGGTGTCACCGTCGACCGACTGGATCGTGCCGGCCGTGATGCCGCCGAAGCCGCCGGGCCCGTTCGCGTTGCCCTGCTGGCCGGGGCCGCCCGGAATCCCTCCCTGGCCTCCGTTCAGGCCGCCGTTCTGACCGCCGCCACGGGGCCCGTTCTGCGGGGCCTGACCGTTCTGCAGCTGCCCGCCGGGCCGGTTGAAACCGGCGGCCTGGCCCGGACCCGTGTGCTGGCCGATGAGGATGCCGCCGAAGAGGAAGATCACCGCGACGGCGAGAAAAGCGAGGGTTGGCGTGAGCCAGCGCAGCACGCTGCCCCGCAGCGGGGTGGCCACGACGGGAGCGACGGGGCCCGTGGACGATGGGCCGGTCGAAGCCGGGGCGGGTGTCGCGGGATTCAACACCTCGGTCGGCTCGGCGCCGGTGGTCTCTTCGCTGGATTCGTCAGGAGTGGTCATGGTGTCTTCCTCGCCGTTGGGGACGCTGCGCGCGGTCGGGCCGGTCATCCAGCGCCTCCGAGTCCGGGCATCGCGACGGCACAGAGCGCTCTGGTGCGCCAAGGGTGGCCGGGGAAGCTATGGAATTCATATGGAGATGCTGGGCGTGCGACCCCAATCCCTGCCGATTCAGCAGGATCCGGGTCGGCTAGGCCGCGTCGAGAAATCGCAGGATCTCCCGTGCAAGGCGCGGGTTGCGAGAGGTGCCGAGGTGGCCGGCGCCCGGATACAGGGCGAGGCGTGCGTTCGGCATCCGCCGGGACGCGTGCTCGAAGAGCTCCGCGGAGTAGAAACGATCGCGTTGGCCCCCGGCGATGAGCGTGCGCGCCGCGATGGTCTCGAGGCGGGCATCCAGATCGAAGCCGTCTTCGGCATCCAGGGTGATGAGCAGGTCGAGATCACCCCGACCGACGACGGAGCGCGGGGCGAGAAGCCCCGCTACCGAGCGCAGCGCATTGCCTAGCTGAGAGGCCCCCGTGTTGCCGAGGAACATCGCCGCGGCACGCCGGTCGTGGCCGGCCCGCAGAAGCTCGGCGACGGATCGCTGCGTCGCCCGTCCCCGGTCACTCAAGCGGTGGGCCGATGACACGAGCACGAGTCGTCTCAGAAGCTCGGGATGATCGGCAGCCAGCTGCAGCGCGATAGTGCCCCCGGTGGAGATACCCATGATGTCGACGGGTTCGTCGAACAGGGAGCCGATGGTGCGGGCGTACTCCGTCGCGATGTCCGCGATCGAGGTTCCGGCCTCGAGGTTGTACCGCCTGTCGATGCTCACGACGGTGCGGTCGCCGATGAAGTCCGCGATCTCCTCGTGCTTCATCCAGGTGCGGAGAGCCGCCGGCGAGCCCGCACGACCAGAAAGGCCGGGCACCACCACGAGCGGCGCCCCCGCGCCCTTCCGCAATTGCGGCAGCTCTCCTGAAACCATTCCCCTAGGAAATCACGGAAATATTGCAGCGAGATGACCAGTGTGTACGGATCTGGTTAGAGCATTCCGAGTCGGGTCTCCGAACCGCCAGGCACGGCACGGGCACGGCACAGGCAAGGTTTGGGTGAAACATAGGCAGTTCATAGGAATGTCGCGATAGTAGGGAGTGTGACCTCCAACAACCACAGTTCCGCAGCCCCCACCACCGGTCCGAAGCTCCGCCGTGCGGACGGTTCGCCCGTGCGCGTGGTTGTCGTCGACGACGAGGCGACCCTCAGCGACCTGCTCAGCATGGCGCTGCGCTATGAGGGGTGGGATGTGAAGACTGCTGCCGAGGGCAGGACCGCCATCCAGCTGATCCGCGAATTCCAGCCCGACGTCGTCGTGCTGGACGTGATGCTCCCCGACATCGACGGCCTGGCCGTGCTCAAGCGACTGCGGGACGACGGCCAGGACACGCCCATCCTCTTCCTCACCGCGAAGGATGCTCTCGACGACCGCATCGCCGGCCTCACCGCCGGTGGTGACGACTATGTGACCAAGCCCTTCAGCCTCGAGGAGCTCGTCGCCCGGCTGCGCGGGCTCATCCGTCGCTCCTCCGTTGTGGTCGCTGATTCCTCGGATCCGCTGCTGCGCGTCGGCGACCTCGTGCTCGACGAGGAGAGCTACGAGGTGCGCCGAGAGGGACGCCTCATCGAGCTGACCGCGACCGAATTCGAGCTGCTGCGCTTCCTCATGCGCAACCCGCGCCGTGTGATGAGCAAGGCGCAGATCCTCGACCGCGTCTGGAGTTACGACTTCGGTGGCCGATCGTCGATCGTCGAGATCTACATCTCCTACCTGCGGAAGAAGATCGACGCGGGGGAGGCCCCGATGATCCATACCGTTCGAGGGGTCGGCTACATGATCAAGGCCGCCGGATGACGATTCCGTCGATTGGGCTGGCCAGACCCCGGTGGTCGTTGCGCCGGCGTCTCGTCCTCGCCGTCGTCGGACTGCTGGCGATCGTCGCGATCGTGATCGGCTCGGTGAGCGTGCTGGCGCTGCAAGGCTTCCTCATGAACCGGCTCGACGGGCAGCTCAACGCGGCCAATGGGCGCTCTCAGACGGGGTTCGGCCCTCCCGGAAGCCTGCCGGGGGACGCGCAGACCGACAACATCACCAAGGAGCAGCTCCAACGGACGTTCGACCGCCAGGCGCCCGACACCGTCATCGGAATCGTCGCGGGCTCTAGCGTCGCCGGGGTGCAGAAAGATCAAAGTGGGGTTCCCGTGAGCCTCACGGCGGCTGAGAGCAAGCCTCTCGCCACCGTGCCCTCCACCGGGACCGCGACAACGGTGGAACTCGGCAACGGCCTGGGGACGTATCGGGCCGTCGCCGTCGAGTATGCCAACGGGCTGCGGGTCGTCACCGCGCTTCCCCTGGGCGAGTTGCAGACGACGCTGCTGCAGCTCGGCCTCATCATCGCCATCGTCACCGCGGCTGGGCTCGTGCTCGCCGCATTCCTCGCGCTCTGGATCGTGCGGGTCGCGCTCAGGCCGCTCGAACGTGTCGTCTCAACGGCCACCCGCGTCGCCGAGCTTCCCCTCGACCGCGGAGAGGTCGCCCTCGGAGTGCGGGTGCCCGACGAAGACTCGGATCCGCGAACCGAAGTCGGGCAGGTCGGGGCCGCGATCAACCGCATGCTCGGGCATGTCGCATCCGCCCTCACGTCCCGCCAGGCCAGCGAGAACAAGGTGCGCCAGTTCGTTGCGGATGCCAGCCACGAGCTGCGCACTCCGCTCGCGGCGATCCGCGGCTACGCCGAACTCACGCGAAGGGGCGACTACGACCTCCCCGACGACGTCGTGCATTCGCTCGGCCGGGTCGAGTCCGAGGCGACCCGCATGACCTCTCTGGTCGAAGACCTGCTGCTGCTCGCCCGCCTCGACGAGGGGCGTGACCTCGAGAGCGATCCACTCGACCTCTCCCGGCTCATCATCGATGCCGTGAGCGACGCCCATGCCGCGGGCCCCGAACACGGATGGTCGCTCGACCTTCCCGAGGAGCCGGTGATGATCGACGGCGATGACGCCCGCCTTCACCAGGTGTTCGCCAACATCCTCGCGAATGCCCGAGTTCACACCCCTGCCGGCACCGATGTGGTCACCACGGTCGCGATCGACGGCACCAACGCGGTGGTGACGGTGACGGATGACGGCCCGGGCATCCCGCCCGACCTGCTGCCTGTGCTGTTCGAGCGCTTCGCGCGCGCCGACAGCTCCCGGTCCCGTGCCGCGGGCAGCACGGGACTCGGTCTGGCGATAGTCGCCGCCGTCGTCGAGGGCCACGGGGGCGCCGTTGAGGTGCAGAGCGAGCCGGGTAGCACCAGCTTCCGGGTCATCCTCCCCGTCACGGCGCCGGTCGACTCGCATCCGCAAGTTGTTCCGGTCGGTGCGGAGCCGGTCGCGCACTGAGCGTGCCACTGCCTGAGCAAGGGGCAGAGGGATGCCAGACTGGAGGCACCCCCAGTTGTTAGGAACTTTCGTGCGAATTGCAGTCACAGGCGCCAGTGGGAAGCTCGGACGAGCCGTCGTCGAGCGTCTCCGTGCCTCCGGAAATGCCGTCCATGCCCTCGATGTGGTCGGAGAACGCGGCCCCGGATTCACCAGGGTCGACTTCACCGACTACGGCCAGACCGTGGATGCGCTGTTCGGCATCAACGACCGTCACGACGGCCTCGATGCGGTCGTGCATCTCGCTGCGGCGCCGGCTGGCGGGATCCTGCCCGACTCGCAGACCTTCCACAACAACATGTCGGCGACGTTCAACGTGTTCCAGGGCGCACGGCGTGCCGGAATCAAGACGATCGTCTACGCCTCGAGCGAGACGGTGCTCGGCATCCCCTTCGAGACTCCACCGCCGTACATCCCCCTCGACGAGGAGTACGACACCCGACCCGAGAGCATCTACTCGGTCACCAAGCACCTGGAAGAGCAGCTGGCCCAGAAACTGGTGCGCTGGGATCCCGAACTGAGCATCGCCGCGCTGCGGTTCTCCAACGTGATGGACGTCGCCGATTACGCGCCGTTCCCGTCCTTCGATGCGGGTGCCGGCATCCGCAAGTGGAATCTCTGGGGCTACATCGATGCCCGGGATGGCGCCCAAGCCGTCGAGCGCGCTCTCGCGCTCGCCCGCCCGGGCTTCGAGGCCTACATCATCGCCGCGGCTGACACCGTGATGTCCCGCTCGAGTGCGAGCCTCGCCGCCGAGGTCTTCCCCTCCACCACGATCACCCGCGAACTCGGCGAACACGAAACGCTGCTGTCCATCGAGAAAGCCCGCCGGGTGCTCGGCTTCGAGCCGGAGCATTCCTGGCGGGACCATGCGTAGTGCGACTCTCGCGCTGAGAAAGGCCGTCGCCGTCGCCGTTCTGGCGGCGGCGGCAGTCTTCGCCTCGGCGGGCCCCGCGAGCGCCCTCGACGAACCGCGGGTGCCCGAAAACGTCAGCCAGTATTTCGCGGTCAGCCTCGTGCCCCGTCTCGTCGACCTGTTCGGCGCGAAGGCCGGCGCCGAGGTGGTGTTCGACGGCACGGCGAAGGTGGGAGGCATCCACCGGGTGCTGTCCTGGACCACCGCCTACCTCTCCGGCGCGAAGACCGAAGAACCGACCCAGATCACCAACACCTGGGTCGCTCCGATCACGGCGGCGGATGGCACGGTCGCCGGCGTGGCGACAGTCTGGATCAATCCCGCGAGCGACCAGCCCGAACTCGCTGACTTCTCCTCCGGTCCCGCTCTGGCGACGGCCCTCGCGACGGCCCCGACCGGCACCCTGCTGATACGGGACGACCCGCACGCGGCCTGGTTCGCCACCGACGGCACAACGCTCACACCTCTCGTGAGCGGCTCGTCCGGCGTCGCCGCGCCGACGACCCCGGATGCCTACCAGCAGAAGTTCACCCTCGCCGCGCCCGCGCCCGTCGTGACATCCCCCAACAGCGGCTTGCTGATCGCGGTTCTGGTGCTCGGCATCGTCGTGGTGTTGCTCGCCGTTTTCGTGCTGCTTCCGGACCGTCGCCGCCGTGCGGCGGCCACGGTGCCAGCGCGTGAAGAGTCGCGGGGTGCGGTCCCGCCCGTTGTCGCGACGGACGCGGCGGCGGCATCCTCCCAGGTCGCGCCTGCGTTGGTCGGGACGAGCGAGACCTCGTTTGCGGCCGAGGAGCCTGTGGCGGTGGAGCCTTCAGCCGAGACGCCTGCAGCGGTGTCGCCTGAAGCGGTGTCGCTCGGGGGTGAGACACCTCTCGCCTCTCCCGTTGTGAAGCCTGCAGTTGTGAAATCCGTGCCTGCGAAGCCTGCTGCGGTGAAGCCTGCTGCGGTGAAGCCTGCGGTTGAGAAGCCTGCTGCGGTGAAGCCTGCGACTGTGAAGCCTGCTGCGGTGAAGACTGCGGTTGCGAAGCCTGCTGCGGTGAAGCCTGCGGTTGAGAAGCCTGCGGTTGCGAAGCCCGCTGCCGCGAAGCCTGCGACTGTGAAGCCTGCTGCGGTGAAGCCTGCGGTTGCGAAGCCCGCTGCTGCGAAGCCTGCGGTTGCGAAGCCCGCAACCGAGACGCCAGGCGGCGCGAAACCTGCGGGTCTGAGGCCGGCGATCAGCAGGACCATCGCCGCGAATACTTCCCCCGACAAGCCTGCCGCTGCTCGGCGTGCGACCGCGAGTCCCCCGGTCGAGAAGCCTTCGGCCGAGCAACCTGCTGCCGCGAAGCGCGTGGCCCCGGAGCCCCCGACCGCTCAACCTGCGTCCGTGAAGCGCATCGCCCCGGAGCCCACCACCGCTAAACCTGCATCCGCGAAGCCAGCGGTAACGAAGTCGACGTCTGCGACAACTGCGACGGTGAAGTCTCCCGCCGCGAGCTCTGCAACAGCGAGGCCCGCAGCCGCGAAGCGTCCGCCGGCTCCCCAGGAGACTTCGTAGTCGAACCGCGCCCCATGCTCCTTCCTTCACGGGCAAGGGCCATGATCGTCGAGACCCTTCGCGACGGGTCGCGAGGCCGAGCGCCTTCCGGCCGAAATGCTCTTCGAGAGGTCGCCATCCGTCAGAAATCGCTCTTTCGTGCTGCGAGGTCAGCCGAATGTGACGGGTCGGGCGCGAAAAGGTGCCTTGCTGGCGGAGTACCTCGCTGGCGGGGTTGCCCCGCGAGGCCGAGCGTCACCTGGCCGAAATCCTCTTCGAGAGGTCGCCTTCCGTCAGAAATCGCTCTTTCGGGGCGCGAGGTCAGCCGAATGTGACGGGTGGGGCGCGACGGGGTGCCTTGCTGGCGGAGTACCCTGCTGGCGGGGTTGCCCCGCCAGGCCGAGCGGTTCTGGCCAAAATCCTCTTCGAGAGGTCGCCATCCGTCAGAAATCGCTCTTTCGTGCTGCGAGGTCAGCCGAATGTGACGGATGGGGTGCGACGGGGTGCCTTGCTGGCGGAGTACCTCGCTGGCGGAGTACCTCGCTGACGGGGTTACCCCGCGAGGCCGAGCACCTTCTGGTCGAAATGCTCTTCGAGAGGTCGCGATCCGCCCGAAAGTGCTCCTAGAGAGTGCTGGGTCAGCCGAAATTGACGGGTCACCGCCCCGAGGGTGCCCCGACCACACCCCGACCACACCGTGAGCACACCCCCGCACGCGGCGCGCACACCCCGACCACACCTCGACCACACCGCGATTTGCACGGGCCAAGCACATCCCGTACTCTGAACGAAGCCAAAGACCGCCGGTTATCGGTGTGCCGTGATTCAGCAATGATGAGCAGCCCCGATCGAAGGTTCGAAGCATCCGGAATGGATGCGACGAAAACCTGCGCAGGTGTATTGAGAAGCCCCTTTCGGGTTTTGCTCCGTGCGCTTGCGCCGGAGCCCTTTTTGTTTAACCCGCCGCGGTCCAGGTCGAAGACATAATGCACCACCAATCCACCTAGGAGCCACATGGCGAACAAGGAAGCTTCGGTTGCCGAGCTCACGGACAAGTTCCGCGACTCGACCGCCGTACTGCTCACCGAGTACCGCGGGCTCACTGTTGCTCAGCTGAAGACGCTGCGCACCACCCTCAGTGAGCACGCCACGTACGCCGTGGTGAAGAACACGCTGACCAAGATTGCGGCCAACAACGCGGGGATCTCGTCGTTCGACGAGGAACTCGTCGGTCCGTCCGCAATCGCATTCGTACACGGCGACCCGGTCACCGTTGCGAAGGGTCTTCGCGACTTCGCCAAGGCAAACCCCCTGCTCGTGATCAAGGGCGGTTACTTCGACGGTAACCCTCTCACGCCGGCAGAGGTCATCAAGCTCGCCGATCTCGAGACCCGAGAGGTGCTGCTGGGCAAACTCGCCGGCGCCTTCAAGGCTTCGCTGTTCGGTGCTGCCTACATGTTCAACGCACCGCTCGCCAAGGCCGTTCGCACGGTCGACGCGCTGCGCGAGAAGCAGGATTCCGCCTCCTAATTCCCTCACCGGGTTAGACAGCGCGGCTTAAACACGAAAAAACAAGGAGAAAAATCATGGCAAAGCTTTCAGGCGACGACCTCATCGAAGCATTCAAGGAGCTCACGCTCATTGAGCTCAGCGAGTTCGTCAAGAAGTTCGAAGAGGTCTTCGAGGTCACCGCTGCCGCCCCCGTTGCGGCCGCTGCTGCCGGTGGCGCTGCCGCCGTCGTCGAAGAGGTCGAGGAGAAGGATTCCTTCGACGTCGTCCTCGAGTCGATCGGTGACAAGAAGATCCAGGTCATCAAGGAGGTCCGTGCCCTCACGAGCCTCGGCCTCGGCGAGGCCAAGGCCGTCGTGGACAACGCCCCCGGCGTCGTGCTCGAGGGTGTCAACAAGGAGACCGCCGAGAAGGCCAAGGCTCAGCTCGAAGAGGCCGGCGCAACCGTCACCCTCAAGTAGTCATTCCCGGATGACGCCCCGCGCGGCGGCATTCGGTGCAGCATAGCGACGGCCCCCGTGCCTGCCCTCGAGGCGGACACGGGGGCCGTTCTTCGTGCTGCGGTTACCAAGATCCGCATAAGTGAGCGTACTTGCGGTTTCTAACGGTGTCCACCATAATGAGGACTCGTGAGGGCCGTATCCCGGGGCCTTCGCATCGCACAGAAGTCGATTTGTACCCCACGAAAGCTTCGTTCTGGACAGCCTTACCCTCTGGCCAGCCCACGGATGATTTCGACGCAACAGCCTCGCGGCGAATGTTCCACAGCAGGTTCTCCGCGGGAGGGTGCGATCACCGTGCACACCGACAGCCTGCGATGGGTGCCCTCGATGAGAGGGTGCCCATCAGCGGTGTCGTGCTGGTGGATGCGACCGCTTCAGGCCTAGCGGGGCGGCGCCGTCGTGCTCCGGCGCACAACGAAGTCGATGGCTACCCCGATCCGCTCGTCGACTGCGAGTCCGGCATCCGGTCCCAGTCGTTCGAGGATCAGCTGCACAGCATGTTCCCCCTGAGCGCTCGGGTGTTGCTCGAGGGTCGTGAGTCCGAACAGCTCGGCGAGGTTGTGACCGTCGATCCCCACGACCGACAGCTGTGCCGGCACGGCGATCCCGAGCTCGCGCGCGGCGAGGATCACCCCGATCGCGATCTCATCGCACCCGGCGACGATGGCCGTCGGTCGGGTCGCGGGATTGGAGAGCACCGCCAGCGCCCCGGAATACCCCCCGGGAATCGAGTAGGGCACAGCGCGGAAGTCGTCGGGGTGAGAGAGTCCCGCGGCCGCGAGAGCCCGGCGTACGCCGGCCAGTCGGCGGGAATGGACGGCGAAATCCATCTGGTGATTCTGGTCCCCGCCGAGATGCATGATGCGAGTGTGACCGAGGCTCACCAGGTGCTCGGTGAGGAACTGGGTCGCGGCCTCATCGTCGATGCTCAGGGTCGAGATCGCCGGTATCTCGCCGCCGATCCCCACGATGGGTTTGCCGAGGCCCTTCAGCGATCGCACCTCGTGAGCGCTCAGCGAGATGCCGATGGCGATCACCGCATCCACCCGTTTGCGCGCGAGGAAGTAGTCGAACACCCGCTGGCGGCGCACGGGGTCATCGTGCAGCTGGTAGAGCGTGAGGTCGTAGCCCGCCGAGATCAGCGCGCTCTCGATGCCTTCGAGCACCTCGGCGAAGAACCAGCGATTGACGAAGGGGATGACGACTCCGACGGTGCGGGTGAGTCCGGTCGCGAGGCCAGAGGCGATGGATGACGGCACGAAGCCGATCTCGGCCGCGGCATGTTCCACACGCGTGCGGGTCTCCTCCGAGACGTAACCGTTGCCGCTGAGCGCGCGCGAAGCCGTGGACTTCGACACGCCAGCGAGGCGAGCGACATCAGCGATTGCGCTCAAGAGGACCTCGAATTCGACAACATTGACGAGCGATGGCTCATCCTATGCACACAGGAGGCATTGTGGGAAACGCACCACATTTCCATGGGTGCGCTCCCACGCCCGATCCCCGTAATGGCGGGCGTCGACGGGAGCGTGACTAAAACGTTAGGTACTACCGCGGAACAAGCGCTTGCATAACGATCCCATCGCCCGTACCTTGTCCAATGGAACCGGTTCCCCATGGCGAGCGTCCCCGCGTCGATCTCGAAGCGGACTGGATCCACCCGTATGGCCCAATCCCAACCCTCAACGAGGAGGAGTCACATGAGTCCCACCCTGCTCCGCAGCGCAGCACACAGCAAGAAACTCCATCGCCGCATCACCGCACCGATCGTGTTCTTCACGATCGCAGGCCTCGCTCTCGCGGGCTGCTCATCTTCCGGCGGGGGCACCAGCACCTCCGGCAAGGGCCCCGGCGACGCCGGCAAGGCCGACGGAGTCGTGACCATCTACGGCACGATCGTCGACACCGAGGCAGAGCTCCTGCAGAAGTCCTGGGCGGACTGGGAGAAGAAGAACAAGATCACCATCAAGTACGAGGGCTCGAAGGAGTTCGAGACGCAGATCAGCGTTCGTGCACAGGGTGGCAACGCTCCCGACATCGCCATCTTCCCGCAGCCCGGCCTCCTCAAGGACCTCGCCTCGCGTGACTACATCCAGCCCGAGCCCGCTGAAGCAGCGGCCAACGTGAAGAAGAACTGGTCGAAGGACTGGGCCGGCTACGCGTCGTCCGACGGCACGCTCTACGCCTCGCCGCTCATGGCGAGCGTCAAGGGCTTCATCTGGTACTCCCCGGCGAAGTTCAAGGAGTGGGGTGTCGAGGTTCCCAAGACGTGGGATGAGCTCCTCACCCTCACCAAGACCATCCAGGAGAAGACCGGCACCGCTCCCTGGTGCGCGGGCTTCGGTTCGGATGCGGCAACGGGATGGCCCGGAACGGACTGGGTGGAAGACCTCGTTCTTCGCCAGGCCGGCGCGGCCACGTACGACAAGTGGGTCAGCCACTCGATCCCGTTCACCGATCCCGCCATCAAGAAGGCTTTCGACTCGGTCGGAGATATCCTTCTCAACCCGAAGTACGTGAACGCGGGTCTTGGTGACGTCAAGTCGATCAACTCCACGCCCTTCGGTGATGTTGCTCGGGTCGTCGGAAACGGTCAGTGCGCCATGACCCACCAGGCATCCTTCTTCGACGGGTTCATCCAGGACCCCAAGAACGGCAATGCGACTGTCGGACCCGACAAGCAGGTCTGGGCCTTCATCACCCCGCCGATCGACGCCAGTGCCGGTCCCGCCGT
The DNA here is from genome assembly GCF_046156175.1 of Lacisediminihabitans sp. H27-G8. Classification (NCBI taxonomy): domain Bacteria; kingdom Bacillati; phylum Actinomycetota; class Actinomycetes; order Micrococcales; family Microbacteriaceae; genus Lacisediminihabitans; species Lacisediminihabitans sp. H27-G8. The sequence continues at coordinate 77,532 of NZ_JAYLVL010000004.1, forward strand.
CACCGGTGGTGGCGAGATGGTTGCCGCGTTCTCCAACGACGCGGACACCCAGAAGGTGCAGGCCTACCTGTCGAGCGGTGACTGGGCGAACAGCCGCGTCAAGCTCGGCGGTGTGATCAGCGCCAACAAGGGCCTCGACCCGGCCAACGCGTCGAGCCCGATCCTGCAGGAGGCCATCAAGACGCTCCAGGACCCGAAGACCACCTTCCGCTTCGACGCATCAGACCTGATGCCCGGTGTGGTCGGTGCGGGTTCGTTCTGGACCGGAATGGTCGACTGGATCAACGGCAAGTCGACGGACGAGGTCTTGAAGACCATCGACGCGTCGTGGCCGTCCAAGTAGCAGTTATCGTCCTCTAGGTAGTACCCAGCGCGAAAGGCCGGCAGAGAAAAACTCTTTGTCGGCCTTTCCGCACCCCAATGCTCCGGTGTCTAATACATATGCACGCTCATGAGTCCACCGACGTACTCGAAAGGGCACAATGTCAGATTTCTTCAACTGGATCTCCACGCTCCCCGCGTTAGCCCAGATCCCGCTCGTCGTCGGCGCGTTCGTCGCCGTCGTCGCTGTCATCCTGTTCTTCGTCGAGATCGCCCCGCGATCTGGACGTCGTTACACGATCATCCGTCTCGCGGTCTGCGTCCTCGCACCGCTGGCGATCTTCCTGTTCCTCGGATCGGTCGCTTGGGCCGCCGCTATCGCCGCGGTTCTCGGCGGGGTGTTCTTCATCCTCGATTACCGGGCGAAGCAGGGAGTCGGCTATCTCTTCCAGCTGGTGGGATTCCTCGCTCCGGCGCTGATCCTGCTTCTGATCGGCCTCGTCTACCCGACGATCCTCACCGCGATCGCCGCGTTCCAGAACAACCGCGGTAACCGGTTCATCGGCTTCGAGAACTTCGTCTGGATCTTCACCCAGCCCACCGGTATCCGGGTCGTGCTGAACACGATCATCTGGGTGCTCATCGTTCCGGCGTTCTCGACCGCGATCGGTCTCGCCTACGCCGTGTTCATCGACAAGTCACGCGGTGAGAAGTTCTTCAAGATCCTGGTCTTCATGCCGATGGCGATCTCGTTCGTCGGTGCCTCGATCATCTGGAAGTTCGTCTACACGGCGCGGCCGGCCGGCCAGAACCAGATCGGTCTGCTCAACCAGATCGTGGTGCTCTTCGGTGGCCAGCCGACCGACTTCGTGTCCATCTCGCCGTGGAACACCTTCTTCCTGATCGTCGTGCTCGTCTGGATCCAGACCGGGTTCGCGATGGTCGTGCTCTCCGCGGCCATCAAGGGTGTGCCGACGGAGCAGCTGGAGGCCGCAGAGCTCGATGGCACGAACGCCTGGGAGCGATTCATCAACGTGACCGTTCCGGGCATCCGCTCGTCGCTCATCGTCGTGCTCACCACGATTTCGATCGCATCCTTGAAGGTGTTCGACATCGTGCGGACGATGACGGCCGGCGCCAACAGCACCAGCGTCATCGCCAACGAGATGTATACGCAGTGGAAGGGCTTCGAGAACGGCCGATCGGCGGCCTTTGCTCTGGTGCTCTTCGTACTGGTCTTACCCATCGTCGTCTACAACGCACGGCAGATTCAGAAGCAGAGGGAGATCCGATGAGCGCCGTCTCACCCATCGATGTACCGATCGACGTCGCCACGAAGCGACAGCTCGCCGTCGGAGAACGGACCGCGGAGCGCAGCGTCACCAAGCGCACCAAGAAGCGCCTGACGAGTCGGGGTGCGACGATCGCGTCTCTGATCATCGCGTTGCTCTGGACCGTGCCCACCTTCGGACTCTTCATCTCCTCGATCCGCCCGGCCGTGCTGATCAACACCACGGGCTGGTGGACCATCTTCCAGAACCCCGGGTTCACTTTCGACAACTACGCGCAGGTGCTGAAGGCGGGCAACAGTCAACTGAACCTTGGGCAGGCGTTCATCAACTCGATCGCCATCACGCTGCCGGCGACTCTCATCCCGCTGACACTCGCGAGCCTCGCGGCTTACGGGTTCGCGTGGATGAACTTCAAGGGCAAGAACTGGATGTTCATCGGGGTGTTCGCCCTGCAGATCGTGCCGCTGCAGATGGCTCTCGTTCCCCTGTTGAGCCTCTTCTCCCGGGGCCTCAACATCGGCGGCGTGCAGCTCTTCGCGGGACTGAACGCGAGCGGCTCGTACACCCAGGTCTGGATCGCCCACACGATCTTCGGGCTCCCGCTCGTGATCTTCCTGCTCCACAACTTCATCGCGGAGCTTCCGTCAGAACTGATCGAGGCAGCGCGAGTGGATGGCGCGGGGCATGGGCAGATCTTCTTCCGCATCGTGCTTCCGCTCACCATGCCGGCCATCGCATCGATCGCGATCTTCCAGTTCCTCTGGGTCTGGAACGACCTGCTGGTCGCTCTGGTGTTCGCCGACGGCGAGGTCGCTCCGATGACGAAGCTGCTCGCGGAGATCACCGGTGGACGTGGCCAGGACTGGCAGCTGCTCACCTCTGGTGCGTTCATCTCCATCCTCGTTCCGCTCATCGTGTTCTTCGCACTGCAGCGGTTCTTCGTGCGTGGCCTGCTCGCGGGCAGCACCAAGGGCTGAGTCCCCGCTCGCCCACAGCCCCCCCGGGGATCGCGACGGGTATACGCGCTCGCGGCGGGAGTCACGACTCCCGCCGCGAGACGTCGCGCCCTCCGGGAGGCGGCGCATCTCCCGCCACGCCGCGGGGTTGCATTGCGCTGGGGGCGAATCCGCAGCGGGAGTGTCGCCACCGGTGCGTAAGGTGAGCGAGTGAGCGGAATGCACGGTGGAAGCACCCCGGTGGGGCGCATGGGTAAACAGCGCACGCGCATCAGCGGTTCCGATCCTGACGCACAGAAGGCCGAGAACGCGGATGCCCCGCGCATCCCGGATCTGCTCGCCCGCATCGCGCAGCTATTCCAGCCGCACCGCCGCGCGCTCGCGGTCACGGCCGTGCTGGTCATCATCAGTGCGGGACTCTCGGTGCTGCCCCCACTGCTGACCCGCCAGGCCTTCGATGTCGGCCTTTTCCCGGCATCCGGTCGACCGAATGTGCCGGTTCTGCTCGAGATCGTCGGGCTGATGATCGTGATCTACGTCTCCTCCGCCGGGCTCGGCGTCTGGCAGACCTTCCTCACCGCGACCGTGGGCAACCGCGTGATGGGCGCCCTCCGGGTGCGACTGTTCGGGCATCTCCAGAAGATGGAACTGGCGTTCTTCACGCGCACCAAGACCGGCATCATCCAGTCCCGCCTGCAGAACGACGTCGGCGGGGTGTCGAGCGTGCTCACCAACACCGTGGCGAGCGTGCTGGGAAATACGGTCACCGTGGCGGCGGCCTTCGTGAGCATGCTGGTGCTGTCGTGGCAACTCACCATCGTGGCCGTGATCCTGATGCCGATCCTGGTGATCGCCCAGCGTCGGGTCGGGCGGGTTCGCGCCAAAATCGCGACCAAGACGCAGGAGTCGCTCAGCGACATGACCGCCATCACGCAGGAAACCCTGTCGGTGTCGGGCATCCTGCTGGCCAAGAGCTTCAACCAGCAGGGCTCGGAGGTCGCACGCTACAGCGACGAGAACGACAACCAGATCCGGCTGCAGGTGCGCGAGCAGATGAGCGGCCAGTGGTTCTTCGCGATGGTGCAGATCTTCCTCGCCATCATCCCGGCCGTCATCTACATCTGTGCCGCCTGGCTGCTGTTCCAGAACGTGGCGGTCACCGCGGGCACGATCGTGGCATTCACCACGGTGCAGGCCCGGCTGATGTGGCCGCTTCTCGGACTCATGAGGGTGGCGCTCGACCTGCAGACCTCCCAGGCGCTGTTTGCGCGCATCTTCGAGTACCTCGACCTGCATCCGGCGATCGCGGATGCACCGAACGCCCACCCGGTCGACCCGGCGCGTCTCGGTCGCGTGGAATTCGACGATGTGGTGTTCGCCTACCCCGACTCCGGAGACGGCACGCCTCCCACTCTCAAGGGTGTCTCCTTCGCCATCGAGCCGGGTCAGTTCGCCGCCTTCGTCGGGCCATCCGGGGCGGGCAAGACCACAGTGTCTTACCTGATTCCCCGCTTCCACGAGGTGACCGGCGGCCGCATCCTCTTCGCCGGTGATGACGTGCGCCAGCTCGAGCAGGACTCCCTGGTCGCCAACATCGGCATCGTCAGCCAGGAGACCTACCTGTTCCACGCGACGATCGCGGAGAACCTCCGCTACGCGAAGCCGGGAGCGACGGATGCCGAGCTCCAGCAGGCGGCCAGGGCCGCGAACATCCACGACACCATCGCGTCGTTCCCACTGGGCTACGACACGGTCGTCGGCGAGCGTGGTTACCGATTGAGCGGTGGAGAGAAGCAACGCATCGCCATCGCGCGGGTGCTGCTCAAGGATCCGCGAGTGCTCATCCTCGACGAAGCCACCAGCGCGCTTGACTCCCTCTCCGAACGGATCGTGCAAGATGCGCTCGACACCGCCTCCGCTGGCCGCACCACGATCGCGATCGCGCACCGCCTTTCGACCATCGTGTCGGCCGACGTGATCTTCGTGGTCGACGCCGGGCGCATCGTGGAGCACGGCACCCATGCCGAGCTCACAGCCCAGGGTGGCGTCTACGCCCGACTCTATGCGCAGCAGGTGTCACAGATCTGAGGGCTGGGGCGCCCCTGACCCGCCCCGCTCCGCCCCGTCTCTCCCCATCTCGCGGGGGAGGGAGGGATGTCTCGGGCGGCGAATGTGCCGGAAACCCCCTGAGGCCCGCTGGTAGATTGGCGGCACTATGAAGTTCGCCAACACCGTGATCGACCTCGTCGGCAATACCCCCCTCGTGAAGCTCAACCGGGTGACGGAGGGCATCGCCGCCACCGTGCTCGTCAAGGTGGAGTACCTCAACCCCGGTGGGTCGTCCAAGGACCGCATCGCCACCCGGATCATCGACGCGGCAGAACGCGAGGGGCTGCTGAAGCCCGGCGGCACGATCGTCGAACCGACCTCGGGCAACACCGGCATCGGCCTCGCCCTCGTGGCCCAGCAGCGGGGGTACCGCTGCGTCTTCGTGCTGCCCGACAAGGTGGGCGAGGAGAAGCGCAACGTGCTGTTGGCGTATGGCGCCGAGATCGTCGTCACCCCGACCGCGGTGGCGCCGGACAGCCCGGAGTCCTACTACTCGGTCTCGGATCGGCTGGCCCGCGAGATCCCCGGGGCATTCAAACCCAACCAGTACTCGAATCCCAACGGCCCGCTGAGCCACTACGAGACCACCGGCCCGGAGGTCTGGCGCGATACCGAGGGCGAGATCACCCACTTCGTCGCCGGCGTGGGCACCGGTGGCACGATCAGCGGTGTCGGCAAGTACCTCAAGGAGGTCTCGAACGGCGCCGTCACCATCATCGGAGCCGACCCGGAGGGTTCGGTCTACTCCGGTGGCACCGGTCGCCCTTACCTCGTCGAGGGCGTCGGGGAGGACTTCTGGCCCGAGGCCTACGACGGCTCGGTGGTGGACGAGATCATCGCCTCCTCCGATGCCGAGTCTTTCGACATGACGCGACGTCTCGCCCGCGAGGAGGGACTGCTCGTGGGAGGGTCGAGCGGCATGGCCGTGGCATCCGCCCTCAAGGCCGCTCGCACGCTCCCGGCCGACGCGGTGATGGTGATCCTGCTTCCGGACGGCGGCCGCGGCTATCTCAACAAGGTCTTCAGCGAGAAATGGATGCAGTCCTACGGCTTCACGCAGGTCTCCGACGAGAAGACGGTCGGCGATGTCGTCGGCCACAAGAGCGGCTCCCTTCCGGCCCTCGTGCACGTGCACCCCTCGGACACTGTGCGCGACGCCATCCAGATCATGACGAAATACGGCGTCTCTCAGCTGCCGGTACTCTCTGCGGAGCCGCCCGTCGTCATCGGCGAGGTCGTCGGGGCGATCGAAGAGAAGAGCCTGCTCGAGCAGGTGTTCAGCGGGGATGCGAGCATGACCGACCCGGTGGGGAAATTTATCGGAGCCCCGCTGGGTTTGATCGGTGTGCACGAATCGGTGACCTCCGCACGCGCCGCCTTCGGCAAAGCGGATGCACTGCTCGTGACCGAGGACGGCAAGCCCGTCGCTGTCGTCACGCGACACGACCTGCTCACCTTCCTCTCCGACTGACCCCGCCACAGAAAAGACCATCGTGACCGACTTCTCCACCCGCGCCATCCATTCGGGCCAGTCCTTCGACCCCACCACCGGCTCGGTCATCCCGCCGATCTACCAGACCTCCACCTTCGTGCAGAAGAGCATCGGCGAACTGCGCGGCGGCTACGAGTACGCCAGAAGCGCCAACCCCACACGGGATTCCCTCCAGCACCTCGTCGCCGACCTCGAGGGGGCGAAGCACGGCTTCAGTTTCTCCTCCGGCCTTGCCGGCGAAGATACCCTTCTGCGGTCGATCCTCGTGCCGGGCGACCACGTGATCATGGGCAACGACGTCTATGGCGGAACCCACCGGCTGGTCAATCGGGTCTTCGTGCCCTGGGGCATCGAGCTCGACACTGTGGAGATGACGGATCTCGACGCCGTTCGTGCGTCGATCCGCCCGAACACCCGCGTGCTCTGGGTAGAGACCCCGAGCAACCCGATGATGAAGATCAGCGACATCACGGCTCTCGTGGAGATCGGACACGCCGCGGGGGTCATCGTCGTCGTGGACAATACCTTCGCGTCGCCGTACCTGCAGAACCCGCTCGCCTTCGGGGCCGATGTCGTGACCCACTCGACCACGAAATATCTCGGCGGCCACTCGGACGTGCTCGGGGGCGCCGTTGTGCTCAACGACGATGAGCTCGCCGAGAAGCTCGGCTTCCTGCAGTTCGCCATCGGTCCGGTCTCCGGACCGATGGATGCGTGGCTCACCGTTCGCGGCATCAAGACGCTCGCCGTGCGCATGGACCGCCACTCCGCCAACGCACAGGCTATCGCGGAAGCGCTGGTCGGGCACCCCGCGATCGAGCGCGTGTATTACCCGGGCCTCTCCGGCCATCCCGGACACGAGCTCGCCGCCCGCCAGATGCGCGGATTCGGCGGGATGCTCTCGGTGCAGCTTGCCGGCGGGCCCGCGGCCGCGCGCAGCTTCGCCGAGTCGACCGAGCTGTTCCAGCTGGCCGAATCGCTCGGGGGAGTCGAGTCGCTGATCGGGTACCCGACGGAGATGACCCACGCCTCGGTGCGGGGAACGGCGCTCGCCGTGCCGGAGAACCTGGTGCGGCTCTCGGTGGGAATCGAAGGCGTCGACGACCTCCTCGCCGACGTGCGGGGCGCTCTCGATCGCGCCACCACCAGCTGAGACACACGCATACCCGGTTCTTAGCCGGGGTATAGGGCTCGCCGAGAGCGGTCGCCGAGAGTGTGCAGATGGCACACTCACCCGACTCTCTCGCTCTCGACGTGGCCGTTCCCGTCTACAACGAGCAGGCAACTCTCGAGCGCAGCATCCGCACGTTGCACGAGTACCTCTCGACGCAGCTCGACGTGCCCTGGCGCATCACGATCGCGGACAACGCCTCGACCGATGACACCCCGGAGATCGCCGACCGCCTTGCGGAAGGCCTCGCCGGTGTCGTCGCCGTCCACCTCGCTGAGAAGGGTCGCGGTCGCGCGCTCAAGCAGGTCTGGCTCGCCTCGGACGCGGCGGTGCTCGCCTACGTGGACGTGGACCTCTCCACCGATCTCAGCGCTCTGCCTCCCCTGATCGCCCCGCTGCTCTCCGGGCACTCCGATGTCGCGATCGGAACGCGCCTCGCCCGAGGGTCACGCGTGGTGCGGGGAGGCAAGCGCGAGTTCGTCTCCCGCAGCTACAACCTGCTGCTGCGCGGGGCGATGGCCGTGCGCTTCAGCGATGCCCAGTGCGGATTCAAGGCGGTGCGTCGCGAGGTGGCCCAGGAGCTCATGCCGTTGATCGAGGACAACGGCTGGTTCTTCGACACCGAGCTGCTCATCATCGCCGAGCGCAGCGGCCTGCGCATCCACGAGGTCCCCGTGGACTGGATCGACGACCCCGAAAGCAAGGTCGACATCGTCTCGACCGCACGGGAAGACCTGAAGGGGATGCTGCGGGTCGGCCGGTCGATCATGACCGGCAGGGTGCCGGTCGGATCGATCTACGCCGAGCTCGGCCGACGCCCCTTCGAGCAGCCGCGCACGGCTAGCTTCTTCGGCCAGGTGGTTCGCTTCGGCGCAATCGGGGTGCTCTCGACGGCGGCCTACGCGCTGCTCTATCTCGTCTTCCAGCTCGGGATGTCGGCCCAGTCGGCCAATTTTCTCGCGCTTCTGGTCACGGCAGTCGCCAACACCGCCGCCAATCGTCGGTTCACGTTCGGCGTACACGGACGTTCCGGTGCGGTGACGCACCAGTTCCAGGGACTCGTCGTGTTCGGCATCGCGTGGCTGATCACCAGCGGCTCGCTGGTGGGGCTCCACGCCATCGCTCCCAGCGCCTCGGCTCAGGCCCAGCTGATCGTGCTGACCGGTGCCAACCTCTTCGCCACCCTGGTGCGCTTCGTGCTCCTCCGGCTGTGGGTGTTCCGGCAGCAGCGCCGGCCCGCGGCATCCATCCCCTCTTCCCCCGTCCAGAAAGTGACAGCATCATGACAACCGCTACAGTTCATCGCCTTCCACCACCCCTGCGCCTCGCAGCAGCCTTCCGCTGGATCGTTCGTGGCCGCACCGACACCGCCCGGTGGGAGCGTCCTGCGCTGCTGGGGCTTCTCGCTGCCACCTCGGTGCTCTACCTGTGGAACCTCGGCGCCAACGGCTGGGCGAACTCGTTCTACTCCGCTGCCGTACAGGCGGGCACCGTCGACTGGGAGGCCTTCTTCTATGGAAGCTCTGATGCCGCGAACTCGATCACGGTCGACAAGCCACCGGCGAGCCTCTGGCTCATGGCGCTCTCCGCGCGCCTGTTCGGGCTCTCGTCGTTCAGCATCCTGCTGCCGGAGGTGATCATGGGGGTCGTCACCGTCGCGCTCGTCTACGTGATCGTGCGGCGACACTTCTCTGCTCCGACCGCGCTGTTCGCGGGAGCCGCACTGGCGCTCACGCCGGTGGCGGCGCTCATGTTCCGCTTCAACAATCCGGATGCGCTGCTGGTGCTCCTCATGACGCTCGCGGTCTACTTCACCCTGCGTGGCGTCGAGAGCGGCCGGGTGCGATGGGTGCTGTGGGCCGGAGCGATGGTGGGACTCGGGTTCCTCACCAAGCAGTTGCAGGCATTCCTGATCCTTCCCGTGCTCGCGGGCGTCTACTTCTGGGCGGCTCCGATCTCCTGGCGCAAGCGTCTTGCGCACCTCTTCGGGGCGCTCGGGGTGATGATCGTCTCCGCCGGGTGGTGGGTCGCGATCGTGGAACTCGTGCTGGCGAGCGTGCGCCCGTTCATCGGGGGCTCCCAGAGCAACAGTTTCCTCGAGCTCACCTTCGGCTACAACGGATTCGGCCGTATCACCGGCAACGAGACCGGAAGCGTCGGCGGCGGGGGAGCGGGAACCGGCATGTGGGGGTCGACCGGCATCCTGCGCCTCTTCGAGGGTGAGATCGGTGGCCAGGTCACCTGGCTGCTGCCCGCGGCGCTCGTCGTCACGGTTGCGGGCTTCGTGCTCTTCGGCACGACGAAACGCACCGACCCCCGACGTGCGGTCCTCGCGTTGTTCGCCGGTTGGCTTCTCATCACCGCGCTCGCCTTCAGCTTCATGGCCGGCATCTTCCACGCCTACTACACGGTGGCGCTTGCGCCTCCGCTGGCCGGAAGCCTGGCGATCGGAGCGAGCATGCTCTGGTCCCGTCGCGCCGAACTCTGGGTGCGCATCGTGTCGGCGACGGCCATGGTGTTGACGGCCTTCTGGGCATTCGCCCTGCTGGGCGAAGCATCCGACTGGCTACCCTGGCTCAAGTGGGTGGTTCTCGGGCTCGGTGCCGCTGCCGCGGCGATGCTTCTGCTGCCACGGCGGGGACGGATGCTCGCGACCGTCACTCTCGCGGTGACCATCGTCGGCGCCCTCATCGCTCCGACCGCCTACACTCTCGAGACGGTGTCCGCCTCCCACACCGGTTCCATCGTCACCGCCGGCCCCGCGGTGAGCGGATCGATGGGCCGCGGGGGTGGAATGCCCGGCGGGATGACCGCGGGAGGAACCCCTCCCGCCGGGATGACCGCCGGTGGAACCCCTCCCGCCGGGATGACCGCGGGAGGAACCCCTCCCGCCGGGATGACCGCGGGCGGTATGCCCCCCGCGGGAGCGCGGCCCGGTGGTGCGGGCGGCGGGATGGGTGGCCTCCTCGGTGGTGGCAGCGTCTCATCGAAAGTCTCCACGGTGCTCGAGAGCAACGCCTCGAGCTACTCCTGGGTCGCGGCCTCTGTCGGGTCGAACAATGCCGCGGGCTACCAGCTCGCCACCGGATTCCCCGTGATGGCGATCGGCGGCTTCAACGGAAGTGACCCGTCGCCGACCCTGGCCCAGTTCAAGAGCTACGTCGCCTCGGGGAAGATCCACTACTTCGTCGGCAGCGGATCGATGGGCCAATCGAGTGGCGGATCGTCGGCATCAGCATCCATCGCGGCCTGGGTGGCGGACACCTTCACCGCGACGACCGTCGACGGCGTGACCATCTACGATCTGACCCGGTAGGGCATTCTTTGGCGGCATCCGCGCGGCGGCTGGCGGGAACGGGCGGGACACGCCGACCAGCCGCTGCGAGGATGGCGTCATGGCCCGACTCATCGATCTCAGCCACAGCATCCGCGCGGGCCTCGTGACCTATCCCGGCCTGCCCGCACCCGAGATCCGTCCATTCCTCACTCGGCAGGACTCGAAAGCGAAGTACGCCGATGGCACCCAGTTCGCCATGGATGTCATCACCATGATCGGCAACACCGGCACCTACATCGACAGCCCGTTCCACCGCTTCGAGGGTGGGACTGATCTTGCCGGACTCGATCTCGAGACTCTCGTCGACCAGCCCGCCGAGATATTCCATTTGAGGGATACATCGATGCGCGGTATCGCGCGGGAGAGTTTCGGCGATCGAGATCTCGGTGCAAAGGCCGTGCTTCTCGACACCGGCTGGAGTCGCCTGTTCGGCACTGAGGCCTATGCTTCTGGCGCCCCCTTCCTCACCGCGGATGGCGCCGCCTACCTCGTAGCGCAGGGCGTGACGCTCGTCGGAATCGACTCTCTCAACATCGACGATGTCGAGTCGGGAGGGGAACGGCCCGCGCATTCGCTGTTGCTCGCGGCGGGAATCCACGTGGTCGAGCACCTGACCGAGCTCGACCAGTTGCCGGAGTCGGGGGCGACCGTGACGGTAGTGCCTCCGAAGATCGAGGGATTCGGCACCTTCCCGGTGAGAGCCTTCGCGCGAATCCCCTGAGTCGCGCCGGGCCGGGCGGTGTGGGTGATAATGGTCTGCCGTGCGGCATTTCGCCGCCGCGCCCTCCGATCTCGACGAAGCCGGATACCCCCGTCCATGGAACCAGTGAAGGTTCGCGCCCCCAGCATCCGCGATGTCGCGCGGATCGCCGGGGTGTCCTACCAGACGGTTTCGCGGGCGCTCAACAACTCCGAGAACATCCGTAGCTCCACCAAGGATCGCGTGCTCGAGGTGATCGAGCAACTCGGCTACCGACCGAACCAGGCCGCGCGCGCCCTGGTCACGAGTCGGTCGCGCACCATCGGGGTGCTCACCTCCCAGGTCGCCAATTACGGTCCGGCCACGAGCCTCGCCGCCATCGAGGATGCCGCCAGGGATGCGGGCTACCTCGTGACGACGACCAGCCTTGCGGCGACCGATTCGGAAGCCATCCACGATCGACTCGAATACCTGTTGAGCCAGGCCATCGAGGGACTGGTCGTCATCTCGCCCCAGATGCGCGTATTCAACGCGATTCGGGATCTGGACATCCGCCTTCCGCTCGTCACGCTCGACTCGACGGGTCGCGATGGCCAGCACAGCCTCTCCGTGGACCAGACCTCCGGGGCGCGGCTGGCCACCCGCCACCTCATCGAGCTCGGTCACCGCAAGATCCTGCACCTCGGTGGCCCCCAGGACTGGATCGAGGCCGAGGCGCGCATGACGGGTTTCCTCGACGAGCTGATCGAAGCGGATCTCGACGTGCGGGCCCCGATCCTCGGGGACTGGACCGCCGATTTCGGCTACACCGTCGGGCGGGAGCTCTCGCGATATCGGGACTTCTCCGCGGTGTTCGCCGCGAACGACCAGATGGCCCTCGGCCTGATCCACGCCTTCCGCGACGCCGGTCTCGATGTGCCGGGCGATATCAGCATCGTCGGTTTCGATGACGTGCCGGATGCCGCCCACTACTGGCCGCCGCTCACCACCGTGCGTCAGGATTTCGCCGAGATCGGTCGCCGCTCCGTCGCCATGCTGCTCGCGGAACTGAACGGCCAGTCCGGCCTCGGACACGAGCCGATCCTTCCCGAATTGATCGTGCGCGGTTCGACGGCCCCGCCCCGCTGGTAGTCGAGGGTGGCGCGGGCCATCGAGGAGCACTCTTTTGCGGCTCAGCGCGACTCGCGACCCGCAAAAGAGTGCAACTCGATGCCGGTGGGCTCGAGGCTCAGTGCGCCAGACGCCAGGGCGCAACGCGATGTGACCGCTCTCATTTCTTGATAACGGTTGCGTTAACTTCTTGACGACAAGACTCGGGATGATGCACTCTCGTAGTCATGCCTGCAACGATGCAACCCCTGCCGCGGGGTGCCCGGAATCCCGGATCGCAATCGGCGCTGCGCGAACTCAACCAGAAGCGCGTGATCGACACCCTCCTGGCAAGCGGTCCGCTCACCCAGGCGGAGTTGGCCAGGCAGACCGGACTCTCCACGGCGACTGTCTCGAACATCGTGAAGACCATGGCGGCGATCGGATCGATCGAGACCGAGCCGACGACCAGTTCCGGGCGTCGGGCGCTGCTCGTGCGCCTGTCCAACAACGGCGCTGTCGCGGTAGGAATCGACTTCGGGCGCCGGCATCTGCGCATCGTCCTCGCCAGTCTCGGGTTCACGGTCGTCGCGGAACAGTTCCTGGAGCTTCCACTCGGGCATCGAGCCGAAGAGAGCATCGATTGTGCGTCGCAACTGCTCGCCCGGATGCTCGAGGAACGCGACATCGCGCCCTCCGCGGTGCTCGGTGTCGGCGTGGGCATCCCCGGCCCGATCGACCAGCGCACCGGCACCGTCGTGCAGGGTGCGATCCTGCCGGAATGGGTGGGCATCCACCTGCAGGACCTCGAGAAACGCCTGCATTTTCCTGTGGTCTTCGACAATGACGCCAATCTGGGCGCCCTCGCCGAAGTGACCTGGGGGCCGCACAACACCGTGGACAACCTGGTCTTCGTCAAGATCGGCAGCGGTATCGGCGCCGGCCTGATCCTGAGTGGGCACCCGTTCTCCGGCAGCCTCGGCATCACCGGGGAGATCGGCCACGAGACCATCACCGACAACGGGGTCGTCTGCCATTGCGGCAACCGGGGATGCCTCGAGACGGTGGCCTCCACCTCGGTGATGATGGCGCTCCTCGGCACCCGGGCGCCGGTGACGACGGCCGACATCGTGCGAAACGCACTCTCGGGGGATGCCGCCACGCTCAGGGTGCTCGACGACGCGGGTGCCGCGATCGGGCGGGGCCTCGCGAGCATTGCGAACCTGATCAATCCGGAGGTGATCGTGATCGGCGGTCCGCTCGCCGGGCTCGGGTCGATCCTGCTCGCACCGATCGAACGAGGACTGCTGCGTCACGCTGTGCCGAGCGTCGGCGAGGCGACCGCTCTCGTGATGTCATCACTCGGCGATCGAGCGGAGGCCCTCGGTGCCGCATCCCTCGTTCTGCAGTCCCCGGGACTGCGGCGGGACTGATTGTTTCCGAGTCGTTACGTGTTCGTTGCGTTCACAACTTGACGACAAGCCCGCAAACAAGGTTTAGTCTGTTAGCGGGCAATTTCTTCCCCCTAACGAGACAAGGTAGTCCGGCGTGAAACCACAGGCGGCACTCGCAGTTGTGAACGTACACAACCCGCTCTTCCCAGCGATTTCGGTGGCCATTGCGGAGGTGCTCGATGGCGAATGAGCCGATCATCCTCGAGATGCGTTCGATCACCAAGGAATTCCCGGGCGTCAAGGCGCTGGACAAGGTTTCCCTCGTTGTCAAAGCAGGTGAGATCCATTCGATCTGTGGTGAGAACGGCGCCGGAAAGTCCACCCTCATGAAGGTGCTCTCCGGGGTGTACCCCTACGGCACCTACCAGGGCGACATCGTCTTCCAGGGTCACGAGTCGCGCTTCAAGGACATCGGGTCGAGCGAGGCGGCCGGCATCGTGATCATCCACCAGGAGCTCGCGCTGATCCCGGAGCTCTCGATCACCGAGAACATCTTCCTCGGCAACGAACCGCGCCGTTTCGGAGTCATCGACTGGGTGCAGGCGAAGAAGCGTGCGGTAGACCTCCTCGCCCGCGTCGGACTCGTGGACGACCCCGACACGCAGATCAAGAACCTCGGTGTCGGCAAGCAGCAGCTCGTGGAGATCGCGAAGGCGCTCGACAAGTCCGTCAAGCTGCTCATCCTCGACGAGCCGACCGCGGCGCTCAACGAGGCCGACTCCCAGCATCTCCTCGACCTCATCCTCGGGCTGAAGGGCCGGGGGATCTCGTCGATCATGATCTCGCACAAGCTCAACGAGATCGAGCAGATCTCCGACTCGATCACGATCATCCGTGACGGCAAGACCATCGAGACTCTCGACGTCAAAGCCGATGGCGTGGACGAAGATCGCATCATCCGCGGAATGGTCGGTCGCACTCTGGAGAACCGTTTCCCGGATCGCAATTCCGACATCGGCGAGGTGTTCTTCGAGGTGAAGAACTGGACGGTGCAGCATCCCCTCACCGCCGAGCGGATGGTCGTCAAGAACTCGAGCTTCGTCGTTCGCCGCGGCGAGGTGGTCGGGTTCGCCGGCCTCATGGGAGCCGGTCGCACCGAACTGGCGATGAGCCTGTTCGGCCGCTCGTACGGCACCTTCATCTCCGGCCAGGTCTTCAAGGACGGCAAAGAGATCCAGCTGCGGAACGTGAGCGAGGCCATCAAGAACGGGCTCGGCTACGTGAGCGAGGACCGCAAGGCTCTCGGGCTCAACCTGCTCGACGACATCCAGGATTCCGTCGTGTCAGCCAAGCTCTCCAAGATCGCGAAGCTCTCCGTCATCGACAAAGTCGAGGAACATCGTGTCGCCGAGGGCTACCGCAAGAGCCTGCGGATCAAGGCGCCGCGCGTAGACGAGGGTGTCAACAAGCTGTCCGGTGGAAACCAGCAGAAGGTCGTCTTGGCCAAGTGGATGTTCACCGACCCGGACCTCTTGATCCTCGACGAACCCACGCGCGGCATCGATGTCGGTGCGAAGACCGAGATCTACGGCATCATCCGTGACCTCGCCGCTTCCGGCAAAGGCATCATCCTCATCTCGTCCGAGCTGCCGGAACTGCTCGGCGTCTCGGATCGCATCTACACGATCTTCGAGGGCGCGATCACGAACAACATCAGCGCCGACGAAGCAAATCCCGAAACTCTCCTGAGAAGCATGACTTCCGCGAAGAAGAAAGTTAACAGCTAATGAGCGCTACTCCCGAAGCTCCACAGAAGAGCGGCTTCCAGCTGCGCGACCTCGGCAAGATGTTCGGTGGCTCGCAGGGAACCGGTCGCCAGATCGGCATCCTCGCGGCGCTCGTCGTCATCATCGTCTTCTTCCAGATCGCCACGGGTGGCCTCACGCTCAACCCGACCAACCTGATCAACCTGGTGAACCAGAACGCCTACGTTCTGATTCTCGCCATCGGCATGGTGATGGTCATCATCGCCGGTCACATCGACCTGTCCGTCGGATCCGTCGCCGCCTTCGTCGGCATCGTCGTAGCGACCGCCATGGTCAGCTGGCATTTTCCGCCGCTGCTCGCGTTCGTGCTCGGCCTCGCGATCGGCTTGGCGATCGGCGCGTGGCAGGGATGGTGGGTCGCCTACGTCGGAGTGCCCGCCTTCATCGTGACGCTCGCGGGCATGCTCATCTTCCGCGGGGCGAACCAGTTCTTCGGCAACTCCAACACCGTTACCGTGCCGGATTCCTTCACGGTGATCGGTGGCGGTTCGATTCCCGATTTCGGTCCGAACATCGGGTACAGCAATGGCACCCTGATCCTCGGCCTCCTCGTGATCGTGGCCCTCGTCTGGCAAGAGCTGCGCCAGCGACGCACCCAGTCGCTCATGGGTGCTGAGCCGGCCCCGGTCTGGGTCAGTGTCGTGAAGATCGTCATCCTGGTGGTCGTCGCCGGAGGTGCCACCTACCTCTTCGCCACCGGCCGCGTCGGCACGAGCTACCCGGTCTCGGGAATCATCCTCGGCGTGCTCGTGCTGATCTACTCCTTCATCACCCGCAACACCACCTTCGGCCGGCACATCTACGCGGTCGGTGGCAACTGGCACGCGGCAGAACTCTCCGGCGTGAAGATCAAGCGGATCAACTTCTGGGTCATTGCGAACATGTCGGTGCTCGCCTCGATCGCGGGAATGGTCGGTGTGGCCCGAGCCGGAGCATCGGGCCCCGGTGACGGAACCGGTTGGGAGCTGGACGCGATCGCCGCAGTCTTCATCGGTGGTGCAGCGGTCGCCGGTGGCATCGGCACGGTGGTCGGCTCGATCGTCGGTGGCCTCGTGATCGCCGTATTGAACAATGGGCTCCAGTTGCTCGGTGTCTCCAACGACCGGGTGCAGATCATCAAGGGCCTCGTGCTTCTGCTCGCGGTGGGCATCGATGTCTACAGCAAGCGGCAGGGCCGGCCATCCCTGATCGGCATGTTCGTTCGTGGCCCGAAGTCTTCCAGTGGCGGCACTCCTGCCTCCACCCCCATCGATCGCCCGGATATCGCACCAGGAGGCGAAAGCGCCGAGGCATCATCCCGCCCACAATCCACTACTCCGAACGCATAGCAGCGACGGCGTAGTCACCGGGGAAGACCCGTCTTCCCCACAGCAATCCCCCTGCACAACCACACAACTAAGAAAGTGATCACAATGCGCAAAATCGCAATCACGACTGTGGCAATCGCCGGAGTCGCACTGATGGCCCTCTCCGGCTGCTCGAGCCGCGGCACGGACGCCGCGTCATCGGGCTCCGCCGCGGGCTTCAAGGCCGGATCCGTCATTGGCGTCGCCCTCCCGGACAAGACCTCGGAGAACTGGGTCCTCGCCGGCAAGCTGTTCACCGACGACCTGACCAAGGCCGGCTTCAAGGCCGACGTGCAGTACGCCCCCTCGGCGAACACCGCCTCCGAGCAGGCAGCCCAGATCTCGACCATGAACACCAAGGGTGCCAAGGTCATCATCATCGGCGCATTCGATGGCAAGCAGCTCGGCTCACAGGTGAAGGCAGCCCACGACAACGGCGCCGTCGTCATCGCGTACGACCGTCTCATCCAGGACACCAAGGATGTCGACTACTACATCGCGTATGACAACGAGAAGGTCGGCGAGCTCCAGGGCCAGGCCCTCCTCGATGGCATGAAGGCACGCTTCCCGGACGCGAAGAACTACAACATCGAGCTGTTCTCGGGTGCATCCACCGACCCGAACGCGGCCGTGTTCTTCGGTGGCGCGATGAAGATCCTGCAGCCGAAGATCGATGATGGAACGCTCAAGGTCGTCTCCGGACAGACCGCGATCGCCCAGACGCAGACCACCGGATGGCTCGCCGCCAACGCGCAGACCCGCATGGACACCCTCCTCGCCGGCAACTACTCCGGCACGGTGCTGAACGGCGTTCTTTCGCCCAACGACACCCTGGGTCGCGCCATCATCACCTCGATCAAGGCCGCCGGCAAGGCGACCCCGGTCATGCCGGTTGTCACGGGCCAGGACTCGGAAGCCGCTTCCATCCCGCTGATCATGTCTGGTGAGCAGTACTCCACCATCAACAAGGACACGTCGAAGCTCGTCGCCCAGGCTGTCGCCATGGTGAAGGACCTCGCCGCAGGCAAGAAGGCGTCCACCAACGCCGACGCAACGGACAACGGCTCGGTCAAGGTTCCGACCTACTACCTGCCGCCGGAGCTCGTCACCAAGGACAACGCTGCACAGTCCTACGCGAACAACCCGACCCTCCTGGCGCTCGTCAACAAGTAGTCCGCCTCGATAGTCACGAGTCCGGCCCCCGCGGTTTCGCGGGGGCCGGACTTTTTCGTGCGCGCGGCCCGGGTGGCGCGTCATCCGGTTCGGGATACGAGTTCCATCATCGTGACCCTGTCGAGACCAGAGGCGCTTGCATTGCGGGGGAGCGAGGGGTTAGTCTCTTCAACAAATGTGATCGCTCACATTCCCTAAAATGTGATCGCTAACATTCTTTCGATACTGAGCCGTTCCCCAGCTCGACAAAGGAGTCCCTGAGGTGAGTTCCCCCACGCCCGTCCGCGTAGCAGAGCAGTACGTCATCGGCATCGACTTCGGCACTCTTTCCGGTCGTGCCGTAGTGGTGCGCGTCTCGGATGGTGCGGAGCTCGGCACCGGCACGCACGACTATCCTCACGCGGTCATGGACACCGTTCTGGCATCGAGCGGTGCGGTTCTCCCTCCGGACTGGGCGCTGCAGGTGCCGGCTGACTACGTCGAGGTGCTCAAGGTCGCCGTGCCGGCCGCCATCGCGGCATCCGGAATCGACCCAGCGCTCGTCATCGGCGTCGGCACCGACTTCACGGCGAGCACACCCCTGCCGGTAATCGCCGACGGCACACCCCTCAACGAACTTCCGGAGTATGCGGACCGCCCTCACGCCTACGTGAAGCTGTGGAAGCATCACGCCGCACAAGCGCAGGCCGACCGCATCAACGAGCTCGCGGCTTCCCGCGGCGAAAGCTGGCTTCCGCGCTACGGCGGGCTCATCTCGAGCGAGTGGGAGTTCGCCAAGGGGCTCCAGCTTCTCGAAGAGGATCCGGAAGCCTATGAGCGGATGGAGCACTGGGTCGAGGCGGCCGACTGGATCGTCTGGCAGCTGACCGGCCACTACATCCGAAACGCCTGCACCGCCGGGTACAAGGGCATCCTGCAGGATGGTGCGTACCCGAGTCGCGACTTCCTCGGCGCCCTCAATCCGGCCTTCGCCGGCTTCGCCGAGGACAAGGTCGCGCACGAGATCGGCCAGCTCGGGGCATCCGCTGGCACCCTGTCGAAGCGGGCGGCGGAATGGACCGGCCTGCCCGAAGGCATCGCGGTGGCCGTCGGCAATGTCGACGCGCACGTGACGGCTCCCGCCGCGCAGGCCGTCGAGCCCGGCCAGATGCTCGCCATCATGGGCACTTCAACGTGCCACGTGATGAACTCCGATGTGCTCACCGAAGTCCCGGGGATGTGCGGTGTGGTCGACGGCGGCATCGTCTCCGGGCTCTACGGCTACGAGGCCGGCCAGTCCGGAGTCGGCGATATCTTCGCCTGGTACGTGAAGAACCAGGTGCCCGGCAGCTACCGGGCGGCGGCGGATGCGGCGGGCCAGGGCATCCACGAATACCTCACCGATCTCGTCAAGGACCAGCCGGTCGGCGGCCACGGCCTCGTCGCACTCGACTGGCAGAGCGGCAACCGCTCGGTCCTGGTCGATCACGAACTCAGCGGGCTGGTTCTCGGCACCACCCTCACCACGCGGCCGGAGGAGATCTACCGCGCGCTCTTCGAGGCGACGGCCTTCGGCACCCGCACGATCGTGGAGACCTTTGCCGCGAGCGGAGTGCCGGTCACTGAATTCATCGTGGCCGGAGGGCTTCTGCGCAATGCCTTCCTCATGCAGGTCTACAGCGACGTGCTTCGGATGCCGATCTCGATCATCGCGAGCGAGCAAGGGCCTGCGCTCGGCTCGGCCATCCATGCCGCAGTCGCGGCGGGAGCCTACGCGGATGTGCTCGCAGCGGGCCGGGCGATGGGCAAGGTCGATCGCGCGGTCTACACGCCCGACTCCGCTGCGGCTGACGCCTACGACCTGCTCTTCGCCGAGTACGCGACCCTGCACGACTACTTCGGTCGTGGGGGGAACGGTGTGATGCACCGGCTCAAGGCGATCAAGCGGGAGGCCGCTGGTCGAGTAGCGAGCGCCAGCGAGCGTATCGAGACCGGTGCAGGCGCATGACCGCCACCCGGGAGGCCATCGACACGGTCCGCGCCGATGTCGCGAAGCTGCACGAACTGCTCGTGCGCTACAACCTCGTGATCTGGACCGGCGGCAACATCTCCGGGCGGGTACCGGGCGCCGAACTCTTCGTCATCAAACCGAGCGGTGTGGAGTACGACGCCCTCACGCCGGCGAATATGATCCTCTGCGACCTCGACGGCACCGTCATCGAGGGATCGCATTCGCCCTCGAGCGACACCGCGGCGCACGCCTACGTGTACCGGAACATGCCCGAGGTGAACGGTGTGGTGCACACCCACTCCACCTACGCCACGGCGTGGGCCGCGCGAGGCGAGGCGATCCCCTGCGTCATCACCGGGCAGGCCGACGAGTTCGGCGGCGAGATCCCGGTCGGCCCCTTCGCGATCATCGGTGACGAGTCGATCGGTGAAGGCATCGTCGAGACCCTCACCGGTCATCGATCGCGCGCGGTACTCATGCAGAACCACGGCGTCTTCACCATCGGCTCGAGCCCGCGCGACGCCGTCAAGGCCGCCGTCATGGCCGAGGATGTGGCGCGCACCACACACATCGCCCGGCAGCTCGGCGAGGTCATCCCCATTCCGCAACAGAGCATCGACGCGCTGTTCGACCGCTATCAGAACGTCTACGGACAGAAGGACACCGAATGAGCCGCTCGATAGTCCCCGATCTCGCCTCCTCCGAGATCTGGTTTCTCACCGGGAGCCAAGGGCTCTACGGGGAGGAGACCCTCGCCCAGGTTGCGAGCCAGTCGCAGGAGATCGCCGCGGCTCTCGGAGCGGCCACCGACATCCCGGTGACCATCGTCTGGAAGCCGGTGCTCACCGACTCGGAGTCGATCCGACGGATGGCTCTCGAAGCGAACGCGGCAGACGGTGTCATCGGCGTGATCGCCTGGATGCACACCTTCAGCCCCGCGAAGATGTGGATCACCGGACTTGACCTGCTGCGCAAGCCGCTGTTGCACCTGCACACGCAAGCCAACGTGGAGCTGCCCTGGGCAACGATCGACATGGACTTCATGAATCTCAACCAGGCCGCCCACGGCGACCGGGAGTTCGGATACATCCAGACCCGGCTCGGAGTGGCGCGCAAGACCGTGGTCGGCCACGTGTCGAACCCGCAGGTCACGGCGAGGATCGGCACCTGGACTCGCGCCGCCGCCGGCTGGGCGGCCACCCACGAGCTCAAGCTCGCCCGCTTCGGCGACAACATGCGATTCGTCGCCGTCACGGAGGGCGACAAGACCGAGGCCGAACTGCAGTTCGGGGTGCAGGTGAACACCTGGGGGGTGGGCGATCTGGTGGCGGCCGTGGACGCGGCATCCGAATCCGACATCGACGCCCTCGTCGCCGAATACGCAGAGCTCTATGAAGTCGCCTCGGAACTTCTGCCCGGTGCGGAGAAGCACGATTCGCTCCGCTACGGTGCCCGCATCGAGCTCGGACTGCGATCCTTCCTCGAAGCCGGAGGGTTCAGTGCTTTCACCACCAGCTTCGAAGACCTCGGCGGGCTGCGCCAGCTACCCGGACTCGCTGTGCAGCGGTTGATGGCCGACGGCTACGGCTTCGGAGCGGAAGGCGACTGGAAGACCGCGGTGCTCGTGCGCGCGGCGAAGGTGATGGGTGCCGGGCTTCCCGGTGGCGCCTCACTCATGGAGGACTACACCTACGACCTGACCCCGGGACAGGAGCTGATCCTCGGTGCCCACATGCTCGAGGTCTGCCCGTCGCTCACCACCTCGAAGCCGCGACTCGAGGTGCATCCGCTCGGCATCGGCGGTCGCGAAGATCCGGTTCGCCTCGTCTTCGATGCGGATGCGGGACCTGCGGTCGTGGTCGCACTCAGTGACATGCGTGACCGCTTCCGGCTCGTGGCCAATGTCGTGGAGGTCGTCGATCTGCCGCATCCGCTTCCGCAGCTGCCGGTCGCCCGCGCCGTGTGGAGGCCAGAACCGGACTTCGCCACGAGCGCCGCCGCCTGGCTGACCGCCGGAGCGGCCCACCACACCGTGATGTCGACGGCCCTCGGTCTCGAGGTGTTCGAGGATTTCGCCGAGATCGCCAAGAACGAACTCGTGGTGATCGACAAGAACACGAACCTGCGCGACTTCGCGCGCGAACTGCGCTGGAACCAGGCCTACTACCGACTGGCTCAGCGGCTGTAGCAACAAGACGTGCCGACCGCCATCCCGGCGGTTCGGCGGGGATCGGGCCGACTTGGGCGGGCCGGATTCTGAAGGCACCACCCCTGACAATGACGTCCAACAAATAAATCGAAAGGCAATCACAGTGAAGGCTAAAAAGATTCTCATCGGCATCGCCGCCGTCGGGCTCGCATTCTCTCTCGCCGCCTGCTCCGGCGGCCGTGGAGGCACCAGCGGCTCATCCTCATCGGGAAGCAGCAAGGGTGCCCTCATCGGCGTCGCCATGCCGACCAAGACATCCGAGCGCTGGATCAAGGATGGCGACGCCATCAAGTCCGACCTCGAGAAGCTCGGCTACAAGGTCGACCTCGAATACGGTGACGACAAGATCCCGCAGCAGGTGCAGCAGATCAGCAACATGCTGACCAAGGGCGCGAAGGTCCTCATCATCGCGTCGATCGATGGAACGGCACTGAGCGACCAGCTGGACCAGGCCGCGAAGTCCGGCGTGAAGGTCATCGCCTACGACCGCCTCATCAACGGCAACAAGAATGTCGACTACTACACCACCTTCGACAACTACAAGGTCGGCGTCGACCAGGCGACGAGCCTGCTCACGGGCCTCGGAGTGGTCGACAAGGACGGCAAGGACACCGGAAAGAAGGGCCCGTTCAACATCGAGCTCTTCGCCGGCAGCCCCGACGACAACAACGCGACGTTCTTCTTCAACGGTGCGATGGACACGCTCAAGAAGTACATCGACGACGGAACCCTCGTCGTCAAGAGCGGCCAGACCGGATTCACCCAGGTAGCGACCCTTCGCTGGGACCCGGCCACGGCACAGAAGCGCATGCAGAACCTGATCGCGAGCACCTACTCTGGCGGTGACAAGGTGCAGGGCATCCTGTCGCCGTACGACGGCCTCTCGATCGGAATCATCTCCGCTCTCACCTCGTCGGGTTACGCCACCGACGCTCTCCCGATCATCACCGGACAGGACGCGGAGGCAGCATCGGTCAAGTCGATCATCGCCAGCCAGCAGTACTCCACCATCTACAAGGACACCCGCAAGCTGGGCAACGAAGCCGTGAAGATGGCGGATGACCTGCTCAACGGCAAGACGCCAGAGGTCAACGACACCAAGAGCTACAACAACAAGGTCAAGGTAGTTCCGACGTTCCTCTTCCAGCCCACCGTGGTCACGAAGGAGAACTACAAGTCGGTTCTCGTCGACAGCGGCTACTACACGGAGGCGGACCTCCAGTAGGTTCGTCCCGCCCCGGGGGTGGCGTCGGCCTTCCGGCGTCACCCCCGGACCCCCTATTCCTCGTCGCTGTCAACGCAGAAAGAAGCATCGGTGACCACCAACATCCTCGAGATGCGCAACATCACGAAGACCTTCCCCGGCGTCAAGGCGCTGCAGGATGTCTCGATCGGCGTGCAACGCGGCCACATCCACGCGATCTGCGGGGAGAACGGCGCCGGCAAGTCCACGCTGATGAAAGTACTCAGCGGCGTCTACCCGCACGGCAGCTATGACGGCGACATCGTCTTCGAGAACGAGACCGTCGCCTTCCGGAACATCAACGATTCCGAAGCCGCGGGCGTCGTCATCATCCATCAGGAGCTGGCACTCAGCCCGTACCTGTCG
This sequence comes from Lacisediminihabitans sp. H27-G8, assembly GCF_046156175.1. Taxonomy (NCBI): domain Bacteria; kingdom Bacillati; phylum Actinomycetota; class Actinomycetes; order Micrococcales; family Microbacteriaceae; genus Lacisediminihabitans; species Lacisediminihabitans sp. H27-G8. The sequence goes on from NZ_JAYLVL010000004.1 coordinate 101,546, forward strand.
ATCGCGGAGAACATCTTCCTCGGCAACGAGCAGCAGACCGGCGGCTGGATCGATTGGAACAAGACGAACCTCGAGGCGGGGAAACTGCTCGCGAGGGTCGGTCTCAAAGACAATCCCATCACCAAGATCCGGGACATCGGCGTGGGAAAGCAGCAGCTCGTGGAGATCGCTAAGGCGCTCTCCAAGGAGGTGAAGCTCCTCATTCTCGACGAGCCGACGGCGGCCCTCAACGACGAGGATTCGGCGCACCTGCTCGACCTGATCAAGCACCTCCAGGGTCAGGGCATCACGTCGATCATCATCAGCCACAAGCTCAACGAGATCAAGGCGATCGCCGACGAGGTGACGATCATCCGCGACGGCAAGACGATCGAGACGCTCGACATGCATGCCGATGAGGTGACGGAGGAGCGCATCATCAAGCTCATGGTCGGGCGCGACCTCGAGAGCCGGTTCCCCGCACACACGCCGAAGATCGGCGAGGAGCTGTTGCGCATCGAGAACTGGACCGTTCACCATCCCCTCGACCATGAACGAGCAGTGGTGAAAGAAGCCAATCTCTTCGTTCGTGCGGGAGAGATCGTGGGGATAGCCGGGCTCATGGGAGCGGGGCGGACCGAGCTCGCGATGAGCGTCTTCGGCAAGAGCTACGGCTACAACATCTCCGGCACCGTCTACAAGAGCGGCAAGAAGATCGATACCACGACGGTCTCCGCTGCGATCGCCAATGGCATCGCCTACGCCACCGAAGATCGCCAGGTCTACGGCCTCAACCTCATCGACGACATCAAGCGCAATATCTCGGGCGCCGCCCTCAACCTGCTCTCCCGCCGGGGCTGGATCGATGAGAACAGAGAGATCGTGGTGGCCGAGGGCTTCCGCAAGAGCATGAACATCAAGGCGCCGAACGTCGAGGTGCTCACGGGAAAGCTGTCGGGGGGAAACCAGCAGAAGGTCGTGCTCTCCAAGTGGATGTATTCGAACCCCGACGTGCTGATCCTCGATGAGCCGACCCGGGGGATCGACGTCGGTGCGAAATACGAGATCTACGGCATCATCAACGCGCTCGCCGACGAAGGCAAGGGAGTGATCGTGATCTCCTCGGAGCTGCCAGAACTCCTCGGCATCTGCGACCGTATCTACGCCCTCTCGGAGGGACGAATCACCGCGGATCTGCCGCGCGAAGAAGCGACCGCAGAACGCGTCATGCAACTCATGACCCAGGAAAGGGAGAAGGACCACGAATGAGTGACCTGACCAAGAAACCAGTCGCACAGAAGAGCGCCTTCGCGTCGGCGACGACCTATCTCGCCAGCCAGCTGCGCCAGATCGGACTGTTCATCGCCCTGATCGTCATCGTGATCTTCTTCGAGATCACCACCGCGGGGATCACCCTTAAGCCGATCAACGTCTCCAACCTGATCGTTCAGAACAGCTACATCCTGATCCTGGCGATCGGCATGGTGATGGTGATCATCGCCGGGCATATCGACCTCTCCGTCGGCTCTGTCGTCGCTTTCGTCGGAGCGATGGCGGGGGTGATGATCACCCAGTGGCATATTCCGTGGGGGATCGCCATCGTGCTCTGCCTCATCGTCGGTGCCCTGGTGGGCATGTGGCAGGGATTCTGGATCGCCTATTTCCGGATACCGGCCTTCATCGTGACCCTCGCGGGAATGCTCACCTTTCGTGGCCTCACTCAGATCGCCCTCGGTAACGCGCAGATCTCACCGTTCCCCGACGGCTTCCGGGCCCTCGGCTCCGGCTTCCTGCCGGATCTCGGTGGGGGCGTCAGCTTTCTGGAGCCGCTCACCGTCGGTATCGGCATCCTGGCCACGCTGTTGGTCATCGCCCAGGGCATCCGCCAGCGTGCCGCGCGCCGCAAGTTCGCGGTCGAGGATGAGCCGCTGCCCTGGTTCATCGCGAAGCTGGTCTTCACCTCTGCACTCATCCTCCTGATCAGCTACCTCCTCGCCAGTTACAACGGGACGCCGATCGTGCTCATCGTGCTCGGTCTGCTGGTCGTCATCTACTCGGCGGTGATGGCCCGGAGCGTCTTCGGCCGCCATATCTACGCGATCGGTGGCAATCTCAATGCCGCGGCGCTATCGGGGATCAAGACCCAGCGGGTCACCTTCCTGCTGTTCGTGAACATGGGTGTGCTCTCTGCGCTCGCCGGACTCGTCTTCACCGCCCAGTTGAACCTGGCGAACCCGAAGGCCGGTGACGGATTCGAGCTCGATGCCATCGCGGCCGTCTTCATCGGTGGAGCGGCAGTAACGGGAGGAATCGGAACGGTGACCGGGGCGATCGTCGGTGGCCTCATCATCGGGATCCTCAACAACGGTATGTCGATTCTCGGCGTCGGGTCCGAGTTCCAACAGCTGATCAAGGGACTCGTACTTCTCGCTGCCGTTGCGTTCGACGTGTACAACAAGCGTCGCAACGGTGGTCGGTGACGCAGCAGCAAGGCTCACAGGGAGGCTGATCGTCGGGAAGCCGGCGATCAGCTAGCCTCAGTTTCGTGGCGAACATCATGGAGGTCGCGCGCCTCGCGGGCGTCTCCCACCAGACCGTGTCGAGGGTGCTCAACAACGAGAACACGGTGCGCCCGCAGACGCGGGCAAAGGTGGAGGCCGCGATCCGGGAGCTGCGCTATCGACCGAGCTCCGTTGCCCGGGCGCTCGCGACCCGCAAGACCCACACGCTGGGTCTCGTGAGCACCGGCAATCCGCTCTACGGTCCCGCGAGCATCGCACTGGCTTTCAACGGGGCGGCGCGTGAGGCCGGCTACCAGGTCATCACCGCGAGCATGGCCGAAGCCGGTCGGGAGGAGATCCTGCAGGCCATCGACGTGTTGCTGAGACAGCAGGTCGAAGCGATAGTGCTCGTCGCTTCCGACCACTCCTCGATCGAGGCGATCGACGGACTCGAGCTCGACATCCCTCTCGTGACGGCGGACTCGAGCGGACACGGCAGCTTCCCCAGCGTATCGATCGACCAATTCTGCGGCGCCGAACTGGCAACCGCCTATCTCGCAGACCTCGGCCACCGCGACATCCTGCACCTGGCTGGTCCTGAGGGATCACTCGACGCCCGCGAGCGCGAGCGCGGCTGGAGGAGCGAGCTGGCGAGTCGGGGACTTCCGGTGCACGAACCCCTGCACGGTGACTGGACTGCCGACAGCGGACGGGCCATCGGCGAGCACCTCATCGCGGCGGGAATGACCTCCGCGATCTTCGTCTCCAATGACCAGATGACGCTCGGCCTGCTTCATGCGCTGGATGACCACGGCATCGCCGTGCCCGCGGAGGTGAGCATCGTCGGCTTCGACGACATTCCAGAGGCCGCCCACTTTTCGCCCCCGCTCTCCACGATCCGTCAGGACTTCACCGAGCTCGGTCGGCGGATCATGGGCACGGTGTCGTCCGTGCTGGACGGGCGAGTGCTCACCGATCCGGTGAAGACCGCTCCCCATCTGGTCGAGCGCGAATCGGCCGTTCGGCTCTGACGTTCGGTGCAGTCAACGCCCGGCCAGGGAACCACCGATCCCGCCGACGCTGAAGTACTTGTTCAGGACGGCGAAAAGGAGCACCGGCGGCAGCATCATCACCACTGCAACGGCCATCACGAGGCCCCAGTTGGTCTGATTCTGCTGGAAGAACGTCTGCAGGCCGATCTGGAGGGTGTAATTCTCGTCGGACCGCAGGAACACGACCGCGACCAGGTAGTCGTTCCACGCGAGGAGAAAGGCGAAGATCGCGGTGGAGAGCACGCCCGGCAGCGAGTTGCGCAGCACGATGCGCGTGAAGCTGCCGAACACCGAGCATCCATCCATCCAGGCTGCCTCTTCGAGGGTGATCGGGATGGAGTCGAAGTAGGCGGCCATCATCCAGATCGCCACGGACATGGTCGAGCCGACATAGATGATCGTGACGCCGACCAGGTTGTCGACGAGGCCGATCTGGGCGAACAGGATGAAGAGGGGGATGACCGCGGTGACCACCGGCAGCGACTGGACGATGAACAGGATGAGCGAGTAGCCGGAGACGAGCCTGCTGCGCCCCCGGGAGAGCACGTAGCCGGCCGGCGCAGCGACCGTCACCGAGATCACTACCGTGACGATGGTGACGAGAAGGCTGTTGGCGAGCCAGGTGCCGACGGAGGTCTCGCTGAAGATCTTGCCGAAGTTCTCGAGTGTGACTCCGCGCGCGGTGCTGCCGAGCGAGGGTTCGAGGGAGAGGAGCACGACTGCGACGATCGGCACGAGCACGATGGCGCAGATGACGAGGATCAGAACGAATCGCCACCACTTGCCCCGCTCCTGGGCCTGGCTCAGGGTGCGGCGTTTGATCGGTCGCGCGGTCGTCTTGAATCGCCCGACCAACGCGGCACTTGAGGTTTCGACGCTCATTCGATGTTCACCTTTCGGATCTGGCGGTACAGCACCGTGGCGATGATCACGAGCACGATGGTCATCATGAACGCGATCGCAACCCCCGGTCCGGTCTGGAAGTTCTGGAAGACGGTCGAATATGCCAGCACCACGAGGGTCTGGGTGGAATTGACCGGGCCGCCGCCGGTGAGCAGGAAGATGCTCGGGAAGTCATTGACGCAGAAGATGGTCATGAGGATCCAGCTGATGTAGGTCGAGCGGGAGATCATCGGGAGGGTGATCCGACCGAAGGTCTGGAACGCGGACGCGCCGTCGACCTTGGATGCCTCGTAGACGTTGACGTCGACGGAGGCCAGGGCCGAAGACATCATCATCATCATGAAGGGGAAGCTGATCCATACCTTGAAGACGCAGACCGTCACCTGCGCGAGTAGCGGATCGGCGAGGAACAGCACATTCCCGAGGCCGAGCGCCTGGGCGAGAACCGGGAGGGGCGACTGCGGGGTTGCCACCAGCCAGTTCCAGGACGTGGCCGAGACGACGACCGGGACGACCCAGGGCAGCAGAAGCAACACCTTGAAGACGCCACCGGCCGGAATGCGGGTGCGAAGCAACAGAGCCAACCCGAGCCCGATTGCCCAACTGCCGAACACCCCGACGAGCGTGAAGACGACGGTGAATCCAGCGGCGTGAAAGAAGGCCGGGGTCTGCACCATGGCGATGTAGTTGTTCAGGCCGACGAAATCGCCCGCGCTGAGCAGGTCGCCGTTGCGAAGCGACTGCAGGCCCGCGTAGATGACCGGGTACAGGTTCAACAGCACCAGAAGAATCAACGACGGCAGAACGAAGAAGACGAAAGCCCGCGAGTGGGTGAACCGTCTTCTGCGTTCGCGCACGCTGGCCGGTTTGCCCGACCCGGCGTTGCCCACGCCGCTCCGCGCCTTCTTGAGCGCTCCGATCACGGACTCGGTCGTCATGTACTTCTCCTTTGAAGGTGGTCGAGGTGCAAAAGGGTGGGTCCGACTCGCGTCGGACCCACCCGAAGCCGGCGTTACTTCATGAGGCCTTCCATCGAGGTCTGCAGTGCCGTGAGAGCGGCCTTCGAAGTCGTGTTGCCGCCGAGGATCGACTGCGCGAAGGTGATCATCGGAGCGGTCCCATCGACGGTGTTCGCGATGTTGTAGAACAGGCCGGATCCGCCGGGTGCGGCCCAGGTCTGGAAGATCGGCTGCCATTCCTTGATGATCTTCACGTTGTTCGGGTCCGCCTGGAACTCAGGGGTTTCGGAGATGGACTTGAGCGGCGGCAGGCCGATGCCCGTCTTCTTCGTCCACAGATCCTTCATGTTCTGGTAGTAGTACGTGAGAAACGCCTCGGAACCCTCCTGGCTCGGAGTGTTCTTATACATCATGATGTTGTTCGGAAAGTACAGGCCGCCCTTCTTGCCGCTCGGGCTGGTGAGCGGGCTGCCGACCACGAGGTCGCCCGCGACATCGCCGACAGCTCCCGCCGCGAGACCCGCGCCGTCCCATCCGAATCCGAATTTCTTGGCCTTCCACTGCGACTGCACGTTCGCACTCGTGTAGGTGGCGGATGCCGGGTCGCTGTAGCCGCTCTTCACGAGGTCGAGCACGAAGTCCATGGCCTCGATGTTCTCGGGAGTGACACAGTCGGGCTTCTTGTCAGCGTTGAAGAGTCCGCCGCCGTTGTTGATCATGAATGCCGTGAGGATGTGGCTGCCGGTGAAGCTGCCGGCTCCGGATCCGAGGCCGAAGCCGTAGACACCGTTCTTCTTGAGCGCCGCACAGACGTTCCGGTAGGAATCCCAGTCCGTCGGCGATTCGACGCCCGCCTCCTGCATCAGCGTCTTGTTGTACCAGGAGATCCGCACGTCGAGGTTGTACGGCACCGCCGCGTAGCCCTTGTCGGTCTTCAGCGTGTCAACGAGGCCGTCGAAGAAGTCGTCATAGATGCCGTTCTTCTTCCAGCTGTCGATGAGGTTGTCGGCGTAGGCGATCTTGCCCTGCTCGGCGAATTGGAACGCCTGCGTGCCACCGCCGGAGCTCACTGCCGGCCCCGTGTTGGAGGCCACAGCCGAGGAGAAGGTCTGGGTGAAGTTCGCCCACTGGATCTCTTGGTAGGTCGCGGCGCCCATGCCGCTCTTCGGCTTGTAGGCGAGGGTGATCTTCTTGTCGAGCGGATTGAACTCGGTGCCGCCCCACGGCATGTTCCAGAACTTGATCGCCTTCGCGGAACCCCCGGATCCGCCTCCTGTCGAGCACGCGGCCAGGGCGGCGGTCGCTGCCACGCCGCCGGCAATTCCGAGGAACCCCCGCCTCGAGAAGGAAGAACCTGTGGATTGTGACGCCATGACAGTTTCCTTTCCAGCCGCCGTCGCCAATGGCGGCGGCCATGATTCGTCTTTGGATGCATGTGTCGCTCTATGTGTGAAAAGGTTTCGTGCTGCGACGGTGTCAGTATTCAATGCTTCTCGAACGTTGTCAACAGATGACGAGGGAGTAGGGGGCGCATTTCTCGCCGCAGGATGACCTCGGATGACCGCTACCATGAGCGCATGAGTCAGCTAAAGGTTTCGCCGGGTCGCGCCACGCTCGCGGAGATCGCGCGGGATGCATCCGTGTCGATGTCCACGGTGTCGAAGGTGCTCAACGGCAGGGCCGGCGTCTCGGATGCCGTGCGGGAAAGAATCGAAGGGCTTCTGCACACGGCCGGCTACAGTCGGCGTGGCAGCTCTCACGAGCAGGGCAAGCTCATCGAGCTCGTCTTCGACAACATCGACAGCGAGTGGTCCCTCCAGATCATCCGCGGGGTCGAGGCGGTCGCGCGGGAGAACGGGCTCAGCGTGATCCTGACCGAGAGTGGTAGTCACCTGTTGGTGGCGCCGGACTGGATCGACGGGATTCTGCGACGGCAGCCGGTGGGTGTCGTCCTGCTCTTCTCGAACCTGTCCGTCGACCACAAGCGGCAGCTGGCAACCCGTAATATCCCGTTCGTCGTGCTCGATCCGGCCGGGGATCCCGATCCGGACGTGTCGTCGGTGGGCTCTGGCAACTGGTCGGGAGGCCTCGCGGCGACCCGCCACCTCGTCGAGTTGGGCCATCGCCGGATCGCCCTGGTCAGCGGTCCGCAGGAGATGCTGTGCTCGCGAGCGCGGCTGTCCGGCTATCGTTCTGGGCTGGAGGAGGCGGGGATTCCGTTCGATCCGACGCTGATCGACGGTGGGCGGTTCCACTACGAGGATGGTGTCGCCGCCGGCATGAGGCTCCTCACGCTGCCGGATCGGCCAACCGCGATCTTCGCGGGCAACGACCTCCAGGCCTTCGGGGTCTACGAGGCCGCACGCCTTCTCGGACTCGTGGTGCCGGATGACATCTCCGTCGTCGGCTTCGACGATGTGCCCAGCGCCAGTTGGATGGGGCCGAAGCTCACGACCGTACGCCAACCGCTGATCGAGATGGCCGAGCAGGCGACGCGCCTTGTGCTCGCGCTACGCGACGATCCGCACCGCAAGCTCGTGCGCATCGACCTCGCGACGAGCCTCGTGGTGCGAGAGAGCACGGCTCCACCCAAGGCGTGATTCGGCCCATCCATGGCGACATATTTCGGTATCCTCAGAGAAAACTTGCGTTGATCATCGCGACCGGGATAACGTGTCGACACACGCACAACGGCGGGCCAGGTGGTCGTCGCCGAACGGATGAAGGAGTCTGCGGAGATGAGTCGACCCCCCTTCGGTGTGGCGCTCGTCGGATACGGATTCATGGGGGCCGCCCATTCCCAGGCGTGGCGCGTCGCACCCCGATTCTTCGACCTTCCGGTCGAGCCGCGGATGTCGGTGCTCGTCGGCCGTGACCTCGCGCGCGTCGAAGCGGCCGCGGAACAGTTCGGCTGGGCCGAGTCGGAGACTGACTGGCGCAGGGTGATCGAGCGCGACGACATCGATCTCGTCGACATCTGCAGCCCGGGTGCCACACATGTCGAGATCGCGATAGCGGCCCTCGAGGCCGGAAAGCATGTGCTCTGCGAAAAGCCCCTGGCCAACACCGTGGGCGAAGCAGAGCGGATGGCCGCTGCCGCCCGCCGAGCTGCGGAGCGCGGCGTCTACGCCATGGTCGGGTTCAGTTATCGGCGGGTGCCCGCCATCACCTTCGCCCGCGACCTGGTCGCGGCAGGCAAGATCGGCGAGCTCAGGCAGGTGCGCGCGCTCTACCTCCAGGACTGGTTGGTCGACGCGGAAGGTCCGATGACGTGGCGGCTCGACAAGGACCTTGGGGGTTCCGGGTCCCTCGGAGACATCGGGGCGCACGCGATCGACGCCGTCCAGTTCGTCACGGGTCGGCGGGTGCAGGGCGTCAGCGGCATTCTGCAGACTCTCGTGAGCGAACGGCCGCTGCTCGGCGAATCGATCGGGCTCAGCGGCACTGCCTCTCAGGAAAGGGGACCGGTGACCGTGGACGATGTGGCGCTGTTCACCGGCAGGCTCGAGGGCGGCGTTCTCGGTTCCTTCGAAGCCACGAGATACGCGACCGGGCGCAAGAACGCGTTCCGTCTCGAGTTCAGTGGATCGCTCGGCGCGATCGCGTTCGACCTCGAACGGATGAACGAACTCGAGTTCTACGACGGCACCGACCCGGTGGGCCTGCGCGGCTTTCGCCGCATCCTCGTGACCGAGCCCGAGCATCCGTACATGGCGGCGTGGTGGCCGACCGGGCACGGCATCGGCTATGAACACCCCTTCTCCCACCAGGTGAGGGACCTGCTCGTCGACATCGCAGCGGGCATCCAGCCGCGACCATCCTTCGACGACGGGTTGCAGGTGCAGCGGGTACTCGAGGCGGTCGAGGCGAGTTCGGCGAGCGGGAGCTCCTGGATCGCCGTTGACGACGGTCCCGAAACGCAGAGACAGTGAGCGGCAATCGCCCTCCGAGGAGGAGAACTCGATGACATCGGCAACACCACCGGCGCGCAACGCCCTGATCGTGCGAGGCGGATGGGACGGACATCAGCCCGTCGAGACCACCGACTCGATGATCCCCTTTCTCGAGCGCAACGGGTTCACGGTGCGCGTCGAGGAATCACCTGCCGTCTACACGGATGCGGAATATCTCGCGACAGTCGACCTGATCCTGCAGATCAACACCATGGCCTCCATCACGAAGGACGAATTCGCCGGGCTCCAGGCTGCCGTCCTGAACGGCACCGGGATGGGCGGTTGGCATGGCGGCATCGCGGACTCCTATCGCGACAACGCCGACTACCTGCACATGATCGGGGGACAGTTCGCGCATCATGCCGGCAAGGATCCGGCCGACCGCACCGGAGAGCAGTCCGACAACTACATTCCCTATACCGTGCACATCACCGACCTGGGGCGCTCACATCCCATCACCCGCGGAATCGAGGACTTCGATCTGGTGACCGAGCAGTACTGGGTGCTGAGCGACGAATACAACGACGTGCTGGCAACGACGACCCAGTCCGTTCGTCCCTGGGATGCGTGGAATCGACCTGTCACCGCGCCCGCCATCTGGACAAGGCAATGGGGCAAGGGGCGCATCTTCGTCTCGGCGCCCGGTCATCGGCTCGAGGTTCTCGACGACCCGAACGTTCGAACGATTGTGGAGAGAGGCTTACTGTGGGCGGCACGCTGAAGGTCGGAATCATCGGGGTGGGCACGATCAGTGCCCAGTATTTCGCGGAGTTCCCGAAGCTGGAGGGGCTGCATCTCGTGGCGGTCGCAGACGTCAACGAGGCTCGGGCACGGGAGGTGGCGGCTGATCAGGGCGTGGAGGCGCTGAGCGTGGACGCGTTGCTCGCGGACCCGCTAATCGACGCGGTGCTGAACCTCACCATTCCCGCGGCGCACGTGGACATCGCGACACGGGCGCTCCTGGCGGGCAAGCACGTCTACGGCGAAAAGCCCCTGGCGCTGGATCCTGCCGAGGCGGCGCCCATGCTCGAACTCGCTCGCGAGCGGGGCCTGCGTGTGGGCAGCGCGCCGGACACCGTGCTCGGCACGGGCGTGCAGACGGCGCGGGCGCTGTTGGACTCCGGATCCGTCGGCGATGCTGTCGCCGCGGCGGTGCACTGGAGCTCACCGGGTCACGAGCTCTGGCATCCGGCGCCCCGGTTCTACTATCAGCCCGGGGGTGGGCCACTGTTCGATATGGCCCCGTACTACCTCACGACTCTCGTCACGTTGTTGGGGCCGGTGATCCGGGTGTCCGGGGTCGCGACACGATCGGGCCGGGATCGGACGATCGCCTCGGGCGGTGACGCCGGCGGCAGCATCCCCGTCGACGTCGAGACCCATGTCAGTGCGATTCTGGAGCACGCGAGCGGAGTGACATCCACAGTGACGGTGAGCTTCGAGGTGTGGGCGTCGCGGGCACCACTGTTCGAGGTCTATGGAACGAGGGGCACCATCGCGGTACCCGATCCCAACCGCTTCTCCGACCCCGTGGAGGTCTGGACGGTGGAGACCCCGGAATGGACAGAGGTGCCCGTTTCAGCGGGATATGCGGATGCCGGCCGCGGTGTCGGGCTCGCCGACCTCGCGCGTGCCATCGAGACCGATCGCCCCCACCGGGCATCCGGGGAGCTGGCGTTCCACGTGCTCGAAATCATGGATGCGGTGCTTCGCGCGGCGAGCGAACACCGGGTGATAGCGCTGACCAGCACCGTCGACCGACCGGAACCGTTGCCAGCCGGAGCCACCCCGAACAGCTGGTGAGGGTTGCCGGTGCTCGGGCGGGTTCGCTCACCGGCCGCGTGCAAGATTGACGGCGTTGATGAGGAACGAACCCCTGGTCGCCAGTTCGTACTTTCGCTCGATGGGTACGGTCCGCGGATCGTGCAGGGCCTTCTCCACATCTTCGACGTCGAGTCCCACCAACCGGGCGATGTTCTGAAGGGTGAGGTGGCACTCGATCGTCAACGATTCGAAGATCCCCTTGAGACGGTCGTCGTCGCCGATCTGCAGCCCCACCGTCAGCTGAGCCGCGAGAATGGCGAGCCTCGAGGTCTCGTCGTTCGATGGGGATGGCGGCTCCGTGGTGACTCGCATCATCCCGGTCTGTGTTTCCGCGAGGGAGCGCAGGAGGGCATCCGGCTGGATGCCCGTGATGGCCTGGAGCGCATCTTCGGAGAGGTGACCCTCCGCGATGAGGCGCCTCAGTTCCGCTGCGGGATTCTGTGCCTCCACCGTCATGGCTGTCCTGCTTTCTCTTCGTAGAGGGACGGGGAAAGGCTAGACGGCTTGTGATCCCCGCGCATTTCTTGGGCTGGAGCGCAGCCTCGAGGGGTGGAGCAGGTCGCATCCGCCCTGCGCTCGGTCGTGGACCGTGATCCGACAGCCGTCGGGATCGGCGAAAGTGACCGTGCACCCGAACGGTCCGTCGATCGGAGCCGAGATGATCGGGTGACCACGGGAGACGAGAGCGTCGTGGATGGCCTGGACGTCGGTGGCGTGGAGCTTGATCGCCGCGCCGGTCGACGGCTCCTGATTCGCTCACGGTGCGGACACGCTGAAGCCCGATGGCCGGCGCCCGCCCGGGGGAGCCATGGGTGGGCTACCGGTCGAGCCACTTCGATCGCACCTGCACGTCGGAGTCTTCGTAACCGAGATGATCGTAGAAACCCAGGACGGCCGCGTTGCCGGAGCGGATCATGAGCTGGACTTTGACTGCACCCGCGGCGTGGAGCCACGCCTCGGCGGCCGCCATCAGCTGACGCCCGAGGCCGGTGCTCCGGTGGCTGCCGTCGACGGCGAGGTAGTAGATCCAGCCCCGGTGTCCGTCGTGGCCCACCATCACCGTTCCCACCAGCCTTTCGTCATCGAAGGCCCCGAGCACGGCGGACGTCGGCCCGTCCAGCGCCCGCTGCAGATCGGTCTCCGGCGGGTTCCACGGACGGGTCAGCCCAGCCCGACCCCACAGGGCGACCGTCGCCGGGATGTCAGCTGAAGTCGTGTCACGAATCTCCATGGCATCCAGCATGTCAGGGCCAGATCGGCCACGGGCGCTCGGGCTTTCGGATCAGGTCCGACGCTCGTGGCGCACCGGTTTGAGCCGGTGAGGCGCATCTGTCGCCGGGAGGAACTCGCAGGTGAACTCGCCCTCGTATCCGAACAGGAAGCCGAACACCCTGTTGTTCACCTCCATGCGGATCCGGTAGACGCCCGCGTCATCATCGAAGCATTCGTGCAACTGAGCGCGCCCGCTGAACAGCAGCGGGAATCGGAAGCCGACGAAACGTCTCTCATAGAACCGTTGCGCGTCCGACGTGAGTCGCAGAGAGCCATCGTCGCCGACGGTGAGATTCAGGTCGACGGCGAGATGCTGGTGTGTACCGAGATAATCGAGCACGCGTCCGTCGCTGAGGATCATGGTCGCGTCGAAACGGCTCGGCTTTCTCCGCACGCTGTACTCGCGCACGAAGGTCACCGTTTCGCGCCCGAAGGGGTCGCGGTACGGATAGTTCTCGATCGTGAAAGGGACGTTCGCGCCGACATGGGGAATGAGGATGTTGCGGAGCATGCCGATGTAGAGGAAGGGCACCACCCACCACGGTCCCCGGCGGATGCTCGACATGACTCCGGTGCCGACGCAGGCGTAGCCGGAGTCGAGCCCGACACCGAATCGTTTCTGCATCATGGGGGACAACCGAGCGAAATCGTCTCCGAGCGCGCCTTCGAAGATCGAGGTCATGACGCTTCGAGACGGTCGAGGGTTTCCGGGGAATCGTCCATCGCGTGACCTCGGCGCGGCTTCCTCCGGCACCGGGATGCGCGCGGCCGGTCGGGTCTCCAGAACATCACAACCGACGCGAGTGGCCACGCTTCGGGCGGCACATCCGTTTCAGCCCAGATTCGCAGACGGTCGAAACTCCAGGCGGTCATCCATCCGATGAATGGCCGCAGGACAAGCCGATCGAGCGTGCTGCCCCAGCCCGGTGTGTAGTCGTAGCCGGTGATGAAGGTGACTCCATCCGGAGTCGGACGATAACGCCAGTATCCGCGGCCACCGGCCAGAGGCGAGAGTCGATCGTCGGTCGCGAAGCGCAGGGCGGAGGTGCGGGTGCCGTCCGGCCCGCCGCGCTCTCCCAGCGAAATGCCGGTGCCGATGATCGTGTGGAGAGGCAGGCGCCGCTCGTACCGGAACTGATACCCGCCATCGGCACGCCCTGCGGTCGGTGTGATGGAGCTGAATCTCAGATCCCACCGCGAATGCTGCACCGGATCTTGGGTGAGCAGCCAAACCCGATCGATCGGGCTCCTCACCTCGATCTCGACGTAGATGGGGTCGTTCACTTCACCGTCTCCGCGGCTCGGGGAACGGGCAGCGTTCGACGCGAGAGCGCTCGAGCGAACCTGAGGTCGTTCCATCCGAATGGTCCGGCCTCTGGCAGTGCGGCCCGGATGCTCTCGTCGGTGAAGAGCTGCGACGGCCGGATGCCGACCGGAGCTTCCGGAGCCCACGGCACGGGCCGGCTAACGCCCTCTGCCAGCATCCTCGCCTGCGACTTCGCGACCAGCGGCACAGTCATCAGCCACTCGGTCACCTGTGCGAGCGTGCGGATCGACCAGACCGGCACCGCGACGAAGAGCGGACGGCGCCCGACGACCTGCGCGATCCGTCGCACAGCGTCACTGAGCGGCAGTTCCTCGGCGCCCATCACGGCCACCGTTGGCTCGGGGATCCGACCCTGCAGCGCGGCCAGCATCACCGCCACGAAGTCGTCGATGGGGATCGGGCGCACGGTTCGATCGCGAAAGCCGACAGTCGCAAAGATCGGCCACGTCTTCACCGCGCGGCTGACGTGGTCGACCATGTGGTCGCCCGGTCCGTAGATCATGGATGCCTTGAGGATGGTGTGGGCGATCCCCGACTGCCGGATCAGTTCCTCCGCAGCCCACTTGGTCTCGTGATAGCCAGACCCGCAGTCGGCACGGGCTCGCAGGAAGCTGACCATTACGATTCGTTTCACGCCGGCGAGCGTCGCCGCCTCCACGACGGCGCGTGTGCCATCGACATGCACGCGCTGGAAGGTCTGGTTGCCCATTTCCCGGTTGATCCCCGCGGCGTGCACGATGGCATCGCAGCCGGTGAAGGCTCGAGCGAGTGCTTCGACGTTCTCCAGGTCGACGCCTGTCCGGCGGGAGATGACGACTGTGTGCACAGGGTCGAGCCGCGCTGCGAGGTGTCTGCCCACGAATCCGGTTCCGCCTGTGATTGCGATGCGCATGATCCGGTCCCTACTCTCTTGTTGCCGCTGAGGCCCCGGGGTGGGGTGTCACGCCGAGCCGGAATTGCCCGGTGATGGGATCAGTATGGCGCAGTTTTCGAACATGTTCAATAAGTTTTTGAACGAGTTCGAAACGACTAGAGTTGAGATTGACTGAGACGCGGATTCGACGCCGTGAGCGGGGAGATGGACCGATGTCCAAAAGCGATGACACTCGGGCGAAGATCACGGAGACCGCGATCGAGTCATTCCGCGAGCGCGGCTACGACCAGACGACCATCCGCTTGATTGCAGAGGAGGCTGGTATCTCGGTCGGGAACGCGTACTACTACTTCCCCACGAAGAACCACCTCGTGCAGGAGCTCTACCTGCGGGTGCAGGGAGACCACCTCGAGCGAGTTCACGCGGAGTTCGGCGCCTCGACCGATATCGCCAAACGACTCGAGGTCGCGCTTCTGTGCGGTATGGATGCAACCGGTCCGTACCACGACTCGGCCGCGGGATTCCTCGCGGCGGCGATCTCTCCGACCTCCGCGGTCAGTCCGTTCGGAGCCGACTCGGCTGGACCTCGCGCTATGGCCATCGAGGTCTTCCAGGAGGTCGTCGATGGCTCGACGAATGCAATTCCCGTCGACCTCAAGCGACAGCTGCCCGAATTGCTCTGGCTCGCCTACATGGGGCTCACCCTGTACTGGGTCTACGACACCTCCGAGGGGCAGGCCAAGAGCCGGGCCCTGGCGAAGGGAGTCGCCCGGTTAATCGGCACGGTCCTCCCCCTCGCGCGGCTACCGTTTGCGCGCGGCCCCGTGAATCAGGTGCTGGAGCTGATCCGAACTGCCCGGCCATGACATCCGTCCACGGGGAAGACCGGCACCTCATTCGGTGACGCCAGGGCTAGCCTCGGTGCAACTCAGCTGCGCCCGAGTCACCGTCGGATCAGGGAGTCCCCGCTCCCTTGATCGCTGCAGCGGTCTGCTCGGCCTGGGAGGCGCTTCCGAAGGCGAGTGCGAGCGGGCTGGTGGTGATCGGTGCTGCGACAAGTGGCGCGGAGAGCACCCGGCCGTCGAGGAGGATCGCCAGATTCTTGCCGATGGCACCGCCGGATACCGTGCCGAGCGTGCTGCTGTCGGCGGTGCTCAGCTCGAGGATGACCGAGTGCGCCGATCCCTGGTCCGTGGGGGAGGTGACGGAGGTCGGGGTGACCGTACCCAGCGACCTGCCCAACTCGTAGGTCATCGTGTCGGCCGTGTCGCACGCCCTCCCCGCGCCAGCGGTGGTGAGAGCCGGAGCATCGCAGGGTCCGTCCACCGATGACGTGACGAGACGGAACTCTAGCGGCTTGATCGACGAAGGGGTGTCGCCGCCGGCTGTGCTGCTGCAGCCGGCGAGGAGTGCAGTGCCCGCAAGCAGCGCGGCGAATCCGGCGCCAAGTCGAGTATTCATCTCTTTACAGTAGGGCTCCGTGGCGCGCGGGGGAAGGACGA
Organism: Lacisediminihabitans sp. H27-G8; assembly: GCF_046156175.1. Taxonomy (NCBI): domain Bacteria; kingdom Bacillati; phylum Actinomycetota; class Actinomycetes; order Micrococcales; family Microbacteriaceae; genus Lacisediminihabitans; species Lacisediminihabitans sp. H27-G8. Next base: position 117,692 of record NZ_JAYLVL010000004.1, read on the forward strand.
GGTTGTGGGGTGAGCGGGACGCCCGGGGTGAGGCCTAGAGTGATCGCATGAGCGGCCGGCTGGATCAACCCGTCTCCCTCGACTACGCCTTCTCGGGCGCGATCGGCGTACCCGTCAAGGGGGAGATCTGGTCTGCGGTGGAGATTCCCGGCAGCAGGGACGTGTTCGGCAGCCTGCGGTCGGTGCGCGTCGACGCAACGGTCGATGGAGTGCTCGTGGAGGACATCGGGCTGATGCCCACAGGGTCGGGCGAACTCATGCTGTCCGTCAGCGCACCGTTGCGCAAGAAGCTCGGCAAAGACATCGGGCACGAGGTTCGGGTCGTGCTGCTGCGACGACTCACCTGACGAAGTCCAGCCGATCAGCGCCGCGCGGCGTACTGCTCGCGGATGATCGCGAGGGTGTCGTGGGCCGGGCGCGCTGAGAACTGGAGCGGCCAATCCGGACGCGTGCCGCTGAGGGCCCACGCGGCCTGGAGCGCGGCACCGAGAGCCACGTACTCCCCCGGGGTGGGCACCTCGACGGGGATGTCGAACACCTGGGCGGCGATCGTCGAGACCGCTTCGTTCTGCGCCGCGCCGCCGATGAGGAGGATGCGCCGGGCGTCGACGCCCTGCGCTCGGATCGCGTCGAGCCCGTCGGCGAGCCCACACAGCATCCCCTCGATGGCGGATCTGGCGAGGTCGGAGCGGGTGGCCGATGTGAGGGTGAGACCGAAGAGCGTCGCCGTGGCATCGGGCAGGTTGGGGGTGCGCTCGCCCTCGAAATAGGGCTGCAACACCACGCCGCCCGCCCCGGGCTGCGCCTGCAGGGCGAGCATCCCGAGTTCTGCGTGGTCCACCCCGAGCAACCCGGCGACCGCGTCGAGCACGCGTGCAGCGTTCAGGGTGGCGACCAGCGGAAGGAATGCGCCGCTGGCATCCGCGAAACCGGCCACGGTGCCGGAGGAGTCAGTCGACACGGTCTCGGTGACGGCGAAGACCGTGCCGCTCGTGCCGATCGAGACGATGACATCGCCGGGGCCCGCACCGAGCCCGAGTGCGGCGCCAGCGTTGTCGCCGGCGCCCACCCCGATGACCCGCCCGCCGCGGATGCCGTGGGCGGGCAGCGCGGCGGTCTCGCCACCGCGCGCCCCGGGCTTCATCACGCGCGGGAGCATCGCCGCATGCCCCAGAGCGAGCTCGAGCAGCTCGCGGTCGTACCGCCCGGTGTTCGGATTCCAATACCCGGTGCCGCTCGCATCGGAACGGTCGGTGATCAGCTCTTCGAGCCGCGGTCCGCCGACGGTCTCATCGGCGGGTCCGAAGCCGCGCAGTCGCCAGGTGAGCCAGTCGTGGGGAAGCACCACCGCCTCGACCCGGGCCGCGTTCTCGGGCTCGTTGTCGCGCAGCCACCGGAGTTTGGTCGCCGTGAAGCTCGCGACGGGAACGAGACCGGTGCGCTGCGCATAGTCCTCGGCGCCGACCTCGGCGATGAGATCCGTCGCGGCGCGAGCGGAGCGGGTGTCGTTCCAAAGCAGGGCGGGGCGGATGACGCGGCCCTCGACATCCAGCACGACCATGCCGTGCTGCTGGCCCGCGATGGAGACAGCGGCGACGTCGGAGAGGCCGCCAGCGTCGTCGATCGCCGCGAGCAGCGCATCCCACCAGGCCGCGGGATCCACCTCTGTGCCGGCGGGATGGGTGGCTCGGCCGGAGCGGACCACCTCACCGGTGCCGGCGTCGCGAATCACCACCTTGCAGCTCTGGGTCGACGAATCGACCCCGGCGACCAGTGTCATGCCTGTCTACTCCGCTCGTATAGGTGCATTATTCAGGAACCCGTGGTGAAGGAGGCACCGGTGTGACAGGAGTTCTCCCACGCGCCCCACCAGCGCCATCTGTCCCACAGGTTCCTGAATGATGAAGATCCGGGGTCAGCGGGCGCCGAGCAGGTGTTCGATCGCCAGCTGGTTGAGGCGCACGAAGCCGAAGCCCTTGCCGCCGAAATACGAATCGGTGTCGAAGTCCTCGAACGAGGCGCGGTCGGCGAGCAGCTCGTCGTAGGTCTCCCCGGCGGAGAGGGTCGTCTCCTGCACCTGCGCGACGCGCGATGCCGCGAGGGCATCCTGCACCTCGGGGTCCGCCCGGAACGCCGCCGCGCGCTCCTTGAGCAGGAGGTAGGTGCGCATGTTCGCGGCAGCGGAATCCCAGACTCCGGTGATGTCCTCGGTGCGAGAAGGCTTGTAGTCGAAATGGCGTGGTCCGTCGTAAGACGGCCCCCCATTCGCTCCGCCATTCTCGAGCAGATCGACGAGGGCGAAGGCATTGGCCAGGTCGCCGTGGCCGAAGACCAGGTCCTGGTCGTATTTGATGCCCTTCTGGCCATTGAGGTCGATGTGGAAGAGTTTGCCCTGGTAGAGCGCCTGCGCGATTCCCGAGGTGAAGTTGAGGCCGGCCATCTGCTCGTGTCCGACCTCCGGGTTGACGCCGAAGAGCTCCGGACGCTCGAGGGTCTCGATGAACGCGATGGCGTGACCGACGGTGGGCAGCAGGATGTCCCCGCGCGGCTCGTTGGGCTTCGGCTCGATCGCGAACCGGATGTCGTACCCCTTGTCGGTCACGTACTGCGCAAAGACATTCACGGCCTCGCGGTATCGCTCGAGCGCGCCACGGATGTCTTTGGCCGAGTCGTATTCCGCGCCCTCGCGTCCACCCCACATCACGAAGGTCTTCGCGCCGAGTTCGACGCCGAGCTCGAGCTGCCGCATCGCCTTGCGCATCGCGAAGCGCCGCACGCCGCGATCGTTCGAGGTGAAGCCACCGTCCTTGAAGACGGGCGCACTGAACAGGTTGGTGGTGACCATCGGGATGATCATCCCGGTGTCGGAGAGTGCCTGCTTGAGGCGGTCGATCTGCTTCTGGCGCTCGGCATCCGACGATCCGAAAGGGAACAGGTCGTCGTCGTGGAAGGTGAGGCCGTAGGCGCCGAGTTCAGCGAGGCGGGTGACGGCTTCGACCACGTCGAGCGGGGGACGGGTGGGGCCGCCGAAGGGGTCGGATCCGTTGTATCCCACCGTCCACAGGCCGAAGGAGAACTTGTCGTCGCGGGTGGGGGTGCTCGTCATGATCGCTATCCTTCAACGTCGGTGGTGATTTGTTGGATCTGTGAACATATTACTGAATTCCTCGTCCCGCGCAATGTCGGCGGCGCTCCCGTCGCGGCTCGGCTTTCCCGAGGCCCCCACACGGAGCCGGATGCCTACGGCGCTGTGCGCAGGGGAAATCCAGCCGGATCCGCCAACAGCGATTCGAAAGCGAGTTCGCCGGCGCCGATCATGAGGAGGTCATCCGCGAGCTCCGAATGGATGATCTGCACGCAGTCGAATGAGGCGGCGAGTGCGCTGTTTCGGCCGAAATCCTGCAGTCGCTCCGGCTGGGCCGACTGAAGCGCAGCAAGGAATCCCCCGAGCACGATGAGCTTGGGGTTGAGCAGATTGACCACATTGCGCAGCGCGACGATGAGCATGTCGAGTTGCCGCGTGACCTCGGCGGCCACCCGCGGGTCTGTGCTCGAGGCGAGTGCGGCGGCTAACCGGCCGACGGATTGCGACGAGAGGCCCGTGACCTCGAGCAGGCGGTCACGACGCACCTCGGTCTCCAGGCATCCGAATGCGCCACAGTGGCAGGCGATCCCGGTGGGATTCACCATGGTGTGGCCGAGCTCGCCCGCATATCCGGCGGTGCCCAACAGTGGCACTCCACCGGTGATGATGCCTCCACCGATGCCGCTTGCCCCGCCGTTGACGTAGATGAGATCGGAGACCGATCTGCCGCTCCCGAAAGAGCTTTCCGCCAGCGCGCCGAGATGAGCGTCGTTCGCGGCCCAGACAGGGAGGCCCGTGGCCTGTTGCAACATCTCGGCGAATGGTGCGCCCCGCCAGCCGAGGTGTGGCGCGAGGCGCACCAGCCCATCGGTCTCACGAACGAGCCCGGGCACGGCCACTCCGACTCCGGCGATGCGATGCTCGAGGGTGAGCTCGGGCCGCAGTCTCTCCAGGATCTCAGCCGTCACCCGCACGGCGTCGGACGCGGTCGGTGGGCTGGCGAGCTGGTGCCTCTCCGTGCGCAGGACCTTGCCGCCGAGACCGACTACGCCGACGGTTATGGCGTCGATCTCGGGGTTCACGGCGATTCCGACGGGGGTGGAACTCGGTCTGACCATCGGGCTGGGGCGCCCGACCTGGTTTGTGGATTCCGCGCTCTCCTCGCGCACCAGATCGTGCTCGACCAGTTCGGAGACGAGTGCGGCGATGGTAGATCGGTTGAGACCCATCGCCTGAGTGAGCTGGGAGCGGCTCAACCCCCGGGTGCGGTGAACCAGTCCCAGAATGGTCGAGAGGTTGTGTCGACGCACGTGGTCGTTGCTGTTCCCACGGGTTCCCGCCGGATGCTCCGCGAGGCTCATTCCCACAACCTACTCGTTTCATCGAGCACGGGATCACGCTCGGTCTTCTGCCCGGTCGAAATCGGTTATCAAAACGTTACAGCGGAATATGTTGCGATAGGCGCGATATTGCTTCACACTTCATCTGCCATCGCTCAATGCAGAGTGTGGACACTGAGGAGTGCATTCCTTCCGACCAGAAAGGGAGCGAAATGAAGTCTTCTTCATGGATCTCTGTCGCCGTCGTCGTATCCGCCTCAGCACTGTTGCTCAGCGGATGTGCCTCGAGCGGAAACAGCAGCGGTGGTTCCGATACCGCCAAGCGGGCGTGCGTCATTCTTCCGGATTCGTCTTCGTCGCCCCGCTGGGAGAACGGCGACCGCCCGGCCCTCGACAAGGCTTTCACCGATGCGGGATTCACCGCCGACATCCAGAACGCACAGGGTGACACCAACAAGTACGCCACTCTCGCCGATCAGGAGCTCACCAAAGGCTGCGGCGTGATGATCCTCGTCGACTACAACGGCGCGGCCGTCGCCGTGACGCAGAAAGCCCAGAAGCAGGGCATCCCGGTGATCGCCTACGACCGACCCATCACTACAGGGTCGAAGGACTCGCCCTCGATGCTCGCCGATTACTACGTCTCCTTCGACAACGAGAAGGTCGGTGCCCTCGAGGGGCAGTCGATCGTCGACGGCCTCAAGGCGGCAGGCAAGGACTCCGCGAGCGCGGTGGTGGTGTACATGGGTGGTGACCCCACGGACGGTAACGCGAAGCTGTTCCACGATGGCGCCGCCAAGGTGATGGGCGATGCCGGGATCAAGCCAGCGGCGGAACCGGTCGGAGTCTGGGACGGCGACAAGTCGGCGACCAACTTCGAACAGGCACTGACCTCGCTCGGCGGCAAGGTCGATGCGGTGTGGGTTGCCAACGACACCAACGCCGCCGGTGTCATCACCATCCTCGACAAGAACGGTCTCACCGTGCCGGTTTCCGGACAGGATGCATCGGTCGCCGGTTTGCAGAACGTGCTGCTCGGCAAGCAGGCTGCGACGGTGTACAAGCCGTTCAAGCTGGAGGCGAGTGCAGCTTCTGACCTGGCGATCCAGCTGCTGAAGGGCAAGAAGCCGGCTGCCGCCACCCAGCTCTACGGCAAGCCGTTCATCGCTGTCACTCCGATCCTGGTGACCGCCGACAAGGTGCAGAGCGTCGTCGACGCGGGAGACGCGAAGGCGTCCGACATCTGCACCGCTGATGTGGCTGCTGCATGCACGAAGAACGGCGTGAAGTAGGCCAACCACCGACCCCTCAGGGGGTCGCCCAACAGGAAGCTCCGCGCCGGGTTCGTGTGGTTCACGGCGCGGGGTCTTTCTGGTGCTGCGGCGATGCGATGACCATCGCATCGCCGCAGCACCGACGTCAGCGGTGTCAACGGAAAGGAACTGTCATGGATGAGCCGATCATCGAATTGACCAATGTCAAGAAGAGCTTCGGGCCGGTGAGTGTGCTCAAAGGGGTCTCGCTGAAGGTCTACCCGGGCAAAATCACCGCCCTGGTCGGTGACAACGGGGCGGGGAAATCCACTCTCATCAAGGGGCTGGCCGGTGTTCAGCCCTACGACGAGGGCGAAGTGCGGTTCGAGGGGGTTGAGGTAGCCCTCCACAATCCTCGCGAGGCCACTCATCTCGGCATCGAAGTCGTGTACCAGGACCTCGCGCTGTGCGACAACCTCGACATCGTCCAGAACATGTTCCTCGGTCGCGAAGAGACGGAGTTCGGCACCTTCGATGAGGGGAAGATGGAACGCGAGGCGTCAGAGACGCTCCAGTCCCTCGCAGTTCGCACCGTCAAATCCGTGCGTCAGAAGGTGTCGTCATTGTCGGGAGGGCAGCGTCAAACGGTCGCAATCGCCCGCTCTGTCCTCAAGTCGGCGAAGGTTGTCATCCTCGACGAACCGACGGCCGCCTTGGGGGTGGCGCAGACGGAACAGGTGCTTGCTCTGGTCACGAGGTTGGCCGAGCGTGGCGTCGGAGTGCTCATGATCAGCCACAATCTCGTCGATGTCTTCCACGTCGCCGACTACATCAACGTGCTCTATCTGGGTCAGATGGTGGCTTCGGTGGAGACCTCGCAGACGACCAGCGACGATGTCGTCGGATACATCACCGGAAGCAAGACCTACACGGGGGTGCCGGCATGAGCTCGCTCCCCTCGTCCGATTCCCGGGTGGCCGAGGCGAGCGCGCCGGGCCCGATCGGTAGCGGACAGGATGGTGGGCTCCGCGACCAGGCGACCGCGTACGTGCAACGCATCCGCAGCGGCGAGATGGGCGCGCTCCCCGCGGTCGCCGGATTCGTCGTGCTGTGCGTGCTCTTCACCGCGCTCAGCCCGTACTTCCTGACCGAACGGAACTTCGCCAACCTGCTCACCCAGGCGGCGACACTGGTGATGCTCGCGATGGCTCTGGTCTTCGTTATCCTGCTGGGAGAGATCGACCTTTCTGCGGGAGTCACGTCGGGCGTGGCGATGTCCCTCTTCGTGGTTCTGTCGAACCCCGGCGGCATTGCGATGAACTGGATCCTCGCCCTGCTGATCTCCCTGGCCACCGGATTGGCGATCGGCCTGTTCATCGGGTTCTTCGTCGCGCGGGTCGGGATTCCCTCATTCGTCGTGACTCTCGGCTTGTTCCTCGGGTTCCAGGGGCTCCAGCTGATCATCATCGGTGACGGGGGGCTCTACCGCATTCAGCAGCCGGAGATCCTCGCGATCCAGAACAGCAATCTTCCGGTGTGGGGAGGATGGATGATGCTCGCCGTCATCCTCGCGATCTCCCTGGTGACGACGCTCCTCGATCGACGTCGACGAACGCGCGCGGGCGTTGCCAACCGCACGATCTCGTTGCTGTGGATCCGTCTCGCCGTGATCGCTGTCATCGGCGGGGTGGTCATCGCCCTCCTCAGCCAAAATCGAGGCACCGGATTCCTGGCCGTCTCTGGGGTGCCGATAGTGGTGCCCATCACCCTGTTAATCCTCTGGATCGGTACTTTCGTGCTCGACCGCACCAAGTTCGGTCGCTACCTCTACGCCGTCGGCGGCAATCCCGAGGCCGCTCGTCGCTCCGGTATCAAGGTGGTCGGCATCAAGTGGGCTGCCTTCGCCGTCTGCTCGACCCTTGCGGTGATATCGGGGGTCTTCAGCGCGAGCAAGGTCGGATCGGTGGATGCAGCGTTCGGCCGGGACATCGTGCTCAGCGGAGTAGCCGCGGCGGTGGTCGGCGGGGTCAGCCTCTTCGGCGGTCGCGGACGACTCATCCACGGCGCGATCGGCGCTCTGGTGATCGCGGTCATCACCAATGGGCTCGGACTTCTCAATCTTCCCGGCGGCGTCAACTTCCTCGTCACGGGAGGCGTGCTCATCCTCGCCGCGACGATCGATGCAGTGTCCCGGGTGAGGGCCGGTGGTTCGCTCACCCGGAGGTAGGGGTGATCCGTGATCCTCTCCGGCGACTCGGCCCTTGTCGCCGACCCGAGCTCTCTGTGGCTTTGGGAATAGTCCGCGGCCGAGCCGGTTGTCCCTCTAAGTGACCACGACCCTGCACCCCGGCGACTCCCTGTCCCGGCGCCAGCGCCTCGTCTACGTGCTCGTGCTCGGAGCGCTCACCGCACTCGGGCCGTTCACCGTGGATCTGTACCTTCCCGCATTCCCGGACCTCCAGAGCGATCTCGGGGTATCGAAGGCACTCATCCAACTGACGCTCACGGCAACGACCCTCGGTTTCGGTGTCGGCCAGCTGCTCGTCGGTCCGTGGAGTGACAAGGTGGGCCGACGGATCCCGCTCATCGTGGCGAGCTCGGTTCACGTGCTCGCCAGCCTCGGCGCTGCCCTCTCACCCGACATCGTCTGGCTGGGACTCTTCCGGGTGTTGCAGGGGATGGGCGCTGCGGCCGGAGGAGTGGTGGCGATGGCTCTGGTGCGAGACCTGTTCGGCGGGGTGCCCCTCGTGCGGATGCTGTCGAGGCTCGCCCTCGTGAGCGGACTCGCGCCCATCCTCGCGCCGGTGATCGGCTCTCAGCTGTTGCGCTTCGTCGACTGGCGGGGCATCTTCGTCTTCCTCACGGCCTACGGCGTGCTGGTGGTGATCGCCGCGGTGTTCTTCATCGTCGAGACCCTGCCACGGGATCGACGCGCCGACCGCGGGCACAGCACGGCCCGCGAGAGGTACGGGGCGATCTTCAGCGACCGGGTCTTCGTCGGTGTGGCCATCATCGGGGCGATGAGCTTCTCGGGGCTCTTCGCCTACCTCTCCGCGTCATCGTTCCTGTTCCAGGACGTCTACGGGCTCTCCGCCCAGCAGTTCGGGCTGCTGTTCGCCATCAATTCGCTCGGCGTCGTCGCGGGCGTGCAGATCAGTTCGCGGCTGGCCCGCCGGATCGGTCCGCAGTGGATCCTCGCCTGTTCGACGGCCGTGCTGCTCGTCTCGTCGCTGACGATCGTGGTGCTCGACTCGCTGCATGTCGGGCTGCTCGGCATCCTCATCCCCCTGTGGTTCTTCATCGCCGCCTGCGGTTTCGGCTTCCCGCTCGTGCAGGTGCTCGGACTGGTCAATCACGCGGGGGAGGCCGCGACCGCGGCATCCGTTCTCGGAGCCGTGAACTTCGGGCTCGCCGGGCTGATCTCGCCGATCGTCGGCCTGTTCGGCATCCACAACGCGGTGCCGATGGGAACTGTCATGGCGTCGACGGCTGCGATCTCCGTGCTCGCACTCTGGTTCGTCGTGCGCCCGCGCACCGTACCCGCACTCGGACACTGAGAAAGCAAGCCCTCGATCCATTTCCGGGTTGTTCTGTAGCGTTACCGTATGGCTGAAGTCGTTCGACCCGCGTCCGCTCCCGAGCAACAGGCTGCGCGCGTCAGCCGCCGCTGGCCGCTGGTGAGCGGCGGCATGGCGGTGCTGCTCGTCGCTGCTCTCGGCGCGATCATCGCTTACCGCGACAACAATCTCCCGTTCTCCTTCGATCTCGCCTTCCTCGGTGAGCTGGTGGAACACCGCTCGCCGTTCTGGACCGTGCCGGCACTGGTGATGAACAACATCGGCGCTGGAATCATCGGCGTCTTCATCGTGCCGATCGCCATCTCGCTGCTCTTCCTGCTGTTCCGGATGAAGTGGGCCGCTCTCTACTTCCTGATCGCGACGATCGTGAGCGCGGGCCTCGTGCAGCTTCTCAAGAGCACCTTCGATCGACCGCGTCCGCAAGACATCCTGGTCACCGCGGATCCCGGTTCATTCCCCTCCGGGCATACCGCGAACGCGGCGACGATGGCGGTGGTGCTCGCGCTCGTGCTCCGTCGGGTCTGGATCTGGGCCGCGGGCACCGTCTATACGGTCATCATGTTGCTCAGCCGCACCTACCTCGGCGCGCACTGGCTGAGCGACACCATCGGCGGTCTCGTGCTCGGCAGCGCCGTCGCCGTGATCGTCTGGGCGCCCCTCGCCCATCGGCTGCTCATCGAGCGGGAGCGGCGCATCGGGCCCGTCAAACCGACCGAGACCGAACCGGCAACCACCCGCTAGCGTTATGGCATGAGAATCCTCCTCGTCGGCGCCGGAGGCGTCGGCAATGCGATCGCGAAGATCGCCGCCCGCCGAACCTTTTTCGAGACCATGGTCGTGTGCGACTACGACCTCGCCCGCGCCGAGGCGACGATCGCCTGGATCGAGGCAAAGCACGGCCCACAGGGGGACCGTTTCGTCGCCGCAAAGATCGATGCCTCCGACCCGGATGACGTGGCGGCGGTGGCGACAGCGCACAGCATCAGCCACGTGATGAACGCCGTGGAGCCGAAGTTCGTGCCGACGATCTTCGCGGGCGCCCTCGCCGCCGGAGCGGACTACCTCGACATGGCGATGAGCCTGTCCGAGCCGCATCCCACCGAACCGTATTCCGAGACCGGCGTTAAGCTCGGCGACGACCAGTTCGCGCAGGCACCCGACTGGGAGACCGCCGGTCGCCTCGCCCTCGTGGGCATGGGAGTCGAGCCGGGGCTGAGCGACGTGTTCGCCCGCTATGCCGCCGACCACCTGTTCACCGAGATCGACGAACTCGGAGTGCGCGATGGCGCGAACCTCGTGGTGCGTGACGATCTCGGCAACGAGATCTTCGCGCCCTCCTTCAGCATCTGGACCACGATCGAGGAGTGCCTGAACCCCCCGGTGATCTGGGAGAAGGATCGCGGGTGGTACACCACCGAGCCATTCAGCGAGCCGGAGGTCTTCGACTTCCCCGGCGGCATCGGCCCCGTCGAGTGCGTGAACGTGGAGCACGAGGAGGTGCTGCTCATGCCGCGGTGGGTCGACGCCAAGCGCGCGACCTTCAAGTACGGTCTCGGCAACGAATTCATCGGCATCCTCAAGACGCTGCATCAGCTCGGGCTGGACAAGACAGCGCCGGTGCGCGTGCGCTCCGGCAACGGCCCGGTCGAGGTTGCCCCGCGCGATGTGGTCGCGGCCGGACTGCCCGATCCGGCAACCCTCGGGCCACGGATGAGCGGCAAGACCTGCGCCGGACTGTGGGTGACCGGACGCGGGCTCGATGGGGCGCCGAAGGCCGTGTACCTGTATCACGTGGCTGACAACGAGTGGACGATGGCCGAATACGAGGCTCAGTGCGTGGTCTGGCAGACCGCGCTGAACCCGGTGATCGCGCTGGAACTACTCGCCTCCGGAGCCTGGTCGGGCACCGGTGTTCTCGGCCCGGAGGCGTTCGACGCCGAGCCGTTTCTCGAGCTGATGGCTCGCCCCGAAGCGGATGACGGATACGGCCAGGAATGGGGCCTCGACGACCGCACCGTGGCGGTGTGAGAGTCCGATCGCTGGAACTTCACCGTCTGGCCGTCCCGCTGGTGCGTCCGTTCGAGACCTCGTTCGGTCGCCAGACCGGGCGTCAGGTGCTGATGGTTCGCGTGCGGACCGATGTCGGAGACGGCTGGGGCGAGTGCGTCGCGGGAACGGATCCGGTGTACTCGAGCGAGTACGTCGACGGATGCGAAGACGTGATCCGTCACTATCTCGGCCCGGCAATGCTCGCGGCCGATGATGTCACGGCGGAGGGTGTCGCGGCACTCTTCGCCTTCGTCATCGGACATCGCATGGCGAAGGCTGCCGTGGAGACAGCGGTGCTCGACGCCCAATTGCGCGCCGTCGATACCAGTTTCGCGAGCTACTTCGGCGCCGAACGTACCGAGGTGGACTGCGGTGTCTCGGTGGGCATCTCGCCGACCATCCCGGCGCTGCTCGACGAGGTATCGCTGTATGTGTCGCAGGGATACCGTCGGATCAAGCTCAAGATCAAACCGGGGTGGGACCTCGAACCGGTTGCCGCAGTGCGCGATCTGCTGGGCACGGATGCCCTGCTCCAGGTCGACGCGAACACCGCCTACACGCTGCTCGACCTCGATCATCTCCGGCGGCTCGACGAGTACAACCTGCTGCTCATCGAGCAGCCGTTCGTGGAGGACGACATCCGCTCGCACGTCTCTCTGGCCGGGGCCATCTCCACTCCGGTGTGCCTCGACGAGTCGATCGTCAACACCGAGCTCGCGCTCGACGCGATCGATCGTGGGGCCACCAGCATCATCAACATCAAAGCGGGTCGCATGGGCGGCTACCTCGAGGCGCTCGCTCTGCACGATGCGTGCGTCGAGCAGGGCGTTCCGGTCTGGTGTGGAGGGATGCTGGAGACCGGGGTGGGCCGTGCCGCGAATGTCGCCCTCGCCGCGCTGCCCGGATTCACGCTGCCGGGCGACACCTCGGCATCCGACCGCTACTTCGCTGAGGACCTCACCGAGCCGTTCGTGCTCCACGACGGTCGGCTCACCGTGCCGACCGGTCCGGGGAGCGGAGTGACGGTGCGAGAAGAGCTGCTCGGAGCCTGGGCACAGCGACCGGTCGAGGTGCTGCGCGCGGGCTGAGCGGGGGACTAGCCCGCCCATCCGTCACAGTTTGCTCGTTGGGCGTTCTGGGGGAGCAGTTTGTGACGGGTGGGCTGGTGTTGGCGCTGTGGCAGCACCCGCGAGTCTGCGCGTGAGCAGTGCGCGGGGTACCTCGCCGATCCGTGACAGGTTGCTCGGTGGGCGCTGTGCAGCACCCGCGAGTCTGCGCGGGAGCAGTGCGCGGGGCGCCTCGCCGATCCGTCACAGGTTGCTCGGTGGGCGCTGTGGGGGAGCGGTTTGTGACGGGTGGGCGGCCACGGCCCCTGGAGGTGGGAGTGAAGCGGCGTTCGGTCCGTCGCAATCTGCCCGTTCGGCGCTATGAGGGAGCCGTTTGTGACGGTTGAGTATGACTGTCCGCGCACGCCCGGCAACTGTAGAGCCTGACGGGGTGGGTCAGTATGCTGGCGACATGACGGATGCTGCTGCCCTGGTCGAAGCTGCGAAGAAGGCCCTTGCGGATGCCGAGGCGGCCCTCGCTGCGGAAAGAGCAAGCGCTCCGGTTGCCGCTGCACAGCCGCCAGCCGCAGCTGCACAGCCGCCCGCCGCAGCAGCGCAGCCTCCAGTTTCGACGCCCCCAGAAGCGTCGCCAGCGACGCCCGCGCAGCCGGCCGCCGCGCCCGCCAACCCTCCCGAGGCGGCCGCCGCGCCCGCGCAGCCTGCCGCCGCGACCGCCAACCCTCCCGAGGCAGCCGCCGCGCCAGCGAGTCCCCCCACCGCGTCCCACTCACCCGCCGGACCCCTCGATGCGGCCGCCGTCGAAGTGATCCGTTCCGGCTACGCCTTCAGCGGCACCGTGCTGGAGATCGGCGCCCTCGTCAACGGGGATGCGCAGCCGCGGGTGCAAGTGCGCATCCCGATCGCGATGCTCAATCGGCACGGCCTCGTCGCGGGAGCCACCGGCACCGGCAAGACCCGCACGCTGCAGGTGCTCGCCGAGCAGCTCGCTGCGGCGGGAGTGCCCGTCTTCGCGGCGGACATCAAGGGTGACCTGTCCGGGGTGGCGACGGCCGGCGCGGAGAATCCCAAGCTCATCGATCGCACCAACGGCATCGGTCAGCACTGGACCGGAGCATCCTTCCCCACCGAGTATTTCGCCCTCGGAGGGGTGGGCAAGGGGGTGCCCGTCCGCGCAACAGTCTCGGGTTTCGGCCCCTTGCTGCTCTCGAAGGTGCTCGGTCTCAACGGCACCCAGGAGTCCTCTCTGGGGCTGGTGTTCCACTACGCGGCCCAGGCCGGACTGCCGCTCGTCGATCTCTCCGATCTCCGGGCCGTGCTCAGCTATCTCACCAGTGCCGACGGAAAGGGCGAGCTCACCGGTCTCGGCGGGCTCTCGAGCGCAACGGTCGGAGTGATCCTGCGGGAGCTGATCACCTTCGCCGACCAGGGTGCCGACGTATTCTTCGGCGAGCCGGAGATCGACACCGCCGACTTCCTTCGCACCCACCCGGACGGCCGCGGGATCATCAGCCTGCTCGAGGTGCCGGGGGTGCAGGACAAGCCCGAGCTCTACTCCACCTTCCTGATGTGGCTGCTCGCCGACCTGTTCAACGACCTGCCGGAGGTCGGAGACCTCGACAAGCCCAAACTCGTGTTCTTCTTCGACGAGGCCCATCTGCTCTTCAAGAACGCATCGAAGGACTTCCTCGACTCGATCACCCAGACGGTGCGGCTCATCCGGTCGAAGGGAGTCGGCATCGTCTTCGTGACGCAGACGCCCAAGGATGTGCCCGGCGACGTGCTCGCCCAGCTCGGATCGCGCATCCAGCACCAATTGCGTGCCTTCACCCCGGATGACGCTAAGGCTCTCAAGGCGACGGTCTCCACCTACCCGAACTCCGACTACGACCTCGGGAGCGTGCTCACCACCCTCGCCACCGGGGAGGCGATCGTCACGGTCATGGGCGAGAAGGGCGCACCGACACCGGTCGCGTGGACACGGCTCCGGGCGCCACAGGGCGCGATGTCGCCGAGCGCTCCGGAGCTGATCGAGGCGACGATCGCGTCATCCATTCTTCTGCCCAAATACGGCACGGCAATCGACAACGAATCGGCCACGGAGATGCTCGGGCGCAAACTCGCGGCAGCGGCGGCGACGGCAGCGGCGGCGAACACTGCGGCAGAGCAGGCGGCGGCGGCGAAACAGCAACAGGCCGATTACGAGCGGATGCTGCGCGACGCCCAGAAGTCCCAGCCGCGTGCCTCCTCGACCACGAGCCGCCGGGCGCCGGCCCCGCGGGCGGAGAAGAATCCGATCACCGACTTCCTCGGATCATCCGCCGGCAAGTCGATAGTGAACTCGGTGGTGAAGGGCATCTTCGGCACGCTGCGGCGCCGCTGAGGCTGTCGAGGGAGAGGCTCAGGCGACGAAGGGCAGACCGAGCAGCACCATGAGGCCGAGCACGATCCCGATGCAGACCAGGCCGATCAGCACGATGACGCCGATGGTGAGACTGCGGCGGTTCTCGAACCAGTAGGCGGTTCCCGCGTACAGCTCGAAGAACTGCTTCGAGGTGAGCGGCTCGGCCGGTTCCTCGAGAGGAGTGCCGATCGCGGTCGCGGCCTGGCGCATGGACTCTTCCGTCCAGAAGACTCCGCGCATTCGCAGGATCCGCTCCCCCCGGGCGTTGCGCAGAATCAGTTGCGGAAGGGTCTCGCTCGATGAGGAACTGAAGGTCTGGGCGAGAACCATCGACCTCACCTCAGAAATCGGAGTGACCACCGCGGGGCGGAAGAACCCACGTTCGGTGAAGTGGTCGGCAGAGATGACCACATAGGTCGTCCTCAGGAGGTAGAGACCGACGAAGAACAGAACGATGACGAGAGCCTCGGTGATCGCTGACACCCGCCAGGACCCGCTGGGAAGGCCGAGGGTGACGAGCATCGCGACGATCGGGATCGGCACGATGATCAAGATCAGGATGCCGCTCCACAGGAGGCTGCGCCGGGGTCGAAGCCAGACTTCGACGTTACTGTCGTTCGCATCCGACACGCGATCTCCCCGAAAGCGCCGATCACTGGCGCAGCGACAGGGCGATGCCGATTCCAGCGCTCCTAGTAGCGCTGTACTTCCGTCCGATTCCCGTCGGGCGGGGTGACACGTCCTGCGCGGAGAATGGGGGATTCGAACCCCCGAGGGCTTGCACCCAACACGCTTTCCAAGCGTGCGCCATAGGCCACTAGGCGAATTCTCCTGGGCGGCCCGAGCTTCAGGCCTCGCAATATCGTACCCGACCCGGACCGGGGCCGAGGACGATCGCGGGCCCCATACGGTAGCGACGCTCACCTCGGGCCGCACATCACGCCGTCTGATCTGACCGGCTAAACTGTCAGTGGCTCCTCGCGTGGCGCCATCCAGGCCAACTCCCCCAGGACGGAAACGTAGCAAGGGTAACCGGGCTCTGGCGGGTGCGCGAGGAGTCACTTCAGTTAAGGGCACGGCCACTGCACACCTGTGGAGCCTAGGCTGGCCTCGTGACCCGCAGCATCTACATCACCTCCATCGAAGGGCATGCCGGCAAGTCGACGGTGGCCCTCGGAATGCTCGACACCCTCAGCCATGAGACCGAGCGGGTCGGTGTGTTCCGCCCGGTCGCCCGCTCGAGTGACGAGCGCGACTACGTGCTCGAGATGCTGCTCGCTCACGACGGCGTCGACCTGGACTACGACGAGTGCGTCGGTGTGAGCTACGACGACGTGCACGCCGACCCGGAGGCGGCCCTCAGTGAGATCGTGTCGCGCTTCAAGGCGGTCGAGCGGCAGTGTGACGCCGTCGTCATCCTCGGTTCGGACTACACGGATGTCGGCAGCCCCACCGAGCTCGGATTCAATGCGCGCATCGCCGCCAACCTCGGGGCCCCGGTGCTCCTCGTCCTCGGCGGACAGCAATCGGATGCCGCGGGCAGTCGCAGTCCTGACGACCTGCGCCAGGTCTTCACCCTCGCCCGTCAGGAGCTGGACAGCGCCCACGCCCACGTGCTCGGCATCGTGGTCAACCGTGCCGATCCGCAGCGGATCGACGAGATCATCGCGGCGGTGGAGGAGGAGAGCGATCGACTGCCGGTCTGGGCCATCCCGGAAGACCGCTTCCTCATCGCCCCGAGCATCGCCTCGCTCATGGAGGCCGTCGACGGCACCCTGATCAAGGGCGACCCCGCGCTCCTGGGCCGGGAATCGCTCGGCGTCGTCGTCGCCGCCATGTCGATGGAGAACGTGCTCACCCGCCTCATCGAAGGCGGAGTGGTCGTGGTGCCGGGAGACCGGGCCGATGTACTGCTGGCGGTGCTCATGGCGAACGCGGCCGAGACCTTCCCCTCCGTCTCCGCGATCATCCTCAACGGGGGCTTCGAGATGCTGCCCCAGATCGCGCTGCTCATCGACGGACTCGACAACTCACTTCCGATCATCCGCAATTCGCTCGGGACCTACGACACCGCCCTGCGGATCACGCAGACCCGGGGGCGCCTCGCCCCCGAATCGCCCCGCAAGTACGACACCGCCCTCGCGCTCTTCGAACAGCACGTCGATGCCGATGTTCTGCTGCGCCTGCTCGATGTGAGTCGCTCCGATGTGGTGACGCCGCTCATGTTCGAATACGACCTGCTCGACCAGGCGCGCGCGAATCCCCAGCACATCGTGCTGCCGGAGGGCACCGACGACCGCATCCTGCGAGCCGCCTCCACTCTGTTGCGCCGCGGGGTCGCTCGCCTCACGATCCTCGGTGACGAGTCGGAGATCCGGGCGCGCGCCACCGACCTGGGACTCGACATCGCGGAGGCCGCCATCCTGAGCCCGTTCGATCCGGAGCTGCGGGAGCGGTTCGCCGAGGAATACGCACGGCTGCGCGCACACAAGGGAATGCGACTCGAAGAGGCCCGCGAGACCGTCACCGACGTCTCCTACTTCGGCACGATGATGGTGCACCTCGGGCTTGCCGATGGAATGGTCTCGGGTGCCGCCCACACCACCGCGCACACCATCCGGCCCGGTTTCGAGATCATCAAGACCAATCCCGGGGTCTCGGTCGTCTCGAGCGTGTTCCTGATGTGTCTCGAAGACCGAGTGCTCGTCTACGGCGACTGTGCGGTGAACCCGGATCCGAATGCCGACCAGCTCGCCGACATCGCGATCTCCTCGGCGACCACCGCCCAGCAGTTCCAGATCGAGCCGCGAATCGCGATGCTGTCGTATTCCACCGGAGCCTCCGGTGCCGGGGCCGACGTCGACAAGGTGCGCACGGCCACGGAGCTGGTGCGCTCGCGGCGGCCGGACCTGCTCGTGGAGGGGCCGATCCAGTACGACGCCGCCGTCGACATCGCTGTCGGCAAGTCGAAGATGCCGGATTCGCAGGTGGCCGGCCGGGCGACGGTATTCATCTTCCCCGACCTCAACACCGGCAACAACACCTACAAGGCCGTTCAGCGCAGCGCCGGCGCGGTGGCGATCGGTCCCGTGCTACAGGGCCTCCGCAAGCCCATCAACGACCTGTCGCGAGGCGCGCTCGTGCAGGACATCGTGAACACGGTGGCCATCACGGCGATCCAGGCCCAGACGCTCCAACTGGTCGAGTAGTGCGCGAATACCCTGCTGGTCGAGTAGCGAGCTCCGACGAGCGTATCGAGACCCCCATCCGAACGGACACAGCGTGACCCAGATCTTCGTCGTCAACTCCGGCTCGTCCTCGATCAAGTACCAGCTCATCGACGTCGAGACCGAGCACGTGGCCCTCAGCGGCCTCATCGAGCGGATCGGCGAGCCCGGTTCCGGAGTGGAAGACCATGAGGCCGGGATGCGGCAGGTGCTCGAGAGGCTGGGGTCGGCGGACGAGATCGTCGCCGTCGGCCACCGGGTGGTGCACGGCGGATCGATTTTCGATCGCGCGACAGTCGTGACTGCCGAGGTGGAGTCGCAGATCGACCAGCTCTCCGCCCTCGCGCCGCTCCACAACCCGGCGAACCTCCAGGGCATCCGGGCGGCACGGAAGGCGTTGCCGGACGTGCCGCAGGTGGCCGTCTTCGACACGGCTTTTCACCAGACGCTGCCTGCCGCCGCCTACACCTACGCGATCGATGCCGAGCTCGCGGAGGAACATCACGTGCGGCGCTACGGCTTCCACGGCACATCCCACAAGTACGTCTCCGAGCAGGCCGCGCTGTTCCTCGACCGGCCGCTCGGCGAACTCAAGACCATCGTGCTTCACCTCGGCAACGGGGCATCCGTCGCCGCAATCGACGGGGGGATCTCGGTCGAGACGAGCATGGGGATGACGCCACTCGAGGGCCTGGTGATGGGCACGCGCTCCGGGGACATCGACGCCGCGGTGCTGATCCACCTGCACCGGCACGCCGGCCTCGACTTCGATGACCTGGATACCCTCCTCAATCGCCGGAGCGGCCTTCTCGGACTCACCGGTACCAGCGACATGCGTGACGTGCAGGATGCCGCGTCGAAGGGTGATTCGACTGCCGAAGCCGCGCTCGCGGTCTATCGTCACCGCGTTCGCCGGTACATCGGGGCCTACATCGCGCATCTCGGCGGACTCGATGCCCTGGTGTTCACCGCCGGGGTCGGGGAGAACAATGTGCTGCTGCGCCGTCGAACGCTCGCCGGACTCGAGTTCCTCGGCATCTCGATCGACCACGACCGAAACGAACTCATCTCGAAGAAGCCGCGTTTCATCTCCCCGGACGGTTCCCCCGTCGCGGTGCTGGTGATCCCCACCAACGAGGAGCTCGAGATCGCGCGCCAGGTCGAAGAGCTGGTGACGCGCTAGCGCGAAACCGACCGGTGGATCGATCACCGCTGCGGGCGATCGGTAGCGCTTTCGCGCGCCCGGCTACAGCGCGGCGAGCGCGTCGTCGAGGGGCGTCTGCCCCGAGATGGCTTCGAATTGGCGGCCGACCGCGGTGCCACCGACCAGCAGCGCGGCGAGGAGAGCGGCGACATCCGCTCGGGGGATGCTGCCGCGGCCGACCGACTCGCCCAGGGTCACGACACCGGTGGGATCCGAGTCGGTGAGGCTGCCCGGGCGCACGATGGTCCAGCCGAGGTCACGCTCGCGAACCGCGGCATCCGCCTCGCTCTTCGCTCGAAGGTAGACCTGGAATCCATCGTCGGAGGAGGCGTCGAAGCTATCGGCGCCCATCGATGAGATCACGATCATTCGGCGCACCCCGGCCCGCACGGAGGCATCGGCGAGAAGGATCGCGCCGTCGCGATCCAGGGTCAGCTTGCGATCCGGGCCGCTGTCCGGTCCCGCTCCGGCGGCGAAGACTGTGGCATCTGCGCCCGTGAGCGCGGCAGCCAGTTCGTCGACCGTCGAATGTTCGAGGTCGAGCAGCAGTGGAGTGGCGCCGACGGCACGAAGGTCGTCGGACTGGTCGGGCTTTCGGATGATGCCGACCGGTTCGTGTCCGGCATCGGCGAGCTGACGGCAGAGAAGTAGGGCGATCTTTCCGTGCCCTCCGGCGATGACTATGCGCATGCCTCCACCGTACGCCTCCGCATAATTCCTGCACTCCGTGCGATCGGGCAGGGAGGGCCCCGAGATGCCGGGCACCCTGATCCGGGCCGCAGCAGGCTGCAGGAGTCATGCGGGCGGGAGCGGGACGAGGCGGTGATCCCCGGGCAGCGTGCGGCCATCGGCCGATGGCGAACACCGGGGGCCCGGTCGGTGGCTGCCGGTAGTCTTGGCTGGTGGTCACCGCCCTGTATCGCCGTTATCGGCCAGAGACTTTCGCCGAGCTGATCGGGCAGTCGCAGGTGACCGATCCGCTGCGCACTGCGCTGCGAAACGACCGGGTCAACCACGCCTATCTCTTCAGCGGACCGCGCGGCTGCGGCAAGACGACATCCGCCCGGATCCTGGCCCGGTGCCTCAACTGTGTCGAGGGCCCCACCGACACTCCGTGCGGTGTCTGCCCGAGCTGCATCGAGCTGAGCCGAGACGGCGGCGGATCGATGGATGTCGTGGAGATCGATGCCGCGAGCCACAACGGTGTCGACGACGCGCGCGACCTGCGGGAGCGCGCCGTGTTCGCGCCGGCCCGGGATCGCTACAAGATCTTCATTCTCGACGAGGCGCACATGGTGACGCCACAGGGGTTCAACGCGCTGCTGAAGATCGTCGAAGAGCCGCCGGAGCACGTCAAGTTCATCTTCGCGACGACAGAGCCCGAAAAGGTGATCGGAACTATCCGTTCGCGAACCCACCACTATCCATTCCGACTCGTTCCTCCTGCGCAGATGCTCGAGTACGTGCAGTCGCTCTGCGTGAGCGAGAAGGTGGATGTCGAAGCCGGCGTGCTGCCGCTCGTCGTGCGGGCCGGCGGTGGTTCCGTGCGCGACACCCTGTCACTTCTCGACCAGCTCATCGCCGGCTCCGAAGGCTCGTCGGTGCAGTACGAGCGCGCTGTGGCACTTCTGGGCTACACGCACGGTGCGTTGCTCGGCGAGGTCGTCGACGCGCTCGGCGCCCGGGATGCCTCGGCCGCGTTCGCCGCGATCGACCGCGTCATCCAGACCGGCCAGGATCCGCGTCGCTTCGTCGAAGACCTGCTCGAGCGACTCCGCGACCTCATCATCGTCAGCGCCACCGGCGACGGCGCCGCGGCGGTTCTGCGCGGTGTGCAGCCCGACGAGCTCGACCGCATGGGCCAGCAGGCCTCTAGGTTCGGTACCGCCGAGCTCTCCCGGGCCGCGGATGTCGCCAACTCGGCTCTCACCGAGATGACCGGTGCCACCTCCCCGCGTCTTCACCTGGAGCTCATGATCGCCCGCGTGCTCGTGCCGGCGAGCGACGAGAGCAACCGGGGCGCTCTCGCCCGGGTCGAGCGTCTGGAACGACGCATCGGTATGGACAGTCCCGATGCTCGAGTGGCGAGCGCCAGCGAGCGTATCGAGACCCCCGCGCCGCAGCCGTCCGGTCTCGATTCGGGCGAGGAGCGCCCTGCTCTACCTGTGGAATCGCCCGTTGGTCGCGCAGCGAGCGCGAGTGAGCGTATCGAGACCCCCGCGCCGCCCGTTGGTCGCGTAGCCAGCGCCAGCGAGCGTGTCGAGACCCCCGGGCCGCCCGTTGGTCGCGTAGCCAGCGCCAGCGAGCGCATCGAGACGCCTGCACCGCCGGCCGGCCCCGTCTACGGCTTCGGTGCCGCAGCAAAGACTCCCGAGCCGGTAACGGAGCCCCCGATCATCCCGAGCGTCGTCACCTTCCAGCAGGTGAAGGACAGCTGGCCCGAGATCCTCGAGCGCGTGGAGAAGGCCAAACGAACCGCCTGGATGGTCGTCTACACCGCGACCCCGCTTGCGCTGCGTGACGGCAACATCCTCGATCTGTCTTTCGCCAGCCAGACCGACGTCGATGCCCTCAAGCAGCGCACCACCCCCGGCGAAGGAATCTCGGACTACCTCAAGCAGGCCGTCTACGACGTGCTCGGGTTCCGTCCGCTGCTGACCGCCCGTGCGGAGACCTCCCGCGCGGAACCGTCCCGTGCGGAAGCCCCGCCCGCGCCTGCCGCAGCGCGACCGCCGGTCGCCGATGGCCCGCCCTCTTCGCAGGAGCCGCCCGAGCAGACCGAGCCCGACATCGAGCCACCCGCTCCCTCCGGTGCCACCTGGGAGACCGCGGTCATCACCGACTCGGAGCCCGAGACCAAGCCGAAGCCTGTGGCCGAGAAGAAGCGGATGCCCGAGCCGGTGATCGCGCCGGTCGAGAAGACCGAGCCCGCGGCTCCCAAACGCCCCGCACCGGTCGCGATGGCCGACGGCAAGCAGCGCTACGGGGAATCCGTCGTGCGGGAGATCCTCGGCGCGAGCTTCATCGAAGAACAGACCGTGACCCCCCGGGTCGCCCCGAGAGAGCAGTAGGCGTGTACGACGGAATCGTCCAGGAACTGATCGACGAACTCGGGCGCCTGCCCGGCATCGGGCCGAAATCAGCACAGCGCATCGCCTTCCACATCTTGCAGACCGAGACCTTCGACGTGACCCACCTCGCTGAGGTGTTGATGACGGTGAAGGAGAAGGTGCGCTTCTGCGACATCTGCGGCAACGTCACCGAGCAGGAGCTCTGTAACATTTGCCGCGATCCGCGCCGTTCCCCCGCCACGATCTGTGTGGTCGAAGAGGCGAAGGATGTCGTGGCGATCGAGCGCACCCGCGAGTTCAAGGGCCTCTATCACGTGCTCGGCGGTGCCATCAGTCCCATCGACGGCATCGGGCCTGACGACCTGCGCATCCGCCAGCTGATGCAACGCCTCGCCGACGGCGTGGTCACCGAGGTGATCATCGCCACCGACCCCAATCTGGAGGGGGAGGCGACGGCGACCTATCTCTCACGGATGCTGATGCATCTCGACCTGCGGGTCACCCGGCTCGCCTCCGGACTCCCCGTGGGCGGTGACCTCGAGTACGCCGACGAGGTCACGCTCGGTCGCGCCTTCGAGGGCCGTCGGCTCGTCGAGAACTAGTCTCCGCGTCGTCGAACGCGCGCGCCTCCACTTCCCCGCGCGGGTGTCGCCCAGCGCCGCGAAGCCCCACCGAACGGACGAGCACCGGGCCCCTGCGTCACAGAGCAGCCGCATCCACGCCCAGCATTTAGGATGGGGAGTCGGCCAGCAGTCGGCATCCCGATCCCCAGGAGTACCAGTGAGCTTGATCGTGCAGAAGTACGGCGGCTCGTCGCTCGCCGATGCGGAGAGCGTCAAGCGAGTGGCGAAGCGCATCGTCGAAACCCGCAAGGCGGGCAACGAGGTCGTCGTCGTGGTCTCGGCCATGGGCGACACCACCGATGAACTCCTCGACCTGGCGAACGAGGTCACTCCGCTCGCCACTGGCCGCGAACTCGACATGCTGCTCACGGCGGGGGAGCGCATCTCGATGGCGCTGCTCGCCATGGCGATCAAGAGCATGGGCCAGGAGGCCCGCTCCTACACCGGAAGCCAGGCTGGGCTCAGCACCGATGCCAAACACGGCAGCGCTCGAATCGTGGATGTCGCCCCCACGCGGGTGCGCGCCGCTCTCGATGCCGGGGCCATCGCCATCGTCGCCGGATTCCAGGGCTTCAACCGTGGTACCGGCGACATCACCACACTGGGTCGTGGGGGATCCGACACGACCGCGGTGGCGCTCGCTGCCGCACTGGACGCGGATGTGTGCGAGATCTACACGGATGTCGACGGCATCTTCACCGCGGACCCCCGGGTCGTGCCCGCCGCCCGCAAGATCGATCGCATCACCAGCGAAGAGATGCTCGAACTCGCCGCCGCCGGGGCGAAAGTCCTCTATATTCGCGCAGTGGAATATGCCCGACGGCACGGGGTTACGCTTCATGTGCGGTCGTCGTTCAACAACAACGAGGGCACGCTCGTGGTCAATCCGAAAGAAGGCGAAAACGTGGAAGAGCCCATCATCTCCGGGGTGGCAGCCGACCTGAGCGAAGCGAAGATCACGGTCGTCGGCGTGCCGGATGTCCCCGGCAAGGCCGCACAGATCTTCACGATCGTCGCCGCCACCGATGCCAACATCGACATGATCGTGCAGAACGTGTCCACGGCCGCGACCGGCCTCGCCGACATCTCCTTCACCCTTCCCAAGTCGGACGGCGCCCGCGTTCTGAAAGCGCTCGAAGACAGCAAGGGCGAAACCGGCTTCCACTCCCTGCAGTACGACGATCAGATCGGCAAGCTCGCTCTCGTCGGTGCCGGGATGCGCACCAATGCCGGCGTATCCGCCCGGCTTTTCACCGCCTTGTTCGAAGCAGGGATCAACATCGAGATGATCTCCACCAGCGAGATCCGTATCAGTGTCGTCACGCGCGCCGACACCATCAATGAGGCCGTGCGGGTCGTGCACCGCGCCTTCGGCCTCGACGCCGATGAGGTCGCGAAGGTTCACGGAGGAACGGGACGATGACTGTCGGAGTGAACATCGCGGTTGTCGGAGCCACCGGCCAGGTCGGCGCCGTGGTTCGTCGCCTCCTGGAGGAGCGGGACTTCCCCGTGGCGGGAATCCGCTTCTTCGCGTCGTCGCGTTCCGCCGGCAGCACCCTGCCCTGGAAGGGCGAAGACATCGTCGTGGAGGACGCGTCGACCGCGGATCCGTCCGGCATCGACATCGCCATCTTCTCCGCGGGTGCCACCACGTCCAAGGCGCAGGCGCCCCGCTTCGCCGCGGCCGGTGTCACCGTCATCGACAACTCGTCGGGATTCCGCATGGATCCCGACGTGCCCCTCGTCGTGAGCGAGGTCAACCCGCACGCGATCGCCGAGGCGGGCAAGGGCATCATCGCCAACCCGAACTGCACGACCATGGCGGCCATGCCGATCCTCAAGGTGCTGGATGCCGAGGCCGGCCTTCAGCGACTGATCGTGTCCACCTACCAGGCCGTGTCCGGAGCCGGCCTGGTCGGTGGCGAAGAACTCTACGATCAGGCGAAGGCGGCGATCGAACAGGATCCGCGCAGTCTCGTGCACGACGGTTCATCCATCGACTTCCCCCCGGCTGCCACCTTCCCGAAGACGATCGCCTTCGACGTGATCCCCTTTGCCGGAAATCTCGTGGACGACGGGCTCTTCGAGACCGACGAGGAGAAGAAGCTGCGCAACGAAAGCCGCAAGATCCTCGAGCTTCCGGAGCTCCTGGTGAGCGGCACCTGCGTGCGCGTGCCGGTCTTCACCGGCCACTCGCTCTCGATCAACGCGGAGTTCGGCAACCCCCTCACGGTGGAGCGTGCAAAGCAACTGCTGGCGGATGCCCCGGGCGTCGAGCTCTCCGACATCCCGACCCCGCTCGCCGCGGCCGGCACCGATCCCTCGTATGTCGGCCGCATCCGCCAGGACGAAGGAGTGCCGAACAACCGCGGCCTCGCGCTGTTCGTCAGCAACGACAACCTGCGCAAGGGTGCGGCGCTCAACGCCGTGCAGATCGCGGAACTCGTCGCGGCGCAGCTTCCCGTTTCACGGTAGCCCCGCCGGCGGTACCAAGCCGCGGTCGCGACCGCGCCGAACCACCGGTATGAGTCGAATCACCCTCCTCGTCGCCGGCCTGTGCGCGGCCGTCCTGCTCATTGCGGCTCTCGTTGCGATCTCGGCCGGCACCGGTCAGCGCGGGTCCGATCGACCGGAGTCCACCGGAACGGGCACTCGAGTCTCGTTCTACGGCGACTCCTATACCCTCGGCACCGGGGCGAGCGATCCCGCCAAACGCTGGTCGACGGTGATCTCGAAGGCACGCAACTGGAACGAGTTCAACCCGAGCGTGAATGGACTCGGCTTCGTGAACAACCGCTCGAGCGCGATCGACGAACCCGGCGAGGTGATCGCGTCGAAGCCCGAAATCGTCTTCATCACCATGGGTCTCAACGACAACTTCTCCTACGACGTCGCCGCCGACCGCATCGAGGCCCAGATCACCACGGATTTCCAGCGGCTCAAGACTGCGCTGCCCGATGCGCGCTTCATCGTCGTTGAGCCGTTCTGGTACACGGATGCCCGGCCGGCGTCACTGGCTGTGATCTCGGGCTGGGTGAAGGACGCGGCAGCGGCCATCCACGCGGACTATATCCCCGGAGCCTCGCACTGGATCGAGCACCACCCGGAATGGATGGCCAGCGACGGCCTTCACCCCAACGACACCGGTTATGCGCAGATGGCGAAGCGCATGGAGTCGGAGTTGCACAAACTCGGCCTCTGACCGGGCGCCACAGCGGCGCGCGCTTCTCCCCGGGACGTGGGGGAAGATGTCACTAGCCATCATTCAAAGGAGAACAGCATGTCTATCGTCGTCATCGCCACCATCACCCCGCAGGACGGCAAACTGCCCGAGCTGACCGCCGCTTTCGAAGAGGCGACCCCGCTCGTGCAACAGGAGCCGGGATGCGAGCAGTACGCGCTCTACTCGGATGGCTCGGTCATCGTGACGATCGAGCGCTGGGCGAGCCCGGACGCGCTCGAAGCGCACCTGGCGGCGCCGGCGGTGACGGCGCTGCTCGCTCGGGCCGGCTCGCTCCTTGCCGCGGCACCCGAGATCCGCACCATCGAAGCCCTCGGTTTCGGCGACGCCGTCAAGGGCGATTGAGGCGCAGCACGCGTGCCGACCGCACGAAGCCGAGGTTAAGAATCCGGGGCTTTAACGCCGTCGCGTGGCCGCTCAGGGAGAGCGGGCAGATTCGCCACCGTAAACTGGATGCGTGACTTTACCAGGCAGACCCGTCGACGTCGCGCTGATTGGCGGCGGCATCATGAGCGCCACCCTCGGCGCCTTCATCAAGCAGCTCCAGCCCGACTGGAGCATCCAGATCTTCGAGAGACTCGGGGATGTCGCGCTCGAGAGCTCCAACCCGTGGAATAACGCGGGCACCGGTCACTCCGCCCTGTGTGAGCTCAACTACACGCCAGAGAAGGCGGATGGCACCATCGAGATCACGAGTGCCGTGAAGGTGAACGAGCAGTTCCAGGTGTCGCGCCAGTTCTGGTCGTACCTCGTCGGCAAGGACCTGCTTCCCGATCCGCAGGCCTTCATCAACCCCGTGCCGCACATGAGCTTCGTCTGGGGTGCCGAGAATGTCGACTACCTGCGCCGTCGGCAAGAGGCGCTCGCCGGGCATCCGCTGTTCGCCGGCATGGAGTTCAGCGACGACCCTGCGGTGATCCGCTCCTGGGCGCCCGCCATGATCCCGGGACGCCGCAAGGACCAGCCCATCGCTGCCACCCGCATCGACGCGGGCACCGATGTCGACTTCGGCGCTCTGACCAATGGACTGATGGACTACCTCACCTCCAACGGCGCCGCGCTGCTCACCGAACACAGCATCAAGAACATCACGCGCCAGAAGGACGGCCTCTGGCGCCTGCACGTCGTTCACGAGGTCGGGGGCACGCCCCAGGAAGTGCGTGCCCGGTTCGTCTTCGTGGGCGCTGGCGGTGGAGCCCTCAAGTTGCTCCAGAAGTCCGGCATCCCCGAGATCCGCGGGTTCGGCGGTTTCCCGGTCAGCGGGGAGTTCCTCCGCACCGACAACCCCGAGGTCGTGGCACGCCACCAGGCGAAGGTCTACGGCAAGCCGGCTCTCGGCGCTCCGCCGATGTCGATGCCGCACCTCGACACGCGCGTCGTCGACGGCGAGGCCAGTCTCATGTTCGGGCCGTACGCGGGGTTCAATACCAAGTTCCTCAAGAACGGCTCGTGGTTCGATCTCTTCGCAACGATCCGCCCGCACAACCTGATTCCGATGCTCGCAGCCGGTGCATCGAATCTCGGACTCGTTCGCTACCTGGTCTCCCAGCTCGCCGCCTCGAAGTCCGCGAAGTTCAAGGAGCTGCAGGAGTTCATGCCCACCGCCGATCCGAAGGACTGGTACAGCATCACCGCCGGGCAGCGCGTGCAGGTGATCAAGAAGGACAAGGAGAAGGGTGGCGTGCTGCAGTTCGGTACCGAGGTGATCAGCTCAGCCGACGGCTCCATCGCGGGACTCCTCGGGGCATCGCCCGGAGCATCCACGGCAGTCCCGATCATGCTGGATGTGCTGAAACGCTGCTTCCCGGACCGAATCGAGGCGTGGACGCCGAAACTCCGGGAGATGGTGCCGACCTATGGCACGCTGCTTTCGGATGATCCGACACTCGCCAAGAAGACCCTCGGGTCGACGCAGAAGGTGCTCGAGATCGCCCAGTAGCGTTCACGGTTGACACATATTCGAACATATGTTCGAATGACTCGATGCGATGGAGTGGTCAAGAACTGGCAGCGGAGGTCCCCACTGCCTTGCCCGGGCTGGTGAGACTGTCCAACCTGGTGCGCAGCGTGCAGACGCCGGAATTCGCCGGCATCACGTTTCACGAAGTGTTGGCCAAGAGCGCACTCAATCGCGTTCCCGGTGAGACGAAGGCACTGCCCTTCGGGTGGACGATCAATCCCTACCGGGGGTGCAGCCATGCCTGCACCTACTGCTTCGCTCGCCGCACACACGAGTATCTCGACCTCGACTCCGGCAAGGATTTCGACAGCGAGATCATCGTCAAGGTGAACGTGGCCGAGGTGTTGGCCAAGGAGCTGGCCAAGCCGACGTGGCTGCGGCATCCGGTCGCCCTCGGCACCAACACCGACCCCTACCAGCGCGCCGAAGGGCGTTATCGCTTGATGCCCGGCATCATCGCGGCCCTCGTGCGGTCGGGCACGCCGTTCAGCATCCTCACCAAGGGCACGCTCCTGCGGCGAGACCTCGCCATTCTGGCGGAGGCGAATGAGCGGGTGCCCGTCGATCTCGCGCTCTCGATCGCCATCTTCGACGACGAACTTCAGCAATCCGTCGAGCCGGGCACTCCGAGTACGGAGGCGCGGCTCGCGACGGTGACCGCCGCGCGGCAACTCGGGCTCGACTGCTCGGTGTTCATGATGCCGATCCTGCCCTTCCTCACGGATTCCCGGCAGCAGCTGGACCGGGCGCTTGCTCGCATCGCGGGCGCCGGTGCGACCTCGGTGATGTTCACCGCGCTCCATCTGCGGCCGGGTGCCCGGGAGTGGTACCTGGCCTGGCTTGGTCTCGCTCATCCCCACCTCGTGCCGCGCTACCGGGAGCTCTACGGAACCGGCGCTTACGCGACGGAGCAGTATCGACGGCGACTCACCGACGTGATCTCCCCGCTCATCCGAGCCCACGGGCTGGAGCGAGGTCGGGTGGACCCGGCCACCGGTGCCATCCGGTCGAGTGCCGCCGGACGCACGGCCGCACTCGGGCGTGCGTCCTCGCTGATCGATGCGCAGGCCGCCGGCCAACCCGCACGGTCTCCCGCCGAGCAACCGACACTCTTCTGAACCTGGGGACATTTTGCTGTCCCGGGCTGCAGGAGGGGACATTTTCGTCTTATCGAGGCGGAATTTGCAAGAATCATCCGCGCAACGGGGTACAAATGCGGCGGATGCGATGAGATACTGAACCTCTGGCGGCCAACGGAGGGAACTGCATGTCCCTCGGATTGCCGTCCCATCTAGCAACGCGCACGGTGAGCCGATCGTTCGGCCGGTCTCTCAATGCGGTCGCTTACACCTGCCTGGTCGCCGCTCTCGTGAGCGTCGCAGCCTTCCAGTTCTCCCGCACCTCGGCGGTGCTGTGGCCCGCGATGGTCGCGATCGTCCCGATGCTCATTCTGCTCTACCTGAGCGCGCGCACCCGGGACACTCTCTATTCGGTCGCCTACCTCGTGGTGGGGGCGGCCTGCACCTACTGGTTCGTTCTCACCTTCTACTCGCAGAGCCCCCCGATCCTCGAAAGCGATGCGCTGTCGCTGTCTCTCCCCAAGATCGCGCTCGTGATGGTGGGCGGCTCGGCCCCCCATATCGTGCCGAGGCTGGCGTGGTGCACCGCCGGTTATCTCGCCGCCGAGATCTCGGCGGGCGCGGCGATGGTCGTCGCGGGACAGCGCTGGGAGTTCTTCCTCACGACCTTCCTTGCCTATGCGGTCACGGCGATCATCTTCATCGTCGGCAGCCTCAGCCGCCGCAGCTCGCGCCGGACCCAGCCCATGCTTCATCGAGCGGCTCGGGATGAGCAGCTTGCGGCGATGCGCCATCGCATTGAGGTGAAGGCCGCTTCGCTCCTGCACGACACGGTCCTGAGCCACCTTGCCGCTATCGCCGGCTCGGTCGGGGACAGCCTCGACCCACATCTGCGCACCGTGGTGCAGCGTGATCTCGAGACCCTGGTGGGGGAGGAGTGGCTTACCGAGCCGGAGCCCGTTGTCGACCCGGCACTCCGGCGCCGATGGGAGCAGACCCCCCTCTTCGGCGCGATCGCCGAGTCTCGTCTCCTCGGACTCGACATCGAATCCACCGGAGACTTCGACGCGATCTCCGGCCTCGATGCGGAGACCTCCGTCTCCCTCGGGCTCGCGGTGAAACAGTGCCTGGTCAATGTGCTTCGCCACTCGGGGCTCACCCGGGCAGAGGTTGCCGTCTTCGGTTCGGAGTCGGATGTCTCGGTGATGGTCATCGACGCGGGTCGCGGCTTCACCGAGGCTGAGACCGCACCCGACCGGCTCGGCATCCGGCATTCGGTGCGCCAGCGCATCGAAGAGGTGGGCGGCGCGGTGCAGATCTGGTCGACTCCCGGACGGGGAACATCGATCATGATCCGCGTGCCCGCGCGATCCTCCGAACGCTCGTCGGAGGTTGATGCCTCGTGACCACCGTCGAACGCACCCGCCAGCAACTCGACCCGGCCGGCACCACCGGGGTAGGCCCGGTCGCGATCTTCCTCGCCGTCGGGGCATTCCTCTACGCGGTCTTCATGACGATCGGCGGTCGGGCCGAAATCTCCAACCCGCTGTTCGCCATCCTCGCCCTTGCCCTCCTCGCAATCGCCGGAGCGATCCTCATCGCGTGCTCGAGCCCCAACCGTGCCCCCCTGACCGCAGCCAGCCATACGGCAGTGCACGTGACGGCCATGGCCGCCATCGTGTGCGAGGCGGTCGGCCAGGCCGGATCGAACGCGTACATCCGCGACGACTGGGGGCCGGCCACGCTGGGGATACTGCTGGTGGCGCTCGGCCCTTACCGTCCCGCCCGGGAGATCGCGGCCGGTGGCCTGATCTCGGCGATCTCCATCGGGATTGTCACCTACTTCGAGGTCCCGTCGCTCGTCACCCCCGGTCCGCCGCTCGCCTTCATCGTGCTGGCCGTCACGCCGATGCTCGCGCTCAGCCTCTCGGCGGCGATGTTCTCCCAGGGGGTCGTCGCCTCCATCGAGCGCTGGCAGCAACGGGCGCAGGCGGCATCCATGAGTCTGGTGCGCGAGTTCCGGGAAGGGATCGCCCGATCGGTGCAGCAGGACCGTGTGACCATCCTCAACCGAGACGTACTGCCGTTCTTCACGGAGGTGCTCGCGAGCGACACGATCACCGATGCGGACCGCGAGCGCGCGCGCTCGATCGCCGACTCGATTCGCAGCGTGATGGTCGAAGAGGTGGACCGCTCCTGGTTGGAGTCGCTCATGGAGCTCACCGGGGTGGAGAGCACGAACAGGCGCGGAGCCGCTGGCGTGGTGGTGGAAGATCCGCGTCGCGTCGCCGGGGCGATGAGCATCGGCCAGCGCACCGCGATTCGCGCTCTGCTCGTGGCCTTCACCAATATCCCCGGGTTCACCCGCGACCAGTTGCGAATCGTGCTCTCGGACTACGGCGGGCGCGGTCACGGCGTCATCACCGCCCACCTGCCCGTCGCCGATTCTGTCCTGCGCTCTACCTTCGCTCCGTTCCTGGCGGTACTGCGTGCCGTTTTCACTCATCTGGAGGTCGATTTCATGCAACCCGAACTCACCCTGAGGTTCTCCTATGACCTCGATTAGCCCGGCCAGCGGTCGCACCGGGCGCCGCGTGCGGCTCGCGATCCTCGACGACCACGAGGTTCTGCTCGACAGCCTGTCGAGCTGGATCAGCGCCAATGCGCCCGACTTCGACCTCGTGTTGAGTGCGGGCACCTGGCTGCAGCTCGTGCACAGCGAGAACTTTCCGACGGAACTGGTCTTCATCGACTTCCAGCTCAAGGAGTCGGTCTCCATCGAGGCACGGGTGCGCACCTGCCGGGCAGCCGGCGCGAAGGTGATCGTGCTCTCGAGCCTCGACACGCGAGAGGCCCGCGAGCGGGCACTGGATGCCGGGGCATCCGCTTTCCTCTCCAAGGCCATCCCGATGCGGGAGGTCATGGACAGCGCGCGGGAGGTGATGGGCGTGGAGGCCGGCGAGAACCTGCAGAAGGACTGGCGTCCGCTGCCTGTCGGTGCGATGCACCAGTCCCGTCCCAAGTTGAGCCACGGCGAGGAGGAGGCCTTTAAGCTTTACGTTGTCGGCTTCAGCACCACCGAGGTCGCCAGCCAGATGAACGTGCAGTACGAGACCGCGAAGACCTACCTGCGTCGGGTGCGGGAGAAATACGCCAAAGCAAACAGACCGGCGAGCAAGAAGGCGGATCTCATCCGCCGCGCTGCCGAGGACGGATACCTCCAGTAGTGGCAAAGCTCTATTTTCGCTATGGCGCGATGAACAGTGGCAAGAGCACGGCGATGCTCCAGGCCGCCTACAACTACGAGGAACGCGGGCAGCAGGTGCTGCTGGCGAAGCCCTCCGTCGATACGCGCGGGGAGGGCGATATCGTCTCCCGGCTCGGGGTCACGCGCCCGGTGGACTTCGTGATCGCCCCGGATGACGACGTGTACTCCCTGTTCGAGCGCGAGCGTGCGCGGGTGCTCGCGGAGACCGGGGTGAACGTGAGTTGCCTCCTCGTCGATGAGGCGCAGTTTCTGAGCGAGACGCAGGTGGATGACCTGTTGCGCATCGCGATCGTGGAGGCGGTGCCGGTGATGGCGTACGGCATCCGCACCGACTTCCAGACCGTCGCCTTTCCGGGAAGCCGGCGCCTGCTCGAGGTCGCGCATTCGCTCGAGGAGCTCAAGACGATCTGCCGGTGTGGTCGCAAGGCCATGTTCAACGCGCGGAAGATCGACGGCCGGTTCATCTTCGACGGAGACCAGGTGGCCATCGACGGGGCGCTCGAGGTGACCTACGAGTCCCTCTGCGGAGCCTGTTACCTCGAGGAGAGTCACGGCCTGCTCGGCAGCGGTCGACGGCGAGTGCTCGTGGACCAGCCCGATTCCGCCTACGGGTCGGCTCCCGACATGGA
The DNA here is from genome assembly GCF_046156175.1 of Lacisediminihabitans sp. H27-G8. NCBI lineage: Bacteria > Bacillati > Actinomycetota > Actinomycetes > Micrococcales > Microbacteriaceae > Lacisediminihabitans > Lacisediminihabitans sp. H27-G8. Next base: position 150,767 of record NZ_JAYLVL010000004.1, read on the forward strand.
CTTCGAGTAGCCGTCACCGCTGCGGGATTGCGGTAGTCGCCGTGTCGCTTGGTGGCCGGGTCGCTTTATGGCCGAGTCGCCGAGTCGCCCGGAATGGTCGCTATCCACCAGGGATCGCGACACATTCGGGCAACTCGACGCAGCGGCGTGCACAAACGACAGCAGGGCCGCACACTGTGCGGCCCTGCTGTGTCACTACTGTCGGGGTAACAGGATTTGAACCTGCGACCTCTTCGTCCCGAACGAAGCGCGCTACCAAACTGCGCCACACCCCGATGCCCAAGAAACGAGCCGGTCCGCAAAACGGACCTTGTCAAGAATAGCTGATATCTCGGGCAGTGAGTGTCAACAGCGTCGCCTCTGGCCGGCAGGCGAAGCGGACCGGCGCGTAGATGGATGTTCCGAGCCCGGCCGACACGTTGAGATACGCGGTGCGACGGGCGTGCGTCCAGAGGCTGAGGCCCTTCACCTGGTCCCGCGGGATGTCGCAGTTGGTCACCAGGGCACCATAGCCGGGCACGCAGACCTGCCCGCCGTGGGTGTGGCCGGCGAAGATGAGCTCGGAGCCGTAGTTGACGAGGGAGTTGAGTACGCGCTGGTACGGCGAGTGGGTGAGGCCGATGGTCACGGGATTCGGCCCGCCCGATTCATCCGCCCAGCCCACGTTTTCGCGCATCTCGTCCATCGCGCCCGGGAGCTTCGCGAGCTTGTCCCACCCGACGTGGGCGTCGTTCACCCCGAGGAATTCGAGGCGCGAGCCCTTGATGCTCATCGCCCTGGCGGTGTTGTTGAGGTCGAGCCAGCCGAGTCCTTCGAGATAGGAGGTGAGCCTGCCGTTGTCCAGGCGGGCCTGCGTGTGGTCCGCCTTCGACGGTGCGGTGAAGTAGGTGAACGGATTCTTGGCTACGGGCCCGAAATAGTCGTTGGAGCCGTGCACGAACACGCCAGGGATGCCGCGGAAGGGCTCGAGGGCGTACTCCACACCCTCGATCCCCCGTTCGTGGCCGAGGTTGTCGCCGGTGTCGACCACGAGGTCGGGCTCATACACCGCTAGGCCGCGGATCCACTCCTGCTTGTCGCGCTGCCACGGGGCCATGTGAAGGTCTGCGAGATGCAAGACGGTGAGGGGACGCGCCCCCGGCTGCAGCACCGGCACGGTGTGAGTGCGCAACGTGAACCGGTTGCGCTCCACCAGGGCGCCCCACGCGAGACTGCCGAGTCCGACCGCAGCGACAGCCAGGGCAGCCGAGACCGCCCGTTCGGATGCCCTGCTCACTTGGGGCAGACCCCGCCCGGGTCGCTTCCGTCGGGCTTGCCATACACCGTGAGGGTGACCGGATCGGTCTTGGTGGCCGGCGATCCCGACGAGGGGTTCGAGGCTTGCACGATACAGACGCTGTCGCTCTGGCCGGGCAGCGGATTGCCCTTCGCCCACTGGTAGCTGATCTTGCTCGGGTCGAAGCCCGCGCTCGCGATCGCCGCATCCGCGACCTGGCGGGTGAGCCCGGTCACGTTCGGCATCGTGGTGGACAGGCTGCCATCACTGGTGAAGACGGTGATGTTCGCGCCGGAGGGCACCTTCGAGCCCGCGGCGGGATCGGTGCGGGTGATACGACCGGCGGGCAGTCCAGAGGCTTCCGGGCCGCCATCCGTGTACTGGAACTTGAGGCTGGTCAGCAGCTTCTGGGCCTGGTCCGTGGTCTGGCCGGTGAGGCTCGGCACGATCGCCGACGAGCCACCGAGCATTGCAGCGGACGCCGCGGGGAACGACTTCTCCCCGCCGTACTTGGCGTCCGCCGGCTTCATGATGGCCTTGAAGATGTTGAAGCGCGCGTAGGAGGCGTAGTTCTGGCGGGTGATCGGGTTGGTGTTCTTTCGAAGGCTGGTGTGTCCCGAGATGTTGCCGGTCCAGACCGCGGTGCCGATCTTGGTCGTCGTTCCCATGATCCACACGTGATCCGCCGTGTCGCTCGTGCCGGTCTTTCCACCGATCGCCAGCCCGTCGCGAGGGTTGCCGGGGGAGCTGGTGCCACTCTGCATGCTTCCGGCCATCGCGTTGAGCGTGCCAGCGGCGACGTCGGCGGAGATGCCCTGGTTGCAGGTCTTGGTCTGGCCCGCCAGGGTCTTGCCCGCGGCATCCACCACGCTGTCGATGATGATCGGCTCGCAGTGGTTGCCGTTTGCTCCGACGGCTGCGGCGGCCGCGGCGATGGTCAGCGGCGCCTGCTCGTTGGAGCCGAGGATGGTGTTCGGATTGGTGTTCAGCGGAGTTCCGTCGGCTCGATGCGCACCGAGACTCGCGGCGGTGTCTCGGATCGAGCAGAGGTCCTGCCGCTGGGCCATTTGCATGAACGAGTTGTTGACCGAGCCGATCAGGGCGGACTTGACGGTCATGTAACTGCCGCTGCCGCTGTCGTTCTTGAGGAGGAACGTACCACCGTTGGCCAGCGGAACGCCTCCGCAGTTGAAGCTGGAGAACTTGTAGGTCTGCGGGCTGTGACCGTCGACCAGGTCGTTGAGGCCGTGTCCGGTCTGGAGCCAGTTGGCGAGGTCGAAGACCTTGTAGGTGGACCCGGTGGGGAATCCGCGCGATCCGCCGTAGGGGAAGTCAGTGCTGAAGTTGACCGCGGTGGTGGTCTGCGGATCCGCGCCCGGCGCGTCGTCGAAGAGCTTGTTCTGAGTCATCACCAGGATGCGGCCAGTGCCGCCCTCGACGGTGTCGGCCGCTGCGCCGAGCGGGAAGCGCGCCTCGCTCGGTGGGGCCTGCTGCGCGATACTCGCGGACGCGGCGTCCTGCAGGTCGAGGTCGATGGACGTGTAGATCTTGTAGCCGCCCTTATCCCAGTTCGCCTGGCGTTCGGCGGCAGTGGCTCCGAGCGACTCGAGCACCGGAGCCGCTCCGGGGAACTTCTTGGCGTCGGCCGTGATGACCTTCGAGACGTAGTCGCAGGGCCACTTCGCGTTGACCTCGATGGCGTTGCGGCATCCATTGAACTGGGGGGTGAGCTTGACGTACGACTCGATCGTGGTGGCGATCGCGTCCTCGTGCTGCTTCTGGGTGATGTCTTTCTCCGCGAGCATGGCGTTGAGGATCTGGTCACGGCGCAACTTGTTCGCCGGATACCGCTTCGGATCGAGGAGATTCTGAGCGGTGGGCTGCTGCACGATCGCGATCAGGCTGGCGGCCTGCGGAAGCGTCACGTCTTTCGCGGACACGCCGTAATAGAGCTGGGCCGCGGACTCCACACCGTAGGTGTTCGAGCCCATTCCCACGATGTTGAGATAACCGAGCAGGATCTCCTTCTTCGTGTAGGCCTTGTCGAGGCCGATCGCGAGCTTCATCTCCTTGAGCTTGCGGTCGATGGAGTATCCGCTCGCCGCCTTGATCGCGGCGTCCCGCTCCTTGCCGGTCTTCGTCGTGAAGGCTTCCTGCACCAGGATGTTCTTCACGAGCTGCATGTCGAGGGTCGAGCTTCCGCTCTGTTGGCCGCCCTGGGTGTTCGTGATGGCGGCGCGCGCGATCGACGGCACATCCACCCCGCCGTGATCGTAGAAGCGACGGTCTTCACCGTCTACTGCGCCCTGTTTGAGGAACGGCGAGACGGCATCCCATCCCACGACCTGGCGATTCTGCTTGTAAATCGTCGCGATCTTCTCGGGCTGTCCTCCGCGCATGGCGAAGATCTGGTTCTGCTGCGAGGGAGCGCTGATCTTGATCGAGTCGGGCAGGTTCTCGAAGATGTCGATGGAGCCCTGCGCCGTCATGCTGGTGACGGCGATGGCAGGGGTGACCATCGCGGTGACCAGAACGCCGGCGAGAACGCTGAAGCCGAGGAGGCCGAGCAGACCTCCGAGCACGCCGGACGGCTTCAATTTTTGGGCAGACATAGAATCAGGGTAAGGGATGATCGCCCTGTCGAACCTGAAGGGATGCCGGGATGACCACGTGGGAATACGTCACCACTCCGCTTATCGTGCACAATACCGCCGCGATTCTGAACAACTGGGGTTCGGAGGGCTGGGAGCTCGTGCAGGTGGTCACCGGACCCGAAGGCGGCCTCGTCGCCTACCTGAAGCGTGCCAAGAACGAGGAGAACTGATGTCTGTCATTGCCGACCGTCTGACTGAGCTCGGGCTCGAACTGCCCGCGCTCGCCGCTCCCGCCGGGGTCTACATCCCCGCTGTCGTCAGCGGCAACCTCGTGTTCACGTCGGGGCAGCTGCCCTTCACCGCAGGTGCGCTTCCCGCTACCGGCAAGGTCGGTGCGGCCGTCACTGCCGAGGACGCCAAGACCTACGCCGCGACCTGTGTGCTGAACGCGCTCGCTGCCGTGGAATCCGCGATCGGGTCGCTGGATCGGGTCACCCGCGTCGTGAAGGTCGTCGGCTTCGTGTCGTCCGACCCGGCGTTCACCGGCCAGCCTGGCGTCATCAACGGGGCATCCGAACTGCTCGGGGAGATCTTCGGTGACCGGGGGGTGCACGCCCGGAGCGCGGTGGGCGTGGCGGTGTTGCCGCTCGACTCGCCGGTCGAGGTGGAGTTGATCGTCGAGTTCGCTTGAGCCGGTCTCGATACGCGCCGTAGACGGCGCTACTCGACCAGCCGCCGTGGACGGCGGTACTCGAGCACCGTGATTCGGCGATCGAGTAGGCCGCCCAGCGGGCGTATCGAGATCACTTCAGCCGGTCGCTGATGATCTGCATGACCGACGTGTCGGCGAGCGTGGTCGTATCGCCGATGTCCCGGCCCTCCGCGACATCCTGCAGCAGCCGCCGCATGATCTTGCCGGAGCGCGTCTTCGGTAATTCGGCGACGATGAAGATCTCGCGCGGGCGGGCAATCGCACCGATCTGCTCGGCGACGTGGCCGCGCAGCAGCGCACTGGCGTCATCCGCGCTGTAGGCCTCAGCGTGTTCGCTGCGCAGGATCACGAAGGCGACGACGGCCTGGCCGGTCGTCTCATCCGCGGCTCCGACGACCGCCGACTCCGCGACGATCGGATGCGACACGAGGGCCGACTCGATCTCGGCGGTCGAGAGGCGGTGACCGGAGACGTTCATCACATCGTCGACGCGTCCGAGCAGCCAGATGTCGCCGTCTTCGTCGAGACGGGCGCCGTCGCCGGCGAAGTACAGCGGGCCGCCAGGGGCGTCCGCGAACTTCGACCAGTAGGTTTCGACGAAGCGATCCGGGTCTCCCCAGATTCCGCGCAGCATCGACGGCCAGGGCTCGGTCACGACGAGAAGTCCACCGCCTCCGGCCGGCACCGGATGTCCCGCCTCATCGAGCACATCGATCGAGATGCCCGGCAGCGCCACCTGCGCGGAACCCGGCTTCAGGATCGTGACGCCGGGCAGCGCTGAGACCATGATCGCGCCGGTCTCGGTCTGCCACCAGGTGTCGACGATCGGAGTCGTTCCTCCACCGATGACATCGCGGTACCAGACCCAGGCCTCCGGGTTGATCGGCTCTCCCACGCTGCCGAGCACGCGCAGCGAGCTGAGGTCGAAATCATCCGGCACCTGTCGTCCGAGCTTCATGAACGAGCGGATGGCGGTGGGTGCCGTGTAGAAGATGGTCACCCCGTATTTCTGGATGATCTCCCACCACCGGCCGCCGTGCGGCGCATCCGGGGTGCCCTCGTAGAGCACCTGGGTCGCACCGTTGGCGAGCGGTCCGTAGACGACGTAGCTGTGGCCGGTGATCCACCCCACGTCGGCGGTGCACCAGTAGACATCCGTCGCCGGGTTGAGGTCGAACACGTTCTTGTGGGTGAACGCCGCCTGGGTGAGGTAGCCGCCGCTCGTGTGAAGGATGCCCTTCGGCTTGCCCGTGGTACCGGAGGTGTAGAGGATGAACAGCGGCGTCTCGGCGGGGAAGCCCTCGGCCTCGTGTTCGGCCTCCACGCCGGCCATCGCCTCGTGCCACCAGAGGTCACGACCTTCGACCCAGCCGATCTCGTTCTCGCCGCGTTTGACGACGAGCACGTTCTCGACCGTGTGTTCGCCTTCCTTGGCGAGGGCGGCATCCACCGCGGGCTTCAGGGCGCTGACCTTGCCCTTGCGCCATCCGCCGTCCGCGGTGATCACGAGCTTGGCGCTCGCGTCATCGACGCGGGAACGGATGCTGTCGGCACTGAAGCCGCCGAAGATCACCGAGTGAACCGCTCCGATCCGGGCCACGGCGAGCATCGCGATCACGGCCTCCGGGATCATCGGAAGGTAGACCGCCACACGGTCGCCCTTCTCGATGCCGAGGGAGGTGAGAAGGTTGGCCGCGCGCTTGACCTCCGCGGTGAGTTCCGCGTAGCTGATGTCGCGGCTGTCGCCGGGCTCTCCCTCCCAGTGGAGGGCGATCCGGTCGCCGTTTCCGGCGAGCACATGCCGGTCGAGGCAGTTGAACGCGACGTTCAACTCGCCGTCTTCGAACCAGGTGGCGAAGGGGGCGTTAGACCAGTCGAGGTCCTTGGTGAAGTCCTTGTTCCAGTGAAGCAATTCGCGGGACTGGGCGGCCCAGAAGGCGAGACGATCGGCGAAGGCGTCGTTGTACAGGGCCGCGGTTGCGACCGCGTCGGCTCGGAATTCCGGGCTGGGCGGGAAGCGTCGCTCTTCGTGCTGCAAGCTGTCAATGGAAGTGTTGGACATCGGTATCCCTCGCGAAGGCGGCGGGCGTCGATGCCCGAGCAGAGTAGTGATCCGATACTAAGCCGCTCGCGGGTTGCGCTCCGTTGCGACCATTCTGGGAGTGTCCCCTGATCGCGGGGGTTTGTCTCTTGCGCCGGGGTTCTGCCGGAGTACACTAGGGGCGTTGAATGCAAATTCGATAAGCAACGCGCAGTGATTCCCCCCAATCCAGCGTTGCTGTGGCGGCGCCGGTTCCCCCCAACAGGCGCCGCCCCTCTTCTTTTAACGCCCATCTCTCTCTTCCTCCCCCAGCGTGCCTTGTTGCGAGTTCTCCCCGGTCGGGGATCGAGGCCACCGGATGCCCCGGGGGTTGGCCCTACCGTCGTGTCATGCCGTCCGCCGCTCCGTTCGATCCGTCCATATCGCTCGCCTCGGGCAAGGAGCGTTTCGTCGCACGCCGGCCGGGGGCGGAGCCCGCACCGACCGTGCGGCGGCGAACTCTCGCCGGCTTCGAGCTCGACGAATTCGGGCCGCTTTCCGACTTCGTCGCCGACGCGGCGGTCACGGATGTCTTCGTGAACGGGCCGACGGAAGTCTGGGTCGACCGCGGCCACGGCGCCGTGCGACAGGAGCCCTTCGCATGGGACGAAGGCGTGCTGCGCGATCTCGCCGTGCGTCTGATCGGGCGGGGCGGACGCCACATCGACGAAGCCACTCCCTGTGTCGATGTGCGACTGCACGACGGCATCCGCATCCACTCGGTTCTTCCCCCGATCTCCCCGGCTGGCACGCTCCTCTCTATCCGCCTTCCCCGGGTGGAAAGACTCGGGCTCGCTGACCTCGACGCGGCCGGCTTCTTCTCGCTGATTGACCTCGGAACCGTGTCGCAGTTGGTTGCCAGACGCGAGAACCTGCTCATCACCGGAGCGGGCGGAAGCGGCAAGACCACACTGCTCGCGGCGTTGCTCTCGAGTGCGCACGCCGGCGATCGGATCATCGCCATCGAGGATGTCGGAGAGCTGCGGGTGACGCATCCGCACTTCGTCTCACTCGAGGCCCGCCAAGCGAATCTGGAGGGTGCCGGGCACCTCGGTCTCGAACGCCTGGTGCGGGAGGCCTTGCGGATGCGCCCCGACCGCCTCGTACTCGGTGAGTGTCGCGGCGCGGAGATCCGGGAGCTGCTCGCGGCGCTCAACACCGGTCACGACGGGGGAGCGGGCACCCTGCATGCCAACTCCCTGGACGATGTGCCCGCGCGCATCGAAGCGCTCGGTGCGCTCGCCGGGATGACCGCGACGGCCATCGCGAGGCAGACGGTGAGTGCGATCGGCACCGTGTTGCACCTCGAGCGCGATCGCGACACCAGGCGGTTGGCGCAGATCGGGCGATTCGCGCTCGATCGGCGCGATCGCCTGTGCATGGTGGAGTCCCATGGCGAGGCGTGACCGCCCGGCCGATCTCGAACCGCTCGCCGCCGTCGTGCAGCGCCTCGGAGTGCTGCTCGCCGCGGGAGTCGCTCCCGCATCGGGCTGGGCGTATGTCGCGGAAGCCGCCCGGGGCCCCGCCGCCGCCGGAGCCCGAGCAGTGGCCGATGTCGCGGCCCGCGGTGGATCGGTCACTGACGCGATCGTCTCTGTCGCCTCAGCGCGTCGCGCGGATCGTGCGGCCTGGCGCGGTCTCGCCGCTGCGTGGCTCGTCGCCACCGATGCAGGCGCACCGCTGGCACCGACCCTCTCCGAACTGTCCGCAACGCTCCGTTCACTCGCCCAGAACCAGCGGGATGTCGAAACGGCGCTCGCCGGTCCGGTGGCGACGGCCCGAATGGTGATGGTGCTGCCGCTCGTGGGAATCCTGTTCGGCCTGGCCCTCGGGTTCGACTCGCTCCACGTGCTCTTCGCCACGCCGCCCGGGCTGGTGTGTCTCGCACTCGGAACACTGCTGATCGTGCTGGCCCAGCTGTGGAACCGGCGGCTGCTCCGCGGGGCCCGGCCGACCAACCTCACCCCGGGCCTCGCGCTCGACCTCATGGCGATCGCGGTGTCGGGCGGCGCATCACTGTCGCGGGCGGAGCGTGCGGTCGCGGATGCTCGCGAGGTCTGCGGCATCGATCCCGACGACAGCGACGCGGCGATCGCGGAGGTGCTCGAACTCAGTCGAAGGGCGGGCGTGCCGGCGGCGGCATTGTTGCACGCGGAGGCGGTCGAGGCTCGCCGTTCCGCCCGGAGCGCGGGGGAGCGGGCGGCCGCGACGCTCGGGGTCACGCTCATGCTGCCGCTCGGCGTGTGCATCCTCCCCGCCTTCATGGTGCTCGGGGTGGCGCCGCTGCTCATCGCCGTCCTCTCGTCCACAGTGACCGGGTTGTGACGCCGGTGCACCGATGGACGAGCGCCGACACCTGGCAGTCGCCTCCGGCTGCACGCTGATGGTGCACGGCAGCCCGCCGGGCAATTCACGGAAGGAATGGTCGATGGGGAAGAAACTGCGTTCGAGGCTCCACGAAGAAGACGGGGCGGCGACCGCCGAATACGCAATTGCCACGCTGGCCGCTGTCGGATTCGCGGGGCTGCTCGTCGCCATCCTGCGCAGCGACGAGGTGCGGGGGATGCTCACCGAGCTCGTGCATCGTGCGCTCACGTTCACCGGGTGAGGTGGCGCGCAGGTTGGCCGACGCCGAGCGGGGCAGTGTGACGGCGGAGTTCGCCACGGTCATCCCGGCTGCGCTGCTGGTGCTGGCTGCCTGCCTGGGCGGGCTGCAGCTCTCCAGCCAGCAGCTGAGGCTCCAGCAGGTGGCGGCGATGGCAGCGCGCGCGGTCGCCCGCGGCGAGCCGGTCGGCGCCGCGGGCGGTCTCGTGCGGGGAGCGACCCTTCGGGTGGAGCACCGGGGAGAGTTCGCCTGCGTCACGGCATCCGCTCCCGGTTCCAGCGCCGCGGGGGTGATCGGTGCGGTCACGGTGAGCGCCGTGAGCTGTGCGCTAGACGGCGGACGCTGATGCGGCGATTTCTGATGCGGCGATTTCTGATGCGGCGCTCTTCGATGCACCGCTCCCTGATGACGTGGGCGATCGAGGGCGAAAGCGGGTCCGGATCGGTGCTCGCCGTCGCAATCGTCGCGGCGATGCTGATGCTGTTCTCCCTTCTGTTGCCGGTCGTGACAGTGTTTTCGGTGCAGCAGCGCGCGGCCGGGGCGGCGGATGCGGCGGCGCTCGCCGCGGCGGATGTCGCGGTGGGCATCCGCTCGGGAAGCCCGTGTGAGACGGCATCCACCGTCGCTGTCGCGAACACGACACGACTGGACGGATGCCTCGTCGAGGACACCACCGCGACCGTGCGTGTCACGGCCTCGGTGCTCGGTTTCGTGGTGTCCGCCCGTGCCACCGCGGGGCGTCCGCCCAGTGAGATAGCGGAGCGAGCCGGGCTAACTGGGGGTGGTGGATGAAGCGGCCGTCAGGTTTCTGTGTGTATGGTGTGCGTGTCGGGACCACCACCGATATCTCCGATGCCCGGTGAAGAGCATCAGCGGGGCCGCCCTAGGCTGGGCGAGGTTTCGTTTCACCCGGAGACCCATAGAGGCGGCGGCAGTCGCAGTAGTCAAGGAGTCAAGTGCCTGGCACGAAGAAGCTGGTCATAGTCGAGTCGCCCGCGAAGGCGAAGACGATTGCCCAGTACCTGGGCGACGGATACGAGGTGCTGGCCTCGGTCGGTCACATCCGCGACCTCATCGAGCCGAAAAACCTGCCGCCGGAGCTCAAGAAGGGATCTCTCGGCAAGTTCTCCATCGACGTCGAGAACGGCTTCCTCCCCTACTACGTGGTGTCTGATCAGAAGAAGAAGACGGTCGCCGAACTGAAGCGCGCGCTCAAGGGTGCCGACGAGCTCTACCTCGCAACTGATGAGGACCGCGAGGGTGAAGCCATCGCGTGGCACCTCCTCGACGAGCTGAAGCCCAAGGTCCCGGTCAAGCGCATGGTGTTCCACGAGATCACCAAAGAGGCGATCGAACGTGCCCGCGACAACACCCGCGACATCGATACCGCTCTCGTCGACGCGCAGGAGACCCGGCGCATCCTCGACCGTCTCTACGGCTACGAGATCTCGCCGGTGCTGTGGCGCAAGGTCGGTCCCGGGCTCTCCGCCGGTCGCGTGCAGTCCGCCGCCACCCGTCTCGTCGTCGACCGGGAGCGCGAACGTCTCGCCTTCGTCGCGGCCGGCTACTGGGACCTCTCGGCGCTGCTCGCAGCCTCCGATTCCTCCAGCCCGTTCGAATCCCGTCTCGCCCGCCTCGACGGGGTTCGCGTCGCCACCGGCCGCGACTTCGACGACAAGGGCCAGCTCAAGGCATCCACGAGCGGCAAGGCGGATGCCGTCGCGCTCGACGAGCAGGCCGCGACCGCACTCGCCGAGGCGCTGCGCGATCCCGCCGTGCCGGTGATCGTCTCTTCGGTCGATTCCAAGCCGTACACCCGTCGCCCGGCGGCGCCCTTCAGCACCTCCACCCTGCAGCAGGAGGCCGCGCGCAAGCTGCGTTTCTCCGCCCGCCAGACGATGAGTGTTGCGCAGGGGCTGTACGAAAACGGGTACATCACCTATATGCGTACCGACTCTCTCAATCTGTCGCAGCAGGCGTTGTCTGCCGCCCGCAGCCAGGCGGCATCCCTCTACGGCGCGGAGAGCGTCTCCGAGAAGCCGCGGACCTACGCCAGCAAGAGCAAGAACGCCCAGGAAGCGCACGAGGCGATCCGGCCGGCCGGGGATACCTTCCGCACTCCGTCCCAGCTCGAGGGCACACTGCGGGGCAACGACTGGAAGCTCTACGACCTCATCTGGAAGCGCACCGTCGCCTCGCAGATGGCCGATGCCAAGGGCATGACCGCGTCCGTGGTCATCACCGCCGGTCCCGTGCAGGGCACGACGATGGCCGAGTTCGCGGCCAGTGGCACGGTCATCACGTTCCGCGGATTCCTCCAGGCCTATGAGGAGAGCCGGGATGAGGAGCGCAACGATACTGCCGAGCCCGCCGAGGCGAAACTGCCTCCGCTGACCGTCGGCCAGAAACTGACCGTCGCGGATGTCGAGGCCAAGGGCCACGAGACCAGCGCGCCGCCCCGGTACACCGAGGCGAGCCTCGTGAAGACCCTCGAAGAGTTGGGGATCGGGCGCCCGTCCACCTACGCGTCGATCATCTCGACCATCATCGACCGCGGGTATGTCACGCCACGCGGCACAGCGCTGGTGCCGAACTGGATCGCCTTCTCGGTCGTGCGGCTGCTCGAGGAGTTCTTCTCCGACCTGGTGGAGTATCACTTCACCGCGGGCATGGAGGATGACCTCGACCGCATCGCCGATGGCAAGGAAGACCGGGTCGACTGGCTCAACAGCTTCTATTTCGGCAGCGAGAAGCACCGCGGCTTGCGCAGCGTCATCGACAACCTCGGTGAGATCGACGCGAAGAGCATCAACTCGATAAAGCTCGACGACGAGGTCACGCTGCGCATCGGCAAGTACGGTCCCTACCTCGAAGTCGTGGATGAGGATGCAGCCCCCGAGGCGACACCGCGTCGCGTGAACATCCCGCCGGAGCTCGCCCCCGACGAGCTCACCATCGTGAAGGCCCATGAGCTGATCGATGCACCGGTCGTGGTGGACCGGGTGATCGGGGTCAACCCCGAGAACGGCAAGAACGTCGTCGCCAAGGACGGTCGTTTTGGGCCGTACATCACCGAGGTGGATCCCGAACCCGTCGTCGAAGCGGTCGAGACCCCGGCAGCGGAGCCGGTCGTCGATCCCGCCACCGGCGAGATCATCGAGCCGAAGAAGAAGCGGGCCGCGCCGAAGAAGGCAGCGGCGGTGAAGGCGCGCACCGCATCCATCTTCAAGTCGATGGATCTCGCGACCGTCGATATCGACACAGCGCTTCGCCTGCTCTCCCTGCCCCGCATCGTCGGCCAGGACCCCGAGAGCGGCGAGGAGATCACCGCCCAGAACGGCAAGTTCGGCCCATATCTCAAGAAGGGTGCCGACACCCGCTCGCTCACCGAAGAGGACCAGATCTTCGAGATCGACCTTCCCGGGGCCATCGAACTGTACGCGCAGCCGAAGTACGGCGCGCGCCGGGCATCCAGTGCGCTCAAGGAGTTCGATGCCGATCCCGAGAGCGGCAAGCCGATCCGCATCAAGGACGGGCGTTTCGGCGCCTACGTCACCGACGGCGTCACCAATGTGACGATTCCGCGCGGCGAGACGATCGAGGAGATCGACTTCGAGCGCGCGGTGCAGATGCTGGCCGACAAGCGTGCAAAGGGTCCGACGGTCAAGAAGACCGCTGCCAAGAAGCCGGCAGCGAAGAAGCCCGCCGTCAAGAAGCCCGTGGTGAAAAAGGCCGTGGTGAAGAAAGCCGTCGTGAAAAGCGCTGTCGCCTCGAAGCCGGCGGCGAAGAAGCCGGTAGCGAAGCGGACGGTCGCAGCGAAGTCGCCCGTCACCTCCGAGTCTGCGCAGTAGGCGCCCGGGTGGATCGCAGCGTAACCGGCCTGTTCATCACCTTCGAGGGCGGGGACGGATCGGGCAAATCGACCCAGGCGAGCCTGCTCGCCGACTGGCTCACGGCATCCGGTCACGCGGTCGAGCGCTCGCGCGAGCCGGGTGGAACCGAGCTCGGGCTCGAGCTGCGCGAGATCGTGCTCCATCGGCGAGGGCATATCGCCCCGCGCGCCGAGGCCCTGATCTATGCGGCAGATCGCGCACACAATATCGCCACGAAGGTGCGCCCGGCCGTCGAGCGCGGCGAGATCGTCATCCAGGACCGCTACCTCGACTCCTCCGTGGCCTATCAGGGCGCCGGGCGGGTGCTCGACCCCACGGAGGTGCGGGACATCTCCCTCTGGGCGACCGAAGGATTCATGCCGAACCTGACCATCCTGCTCGACCTCGATGAGGCGATCGGTCGGCAGCGGCTTGACCAGGCACGCACCGCGTACGACCGGCTCGAGGCCGAGCATGGCGAGTTCCACGCGCGGGTGCGCGCCGGATTCCTCGCGCTCGCGGCGGCCGACCCGGAGCGCTTCCTCGTGCTTCCGGCAACCGACTCGATCGAGTCGATCGCCGCCGCCATCCGCGATCGGGTCACTGCACTTCTCGGCTGACCTGCGCCGCTGCTCGCAACCGGTCTCACTCGCAACTCACGCACGGCGATTCTTAGCGATTCCTTACAGAGGATGCTGCGAGCCTTGGCGTACCGAGAGGGAGGGCACCGGATGGGGCTGCATCGCAGGGGAAGACGAATCGCCGCGACAATCACGACCGTCGTGGGCGTGACCAGCCTGGTGGCGACGACCGCCGGGTCGGTCGTGCTGTGGCAGGACACTCTGGTGGCCAAGGCGAAGGCGCGCGTGGCCGCCGCGCTGGTGCCGGCGGTGTCACCCGCGCAATCCACTGCTCCACCGCCTCTTCCCGCGCCGACGATGAGCGCGACGCCCTCCCCACGCATCGTGCCCTCGAGCGACCCGGCCCCGGTGGCGCCTGCGGTCGTCGCCCCGGCCCCGGTGGCGCCGCGCCCAGCCCCGGTCGTCCCGGCGCCAGCCCCGGTCGCGCCGGCGCAGCCCGCGCCTGCGCCCCCGCCACCCCCGCATTCGAAGTCGGGCGGGTCCTGAGAGTCCCCCGAGCCAGACCGCAGTCTTAGACGATTCTGGTGGCGCCGATGGCATCGTCGACGGTGCATGCTCCTGCCGACCGTTCGCGGGTGTTCGGGGTATCCGGGATGTCTCCGGATGCTGTCAGCATCTACACCTGACTATCCAAGCAAGTGCAGAGAATCGGGTGGGAGCGTGTGCGGCACGGTGATCGAGAAGTGATCGAGAAGAGAGCGAGGGTGACATGAGTATTCGGGCAGAGGGCAAGAGGCTAGCCCTGCGTGTCACCACGAGTGTCGGTGTCGTCAGCCTCGCGGTCACCGGAGTCGCGTCGATCGCCCTCTGGCAGCAGACGGTGAGCCACAATTCGCCCGGCAGCACCAGCGAGCAGGATGGCACGAACCAGAGCCCAGACGTCTCGAACCAACGCAACGACGACGGGGGATTCACGCAGCAGCAGCAGCAGGTCACGCCCGTCGGTCCGGGTCAGGGCGGCGGCTCCCACGCGCAGTCATCCGGGTCGTGAACTGATGACCGTGCGCCGCGATTGGCGCGACTGGAGCTGCGATGTCTCCGTCGTGGTGTCGGCATCCGTCGATGTCGAGCTCGCAGAAAGCATCGTCCGGCAGGTCATGGATGACGTCTCCCAGGCGTGCAGCCGGTTTCGTCCCGATTCCGAGCTGTCGATCGTCGCCTCGCAACTGCCCGGCGGAGCCGACGTGAGCGAGCTGCTTGCACGCCTCGTGCGGTCCGCCCTCGATGTTGCCGCGCTCACCGAGGGGGATGTCGACCCCACTCTCGGGAGCGCCCTTCGGGCCGTCGGCTACGACCGCGACCTGTCGGAGCTGCCGACCGCGGTGCCCGGCGAGCAGATCGATCCGCGAGTGACCGTGGTCACGCGGCGCACCCCGGGCTGGACGCGCGTGATGCTCGAACAGCGGCGTCTCAGAGTGCCCGCCGACCTGGCGCTCGACCTCGGGGCGACCGCAAAGGCGATCGCTGTCGACCTCGCCGCAGAGAGGGTGGCGACGCGACTCGGATGCTCCGTGCTGGTGAACATCGGCGGCGACCTCAAGACCTCTGGCGCTCCCCTTCCGGGCGGATGGCAGGTGCTCGTGCAGGACCTCGCCGCGGACCCCGCCCAGCAGGTGTCGGTCGGCGAGGGCGCGGCGATCGCGACCTCCAGCACCCAGAGGCGCACCTGGGCACAGGGCGGATACCTGCGTCACCACATCCTCGACCCTCGATCCGGACTCCCGGTGGAGCCGGTCTGGCGCAGTGTCTCCGTCGCTGCCGGCGACTGCCTCCTGGCAAATGCCTACAGCACCGCCTCGATAGTGCGCGGCCACGCCGCTGTCTCCTGGCTCGAGGGCTCGGGGGTGAGTGCGAGGCTGGTGGACCGCGCCGGGCGCGTCATCACCACCGGCTCGTGGCCGACGGAAGTGTCGCAGGCGCACCTGGTGGTAGTGGGGGATGTCTGAGCTGCTGTGGGCCTTCGGGCGGGTCAGCGGCGTCGTCTCGATCCTCCTGTTCACCGCCTCCGTCGTGCTCGGGATCATCACGCGGTCGGGTCGCCCGCTTCCCGGTCTGCCGCGATTCTCGATCTCTCTCGTCCATCGCAATGTCGCGCTGATCGCGAGCACCTTCCTCGTGCTCCACGTGGGCACGCTGCTGCTCGACACCTACGCGAAGCTGACGGTGGTCGACATCCTCGTTCCGTTCCGTGGGGTGTTCAAGCCGTTCTGGCAGGGTCTCGGCACCGTGGCCCTCGATCTGGTGATCGCCATCGTGGTCACGAGCCTGCTCCGTCGGAGGATCGGGGTGCGAGTCGCCACCTTCGTGCACTGGTTCACCTATGCGATGTGGCCGGTCGCGATGGCCCACGCCATCGGCAACGGCACCAATGGCACGAGCGGCTGGTTCCTGATCATCGCGGCCGCCTGCACCCTCGCCGTCATCGTCTCGGTGATGTGGCGCACCTCGGTGCGGTTCCTCGAAACGGCAACGGCCCGGGCGCGGTCACTCCGATGAGCGGCACGGCAGTGGCGGGGGCGGTCCGACCGCCCGGGGGGCTCAACCGGCTCTTCCTGGCCGGCCAGGATGCCGACTATCGCACGCACCTCGCAACATTCGGTGCGATGGCGCCCTCCAGCCTCGCACCGGGGCTGGTGGATGAGCTGGCGCGATCCGGGCTCTCGGGGCGGGGTGGGGCGGGATTCCCGGTCGCACGCAAGGTCGGCGCGGTGACCCGTCCGGGCGACCGACTCTGGGCTCGCAGCCCGGTCGTCATCGCGAACGGAGCGGAGGGGGAGCCGCGGAGTATCAAGGATTCGACTCTCCTGCGACACGCTCCACACCTGGTGATCGACGGGCTCCTCGCCGCCGGTGCCGCGGTGGGAGCGTCGAAGCTCTACCTCTACGCGCCGGCCGGTTCGATCGACTATGCGCGAGCCGCCGCGCGGGAACGCAAGGATGCCCGGTCGATCGCCTTCGTCGAAGCGAAAGACAGTTTCATCTCCGGTGAAGCGAGCGCGGTCGTCAATGCCATCGAGAACGGGATCGCTCTTCCGACCGATCGGATCGTTCGACTCACGACGACGGGGCTCCGGCGGCTTCCCACGCTCGTGCACAATGTGGAGACGCTCGCTCAGGTGGGGCTCATAGCCCGATTCGGGGCAGCGTGGTTCCGGTCGCTCGGATCCGAGCGAGACCCCGGGACCCGGTTGGTGACGGTGTCGGGGTTCGTGCCGCAGGAGCGGGTGATGGAGGTCGCGGGCCACACGTCAATCGCCGACATCCTCGAGTCCTGTGGTGTGTCCCTCGATAGCGTCGCGGCGGTGCTCGTCGGGGGATACCACGGGGCCTGGATCGCGCGAGCGAACCTCTCCGCGAACCTCTCGGCCGGCGGCCTTGCACCGCTCGGAGCCCGACCCGGCGCCGGCATCCTGTACGTGCTCGGACGGCACGAGTGCCCCCTTGTCGCTTCGGCATCGATCGTGCACTATCTCGCGGGCGAATCGGCGAAGCAGTGCGGCCCGTGCCTGTTCGGCCTGCCGGAGATGGCGAGCATTCTCGAACGCCTGGCTACGGGGGATCGCGAGCGCGGCCTTCGTCGCCAGCTCGAGGCCCTCACCGAATCGGTGATCGGGCGAGGCTCATGCCACCATCCCGATGGCACCGCCGGTCTCGTGCTGAGCACGCTGTCGGTGTTTGCGGCCGATGTGGATGCCCATCTCACCGGAAGGTGCCTGCGTGCCGCGCAGCCGTCGCGGAGAAGCGATGGCTGAGCCACCTCCCGGTCCCGCGCTCCACATCGATTGGACGCGGTGCGACGGCCGCGGTCTCTGCACCGAACTGCTGCCGGAGCTTCTCGCTCGTGACAAGTGGGGCTATCCGGTGGCGATCACCGGTGCGCCGGCAGCCCGGTCCGACGTCACGATCGGGCCCCGACACCTGGATGCGGCGACGGATGCCGTCGCGCTGTGCCCCCTGTTGGCCCTCACCATCGTTGGCTCCCACCGCTAGCGCGGGCGGCTCCGGTCAGCCGCTCCACTTAGGCTTAGCCCCATGACCGTGTGGGACGAATTGACCGGCCAGTCGGAGGCGATCGCGATCTTCCGCGCTGCCGCAGCCGACTCGACGCTGGGTGATTCGCCCATCGGCGACTCGGCGATGACCCACTCCTGGCTCATCTCGGGCCCACCCGGCTCCGGACGATCGAACCTGGCCTACGCCTTCGCGACCGCCCTGCTCAGTCCGCCCGCGAACGGCGGCGGCGTCGAGCCTGGCGACGGCGACGAGGCCACCCGCCGGCAGGTCGCCGCCCGCACTCACCCCGACCTCGCGGTGCTCAGCACCGAGGGCGTGATCATCAAGATGGACGATGTGCGCCGACTGGTCTCCAGCTCCAACTTCTCTCCCTCGGTGAGCCGCTATCGCGTGATCGTCATCGAGGACGCCGATCGCATGCAGGAGCGCACCTCCAACGTCTTGCTGAAGGCGCTCGAGGAGCCGCCGCCGAGAACCGTGTGGATCCTCTGCGCGCCGAGTGAAGCAGACCTGCTCCCGACCATCCGTTCCCGGGTGCGCACCGTTCGACTGCGGGTTCCGGATGTCGCCGAGGTCGCAGAACTCATCGCCCAGCGCGACGACGTTGACATCGCCACAGCCACCCGGGCTGCCCGCGAGTCGCAGAGTCACATCGGCATGGCCCACCGCCTCGCCACCAATGAGGATGCCCGCCGCCGTCGCGAGCAGACCCTCGATATCGCGCTCGGCATCCATACCGTCTCGGGGGCGGTGATCGCCGCGGCGAAGCTCCTCGAGCTCGCCGGGCAAGACGCCAAGGCCATCACAGAGGAGCGCGATGCCGAGGAGCGCGAAAGTGCGCTGCGATCCCTCGGGATCGAGCCGGGCGGCACGATCCCTCCGGCCCTCCGCGCCCAGTTGCGCACGCTCGAGGAGGACCAGAAGAGGCGCGCCACCCGCAGCCTTCGCGACGGCATCGACCGCATCATGGTCGATCTGCTCTCGCTGTACCGGGACATCCTGCTGCTGCAGCTGGGAGTCGATACCGAACCGATCAACCTGGCGATCCTCTCCCGGCTGACTACCGCGAGTGCCGCTTCGACGGCCGCCGAGACGCTCGCCACGATGGACGCCATCGCCACTGCTCGCAAGCGCATCGAGGGAAACGTGGCCCCGGCCCTCGCCCTCGAAGCCATGCTGATCTCCACCGCTCGCTGAGGGATTCCCGTGACCACCAGAACCACCCGCACGCTGTTCATTGCGGCTGCGCTCGCCGTCATCCTTCCGCTCAGTGGTTGTGTCGCGTCGTTCCTGCCGAAGACGCCCGCCACGAAGTCCACTCCCACCAGCGAGACCGTGGCCACGGATCTCGAACCCTTCTACAGCCAGGTGCTGACGTGGAAGTCCTGCGAGGGCGGCGACTTCCAGTGTGCGACCGCCAAGGCGCCGATGGACTGGAAGAATCCGGCGGCCAAGTCGATCGATCTCGCGCTCATCCGCAAGACCGCCACCGGCACGGCCATCGGTTCGCTCCTGGTCAACCCGGGGGGTCCGGGCGGCTCCGGCTACGACTTCATCCGCGACAGCCTCGACTACGCGGTCGACGCAAAGCTCCGGCAGAACTACGACATCGTGGGCTTCGACCCGCGCGGGGTCAACAAGTCCTCGGCGGTCAAGTGCTACCAGGACCCCGCAGAGATGGACAAGTTCCTCTTCGGTGTCTCGCCCAATCCCTTCGGCTCCGATGCCTGGATCGCCGACCAACGGGCCAGCAATACCGCGTTCGGTGCGGCCTGCCTCAAGTACACCGGTGACCTGCTCGGTTTCATCGACACCGACAGTGCCGCCCGCGATCTCGACCTGTTGCGCGCCACGCTCGGCGACAAGAAGCTCAACTATCTCGGCTACTCCTACGGCACCCTGCTCGGCGCCACCTATGCCGAGCTCTACCCGAAGAAGACCGGCCACCTGGTGCTCGACGGTGCCCTCGATCCGGCGACCACCAGTTTCGAGGTGGGGGCGACCCAGGCGCAGGGCTTCGAGAGCGCGCTGCGGGCCTACATCAAGGACTGCCTCACCGGCAAGGACTGCCCGTTCAGCGGGTCCGTCGGCAGCGCCATGACCGACATTCGCTCCCTGCTCGACAGCCTGAATGCCAGCCCACTGCGCGCGGACGACGGCCGCGAGCTCTCCAGCAGCGTGATGTTCAACGCGATCATCTTCCCGCTCTACAACAAGACGAACTGGCCGTACCTCTCGCAGTTGTTCAGCTCGGTGATGCAGGGCGATCCCACTGTGGCCTTCCAGCTGGCCGACAGCTATTACGGCCGCACGGCCAAGGGCACGTACAAAGACAACTCCACCGAGGCCTTCATCGGCATCAACTGCCTCGACTACGCAGCCGAGTCCACCACCGATGCGAGCCTGAGAGCGGATGCCGCACGGCTGGCCGCCCTCGCCCCCACCCTGGGGCCGCAGCTCTCGTATGACACCTCCTGTGCGTCCTGGCCGTTCCAGCCCACCCGCCAGCGCGGTCCGATCGCCGCGGATGGTTCGGCGCCCATCCTCGTCGTTGGCACCACGAACGACCCGGCGACCCCCTATGTCTGGGCGAAGGCACTCGCGAAAGAGCTGCAGAATGGCCATCTCGTCACCTACAAGGGCGAAGGCCACACGGCCTACAACAAGTCCAATTCCTGCGTGAACAACGCCGTCGACGAATTCTTCGTCCGGGGAACCGTGCCGAAGAAGGATCCGCAGTGTTGAGGAAGTCCGTGACCCTTGCCGTCATCGCGGTCGGGATGTTGTTTCTCGGGGGGTGCACGACCACACTCTTTCCGAGCGTCGAGCACCGCTCGATGCCCACCGGCGAGAAGGTGCCGGCGGCGGAAGCCCCCTACTATCACCAGGTTCTCGACTGGAAGAGCTGCGGCCAGAGTCAGCAGTGCGCCACTGCGACGGCACCGATGGACTGGGACCACCCCTCGAAGTCCACCGACATCTCGCTGGCTCTCACCCGGGCATCCGCCACCGGCACCCGCCTCGGTTCGCTCTTCGTGAATCCGGGTGGCCCCGGGGCCTCCGGCTACGACCTGGTGCACGACGACCTCGACTACGCGGTGTCGAAGACCCTGCAGAAGAGCTACGACGTGATCGGATGGGACCCGCGGGGAGTCGGCCGGTCTGCTCCCGTCACCTGCTACGATGACAAGAAGCTCGACCGGTTCATCTACGGGGTCGCCAAGAACCCGGTGAACAGCCCCGCCTGGGTCACGGAAGTGACCGACCAGTCGAAGGACTTCGCGGCATCCTGCCTCAAGAACACCGGCCCGGCCCTGCAGTTCGTCGACACCCAGAGCACCGTGCACGACCTCGACATGCTGCGTGCGGTGGTGGGGGATACGAAGCTCAACTACCTCGGCTACTCCTACGGCAGTGACATCGGCATGTATTACATCGACCGGTTCGCGAAGAAGGTGGGTCATGTCGTGCTCGACGGTTCCACCGACTCGACACTCTCGATCTTCGACATCAGCCTCACCCAGTCCACCGGATTCGAGAAGGCGCTCAAGGCCTACCTCGCCGACTGCCCATCGACGAAGAACTGTCCATTCCCGGGCTCGGTCGACGACAGCCTCGCGAAGATCTCGGCTCTCTACGACCGCCTCACCACCACGCCGATCGATGCCCCGGATGGGCGGGTTCTCGACCAGAACCTGCTCGACACGGCGATCAATTCGGCGCTGTACGACAAGTCGTCGTGGCCCTATCTGAGCGACATGTTCAGCGAGATCAGGAAGGGCACGACAGACACGGCTTTCCTCCTGGCCGACTCGTACAACGGCCGAAATACCGACGGCAGCTACAAGGACAACTCGCTCGAGGCCTTCATCGCGATCGGATGCCTCGACTATCCGACCGAGACGGATCCGGCTGTGCTCGCGAGCGAGAGCGCCCAGCTCGTGCAGGCGGCTCCGACCCTGACGCGCCCCTCTGTGATCGGCGATGTGACGTGCGAGAACTGGCCGTTCCACAACCGCGCGGCGCCGCCCGTGGTGACCGGCGCCGGCGCCGCGCCCGTACTCATCCTCTCCTCCACGGGGGATCCGGCGACACCGTACCAGTGGGGTGTCGCGCTCTCCAAGCAGCTGCAGAGCGCGCATCTCGTGACCCGAACGGGCGAGGGGCACACTGCCTACAACCGCGGGATCCCCTGCATCGACAACACCGTCGATCGGTACTTCCTGTCGGGAACAGTCCCCAAGAAAGACCCGCTGTGCACCGGATGAGCGGGCTGATCAGTTTGTGCATAATTGCAGAGAATGCAACAATGTGGGCATGACACTCGACCATGCCCATGCGGGACTGCGCGAGCGTAAGCGCCTCGCCACGGCGCGGGCGATCGAGATGGCGGCGCTCGACCTCGTCGACGAAAAGGGCATCGACAAGGTGACAGTCGACGAGATCAGTCGCATCGCCGACATCTCCCCGCGCACCTTCTTCAATTATTTCGCGTCCAAGGAGTCCGCGCTCGTCGGTGAGACGCCCGAGCTTCCCGCGGCCGATGCTGTGGCGGCCTACGTGAACTCCTCGAGCGGCACCGTATTCGACGGACTGGGGGCTCTTCTCTCCGCGGCCGTCGAGGGACGATCCACCGACTCGGAGCTGATGCTGAAGCGCCGGAGCCTGCTGAAGGACTATCCCCAGCTGTTCGCCATGCGCATGGCGGCGATGCGCGAATACGAGGACCGGCTGCGCGAGATCGTCGCCCTTCGCCTGGTGGCGGATGACCCGGCGCTCGCCGCGGATTCCGATCTGCTCCTCAGCAGATCCCGACTCATCACGAACGTGGCATTCGGAACTATGAAGCACGCCTGGGTGTGCTGGGCGGACAACGAACGCGGGAGCACACTCAGCGAGAGGCTCAAGGATTCGTTCGAGGAGCTGGGCCGTATCCTCGCGCCAGCACCCGCCGTCTGATCGGCTAAGCTTTCATGCGTTGCCCGCGAGAACTCGCGTGCACGCCGCCTTAGCTCAGTCGGTAGAGCATCTCACTCGTAATGAGAAGGTCGTCAGTTCGATTCTGACAGGCGGCTCCGGTAAACGTTGGGATCCAAGCCCCATCGCCTCGACTCTCTCGGATTGCATCCCCTCCGGAACCCCTCGCTGAGGGTCTGTCGGTTAGTGATCTTGTCGGCCACAATGGTCCCATGACTAAATTTGCTGAGGTCCGATTCCGCGACTGTGGATGGTGCGGCACGCGGGCCGTAGCGATGAACGTTCATTGGTCGGATTTCACAGTGGCGGACGCAAAGGGCTCACAACACTCATGGGCAGCCCTCTCGTGCCCCAAATGCGGCAACGTCACCATCGTTTCGATGGCCATGTATTTGCAAGTCAGCTCTGGGTCCTCTCAGATTCATGATCAGTCGGATATCGCTGTGCTGTCGGTACTGCCCGATGGGACAGACGTTGGCCTTACCGTCAAACACCTTCCTGATGACGTCAGATCGTTCTTTGAGGACGCGCAAAGAGTCCTCAACGCAGGCGTACCCGATGCCGCGGCAGTCCAGTTGCGTAAGACGCTAGAGGCAGCGGCGGCACATAAGGGGATCATCGAACGAAATCTTGCTAACGCCGTGAATAAACTTCTTACCGAAGGCTACATAACGCAGGACTTCAAAGGTCTGCTCAGCCATATCAGGAAGATCGGAAATACAGGAGCGCACTACACAGACATTAGGCTCACGTCGGCCGAGGTAGAGCGCTCCCTTCGATTCACCACTCAAGTTTTGCGAAACCTCTTCGAAGTACCTGGAGAGCTGGAAGAGCTGGCAGCTGAGGAGAGCATCGCCGAAGCGGTAATTGCCGCTACGGAAGCGGTGGACGCTGTTCCGGAGTGATTGCCTCTAAGCGCCTCCAGCTTGTCCATGTCCGTGGTGTTGTCGCCGTTGAACAGGTGCGTGTAGATCGAGTCTGTGGTGTTGATGTTGGCGTGCCCCATCCAGCGGCTCACCTTGCGAATCTCGATACCGGCTGCGGCACAGGCGCTCGCGTAGTAATGGCGGAGGTCGTGCCAGCGCACGGCAGGTAGCCCGAGCCTCACCAGCGCGGGCTTGAAGTAGTACCGATACACGCTCCCCACGTCGAACTGGAGCCCGTAGTCCAGTCGCCCGTGCCGAGGACCGTTCCCGGCGATGCGCCCCGGCCAGACCAGCGCATCCGGATTGGCCCGTTGCGGGTGTCCCTCCAGAAACCCGGCAAGGTCCATCAGTAGCCCACGGGGGAGCGGCACGTCCCGAGTCGACCGCACTGACTTAGGCGAGCCGTAGGCCCAGCCGCCCTTCACTCGCTGGAGCGTCCGCCGCACCTCCACATGCCCACGGAGAAAGTTGACGTCGCGGATGCGTAGCGCGGCCAACTCCCCAGCCCTCAGTCCGCTCTGCGCGGCGAACCGCACCACCAGACCGTACGGTGCGACCTTGTCGAGTTCAGTGGCGATGGCTTCGACCTGCTCGGGCTGGAGGAAGATCGGCTCGCTGTGCCGGAGGCGCGGCTTGTCGACTACAGCGCAGGGATTCGTTGCGATGAGTCGGTGCTTCAGGGCGTAGCCGAATGCCTTCGACAGCGCGACATACGCCCCCAGAACGGATGCCGGGGCGAGGGGTCTGCCGGTGTGCTCGGAGACCTTCGTCTCCATACCCCGTAGCCAGCGCTCAACCTCCATAGAGGTGATCGCGTTGATAGGGCGGTGCCCGAAGGTTGGGTTGATGTGCAGCCGGTAAGCCAATTCATACTGTCCCGCTGTCTTCGGCTTCAGCCGGGAGGACGAAACCTCCACAGACGCAGCCGCGACGTCAGCGAACTTCCGTCCAGTGCGGGCGAGGTGAGCTGTAGTGCCGCCGTCGCGCTTCTCCAAGCGGACCTCGTGCGAGAAGTCCACAGCGGCTTCTTCGGTCAGGAAGGTGCGCTGCTTGAAGACTGCACCTTCTTTCCAGCGAACCTCGTAGGCGAGGCCGCTGGCGCGGGTGACCGTGCGGATATGACTCATGCGTCCGCCACCAGCACTGTCGCGTCGGGGTAGAAGGTGCCGTAGAGCGCCGGGGAGACGCGGGAGATAGACGATCCGTATGGGTGTGCCCAGACCTGCAAGGTACCGAGAACGTCAATCCGGTCGATCCGCGCGACGGTCCAGGGGTACTCCTCGGCTCCCGGGAGCGATACGGAAGGTCCTACCGTCGCGAGGGCGCGGACCCTGTTGCCGGGGGCGAGGGCGGAGACGGGCGTTGCGGTGTAGGTGGTCATGATTTCTGCTTTCTGTTGTGCTTGGTGGTGGTCATTGGAGTCACGCGGGTGACTGGGTGGTCGTTCTTGAAGCTGATTCGCCACGCGTACTCGGTCACCGGAGTCCACACGTACCGAGCGCGAAGGTGCACACCGCGACCCGTGGCATTGCGTTCGAACACTCGGGCTGCGTTGCCGGGTGACTCAAAGAACACGTCTCCGATCTTCAACTCGACAGCGAGGATTCGCTCCGTTCTAGACCTCGGCAAGGTGCACCGCGTCTCTGCGGAGGAAAGCCGCGATTACCGAGTGGTGCCAGTGACCGCCGCGTGCAGTGGGGATGCCGTCTGCACTCAGCCGACGGGCGATAGCCGAAGCCGACAGCTTTTCCTGCGAGTGCAGAGTGCGGATCTGACTCTTCACGTCGTCGGACAGCGGGGAGGGCTTACCGAGTTGTGCACCGTTGGCCTTGGCGACGGCGAGGGCTGCGCGGGTGCGCTCGCCGATAACCTCTCGCTCGAACTGGGCAAACTGCACCACAATCCCGGCGATCATGCGGCCCGTCGCTGTGCTGGTATCGAGGTCGAAGTCGAGGACGGCCAAAGACCACTTCTGCTTTCGGGACAGGTCGAGCAGGGTGCCGAAGTCGATAACGGAACGGGAGAGCCGGTCCAGCTTGGCGGCGACGAGACCGTCCACGTTGCGGGTCCTGGGGCGCGCCAGCAGGCGCAGCGCCGCCTGCAAACCGGGTCGGTCTGTGGACTTACCGGAAACACCGTCGTCCTCGTACCAGTCGACAATCTCCCAGCCTTTGGCACTGGCAGCAGCGACTATCGCGGCGCGCTGAGCGTCGAGACCGAGCCGTTCACTTTTGGTACGGTCGGCCTTCGACACTCGGAGATACCCCAGCATGCGAGTACCGTGCAAGGTATGAACAGTCGCTCTGGACTTATCGTCTTTATCGCGATTAGCGCGGTTCTCTTTTTGGTGGGGCTGGTTCTCGTTTATCTCGTCCGTACCCCTTTCGGTTGGGCGTTCACAGGAGTGGGAGTGGTCATGCTCATGCGCGGAATCTTCCAATTGAGAACTCGGCGCGACCGGACCTGACGCGACTTTCATTTGGTCACCGGCTTAGCTGGCGCGGCCTTCTCGACCTGCGCGGCTGCGGCCTTCCGCTCGGCACGGGTCTTCTCGGCGGCTGCCTTGCGGGTGGCGATAGCGGCGATGCGCTTCTGGTTCCCGGCGCTCTTCTGGAACGTCCCGCGCAGCACGCCCGAAAGCTGCACCGACATGGGGTCCACGTCGTACCCGGTCTCAGCCTTCAGCCATGCGATGTACTCGGACATGAGAGGGCTGATCGGCTTGGCGGCGTGTGCTGCGCGAGGGGCAATCTTGTTGTTGGTCATGGCGTTCTCCTTCGGTGATTTACGCGGGGTGACGGTCGTCATCACGCGGAATGAATCGAACGCCAGGTCGGCTGGATTCACTACAAGGCCCAAAATCGTCCGTTTGCCGAGGTAGAAATCATCCGGTCAGACCGTTGCCTGAGATCCGAGGCAAACAGCCGCATTTGGGCCTCGCTGTGAGCGCCTGGGACTGAGGGAGCCTCAGCGTCCGTCGATGTCTGGTCCGGAGACGTCCCGCGTCTGCCGAGGAGGTCGGTTGCGCACGACGGCTCTGGCCTTCACCGTCGGCGGGGCGACCGGGGCACCGGAGTACCCCTGCTTCTTGCGCAAGGTCCGTTGCCGCTCCAGTTGCTCGCTGAGGGCGTCGTGCGCCGCCTCAATCGCCGCCTGCTCATCCGGCACGATCACCGCATCCTCGACAACCTCATTTTTCGTCGGCGTTGCGGGTCCGTCGGGGTAGACGACAAACAACTCCTGCAAGTCGGCTTCCCACTTCGGCATCATCCCGACCTGCACCTCAATCTCCTGCTTGCCGTTGACTCCGGCCCGAGTGAGAAGGTCCTGCGCGATCTGAGTTCGAGTCTTAAGGTCCACCTTCGGGTCGGCCATGAACTCAGCCAGCATGTCTGCTGCGTAACCGGAAGCCTCAGCGATGCGCTTGGCAGCGGCGGTCTTGGCACGGCGTGTTGCACCTCCATGGACGACACACACCGCCATACCGAGCGACGCCCATCTGCCGCATCGCTCGCCGGTGGCTTTGCTGGTTGCAGAACACTTCCGTCCCGGGGCCAGATACTTGCTCTGCAGGTCTACCTTCAGGTTTGCCCCACCTTCAGGTTGCTCCACTCTCCGTATGTACTTCTTCTTCTCCGTCATTTCTCCACATCTCCACTTTCTGTTTCTGTTGTTGGTGCCTCGGCTGAAGAAGTCGCGAAGAACTCTCCGTTCAAAATTCCGACTTCTTCTGGTATTTCGGGGATTTCTTCAGGACGGGCGATTTCTTCGTAGGACCACTCCCATCCCCCGTCCATACCGGTCTTGCGCGTGACGACCGTTGGATGAGCGCGCTTACGAGCGCGAGTGAGCTGTGTCTTGGTGAACCCCTCAGCCGCTCCGGTATCCAGCACGACTTGCGCGGCGACCGGCGCGCCCATCTCCGCCATGAATTCGTTTAGCCACTGCACTACGTCAGAGTCCTGCCCTTGTGGGCGGTTGATGATCTGGTTTACGGAGGTGCTGACGTTGCCGATAATCTCCACCCGCGCTACGCGACCGATGTTGCCGTCGTCCAGGTCCACTGCTGTGTCTACTAGCCGGTACGCGAGGGACTGGTCGTCGGCCTCGGCGTAGTTGGTCTTGTCCTGCGACATGACTATCTGGTCCGAGTCCTCATCCCGGGCGAACAGCAGAACCGATCGCGCCGTATCTCGGTACGCATGCGAACCGGAGAGCTTGTCGCTGGCGTTGCCGATGCCCTTGTTGAAGTGCATGATGCCGATGATTACCGAGTCGGTTTCGCCAGCTATCTGCGCCAACGGGTCCAGAACCGCTCTAACCACTTCGCGCTTGTGATCGTCGCCAGAGATTGTCGATGTAATCGGGTCGATGATCACGAGCCGTGCGCCGCTCTCGATGATCTTCTCTTTTATGAGTTGTGTGTCTTCGGGAAGGTTGGGGATGCGCTCGTGAGTGACGTTGTCCTCGGTGTACTCGATATCCAATTTGTAGAACCGGTCGAGGTCTGCCCCCGCAGCGACGAGCCTCGGCACCATCTGTGTCTCCCAGTGGTCCTCGACGCTGACATAGAGGACGGTCATCTTCTCGCCCAGAAGGTCACCCGGGAGTCGCCCGTGCTGCGCCTCCACCGCTACCCAGATCGCGAAGGTCGACTTACCCACGCCTCCGCGTCCCGCAAACAAGCTGAGAGTCCCGAGAGGCAAACGTGGCCTCCAGAGGAACTTTTGCAGCCGGGACTTGATCTCCGACGCCCTCCGCAACACCGCTCGGGTCACTCCTGAAGAAGTCCCCGAGTTTCCGGAAGAAGTCGCTTTCGCGAGCACGGAGTTCTTCGCGACTTCTTCGGGGACGGCCTCACGTAGCCGGACCATCTCGGTGTGGAGAATTTCGGCTGTGCCACCGAGCATGAAGAAGTCGGTAATGTCCGGAGCCGACTTGTCGCCGGGGTCTGCGGACAGCCCTAGCGACTCCAGATCGATGATGCGCGCTACCGCACCAGCCGCAATCAAGAGAGGCAGGATTTTGGCTGCGCCCTTCCTCCCGGGGTCGTCCAGGTCGTAGGCCACGAACACCTCTCGACCCGCCAGCGGAGAAAGGTCCTTAGGGGCGACCCCGGCACCTCCTGTCCCGGTCACTGCGACGAACAAGCCCTCGCTCTGCTGTTGCGCGAGAATGGCGTCGAGTTCGCCTTCGCAGAGCAGGACCGGGTCTGTGTTGCCGGCCAACACCTCTGTCGGATAGAGCAACGCAGCACCGTGACCGGGCAGCTGTAGCCACTTCGGATCACCACCGGGGAGATAGCGCCGCACGTTGCGCCACTTACCTCGGTAGCGGATCGGGAAGGTGTACCGCTGGCTGTCGTATCCGATCCGTCGCTGCTCGATGCTTCCCAAGGTCAGGCCGCGAGCGACCTGCAACCACTCCATCTGGTCGGGGTATCGCCCCTGCATAAAGGGGTCGTGCCACTCGAACGGCTTATTCTGATCTTCGAGGGGTTCGGGAAGCTCGAAGGCGGGTTCCGCCTTGCTCCGAGTCTTGATGACCTTCGTCCGGTCGATACCGATAACGGCGATAGCGTCGAGGACTTCCCGCATTTCTCCGTTGGCGGCGCAGTGGAAGCAGTTCGCAGCTATGGGTCGCTTGTCACCACGGCGGAAGCCGAACTTGCGACGACCACAGTTCGGGCAGAGTCCGTCCGACCACTGCAACGGTCCCGAGCGTGTGCACTCTGTTGCGGAAGCCAGCTTCGTCTCGTCTGCTGTGGCTGCTGGATATGTGTTGCTCACAGCCGACTACTTACTGGGGCTGACGGCGCAAGACTCGACAAAGTTGTCCAGCTGAGACTGGCTCCACAGTGTTTTGCGTCCAAGGCGCGTGTATTCGATGCGGTGCTGCTCCATGAGCCGCTTTAGGGCGCGCTGCGAGATGCCGAGATACTCGGGCGCGGTGTCGTAGTCGAACCAGATTTTGTTCGGCGGGAGAGTGGATGATTCGTTTGGCATGGCCTGTCCTAGAAAGGAGGCTCGTTAAACGCGAAAGAGCGCACGAGCAGGAAAGCTCCGTTAGCGAGTGCTAACTGAGGTTTCACTTCGTCTCGTACGCTCTGAAGTCCTGAGGACCGGGCGAATGCCGTTCTATCTGCTGGTGATGAGGGTTCGTTGTGCACCTTCAGTCCGGCTTGCTCATTGTCCGGAGGTTCACATCGCTTCGCACATCACGGGTGCGACCACAGATATAAGTGTGGATATTTAGTTGTGCCCTGCTGGGATATCTCTAGTTTCTTGGCTTCGCGTGTGTTTCGTGTCTCCGGCGAACCGGGCTAAATCAATGCTACCTCGGATGGCATCTGGCGCGCTTAAAGGCGGCTTCGGAGCGCTATTCCGAGATCAAAAGTGGATTAAGAGGTTTTGCCTTTTCGGCGAAGAACATTTCGCGCATCTCACTGGTCGGCACTTTCTCGATGACGCCGAGCTGATCTTGGTCGACCACGAATTCGTCTATAGAGGGGCGGATTGTCCCGCGCCAGAGGACCGGTAGGCCGTCCGGAACTGCTGCGAGTATCGCGCTCGGGTGGAGTGTTGTTCGATACCAGCGTTGCTTCGGCGTCCACCAGCGCTGTAAGTCGAAGTTCTGTTCGAGGCCCATCGTCTCCGAGTACATCCCTGATCTGGGGTCCGCAGACCACGACCACCCGCGCGCCCAATCTGGCAACGCGACTCGATAGGCCACAGTCGGCTCCGAGGGGATCGGGCGGTGAAATTCGATTGGCCCAGTGGAGGCGAATAGCTGCCTCCAGAACGGTCTCGGCTTAGCCTGTATCGGGGACATGATGCCGATCCACGTTCGGACTACAGCCTCGTGCACCTCTCGGCTGCGCGGGTCAATCCCAGAGTCGAGCAGATTGACCAGTGCCGCGATGAGTGCTCGGTCGAAGTCGTCCGTTGCACCGTGCTCGGCGTAGAGGCGACCGATTGTTTCGTTCCAGGTCATGCGCGATCCTCCTCGGGGTCGTCGAAGTAGGCGCGAATCTCCTCTATCGGCACTCTTTCGATGTGCTCGATAGTGCGAGGGTCGATAACGATCTCGTCTGTAGTGCGCTCTCGGAGGACGACTCCACTACGGGTGGTCGGGTGCCCGAAGGCAGTCGTGATGAGAATTTGCTCCGGTTGTACGGTTGTCTTCCACCAATACATATCCGGCATGCGGCTCATCGCAAGATCGAAATCAACGCGACTTGGCTTCGGCATAAGCGGAGAGTGGAAGGTGCAGGACGGGTCTACCGCCCACGACCAACCCTTAGACGACTCGATATTTGCACTGCGGTAGACGGCCATTGGCTCGGTGGGGAGGTAGCGCCCGTGCTCTATCTGCCCGGTCACCGCGAACATCTCCCTCCACACGTCCGGAGCCATCAGCGTCGTAGGCGACGCAGTCTCGACCCACGTCGACACCACGGCCGACCGAAGGTCGCCGATGGACTCCCAGGTCTCGTCTCGGAACATCCGGAACAGGGCATTGATCAGAGCGGCGTTGAACGGGTGCTCCAACCGGTACGGCGCGACCACCGGATAGTCGTGCTCCTTGTAGAGTCGCGCAATCGTTTCGTTCCAGCTCATCGCACTAGCTCCAAGCAACGGGCGTGCAGTCGCATCGTGCGGCGGTGCATCGGGTCTGCGAGGGAGGCCTCCGCAGAGATCCAAATCTGGACCATGTCCAGTTCGTCTAACTGCCGGAGCACCTCCCACCCGCGTCGGTTGAGCTTCGCCGGGTGCTCCGGCCAGCCGAGACGTTGCAGGATCGAGGCCAGTTCGTGACCGCTCGTGCCGTGGAGCCAGCCGCGCTGTTCCATCAGGCAGAGCCGGTATTGCGCCTCGTTCAGGATCGAGTTACCTGCGGGTAGGTCGGCGAGATTCGGCACGACCACCCGCAACGTGGACTTTTCGGTATCAGTCAGGTGCCGAGTAGGGGTGACCAGCGGGGCGAGAAGCTCAACAAGGTTGAACTGGACCCATGCTGATCGCTCGTAGTACGCGCCCATAGTGGTCGCTGGGGTAGAGTATTGAACGTTGCTCATTTCTGAAACCTTCCTTGGAAGCCCCCGGCCTCGTCAGCTGGGGGCTTCCTGCGTTGAGGGGCTATAGGTCCGGTCGGAGGACGGGGAACTTTTCGAGCATGCCGAGGTAGTTGGCATACGGGTCCGCAGCCTTCTCCTCTAGCCATTCGCTCTCGCGGTCGATGCGGTCGAGCTTGGCGTTCACTTCCGCTACCCGTGACTGCAACACCGCGTAGCGCGCTCCAGCTTCGCGAGGGGCGACCCGGTCGGTGTAGTCCAGGTCGTTGCGGAGGGCAGACATCTCATCGGAAAGTTGGGCAGCCTCAGAGAGCGACCCCTGACTCGCGGCCAAGAAGGTGTTTGCGTTCTCGACGGTCCACGCCTCGACCTGTCGGACCTTGTCGAACACGGCCTCGTCTACTGCGGTGACCGCAGCGCGCTCGTCGGCGGAGTTGTTGTACTTGCGCGCTCGGGCGTTCAGCCGAGCCACATGCGGATTGTCCTTCATCGCCTTGCCCCTCGGTTTACTTCGCGCTGCTCTCGGGCCAACCCGGTGAGCCGCTGCCGAGTGGCTTCCCGAGCGTCGAGGTCGGCGAAGGTGGTCGCGGCCTGGTCTTCGAGCTTCGCCAGCTCGTAGCTCAGGTCGGCGCGGGCTGCTGCCGTCTCCTGTCGCCGCTGCCGGAGCCGGTGCCCGATGGCCGGTCCCGCTCCCGCCGGATATTTGGGTAGTTCCATGGACATGATTCGTTGCTCCTTATTCGGTGAAGGTGGCCTTCTGGACGCGCGTGCGACCAGAGGTTTTTGTCGGGCTGAGGGTGTCGTTCAGCTCCGGATAGAGCACCCCCACTCCCGACAGGAAGGTGTGCAATCCGTTGCGCACGAGCGTCGCCTTGCTCACCCCGCTCAGCGCAACGAGCTGCGTCAGGGCGTTGTCGAGGTCGGGCGAGATGGTGGTTTCGAGCACTACCGAGTTGTCTCCGGCTTGCTGCCCTCGTCGTCCCATGAGTTTCACTCACTTTCTGTTGGAGAGCTAAATCTACCCGGTAAGTTGTCCTCCCCGCTGGAGCGCCCACCCCGGCAAATCCCAATTAGCGAAAGGCCAATGTCGAGTCGTGAGTGCACATTGCGGATCGAGCGGAGAGAACACGCTCCGAGCGAGGCTTAGGGCTCAACAAGGGAGAAGAGAATGGGTAAGCGATACACCAACCAGAGCGGCCGGGAACAGTTCACCGAGTACGGCGGAGGCAGCGACAACCGCACCACCCCAGACGGGCGACGCGTCCCGCTGACCGCGAGTCAGGCCGCGCGGGAGATGCGTCAAGAGGGACTGACCGAGCGGATCGGAGAGACCACCCACGACTCCACCGGCGAGCGTCAGGTCGGCAAGCGCACCTTCCGTCCGAGATAGAACGATGCCGCAGACACCCGCCCTCCGAGTGATGTTCCTGTGCGCCGGGAACATCTGCCGCTCACCCACCGCTGAGATCATCACTCGGCACCTCCTCGCCACCGCAGGCGCTACGCACGTCGAGGTCTGGTCAACGGGCACCGCTGCGGACGTCGGCTATCCGATGGACCGCGGGTCGCTCGCGCAGATGACCGCGCACGGCCTCGATGGGACTAAGCACGTTGCTCGGCAGGTCGCCCAGCAGGACATCGACAACGCAGACATGATCGTGGCGCTGGACCGGCTGGAGTTTCTGCGGCTGCGACCTCGCGTTGCGATGAGTCTCTGGCCACGACTCCGCACCCTGACCATGTTCGACAGTCCAGCTACTTTCGGCGATGTCGCCAACCCGTGGATGCAGAGCGAGGACGTGTATTCCGCCGTCTACGAGCAGATAGACCGCGCCTGCCGCACCCTCTCCGACAGGCTCCTCGCGACGGTTCCCGCATGAACGACGGCGACGGCTGGGTCTCCGGACCCGAAGGTCAACGCTGGGGGCGATTCGGCGCAGCAGGGCTACTTCTCACTCGTAGCGATGGACACGTGCTCATGCAGCGGCGCTCCTTCCTCGTGCAGAACGGCGGCTTGTGGTCTATCCCCGGTGGCGCACGCAACAGCCACGAGACCGCTGCAGAAGCTGCACTCCGGGAAGCCGCCGAAGAGTGCGGAGTGCTCTCGACTGCGGTGCGCGTTGTCGAGGAGCGGGTGCTCGAATACGGATGGTGGAGCTACACAACCGTCATCGCCGACGCCGTCGCCCCGTTCTCTCCTATCGACTCCTGGGAGGGCGAAAGCCTCTGGGTCGCCGGGGAACAGGTCGCCGAGTTGCCGTTACTCCCGGCCTTCCGAGCAACGTGGGCAGCGCTACGCGCCCCGTAGCCGAC
The DNA here is from genome assembly GCF_046156175.1 of Lacisediminihabitans sp. H27-G8. Taxonomy (NCBI): domain Bacteria; kingdom Bacillati; phylum Actinomycetota; class Actinomycetes; order Micrococcales; family Microbacteriaceae; genus Lacisediminihabitans; species Lacisediminihabitans sp. H27-G8. The sequence goes on from NZ_JAYLVL010000004.1 coordinate 184,851, forward strand.
CGAGGACTGGCCGCTCAGCAGCGCCCCCGTTTCTGGGGCGTTCGGCCTTCAAGCGATCACTCCTGAGAGCGCGGCGTGTCCCTCGGGTGGGAGCCTTTCTCCCGGCGCCGTAGCCGAGTAAGCTAATAGTGCAAGTAAATATGTCCCCCTGCCCGGACTTGAACCGGGAATCGTCCCATCGCAAATGAGTTGCTCTATCCATTGAGCTACAGGGGGAAGTTGGGTTAGACCCTCGCCCCCGCCGAGATGTGAAGATCTCGGCGGGGGCTACTTCTTTATGTGACGTCCAAGTAGGTGGCCGGTTCTTGGCTGATGAGCATCATCGCGTCGCCCACGGTGGTGGGCGCACGGTAGATATAGCGGCTCCCGTCCCGGACGATGTGCGAGGACGCGTCGTCAGCGAGTCTCCGTAGAGCCGTGGTGTAAGCGTTCGCTCCGGACTTAATTCGAGGATCGATGAGGTCCCGGCTCGCGAGTGACTCGAAGACCTGTGCCGGGGTCAGCGAAGTATTGGGGTGGCTCTGCATAACTTGCTCGACCGCATCGCGTGGTTTCAGGAAGGTGCGTCCAGAAGGGACGGTAGACGTCGTCAGCGTGCCCGATCCTCCGAACGCCGCCATGCCAGCAGTGGCGACCGTTGAGCCTGACTCACCGAGCAGCCCCGTGAGCCCGTCAACGACCTGCTGAAGGTGCAGCACCTGCCGTTGCGCGACGGCGAGTTCGTCCTTCGTCTCTCGCAGTAGTTCTTCGCGATCCATCATGTCCTCCGTCCCTTATCTGGTGGCCAGTCTATCGACTGCACCCGACAACTCCAACAACAGTTGTTGTGGGCGTGTCATCCACAGGCTGTGGATAACTCTACAAAGTTGTCCACAGATATGGCACGTATTGACAGTTGTCAGTCACTGGAGCAAGTGATGTTTAGGGCGCGAATGCGGAAACCCCTCCGCAATCCCCTCGGGTCTGTTCGGGGCGCACCTAGTTTCGCTTCGGAGCGCTATTCCCCGTGATCGCGCGCCATACGGGCCCTGACCGAGACCGAGCTACCCCGCTCAAACCCCTCGGACCGTCCCTCTCGTAATGAGAAGGTCGTCAGTTCGATTCTGACAGGCGGCTCCAGCGTTGAGGTCTGATCGTGGGCTCATGGCTCCGCTCTGAATTCCTTCGGAGAGTCGTAGCGAAAAGCGCCGTTCACGTCACGCGTGACTACTCGCATGTCTCGAGCTGAACCTGCAGTGCAGTCCACCATCGGGCAAGCGCGTCGCGTTCGGGCGTTGTCACGACAGCCCCGCTCTCCACCATGTCTCGAGCAATGGGGAGGTCGAGGCACACCTCGTCGAGAATCCGTGCCTCGATGTAGCCGAGCACGGTCGCCAGAGTGGCGAGCGCACCATGGCCGCGCCCAGGGGCGGCGACGCTGATCCAGGCCACCGGCTTTGCGGAGAGGACCTCGCTGCCGACGGTCCAGTCCAGGAGGTTCTTGAAGCTGCCGGGCAAGGTGCCGGCCTACTCTGGCGTGCTGAAGACCACGGCATCGGCCTGGCTGATCAGCTCCCGCAGCTCGGCAACTGCCACCGGGACCGGATCGTGGTCGTCGTCCGGATTGAAGGCTGGCAGTGCAGACAGTCCCCCATAGAGAATCGCGGCGGAGCCGGCCGGAGCAAGATCGCGCACTGTAGCCAGCGCGGCGTTGTTGGTCGATGATTGCCGTGTGCTGCCGGAAACAAGCAGGAGTCTCATGATCCAACCGATCATAGGGCCTCGCTTTCCTGGCACCGTTGCGGCGCCATCGGCAGTGAAAGACGACCGTGAAAGACGACAGAAGGAACGTGATCTGAATGAACTCGAATCAAGAAGAATCAAACGGTGAGACTCGCCTCGCCTACATCCTTGGCGTGCCTCTGGCCGAGAATGTGGTGCGGCAATGGCCCCAGATGGGCGAGATCGTGCGGACTCGCCAGCTGATCGGCAGCGTCGAGGGCAACTTCCCCGAACTGACCCTCGAAGTCGGCCGACGCCTCCGCCTCGCCGATGTCGTGGTGGTCGAGTGGACGTGCAATTACGGCGACGGTCGTCTGTATCGCAACGTCACCATCGGGGAACTCGAGGGCGGGAGTGCGGTGCGGGTCACCGACTACTGGGGCGAACCGACCGATACCCCGCAGTGGCGCGAGTCGTTGACCGACCGGCTCGACATGCCCGGCGACGGGATCTGGAAGGACGACGAGCACCTCAGCCACCATTAGGCCGCTCCAGCGAGTCCCCCGGGGGCGCACGGTACGATTGTTCCTGGTGTGCCGGGAAGTCTGGTCGGTGGGCGGTCGCGTGATCGCTCTTCCGCCTGACTGAACCCACTTCCGTGGGGAAGGAGCACCATGAGCATTATCCGTTCCGAACGCGTCGCGGCCGTTCTTCTGCTTGTCGCCGCGGCACTCGGCCTTCTGCTCGCCAACACTCCCGCCGGCCCATCGCTGATGGCGCTGCAAGACCGGCACCTGGCCATCCCGGGTACGCCCCTCGACCTGTCGGTGGGCCACTGGATCAGCGATGGCCTCCTCGCCGTGTTCTTCTTCGTGGTCGCCGTCGAGTTGAAGAACGAGCTGATGGTCGGCCAGCTCAATTCGGTATCGAGGGCCATTCGTCCCGCGATCGCGGCACTCGGCGGTGTCATCGTGCCGGCCGCGATCTACCTCGCTTTCACCGCGGGAAGCAAGTACCAGGGCGGATGGCCGATCCCGACCGCCACGGACATCGCCTTCGCGCTCGGCGTGCTCGCGGTCTTCGGCCGGGGAATCCCGTCCCGGCTGCGCATCTTCATCCTCGCCCTCGCGATCCTGGACGACATCGTCGCGATCCTTATCATCGCGGTGTTCTTTACCTCCGACCCCAACCTCGCGCTCATCGGCATCGCGGCGATCGGCGTTGCACTCTTCGGGGTGCTCAGCCGTTTTCTCGGGTCGCGATTGCGGGTGCTCGTGATCACGGGCATGGTCGCCGTCGCGCTGGTGACCTGGTCGCTGGTCTACCTGTCGGGCATCCACGCGACGATCGCGGGCGTGGCGCTGGGGCTTGCTATGGCCCGAAAGCCCGGGATGCGCACCCGGCATGCTCTCGAGCCGATGAGCAACGGTGTGGTGCTCCCGCTGTTTGCGTTCTCCGCGGCACTCGTCGCGATTCCCCAGGTGGCTATTTCGCAGCTGCCCGCGCCATTCTGGGGCATCCTCGTCGCCCTGCCCGTCGGCAAGATCGTCGGCATCAGCCTTGGCGCATGGCTTTCGTCGTTCGTCGTCGCGCGCGGATCGCGACCGCAGCTGACCTTCCAGGGGCTCGTGACGGCCGGCGCTCTCGGCGGGGTCGGCTTCACGGTCTCGCTTTTGATGAATGAACTGGCCTTTGCTCGCAATCCGGAGGTCGCCGACGCGGGAACCCTCGCGGTGCTGCTCGGATCCCTGGTGTCCATCGTCATTTCGGCGATTCTCGTCTCGCGACTTGCGGCGTACTACCGTCGGTTGCGCGAGCTGAGGGAATTCGCGATCGAGAAGCGCGAGAGCTGACCGGGAAGCTGGGCGACGCCCCCTGCTCTGGAGGGATCGGCCGGTGGAGGGATCGGCCGGTGGAGGGATCGGCTAGAGGCCGAGGATCAGAAGCTCTTCCACGGCGGGCTCGCTCGCGGCATCCGCGAAGATCTCGAGGGCTGAGACCACCGACCGCTGGTCTTCTTCAGACATGGTCGAGATGATGTCGGAAACCGCATGCCGACGCCGAGCGGTGACTTCGTCCACAAGGGCGCGTCCTGATTCGGTTGCCCGGATCAACACTTCGCGTCGACTGTCGGGACTCGGCCCCCGTTCGACCCAACCCCCGGTCACCATGCGGTCGATCGATCGACTGAAGGTCGACGAATTCGCACCCATTCGTTCGGCGAGGCTTCCCATCCGAAGCGGCCCGGAACTGGTCAGGACCACGAGCACCCGAAACTGGGGAAGAGTGACGAACTCGAGCGCCGGCGACACGGACCGGGCGACGACGCCCAGCAGCGCCCGCGACGAAGTCAGGATTGCTTCTGTGGTCTGGGCTCGGAGACGGGGAGTTTGGTTCACAGTTTTCCTGTCCTGCGAGTATGGCGCTTCGTGGAGTGCATACGGGCAACTATTGCAAGATTACACGGGCAGTGTGGTTCAGGGGCATGCCGCGGCGGGTGGCGCGGTACCCGACTGGGGATCGCCGCTCAAAATGGTCAGGGTCACGGTCGAATCCACGCTGGTCGCCGCCCCGGGTCGGGGGGAACTGGCGTTTATCCGGCAGCGCCCACTCGGGCTGGCCTTCCAGTCGAACCCGATCTGTCCGCGGGAGAATCCACGATGGACCAGGTCATCGACCGCGGCCGACCGTTGCTTGCCCACCTCGTCCGGCATGGTGACGGCGAGCGAGCCGTCGCTGGTGTACAGGGTCACCGCACTGCCCTTGCTGACGACCGAGCCGGCCGCGGGAGCGGATCGGGCGACCTGGCCGGCGGGGAGGCCGGACACGACGGTTCCTCCATCCACGAACCGCAAGCCTCTGCTGGACAACGCCGCTGCGGCGACGCTCAGGGTGTTGCCTGTGCTGGCAGGCACCGGAACCCCCTGGCCCACAAGGAGGCCCGGATCGGGAGCGGGGAAGTCGCCACCGCGATACTCGGGGTTGGTATTCAGCGACGCGAGCGTGGTCCGGAAGACATTGAATTTCGTGTTGTAGCCGTTCGTGCCCGCCACCGTGACGCGCCTCAGGTCCTGATGTCCCGAGATGTTTCCCACCCACACCGCAAGAGCGACCTTCGTCGTCGTGCCGATCAGCCAGTTCTGGTCGGCCGTATCGGTGGTTCCCGTTTTTCCGACCAGGGGAACCCCGTCTCGGGGGTTGCCGTTCGTGCCCGTACCGCCAGTCATCACGGTGCCGAGGGCATAGGCGACGGTGTTCGCGACCTTGGGTGACATCGCTTCGCTGCAGGCGCGGCCCTGGCCCACGAGTGTCCTGCCGGCGGGGTCGATGATCCTGTCGACGATCACCGGCGTGCAGAAAGTGCCGCCCGCGCCGATCGTCGCGATCGCGCCAGCCATCGTGAGTGGGGCTATCTCATTGACGCCGAGCACAGAAGAGGGCTTCACCACCAGTGGATTACCGTCGGCTCGATGCACGCCCATTGCCGTCGCATCATCCCGGATGTCACAGAGGTCGAGTTGTTGGGCCATCGTCATGAAGGCCACGTTCACCGAGTCCTCTGTTGCCCGCAGAACCGACATGTATCCGCCCTCGTACCGCGAGGAGTTCTGCGGGCGGTAAGTGCCGACGAATGGCTTCGAACACGAGGCCGAGAAAGAGCTCTGTTGGAAGGTGCGCACGCTACCGTTCACGTATTCCCTCAGTCCGTGGCCGTTCTGCAGCCAGTCGGTGAGGGTGAAGATCTTGTAGGTCGAACCGGTGGGGAATCCGGATGACCCCCCGTAGGCCCTATCCGTGTTGAAGTTCACCGCGGTCGTCGACGACCCGCCCCCGAGTGCGGAGTTGTCGAAGGCCTTGTTCTGCGACATCACCAGGATGCGTCCGGTACCGGGTTGCACGGACACTGCCGACGCCCCGAGCGCGAATCGGGTGGTGGCGGCCGGAGCCTTCTGCCGGAGTGCAGCGGTCGCGACGTCCTGCTGGTCGAGGTCGACACTGGTGTAGATCTGGTAGCCCCCACGCGCCCAGTTCGCCTCGCGTTCGGTAGCATCGGCGCCGAGCGCGGTGAGCGTGGGCACCAGCCGTGTGACGTAATCGCACGCGAATTTGGCATCGATGGCGTAGAGGCAGCCGCTGTGTTGCGCGCTCAGGTGTACCTCGTCGGCGATGGTGGTGGCGAGGGCGGCCCGGTATTCGGCTTCGTCGACGTACCCCTGCGTGAGCATGTCCGCGAGTATCTGGTCCCGACGAACCTTGTTTGCCGCATACATCGAGGGGTCGCCGAGGTTCTGCAGGGATGGCTGCTGCACGATGGCGATGAGGCTGGCGGCCTGTGCGAGTGTCACGTCTTTGGCGCTCACGCTGAAGTATTTTTGAGCCGCAGCCTCGACGCCGTAGGTATTGCCGCCGAACCCGACGATGTTGAGATAGCCGAGCAGGATGTCCTGCTTCGAATAGGCCTTGTCGAGCCCAACGGCCAGTTTGATCTCGCGCAGCTTGCGGGAGAGCGTGTCGGTGATCGCGGCTTTGTAGGCCTTCGCTCGCGCCGCCGGATCCTCGATCTTCACGGCGCGCTGCACGAGGATGTTCTTCACCAGCTGCATATCGATGGTCGAACTGCCGCTGGTGATCGCATTGTCGACGACGTTGCCGGCGGCTGCTCGGACTATGGACTTGAGGTCCACCCCGCCATGCGTGTAGAAGCGCTGGTCCTCGCCCGCGACCAGGGCATCCTTCACGAGCTTCGACACACTGTCCCAGGCGACGATCTGGCGATCCTGGTCGAAGACGGTGGCGATCCTGACCGGTTTCCCGCCCCGGGTTGCGAAGATCTCGTTCTGTTGGGAGAGGCGACCGATGGTGATGTAGTCCGGCAGATTCTCGAACACGGAGATCGCTGCGGCCGAGGCACGGCTCGGAACCAGCACCGCGGGAAGGGCGAGAGCGGCAACGAGCACTCCGGCGAGAACGCTGAATCCCACGATCCCGAGCCAGCCGAGAGCCGCACCGCGGGCGGACTGCGTCCCGGTCATCGGGCCTGCCCGGCCAGTCCGGACATCGAGGGAATCGTCACAGGATTCACGGGCGGCCTTTCGGATGGTCCAATAGCTGCATATTCACAACAGTTGCTATGTTACATAAATAGCCTGATGGTCCCGATCCCCTCGCGCCCGGATGGCAGGGCCGTCCGGGCGCGAGAGGGAACGCGGCGGAATCGGGCTACTTCGTGAGACCGTCTACGTAGTCCTGGTTCTTGGCGATCCACTTCTCGACGATCGGCGTGTAGTCGTCGACGGAACCGTCGACGTTGTACATGTCGTTCTCGAGCGAGAACAGCAGCTTGGACGGGAGTTTGAAGTCCTTGATCCAGCCGGCGAGCTTCGGGTAGTCGGCCGTGAACGAGGTGCTGCCGAGTGAGTGGATGGACTCCGCGGTGCCGAGGGTGCCCTTCGGGTCCTTGAGGTCCTTGATCGGGAAGGCGTCGTAGGCCCACTGCGGACGCCACAGAGTGACGGCGATGTTCTCGTTCTTGCTCGTCGCGGACTTGAGCTCCGAGAGCATCGCGGGAGTGGAGGAGGTGATGAACTTCATCTTCTCGAGGCCGTAGCCCGGGATGACCTTGTCGGTCATCGCTGCGGTGAGGCCGGCGCCCGGCTCGATTCCGACGATTCGGTTGTCGAACTTGCCGGCGTTGGCCGCGAGCTGGTCGAGGGAGTCGATCGGCGCATCCTTGTTCACAGCGACGGTGAGCTTCGCGTCGGAATTCCAGGCGCCGAGGTCGGTGATCTTGTCGCCGTACTTCTTCATGTAGGCCGCGTGGGTGGTCGGCAGCCAGCCGTCCAGTGCGAGGTCGTAGGCACCCGTGCTCACTCCGGCGAACACCGGTCCCGCGTCGGCATTCTTGAGCTCGACCGAGTAGCCCTTCTTCTCCAGGATGGTCTTCCAGAGGTACGAGGCGGCCTCGCCCTCTGGCCAGCCGTTGAAGACGCCGATGCTGAGGTCGGCTTTGTCGCCGTTGGATGGGCCTGAAGACGATCCGCTATCGGCGCTGGAGGCGCACGCGGTGACGCTGATCAGTGTGACTGCTGCAATGGCGATTGACGCAAAGAGACGCTTCTTCATAAATGTTCCTTTTCTTCCCGAAGCTGTGGATCGGGAGATGGGGTTATGCCGCGCTCGGGACGGCCGGGGTGGCCTCTGACGAGCGCGGCGTGTGTTCGATCGACTCATCGACGATCGAATTCTTGGGAGCCCGGTTCGGGAAGAACAGGCGCCGGAGGCCCGGCCGCGACCCACCGAGGGAGGCGGTGAGGCGGTCGAGGATGATGGCGAGGATCACCACGGACAGGCCGGCTTCCGCGCCGAGGCCGACGTCGATGCGGCTGAGAGCCTGGATGATGTCCTTGCCGAGCCCATCCGCTCCGACCATGCTGGCGATGACGACCATCGACAGGGAGAGCATGATGACCTGATTGATGCCGGCCATGATCGTGGGCCGAGCCAGCGGCAGCTGGATCTGGAGAAGGATGCGACCGGGCGAAGAACCGAAAGCGTGACCGGCTTCGATCACTTCCTTGTCGACTCCGCGGATGCCGAGCTCGGTGAACCGTACCCCGGGGGCCATGGCGAAAGCGATTGAGGCGACGATCCCGGGCACCGTCCCGATTCCGAAGAGGATGATGGCGGGAATGAGGTAGACGAAAACGGGCATCGTCTGCAAGAAATCGAGTACCGGCTTGAGCACCGCTGACACGGTATCGGACCGGGCTGCCCAGATGCCGATCGGGATGCTGATGACCACAGCGACGAAGGCCGCCACGAGGGTGAGGGCCAGGGTGTCCATCGCGTTTCCCCACTGGTTGAGCCCGGCGATCAGGCCGAGCCCCACTGCCACGCCGATGCCGAAGCGCCAGCCTTTGGCGAACACCGAGATCGCCACGATGACGAGCAGGATCACCCAGAATGGCGGAGTGGACAGGGCGAAGTCGACGGCGTCGTAGAGCCCGCCGAAGACCGTCGAGATGACGTCGAAGAACCCGCCGAGATGCAGGGTGATGAAGTCGACGATGGTGGTCACCCAGTCGCCGACGGGGATACGGAAGCCGTTCACTTGGATTCTCCTTCTGCGGTTTCGAACACTCCGTTGGGACGCTGGGCGGTCGCGAGCAACGTTTCGGTGATGACATCGACGGGGATTGTCGAGGGTGGTTCGACCACCCGGATCTCACCCGTCGAGGTGGGGATGTTGCCGAGCGCACCGAGCAGTGTCACCCGCGGGATGACGCCGAGCAGTCGGTCCCTCGAGTCGACGACGGCGACGGCGAGGGAACTCTCGACGGCGGCCTCGAACAGCTCGGACAGCGCGGTCTCCCCGCTCACCGAGCTGACCTTGCGCACGACGGGCAGCAGGTCCGTCTCCGAACTCTTCACCAGGCGCATCACGTCGCGATCACGCACGACCCCGAGGAATCGGCGGCCTTCGCCGACGACGAAGACCGTGGAGGTCTGCAGGTCTCTCATCACCCGCAGGGCGGCTCGTGGGCCGGCGGTCGAGGAGATGAGGGCACGCACGGGCTCCATGACGCTCGCGGCGGTGAGCACGCGAGCGCGGTCGACATCCTTCACGAACTGGGCGACATAGTCGTTGGCCGGGTCCGTGAGGATGTCTTCCGGTGTCCCGACCTGCACGATGCGGCCGTCGCGCATGACCGCGATGCGGTCGCCGAGGAACATCGCTTCGTTGAGGTCGTGGGTGATGAAGATGATGGTCTTGCCGAACTCGGCCTGCAGCTCGACGAGCTGCTCCTGCATCTCGCGCCGGATGAGCGGGTCCAGTGCCGAGAAGGCCTCGTCCATCAGCAGGATCTCGGTGTCTGCGGCGAGCGCCCTGGCGAGACCGACACGCTGCTGCATCCCGCCGGACAGTTCACCGGGGAGCTTGTTCTCCCAGCCCTCGAGGCCGACACGCTTCACGACCGTGAGGGCGCGTTCCCGGCGCTCGGCCAGGGGCACTCCCTGCACTTCGAGGGCGTACGCGGCATTGTCGAGCACGGTGCGGTGCGGCAGGAGGGCGAAGTGCTGGAAGACCATCGAGATGCTTCGACGGCGTACATCCCGCACCTGCACTGGTGACGCGCCTGTGATGTCGACGTCGTTGATGGTCACCGATCCGGCTGTCGGCTCGACGAGCCCATTGAGCATGCGGATGAGCGTGGACTTGCCGGAACCGGAGAGGCCCATCACCACGAAGATCTCGCCGCGCTTCACGTCGAACGAGGAGTCGATGACGGCGGCCGTGGTGCCGTCGCCGAGGGAATCGCGGGTCGCGCCGCCCTGAAGGCGCTTGACGCCCTCGCGGGGTCTGCGGCCGAAGACCTTGTAGAGGCCCTTCACTCTTACTGCGGTGGAATCTGACATGGGATCTCCAGACGCGCGACAGCGATCCGTCGGATCACGAACGCGTTTCATGTTGGTAACGACCGGGTCTGTGACGCGTCCCGCGAACTCCCACATCAAGCAATTTCGACGGTTTCCCGGCGCTGCGATCGGAGTGTCACGGTGGTGCTGCCCTGGGGCGGTACCGACGACGCAAGACCATACGTTGACATCCCACCGGGTTGTGGGACGGGAGCGCGGACTGGGCTCTCTGGGCCAAATGGGCCACAACGAGGCTAGCAACATCCGCACGGTCGAGGTCGGGCGGAGTGCCCGAAACCGCTCGGTTCCCGGTGCGGACCGCGGCGGGATTCCCCGCGCTGGCAGGCATCCGGCCCCGTTCCAAGGAGTTGCAGTTTTGTTACCTTCACCCGGCGGATCGGACAGACGGACATCGCTCTGGCGCGTCCGTGCTACGGTTATCAGTGCATATTTGCAACTATTGCATGAATACAGACTGTGTACGGATACAGAGAGTGAAGTGATGGCGGCAGCTGTGCGGGAACGATGGGTCGAGCCCAGCCGACGATGGTGGACTTTTCGTTGGTTGTGGGGGGCGAAGCCTTTCGGCGACCGCCTTGGTCTGGCATCCCTCCAGCTGGTCGTGCCTGCGGTCATCGTGGGTGCCGGCGCGGGCCTCGCCGCGGTGGCATTCCGCTGGCTGGTCACGGCGGCGACTTTCGTGTTCACGGGGACCCAGGACTATTCGTCGTCTGTTGGCCACCCGGCGAATCCGTGGCTTCCGTGGCTGGGGGGCGCCTTCGTCATCATCGCTCCCTCCGTCGGCGGCCTCCTCTACGGCCCCCTGGTCGATCGCTTCGCCCGCGAGGCCAGAGGTCACGGTGTGCCGGAGGTCATGTACGCCGTGAGCAAACGCGGGGGGCGGATCCCCGGCAAGGTCGCGGTGGTCAAGGCTCTCGCCTCTGCCATCACCATCGGGTCCGGTGGTTCGGTCGGCCGCGAGGGCCCCATCGTGCAGATCGGATCGGCGATGGGGTCGACTCTCGCACGGGTCATGCGCATGCCGGAATCGCGAGTGCGCACCCTTGTCGCGTGCGGTGCGGCCGGGGGAATCGCCGCGACCTTCAACGCTCCCATCGCGGGAGTCTTCTTCGCTCTCGAGCTTCTCCTCCGTGATTTCGCCGCCGCGTCCTTCGGTGCCGTGATGCTGGCCTCGATCACGGCATCCGTCGTCGGCCGTTCGATGCTCGGCGATCACCCGTTCCTCACTCTGCCGACGTTCACCGTCGCGAATCCCTCGCAGTTCGCGCTGTTCGCCGTGCTTGGCCTGTTCGCCGGGCTCGTGGGCGTCGGCTTCACGAGGGTGCTCTACGCGGTCGAGGACTTCTGCGACTGGGCCTGGCGCGGACCCGAGTGGCTGCGTCCGTTCGCGGGCGGTCTGCTTCTGGGGTTGCTGCTGTTCGCGATACCGCAGATGTACGGGGTCGGCTACCCGGTGCTCGAGAAGAGCGTCATGGGCGGCTATGCGCTCGGCATGCTCATCCTGTTGCTGGTGGCCAAGATCATCGCCACGAGCCTGACCATCGGAATCGGCGGATCCGGTGGTGTATTCGCGCCCTCTCTCTTCATCGGCGCCATGCTCGGCGCGGCCTTCGGCGACGTCGTTGGGCTGGTGATCCCGAGTCTCGCCGGTCAGGCCGGGGCCTTCGCCCTCGTCGGGATGGGCGCCGTTTTCGCCGGTGCGACTCGCGCGCCGATCACCGCCGGCATCATCCTGTTCGAGCTCACCGGCGAATACAGCATCATCCTGCCCCTGCTGCTGGCCATCATCGTGGCGACCGGCACCTCTCGACTGCTCACCACAGACACGATCTACACCCTGAAGCTCCGTCGGCGCGGGGTGAATATCGGCATGGCACCGGCCAACACGGCTCTTCACGCGGTGCACGTTCGAGACGTCATGGGGACGCCGCCCACCATTGCGGAGGGCGCTCTCGCGAGAGACGGTGCGAGTCTGCTCATCGCATCGGGCAGATCTGCCCTGCCGGTCACATCGATCGGTGGCGACTATGCCGGGGTGCTCACCGTGCGGGCGGTCACCGACGCCCTGGCCAATGACGACGATGCGTCCACTCTCACCGCGGGGGAACTGAGCGAGCTCATCGACTCCGTTCTGCCCGGGTCGACCCTCGACGGTGCCCTCGACACGGTGCTGGCCACCGCCGACAAAGACGGCGTGCCCGTCGTCGACGATTCAGGGATACTTCGGGGCTGGCTCGACCAGAACGCGGTGCTGCGCGCACTCGCCGGCGAACGTTAGCCTCGCTCGCTCAGGAGCCGCCCAGAGCGGGGTCGAAGGTATGGAGCACATAGTCGAGTTGCTCGGCGGTGAAGGCTCCGGGGTGCCGCACGAGCACTGTGCCCGCCGGATCGAGGATCACCGTGTAGGGCAGCCCGGTGATCTGGAACTCGCCCGCAAGTGTTCCGGACCGGTCCGCCGCCAGTTGGTAGGTGATACCGGCGTGCGCGGCGAAGGCGACCGCGGAACCGGCCGCGTCCGACACGTCGACGCCGATGAATTCCACGGTTCGGCCGTCCTTGACGAACTCGGATTGCAGCTGGGGGAGTTCCTGCACGCAGGCGGTGCACGTACTCGACCAGAAGTTGATCACCTCGTATTTTCCGGCTGTCGGAGCGGTACCGATCCGGGACGACGATGTGCCGAGGGCTGGCAGCTGCGCCGGAGTCGCGCTGTCACCGAGCTGCCCAGAGCCGGTTACCGATGCCGTCACTGCCGGGCCACCGACCGATCCACGTTCGGCCGCAGGGAGAAGGGAGACCGCCAGCTTGGCCATCGCGTGACCGAACAGGGCCGTGCTCGCCGCCCCGGTGCCGAACCCGCCGACCTGGGCTTCGACACCCCTCGGGTCGATGAAGAACAGCTGGGCGCCGTGATCCACCGTGCGGGTCTTCGCATGCAGAGTGATGGGCACGCCGTACTTCTTCGCTACCGATGCAAGGGTCGCCGCGGGGGCCGTGCCGAAGTACCAGTTGCTCGCGGATGCGAGGCCGTGGGCATCGGTCCAGGCCTTCACGGCATCGACCGCGGGATGGTACGGATTCGCATTGACCGATACGAAGGCGACATCCTTCGCACGGGCGCCGAGAGCGTGGTCGGCAGCCGTGACGTCCTGGGCGAGCAGGGTGCAGAGATCCTCGCACTCGTCGTCGTCGAAGCTGAGTACCACCGCGCGCCCGGCGAATTGGGAGAGGCTGAGTGGCTTTCCTCGCTGGTCGGTGAGAGCGAAGTCGGGCATGCGGGTGTGGCTCACGCCGAGGTTCGCGAGTTCGAGCAGGGATGCGGCCGGCCGGCCGATTCCCGCGGGGTCGTCTGCGGCGGATCCGGGCGTCGACGGTGCGACGGGAACCAGTGCGACGACGGCCACGACCACAAGAGCGAGGGCGACCACTCCTCCGATCGTGGCCCAGAGAAGGCCGCGCGGGCCGCCGGCCGGATTCGTGACTCTCGCCTGGTCGTTTTTCATCTGAGCTGTTCTCCCTGGCTGTCGGGGTGCGGATGCCGCCGTGCAGAGAAGGCGGCGATGGCGAAGCCGACGATGACCGTGGCCCCCAGGGCGCAGGCGACCACGAACGGCGCAGTCGATACGGCGTTGCTGACGGCCTGCTGGATCGTGCCGACCGCCAGGGTCTCAGCGGTCACTGCGTGCGGATCGACGAGGTCGGTGACCCAGTAGAAGACCAGATACAGACCCACGGTGGCCTCGAGGACATTCGCGACGACCGGAACGAGTCGGCTTGCTCGCCGCAACCGACGGGTGATTCCCCCACCCGCGCGCACGGTGATCAGGCTCAGACCGGTGACGAGGGTGCCCATGCCCAGCCCGTAGGCCAGGAAGGTAGCGATCCCGGGGAGCAGCCCCAGGCGGGTGAAGCTACCGGCGACTCCGGCGAGGAACAGGGGAAACGCGCAGGTCAGCGAGCCGACGGCATAGGCGACGCCGAAGCCGGCCATCGACACCACCCCCGTGCCCGGGCGAAATCGGACGGCAGGAAGGGAGATCCGCAGTTGCCTGCCACACAGGCCCGCTATCCCGAACGCCGCGAGTGCGGCGCCGAACCCGATCATGAACCAGGGCGCGGCTCCGATGATCCATTGTGCTGCGACCGAGGCGAGCAGTCCGACCGTCGCGAAGACGGCGATGAAACCGAGGGTTACGCTCCCGCCCGCGATGAGGGCCGCTGCCGCGCGCCGCCCCGGTGCCGTGCGGAGATCTCTGCGGGCGAACAGCGCCAGGTAGCCGGGAAGCAGCGGGAAACCACACGGGTTGACCGCCGCGATGAGGCCGAGGGTGAAGGCGTAGACCACCGCGGTGGAACCCGTCACCGGGCATCCCGGCTGGCGAGGGACGAGAGGTATTCGTTGTAGGCGAGTCGTTCGGCATCGCCGTCGGCATCCGCCTTGCGGTTCGCCGTGCGTTCGTGGCGCCGCTCGTGCCCCTGCCATTGGAAGAACAGCACTCCGAGCACGATGAGGGTCGGCAGTTCGGTGAACCCCCACGCGATGCCTCCGCCCAGTGCCTGGTCGGCGAGCGCGCTGATGCCCCAGCTCGGATCCGGGTGTGCATAGAAGCGCACGAGAAGATCCACGGACATCATCACGATCACCCCGAAGAAGGCATGGAAGGGCACCGTGATGACGAGTTCGAAGATCCTCAGCACGGGTGCGCTGAGTCGCCGCATCCCCCGGCTCGCCTGTCGCGGTGACGGATCCACGCCCATGACGCCCCAGAAATAGAGCGCCCCGATGAGCAGGAAGTGGAGGAGCATCACGTTATGGCCCCACATCGAGCCCATCAGAAAGTCGAAGGCCGGCGTGAAATACAGGCCGTAGAGGCTCATCAGGAACAGGGCGACTGTCATGACCGGGTGGGTGAAGAAACCCGCGATTCGAGAGTGCAGAACGCGCAGGATCACCTTTCGCAAGTTGATCCCGCCGCCGTGTTTCGCCGGGAGGGCGCGCAGCAGCAGGGTGACCGGAGCGCCGAGCACGAGGAAGACGGGGGAGAGCATGCTCAGCGTCATGTGCTGCACCATGTGCACGCTGAAGAGTTCCATGCCGTAGCCGTCTATGCCCGTCGCGGTGACGAGCAGAACCGAAACGATTCCGGCCACCCACCAGACGGTGCGCTGCACCGGCCAGGCGATCCCGCGGCGCTGAAGCCGCCAGACCCCGAGAAGATAGAGCGCCAGCAGAGCCGCCATGAGAAGGGGGATGACCGGAATCGGTTGCGGATGCCAGGCCAGAAGCCTGGCGAGCGTTGGCGGCAGCTGCGGCATCCACATCGGGCCGGTCATGTCATCCATGCCCGCCACGTCCACCCTGTTTCTCTTGCAACCGCACAACTATTGCAAGAATACACTCAAGTGCGATGGGTGTTGCCTGAGTGGACAGAAGCCGGGTTCAGGTCGGGTCAGTCCTCGATGGTGATGTCGTCGGGCGACTTGTCCGGGCGCCACCCGCGCCAGGTGGGATGGCGGAGTCGCTCCGTGGCGGTCCATTCTGCGAACTCGACTTCGCCCACGAGCTGGGGGGTCACCCAGTGGGCACCCGCGGAATCTGTCGTCTCGATGTCTGCAAAGGGGCTGGTGGTGCGGGCGAGGGGAGCGAGTCGCTCGAGTACGGCGTCCAGATCCGCATCGCTGAACCCGGTTCCGACCTTCCCGACAAAGCTGAGACGACCATCTTTCGGCACGCCGAGCAGGAGCGCTCCGATCCGACCCGCACGGTTGCCCCGGCCGGAAGTCCAGCCTCCCACGATGACCTCCTGGGTGCGGTGATGCTTGATCTTCACCCAGTTGCGGGATCGCTTACCCGGCAGGTAGCCGCTGTCGCGCTTCTTGGCAACAACGCCCTCGAGGCGCAGCTCGAGGCTGCTGGCGATCGCCGCGTCCTCATCCCCCTCGAAGGCCGGCGGCAGCTGGATCGACGCTCGCGGGGAGAGGTGTTGCTCGAGTGCGGCGCGCCGGGCGTCGTAGGGCTCCTTCAGGAGGGATCGCCCCGCGACGGAGAGCAGGTCGAAGGCCATGAACTGAACCGTCACCGATCTGCGGGCCGCGGCCACCTCCGCCTCCTTGGTCAGCCCCATCCGTCGCTGCAGCAGTCCGAAGTCGGGTCGGCCGGATCGCGAGACGGCGACGATCTCCCCGTCGATCACCGCGTCGCCCTCCACCGCGTCGGCTAGCGCTGCGAGCTCGGGATAGCTCGCAGTCAGGTCGATGCCGTTGCGGCTCGTGAGGGTGACGACGCCGCCACTGACGGAGGCGATGGCGCGGATGCCGTCCCATTTCATCTCGAAGGCCCACTCGTCGTCATCGGACAGGTGTCCGGCAGCGCCCGGTGTCGCGAGCATCGGGCGAATCGTCTGGACTGCCGCGGGCTTCGAGCCGACCACTTTCCGGGAGCGAGCGGGCTTCGGGGCCACGGACGAGGCATCCGCCATCAGGTGGATCAGCCAGTTGTTCTCAGCCCGTCCCGTGCCGCCGGTATGGATGAGTGCGTAGCGGTGCGATCCGTGTTGCTCGCCGTGAAGGGTGGCGATGATCTCCTTGCCCTCACGCCACTTCTCCAGCTCGACGGTTCCGCTGTCCCAGATCGTCACCTCGCCTCCGCCATATTCCCCCGCGGGAATACTGCCCTCGAAGGTGCCGTATTCGAGCGGATGGTCCTCCGTCTGCACGGCGAGATGATTCTGTGCGGAATTCGTGGGAACGCCCTTCGGCAGGGCCCAACTGACGAGCACACCGTCGTGTTCGAGTCGGAAATCCCAGTGGAGCCGGCGAGCGTGATGCTCCTGGATGACGAAACTGTTGCCGGCAGAAGGCGTGGAGTGCTGAGTGGCCACCGGCTCGGGGGTCTTTGTGGCATCTCGCTTGCGGCGGTACTCGGCCAACCGGTCGAGACTTGCTGCGGATGCCTCGAATCGCGACCGGTGCTCCGTGGTGGGCTCGAGTGATTCGAGGTGCCCTGCGACGAGCGCCGCGAGCGGATCGCCGATCGTCTTGAGGCGCGCCTCCACCTCCGAGTATTCGAGCTGCCGAAGGTCTTCCGCCTCCAACTCACTCCAGGTGCGCGGGGCCGCGACGGTGGGGCGGTCCCTGCCGCGGAGCGAATAGGGAGTGATGGTGGTCTTAGCCCCGTTGTTCTGACTCCAGTCGACCAGGACCCTTCCCCGGCGCGTCGACTTCTTCATGTCGCTGACGACAAGCTCGGGGTGGTCTGCCTCGAGGGCACGGGCGAGTTCGTGGGCCACCGCGCTGATGCCGGCCGCATCCTGGGACCCATCGAGCGGGGTATAGAGGTGGATGCCCTTACTTCCGCTCGTGACCGGGATCGCAGGAAGCCCCATGCCGTCGAGAATCGCCTTCGCCAGCCGGGCGACCTCCGCGCACTCGGCCAGCCCGACCCCCTCGCCGGGATCGAGGTCGAGCACGAGGCGATCCGGATTGAGCGGATGCCCGGTGCGGCCGAATCGCCACTGCGGAACATGGATTTCGAGAGCGGCGATCTGACCGAGCCAGGTGAGGGTCGCGAGATCGTTCACGAGCGGATACTCGTTGGAGTGGCTGCTGTGCTCGATCGCGCGGCGTTTCACCCAGGCGGGGGTCGCATCGTCCAGGTTCTTCTGCAAGAACGCTTTCCCGGGATGCGCCGCAGTGCCGACCCCGTCGACCCACCTCTTTCTGGTCGCGGGGCGCTGGGCGGCATGGGCGATCAGGACGTCAGCCACGGCCGCGTAATACGACAGGACATCACGCTTGGTCGTCTGCGTTTGCGGGTAGAGCACCTTGTCGAGGTTGGTGAGGGTGATCCGATGGCCCCCGACCTCCACGACAGTCTTCTGCGGCACCGGGACCCTCCTCCTGCAGTTGCTGGGATTCCATCGTGCATCCTGGGCACGCGGTCAGCCAGTGGTTGACATCGGAGGGGGCTTAACTTCTCGAGTCTCGACGGGGATCATGACGGTATGAGATCCATATGGAAGGGCGCGATCGCCTTCGGGCTGGTCAATGTGCCGGTGAAGGTCTACAGCGCTACCGAGGACCACGACGTGCGGCTCCACCAGGTGCACGACAAGGACGGCGGGCGGATCAAGTACCAGAGGCGATGCGAGATCTGCGGAAAGATCGTGGACTTCGAACACATCGACAAGGCATTCGATGATGATGGCAAGACCGTGATCCTGACGGAGAAGGATCTGCAGGAACTTCCCGAGGAGAAGAGCCGCGAGATCTCTGTCGTCGAGTTCGTGCCCTCCGAACAGCTCGACCCGATCATGTTCGACTGCAGCTACTTCCTCGAGCCCGATGGCCCATCGATCAAGGCGTACGTGTTGTTGAGGCGAACGCTCGAGGCGACCGACCGCACGGCGATCGTGCACTTCGCCCTGCGCCAGAAGACGAGGCTCGGAGCCCTTCGGGTGCGCGGCGACGTGCTCATGCTCCAGTCTCTGCTGTGGGATGACGAGGTGCGCGAAGCCAGCTTTCCGGCGCTGGATGGCTCGGTGCGAGTCTCGTCGAAGGAGCTCGACATGTCCTCGGCATTGGTGGATTCCTTCGCCACCGACTTCTCTCCCGAGAAGTTCACCGACGACTACCAGGAGCAGCTTCGCGAGTTGATCGCCGCAAAGCTCGAGAAGGGCGATGCGATGAGCACCGAAGAGACCTTCGGAGAGCCCGCCCCCGAGGATGAGGGCGGTGAGGTCCTCGACCTGATGACGGCCCTCAAGCAGAGTGTGGCGAAAAATCGTCAGGCTTCCGCTCCCCCAGAGGACAAGGCGGTCGCGAAGAAGCCGACGCGCAAGAGAAGCGCCTGACGGGAAGAGGTGGCTCGACATCGCGTCGAGCCACCTCTTCAGTTGTGGGATGGGGTCGATTTCGGCAATCGGCGCGCAGGCGGCGATCGCTCCGACGCCAGCGGAGTCGATGCCTCTTCGGAACCGTGCTCGTTTTTCCGGTCTTCGGGAGAGTGCCAGCTCACCGACCGGAGATGCCGCAGAAGAACATCAGTCTTCACGGAGGGCTGCGGCGCGTCGTGAACGATTTGTTCGAACTCGAGTTCGACCAGCTCCGGGTCCGCAAGGATGATGCGGAGAAATCGATCGCTCATCGAATCCTTGTCCGCCCGAACGAGACTCGGCATGGAGTGCTCCCTGTCTTGGCCCCTAGGCCGTGATCCGGGTCTCCGCAGTGTTCGCTCCAGAGACGATCTGGATCTTCCGCGGCTTCGCCTTCTCGCTCACGGGCAGGATGACGCTCAATACGCCGTTGTCGTAGTGGGCGCTGATCTTCTCCGGATCGACACCCTCGCCAAGGCTGAACTGGCGCAGGTACGATCCCGAGGGGCGCTCGTGTGCCAACCATTTCGCGCCCTCGGCCGAGCCGGCCGTGCGTTGTGCGCGGATGGTGAGGAGTTGCCCGTCGACATCCACATCGACCGAGCCCGGGTCGATGCCCGGCAAGTCCGCGCTGAGGATGTAGCGGTCACCTTCGCGGTACAGATCGACGGGCATGAATTTCGGGCCGGGTCGGCCACCGAGAAGCATTCCCGCGAGTTGATCCATTTCGCTGAAAGGATCAAAAGACATTGCCATGATGAGGATTCCCCTTTCGTGAAGATGAGTCCGAGTGACTCACTAGCAATTTTTTAACACCGGCAATCTCCGTGATCAAGATTGCATACGCTCAAAATTTCCTGGGAAAGCGGATGCGCTCAACTCGTGAGGTCCTCCGAGAGGGAGGCGCTCAGCAGGATCCCGTCGTGGAGGTAGGACGCGTATCCGCCCGGCACCCGGTTGGCGCGTCGTCCAGAGGTCTCGACATCGATGTCCGGCGAGCTGCGCACGGCGGCGGAGATGGCGGTGAATCGCGCGACCAGGCCGACGTCTTCGTGCACCATCTCTGGCCGGAATCCGCCCGAGCTCAGATAGCTGCGGCCTCGAAAGCCGAGATTCGCACCGTGGACGTGACCCGCGGCGCTCCGTCTCGCGCGAACCCGGGTCCACGCCGTGACGAGATCTTCGGACAGGTCGGTCATCACGGGGGATACGGTGCCGACCACGACATCCGCTCCCGAGTTCGCGAGTCGCAACTGCTCAGCGAGCCACTGCGGAGGCACTGTGGAGTCGGCGTCGGTGTTGGCGATCCAGGCGCGATCGGGATCGACACCCGAGCGCGCCAGCGCGGAGGCAACGCCCACCGAACGCGCCACCCCCACTGACGCGGCATCGATCTCGATCACGTCGACGCGGTCGAAGGATCTCACGAGATCGGCGGTGTCGTCGCTGCAGCTGTCGAGCACGACCACCACGGAGATCCTCACTGCGGCGGCCGAGGAATGGGCACGGAGGTGATCGATCGCGCGCTGGACGGAATGCAGGCACCGGGCGATCAGTGCGGACTCGTTCCGAGCCGGGATCACCACCGCGAGTGCCTCGATCGTCACGGTACGAGCCCTTCGTGCTGGGCGACTGAGCCTGCGTCGGTGCCGTACAGCTCCAGGATGAAGTCGCTCTCCTCGTGCCGGACGGTTCGGAAGAGCGCGGTGGTGGCTCTCATGATCTCGTGTACCTCGTCGCCGCGCAGTGGATAGTCCGAAACGGGATGGCGCCAGTGGCACAACACGATCACCCCTCCCGGAGAGAGGCGGGATGCGGCGGTGGAGAACAGCGCGATCAGGTCGCTCCGGGACAGGTAATACCCCACCTCGCTCACGACGATGAGGTCGAACCGCCCCGGCGGGAAGTCGGTGCTGGCATCGAGCTCGGCGAAGGTGACCTGGGGGAATTCCCGGAGTCGCTCCCGGGCGCGCTCGAGCGCTCCGGCCGCGATATCCACGGCGAGGAGGCTGTCGCAGCGCGGCGCGAGATCCCGCGTGAGCATGCCGATCGAGCATCCGATCTCCAGGCCGCGCCGATACCGGGGGGAGGGAAGGGAGGCGACGGTGATGGATCGCTTGCGCGTCTCGTACCATCGACTCGCGAGACGCCAGGGGTCCGCGCGACGGGCGTAGAGATCCTCGAAGTACGAGGCATCGAGCGAGACTCCGCGACTGTCGATATACACCTCCGTGCGCTGACGGAAATGCTCGAGGAAATCGGCCCGGAGCACCGGAGGCAGCCCGAAAGCGGGCTGGACCTGGGTGTGGAACTCGGCGATCGCACGATTCTTGCGTCCCCGCACCTCCTCGGGCAGTTCGAGCCCGACCATCCGGGGCCAGGGGATCGTCGGGTCTTGGGCTGTGCCCCAGTGCCACATCCAGATCGGGTATTCGAGAAAGTCGAGCCCCGCCGCACTCGCGACCTCCACCGCGACTTCGCCGACGACACGGTGGTCCCGATGACCGTCACCCCGCCAGGGCGCCACCACCAGTGTTCCCGGCGGCATCTCCGCCAGCGCCGTGCGGAGAAGGGCCCCGAGTTCTTCGCGCTTCTCCCGGGCCCGTCCGTCCGGCAGGCCGAGCAGCAGCAGTTGCGCGGCGGGACTGAGGATGTCCAGGGCGGATCGAAGCTCCTCCGCTCGTGCCTGCCGAAGGTCGGTGGCGTGGTCCTCTGGCGTGTGGGTGTGGGATGCCGCTCCGTCCGTGGCGACGATCACCGTGAGCGGGATGCCCCGGTTGTCGGCGATGGCGATGAGACCCCCCGCGCCGAGAGTCTCGTCGTCGGGATGAGCGGCGACGATCACCAGAGCCGAGGCGCTCGAGAGATCGAGCGGGGCGAGCGACCGCAGGCGAGGGTCGTCGCTCCAGCTCTCCGCAGCGGTTCCGGCTTCCGCCGCATCGAAGGTCACCACGGAGCTCCACCACCGGCGAGGATGGCCGATCCGAGTGAGGCCTGGTCGCGCTCGGCGTGATGCTGGCGGATGTACAGCTGGAGATCGGCGACCCGCTTCGCGTGAACCGGGTCGAGGGCGAGGGGGGAGGGGCCGAGAGCGTGGCCGGATCGCAGGATGATGTCTTCGCAGGAGCGCGCGACCGTAGCCCGCACCCGCTTGGCCAGGATCGACGCGGCCTCCCGGGGCGGAACCGGTTCGGCATCCACGATGCTGGCGGCTGCGCTGAGCGAGAGGCGGGCGCTCTCGACCAGCTCATCCACTGCGCCCAGATGGGCGAGCTGAAGCGCGCTGGCATCCGTGAGGGCCAGGGCGTCGAACAGGGAGCGGGCGATGCCGACGGCGCCGCCGAACCAGCAGGCCGCGACACCGATTCCTCCCCACGCGAAGCCGACCCGCTGCAGGTACCACCCGGGAGGGCCCACCGGCTCCGCGGGCACCGCAGTGAACCGCACCGGGCCGCTCGGGATCTCCGCCAGTCCGCGCGCATGCCAGGCACCCGGTTGCACCGTAACCCCCGCGTGGCCGAGGTCGATTGCGAACAGGCGGCGAGCGCCATCCGGACTCGAGGCGGTCACGAGCGCCCGGTCGATTCGGTCGGCGAGGGAGCACCACGGCTTCGTGCCCCGCAGCATCCATCCCGAGTCGGACAGGGTTGCTTCGAGTGGATCCTGGCCGCCTTCGGCCGCGAACACTCCCCAGACCCCGGCCGGCTCGGAGGGGATCTCGAACCCGCTCGCTCTCGCGTCGCGAAGAATGGACTGCGCGTCGAGATGCGGTTCGATCGCTCGTGCCGCGCCGAGATCCGCACAGGCGAGGGTGGCCAACAGCTCCCAGGATTCTCGCGTGTCAGCCATGCCGGCAGTGGATGTCGAGGGGAAGGACCGCGCGAACTCGAGGGCACCGACCACGGTCAGCGGCGAAACGAGAGGCAGGATGCGCCGGGTGCCGTCCAGTTCGACCCACCGGGTGAGGGCGCTGTCGGTCGCATTCACGGCTTCAGCACGACCTTGATGCAGCCGTCCTCTTTTTTCTGGAAGGTCTCGTACATCTCCGGCGCACGGTCGAGGGGCACGGTGTGGGTGACGAGATCGGAGACTCCGAGGGGATCCGCCGGATCCTCCACCAGGGGGATGAGGTCGTCGATCCAGCGGCGCACGTTGCACTGACCCATGCGAAGGGTGAGGCCTTTGTCGAACATCGACTTCATCGGCATGGGGTCGGCCTCGCCGCCGTAGACGCCGCTGAGCGAGACGGTGCCGCCCCGACGCACCAGATCCAACGCCGGGTGCAGCGCCGAGAGGCGATCGACTCCGACCGTGTTCATGGCGGCCCGCGCGATGCCCTTCGGAAGGATGCCGGTTGCGGCCTGGGCGAACGCGGTCAACCCCGCCCCGTGGGCTTCCATCCCGACCGCATCGACCACCGAGTCCGGCCCGCGCCCGGCTGTGCGCTCACGCAACTCCGCAAGCACGGTGTCCGTGAGGTCGAAGGTGGCGATGCCGTGCCGTTCCGCCATCGCGCGGCGTTCCGGAACGGGATCGATCGCCATCACGTCGTAGCCGAGGTGTTTGCCGACCCGGGTGGCGAACTGCCCGACCGGGCCGAGCCCGAAGACGACGAGGGTGCCGCCATCCGGCACAGCCGCGAACTTCACTCCCTGCCAGGCGGTCGGCAGGATGTCGCTGAGGAAGAGATATCGTTCGTCGGGAAGCTCGGTGCCCACCTTCACCGCGTTGTAATCTGCCAGCGGCACCCGCAGCAGCTCGGCCTGTCCGCCGGGCACCTGTCCATAGAGCTTCGTGTAGCCGAACAGCGCTGCGCCCGAGCCCTTGTCCTTCACCTGGGTGGTCTCGCACTGCGACTGGAGTCCGCGTTGGCACATGAAGCACTGACCGCAGGCGATGTTGAAGGTGACCACCACGCGATCGCCGACCCTGAGCGAGGTGACCGCGCTCCCCACCTCCTCGACGATCCCCATCGACTCGTGGCCCAGGATGTCTCCCGTGTCGAGGTAGGGTCCGAACAGTTCGTAGAGGTGCAGGTCCGATCCGCAGATCGCCGTCGAGGTGATCCGCACGATCGCGTCTGTGGGCTGCTGGATTGTGGGGTCGGGGACTACCTCCACCGACACCGATCGCTTGCCCTGGTAGGTGAGTGCCTTCATGAGTAGTTCTCCCGAGTCGACGGACTGTGTTGATCTGAAAGGTACGCGTCGATCTCCTCGGGAGGAGGGGGGTTGACCTCGACGCCGTCCGGGGGCGTACACCGCTCGGGGGCGCTGTCTATGGCTGGTGCGGGGCAGGCGATTACCCCTACCGT
Source organism: Lacisediminihabitans sp. H27-G8 (assembly GCF_046156175.1). NCBI lineage: Bacteria > Bacillati > Actinomycetota > Actinomycetes > Micrococcales > Microbacteriaceae > Lacisediminihabitans > Lacisediminihabitans sp. H27-G8. Next base: position 209,178 of record NZ_JAYLVL010000004.1, read on the forward strand.
GTGGAGGGAAAAGAGAGAGGTGAAGGCATGACGACTCGCGCTGTGCTGTTCGATGTCGACGGCACCCTCGTTGACTCGAACTACCTGCATGTCCGGGCGTGGTCGCACGCATTCGCGCAACTCGGCCAGCCGGTCGATTCCTGGCGGATCCACGCGGGAATCGGAATGGATTCGTCCCTGCTGCTGCGCACACTGCTGGCCGATCGGGCAGCGGAGTGGGGAGACCGTGCCTCAGAGCTCCACGGCCGCTTCTATTCCGAGCTGAGCCGGGAACTGCGGCCGCTCTCCGGTGCGCGCGAACTCATCGCGGAGGTGGCTCGCCGGGGGCACACGGCAGTGCTCGCGACATCCGCGCCGGAAGACGAGTTGGAGATCCTTCGCGAGGCCTTGAAGGTCGACGATTTCATCTCGGTGACGACATCATCCGAAGACGTCGACGTGGCCAAGCCGGCGCCGGATATCGTGCAGATCGCTCTCGAACGCGCCGGTGTCGATGCGTGCGAGGCCGTCTTCGTCGGCGACTCCCTCTGGGATGTCGAGGCCGCGGCGCGAGCGGGGGTGCAGTGCGTCGCCTTGCGATCCGGCGGAACGGGCGCGCTAGAGCTCTTCAACGCGGGGGCGTTCTTCGTGTGGGATGACCCGGCCGAACTCCACGCGCACTACAGCGAGACATTCGAGTGGCGGGAGCACGAGGAGCACGCGTACAGCGAGCGGGCTGCGCAACGGGGCACGGGCCCCGCTTAAGCGTTGAGCACGTAGGTGGTGAGGTCCCTCAGCGTCTGGGCCATGTGGCTGTCCATCGCCTGCCGTGACCGTTCGGGGTCATGCGATGCGAGCGCCTCGACGATATGCCCGTGCTCCGCGATCGCGTTCACCTGGATCTGCGGCACCCGCGAAGTCTGGGTGCGGCGCGCCGCCAGAATTCGCGACAGCGGTTCGAACAGCACGGCGAGGAAGACGTTTCCCGAGGCGTGCAGGATCACATCGTGGAAGGCCAGGTCGGCTTCGACGAAACTGCCGACGTCCCGAGCCTCGTGAGCGGCGCGCATCGCCGCGAGGTGTTCGCGCAGCGAGTCGAGCTCTTCATCCGAGATGCGTTCGGCCGCCAGTTCGGCGGCGCCGGTCTCGAGCATCCGCCTCAGCTCGATGAGTTGGATGGAGGCGGATGCATCGTTCTCGCCCGTGGACGTGGCACGGAGCACGGCCTCCATCGAGGTCCACCGGTTGAATGGGTTGACGAAAGTGCCCCGGCCGCGTTCGATGCGAGCGACTCCCATCGCCTCGAGCGTCTTGACTGCTTCGCGCACGGTCATCCGGCTGACCTCGTGCCTCACGACGAGGTCCTGCTCCCCGGGGAGGGTGGATCCCGGGGCGAATTCGCCGGACACGATACGGGCGAGCAGGTCGTCGGAGATCATGGCAACCAGTGACTGACGAGCCAGCGTGTCCTCCAGAGGTCGATGTGAGAATACCTGAACGGAATTCTACGGGGTTCATCGCACGCCGGCATGGGGAAATATAAGATGTCTGACGAGCTTCGAATCTTAGTCGAAGTGTTCCGGAGTCGTCAGAACTCCCGATGCGAAAGTTGCCAACCATGTCGCAAACTCCTCCCGCCGCATCCGCGGACTCCATCGTCACCGTGCTCGGGCTGGGGGCGATGGGGTTGCCGATGGCTGCCCGACTGTCATCCGAATTCGCGGTTCGCGGCTTCGACATCAACGAGGGACGCCGTGATCTCGCAGCATCGGCGGGGGTCGAGCGCTTCGATTCGGCGCGGTCGGCCTGCACCGGCAGCGGCATCGTGCTGCTGGCTGTGCGCAACGAGGAACAGCTCGTAGAGGTGCTCTTCGGCGCCGAGGGCGTCGCCGCGGTGATGGCTCCGGGTTCGGTGGTGATCCTCACGAGCACGGTCGGCACGGGTGCCATCCCCGTCACTGCGGAGCGGCTCGCCGAAATGGGCATCGGTTTTGTGGATGCACCTCTCTCGGGCGGTCCGGTTCGGGCGCGAGAGGGCGACCTGCTGATCCTGGTGGGTGCCGAACCCGCCGTGCTCGCTCGTGTGCGACCGGTGCTGGAAGCCCTGTCATCGACCCTCACGATCGTCGGCGACGCGCCCGGTGACGGTCAGGCGATGAAGACCGTGAACCAGCTCCTCTGCGGCGTGCACATTGCCGCCGCCGCCGAGGCTCTCGCGCTCGCCGACAGGCTCGGCCTGGATCCGGACAAGGCTCTGCGCGCCCTCGAAGCGGGCGCGGCGGGATCCTTCATGCTCTCCAACCGTGGTCCGCGGATGCTCGAGGCCTATGACGAGGGGGGTGCGGAGGTGCTGAGCCGCCTCGACATCTTCGTCAAGGACATGGGGATCGTCGGCAACGCGGTGCGAGCGGCCGGACTGCCCTCCCCGCTGGCGGCGGCGGCCGAGCAGCTCTACCTCATCGCCCAGGCACAGGGACTCGGCACGGCGGATGATTCAGCCGTGATCCGTGTCATGGCGCCCACGCGCCACTCGAGCTGAGCCGACCGTGCGCACCAGGCTCGATTCACTCGTCACTGCCGTCCACGCCCGCGGTGGCGCAGTTCCCGCCTTCACTTGCTACGACTTCACGACGGCGTTGGCGCTCGTCTCCGCGGCGGAGGACTGCGGCGAGGGCATCATCCTGCTCGTCGCCCCGAAAACGGCCTCTGCGCCATTCGGGGCGCGACTCTTGTCCGCCCTCCGCCAGCTGGCCGATCGCGCGGCCGTTCCGGTGTGCGTGCAACTCGACCACGCCCACGACCTGGACGCCATCGTCGCGGGCGTCGAGGCTGGCGCTGACTGTGTGCTCGCTGATGGCTCATCGAGAGATTTCGACGCAAATGTGCGCTTTGTCGCGACCGTTCGCGCGGCCATCGCAGACCCGGGCGTGGTGATCGAGGCGGAGCTCGGTGGCCTCGCGGGGGATGAAGACCGGGCCTTCGCGGTGGAGGCCGGCGACACCACGTCACCGGGTGCCGTGGCGGAGTTTGTCTCCCGGAGTGGAGCAGAACTGCTGGCCGTCGCGGTCGGAAACGTGCACGGACGCTATTCGGGGGAGCCGCGAATCCGTTGGGACGTGCTTCGCGACATCGCCGCCGTCTCGACGGTCCCGCTCGTATTGCACGGTGCATCCGGGCTGGGCGCGGAGGACCTCACCCGGGCGGTCGGACTCGGCATCGGCAAGATCAACATCAACACGGAACTGCGCACCGGCATACTGCGGACTCTGGAGGACAGCATCACCCCGCTCCGCGCCGACGGGGAGAACCTTGCCGGACTGATCGAGAGTTGGTCGCGGACAACAGAGGAGTTCGCGCGGGCCACGCTGGGGACACTCGCCGGGCGGGAGGCCTAGCCCGTTCGCCAGCCCGCCCGCCTTGCCCTGCCCGTTACGACTGCGAGAAGTCGAAGGTCGCCGGATCGCCACTCGTGCGCAACCCGGCCTCGAGACCGGATATCTGCTGCATCTCGCCCGCGCTGAGTTCGAAGTCGAAGATATCGATGTTCTCGCGGACGCGGTGCGGCGTCACTGTCTTCGGAATCACGATGAATCCCTGCTGCACATGCCAGCGGAGGATGGCCTGAGCCGGGGTCTTCCCGTGTGAGGTGGCGATGGCACGCACCGTCGGGTCATCCACGTCCTTCGCCTGGCCGAGGGGGCTGTAGGCCTCGACGGCGATGCCGCGCTCGAGCGAGGTCGCGGTGAGTGCCGACTGCTGGAAGCTCGGGTGGATCTCGAACTGGTTGACCGCCGGCACGATTGTGCCCTCGTCCCGGACGCGGTCGAGGTGCGGCTCGAGGAAATTGGACACCCCGATCGCGCGCACGGCGCCCTCGGCGTAGAGCTTCTCGAGCGCGCGCCAGGTGTCCACGTAGCGATCGTGCAGCCCGTAAGGCCAGTGGATCAGGTAGAGGTCGACCACGTCGACTCCCAGAGCGCGACGGCTCGTTTCGAACGCGGCGAGCCCGCTCTCGTATCCCTGGTCGGCATTGCGGAGCTTGGTCGTGATGAAGATCTCGTCGCGGGGCAGGCCGCTGCTTCGAATGGCCGCACCGACGCCCGCCTCATTGCCGTAGGCGGCAGCGGTGTCGATGTGGCGGTATCCGGCCTCGAACGCCGCGAGGGTCGCCCCGCGAACGTCTTCCGGAGCGATCTGGTAGACCCCGTAGCCGAGCTGGGGGATCTCGATTCCGTTGTTCAGTGCGACGGTGGGACTGGTGGGCACGAGTTCTCATTTCATTCGAGGGACTGTGTTGGGGATTGGAGTTGACAATCAACGATCTGTATTGAATGATAAGTCATCTGACGTCTAGCGTCATACCTCAAAGGAGAGATCAACGTGCCTCAGAAGATCGCGGTTCTGCACACCAGCTTTGTCTTCGTCTCGGTGGAGCCCGTCATCAACGAGCTGATCGCCGAACTCCTTCCCGGAGCGGAAGTGATGCATTTCGTCGATTCCGACGTGTTGGCCACGGTCGTGCGAGAGCAGGGCATCTCAGCCAGCAGCGAGCAGCGGATGGTGCACCTCGCCCAGGCCGCCGAAGCGGCCGGAGCAGACATCATCTTCTCCGCGTGTTCGTCCCTCGGCCCGGCGCTCGACGTTGCCGCTCGCAATGTGCACACGCCGGTCGTCAAGATCGACGAGGCGATGGCGATTCTCGCAGCGAGCCGAGGCACTCGCATCGGCGTGCTCGCGACTGTTCCCACCACGCTTGGCCCCACCTCCGACCTCATCCAGCTCAAGGCGGACGAGCTCGGCCGAGAGGTGCAGATCGAGCAGCGCCTCTGCGCCGGGGCGTTCGACGTGCTGATGTCCGGCGATCGTCCGCAGCACGACGCGATGGTCATCGAGCAAGCCGTCGACCTGGCGAAGAACGTCGACACGATCGTGCTCGCACAGGCATCGATGGGTCGACTCGCCGAGACGCTTCGGGAGAAGACCGGTCTGCCCGTCCTGTCCAGCCCGCGCATGGGCGTCGAGTACCTCGCCGAGCGAGTTGCGGAACTCGCCAAATGACCCTGCCTGCCGAGACGGGCGCGCCCACCGAGATGTCGGCGTTGCGCACTCTCGCACCCGCTCCGCTGGTGATCGACGATGCCCGGCTCAAGATCCGCGAGGCGAATGTCGCGTCGGGTACCCGGGTGATCTTCCTCGACGACGATCCCACGGGCAGCCAGTCGGTTCAGGGAGTGCCGGTGCTCACCCGTTGGACCCCGGATGACCTGCGCTGGGCATTCGCGCAGCCGTCGAGTGGATTCTTCATCCTCACCAACACGCGAGGGCTGAACGACTCAGAGGCGACCTCGACAATGCGCGAGGTCGCGGCGGTGATCGACCGCGTCGCGGCTGATCTCGACCTGCAGTACTCTCTCGTCACTCGCAGCGACTCGACCCTGCGGGGCCACTACCCCCTCGAAACCGATGTTCTCCTCGACATGGGAGCGCAGGAAGGTCGGCCCTACGACGCCCTGCTGATCGCGCCGGCCTACATCGCCGCCGGTCGGGTGACCGCCTCCGACGTGCACTACGTGCAGGAGGGTCACGCCTTCGTTCCCGTCGGCCAGACCAGCTACGCCCGCGACGCGACTTTCGGTTTTCACAGCTCGGACATCCGCGACTATGTGGAGGAGAAGACCGACGGACGCATTGCAGCGGGTGATGTCAGGAGCCTGAGTCTCGAGGACATCCGCGTCGGCGGACCGGAGCGGGTTCGGGACATCATCCTCTCCTGCTCGGGAGCCGTACCGGTGATCATCAACGCCCTCGACGACAGCGACCTCGACGTCGTGACCCTTGGTCTGCTGCTGGCCGAGCAGTCCGGAGCCCGGGTGCTGTGCCGCACCGGCCCCTCTTTCGTGGCCTCCCGGCTCGGAATGGCCGGACGCGAGCCGCTCTCGCACGCGGAGATCTTCGCGGTCGGGGAAAGGTCGGGCAACGGCCTCGTCGTCGTCGGCTCGCACGTGGAGCTCACGTCGAGACAGGTCGCCTGCCTCACCGACCGGCTCCCGGAGATCGAGACCGTCGAGCTCGACGTGCCCCGATTGCTCGACCCGCTCCAGGCCGAAGCCGAGGTGGAGCGCTGCTCGGTCGCGCTCACGGCCGCTCTGCGCAGAACTGATGCGCTGCTGGTGTCGAGTCGTCGCCAGATCACCGGTGACAGCGGACATTCCAGCCTCGTGATCGCCCAGACCGTGTCCCGGGCACTGGTGGACCTGACCCGTCGGGTCGTCAAGGACGTGCCGCTCAAGTGGGTGCTCGCCAAGGGCGGAATCACCTCGAGCGATATCGCCACCGAGGGTCTCGGCATCCGGCGGGCGCTCGTGGCCGGACAACTTTTCGACGGAATCGTCTCGGTCTGGCTCAACGACGGGGAAGGCGAGCGCGGTCTGGAAGGACTGCCCTACGTCGTCTTCGCCGGGAATGTGGGCGATGAAGGCACGCTCGCCGATGCCGTGTCGATCCTGCGGGGGAGCTCGCCTATACGCGAATAGCCCCCCCGCATCCGAGAATCCATCACAGTCCCATCCACACACACAGTTCCACCATCGTTTGCACTGATTACAAAGGAGTAGTAATGCGAAAAGTCCTGTTGGCTACGGCCCTTCTGGCAGTTTCGACCCTCGCCCTCGCCGGATGCAGCACCGCGGCGACCACCGGGGGAACCACGGCGAAGTCCGATTCCAAGCCCGTCTACGTCTTCCTCCCGAAGTCGCTCAACAACCCGTACTGGGTCGATGCGCGCAAGGGAATGGAAGATCAGGCGAAGAAGCTCGGCGTCACCGCGAAGTTCCTCGGCCCGGACACCGACGATGCCGCCGCACAGGTGGCCATCTTCGATTCCATCCTCGCCACCAAGCCCGCCGGCATTGCGATCTCGCCGAACGACCCCGCCAGCGTGATCGACGACATCGCGAAGGCTCGCGCGGCCGGCATCCCGGTCATCGCCTGGGACGGCCCCGTGCCGAACAGCCAGGTGATGGGCTACATCGGCACCGACAATGTGGCGGCGGGAGAGCAGGCGGGAGAAGCCCTCGCCAAGAGCATCAACAAGAAGGGCAAGGTCGCCGTGGTCATCGGCAGCCTGAGCGCGGTCAACCTCAACCAGCGCCTCACCGGCGTCAAGAAGGCTCTGGCCAAGTACCCGGACATCAAGCTCGTCGCTACCGAGGTCTCCGGCGAATCCATCGCCACCGCCCAGTCGGCATCCGAGACGATCCTCCAGGCCAACCCCGATCTCGCCGGCATGGTGGGCATCGGTGGATCCGACCTTCCCGGAATCGCCGGCGCCCTCAAGTCGGGCAACAAGTGCGGCACGGTCAAGGCTGTCGGATTCGACGTGGTGCCCCAGGGCATCGACGGCATGAAGGGTAAGTGTGTCGACGCGCTCATCTCGCAGAAGCCGTTCGGCATGACCGCCCAGGCCCTGCAGATCCTTGCCGACTTCCACGGCAAGACCTCCAAGCTGAAGGACAACTTCACCGTGGACACCGGAGTCGTCACCGTCACACCGGACACGCTGGACGAGTTCCTGAAGACCGCGCACTAGCGCAGACTGGCGGGGCCGATTACGGTCGGCCCCGCACCCCCTTTCAACAACGAAGTTTTAGGAGTGGCCATGACCGAGCCAGCGCTCATCTCGATGCGCGGTATCGTCAAGCGATATCCGGGCGTGACCGCCCTCCGCGACGTCGATCTTTCTGTGCAACCCGGCGAAGTGATGGCCCTGGTCGGCGAGAACGGTGCCGGCAAGAGCACGCTGCTCAAGATCCTCGCCGGTGCGGCCCGCGCCGATGAGGGCACCATCGAGGTCTCCGGAGTGGTGCGCGACATCCAGGCGCCGCGCGACTCCCAGGCGTGCGGCATCGCCGTCATCTACCAGGAGCTCAACCTCGCCAACGACCTCAGCGTTGCCGAGAACATCTATGTCGGTCGAGAGATCAAGAACCGCTTCGGCCTCGTGGACTTCCGCGCGATGGAGCGTGGCGCTGCCGCCCTGTTGGACAGCCTCGGTGTCACGATCTCACCGCGGCAACTCGTCGGCGATCTGAACATCGCTCTGCGCCAGATGGTCGAGATCGCCAAGGCGCTCCTGGTCGATGCCCGCATCGTCGTCATGGATGAGCCCACCTCCTCCCTCACCGAGGAAGAGGTCGAGACGCTCCTGGAACTGGTTCGCAAACTGCGGTCCAACGGGGTCAGCGTCATCTACGTCTCGCATCGCATGCGAGAGATCTACGAGATCGCCGACCGGATCACCGTCATGCGTGACGGGGCCGTCGTCGGAGTGTGCGAAGCCAGCACCACCACTCCCAACGACGTCGTGCAGATGATGGTCGGGCGAGAGCTCGTCGATCTCTACGGCGTTCGGTCCGTGCCGCTGGACGAGACTGCCGCCCCCGCGCTCGAGGTGAAGAGCCTCAGTTCCGGAGATCTGTTGCACGACGTGAGCTTCGCCGTGCGTCCGGGCGAGATCCTGGTGCTCGCCGGGCTCATCGGGGCGGGTCGCAGCGATGCCGCCCTCGCCATCTTCGGAGCTGCGAAACGGAGCGGCGGCGAGATCCTGGTATCCCAGAAGGCCCTGGCCCTTCGCACTCCGACCGAGGCCATGGATGCGGGGATCGGATTCGTTCCGGAGGACCGCAAACACCAGGGACTCTTTCTGGGGCTTCCCGTTCGGGAGAACATCTCTTCGGCATCCCTTCCCGCGATCAGCCGCCTGTCGATCGTGTCGCGTCGGCGCGACCGGGATCTCGCGGCTCATCACTCGAGCCAGCTCGGGCTTCGGCTGTCGGCCATCGACGTCGCCGCCGGCACGCTGAGTGGCGGAAACCAGCAGAAGGTCGTGCTGGCCCGCTGGCTCGCGCGCAAGCCGCGCATCCTGATCCTCGACGAACCGACGCGTGGCGTCGATGTCGGAGCGAAGGCAGAGATCTACCAACTGATCCGCACGATCGCAGCAGAGGGAGTCGCGGTGCTCGTGATCTCCTCTGAACTCACCGAGGTGCTCGGCATCGCCGACCGCATCGTCGTGATGCGTGAGGGATACGGGGTCGGGGAATTGAACGCCGCGGACGCGACAGAGAAGCGCGTGATGGCGATGGCAACAGGAGTCGAAGGAGACGTTTCATGACTATCAACGAAGTGACCGCCAAGAAAGACCGGGCCTCGGCTGGCCCTGGTGCGGGACTGCCGGTGCCGGAACGCATGACGCCCGGCCAGAGATTCCGCCTCGGAGTTCGGAAGATCGTCGGGGCACGCGAGGCTACCCTCGCCGGCGTGGTCGTGCTCCTCGTCGTCTACCTCTCGTTTGCGTCGCCCTACTTCCTCACGGCGGGCAACCTCACCGTTGTG
>NZ_JAYLVL010000004.1:218649-219994 GCF_046156175.1 Lacisediminihabitans sp. H27-G8
CCGCCTCGGAGTTCGGAAGATCGTCGGGGCACGCGAGGCTACCCTCGCCGGCGTGGTCGTGCTCCTCGTCGTCTACCTCTCGTTTGCGTCGCCCTACTTCCTCACGGCGGGCAACCTCACCGTTGTGGGACGGCAAATCGCACTCGCGCTGATCATCAGCGTGGGAATGACCTTCGTCATCCTCATCGGCGGCATCGACCTCTCCGTGGGATCGACAGTCGCGCTGGTGAGTGTGCTCACCGGCGAGTTCATGGTCACCATCGGGATACCCCCGGTGCTCGCCGTGCTCTTCGCGCTGTTGGGAGGGGCCGTCGTCGGGCTGATCAACGGAGTCATCAATGCCTACGTTGGCATACCCTCGTTCGTCGTGACGCTCGGGATGCTCGCGGTTGCCCGCGGTCTCAGCCTCGGCATCACCAGCGGCTCCACGATCAGCGGTTTCCCGCCGGAATTCCTCAACCTCGGCCAGGGTTCTGCGCTCGGCGTTCCCATTCCCGTGTGGGTGGCAGTGGTGATCGCGGTCGTCGCGCATCTCGTGCTGACCCGCACCACCTTCGGCCGACACATCTACTTCGTGGGCTCCAATGAGGAGGCGGCGAAGCTCTCGGGCATCCGCGTGCGTCGGGTCAAGATCGCGGTCTTCGTGATCTCGGCCTCGCTCGCCTCGGTGTCGGGAATCCTCGAGACCGCCCGTCTCAGCGTGGGACAGCCCGCGGCCGGAAACGGCTATGAGCTGCTGGCGATCGGTGCTGCGGTGATCGGTGGCGCCAGCCTCTTCGGCGGCGTGGGGGGTATCCTCGGCACCGCGCTCGGAACCTCACTTCTGCTCCTCATCCAGAACGCGCTGATCCTCCTCGGCATCTCGGCCTACTGGCAGCAGGTGTTCAGCGGTGTGATCATCGTCGCCGCGGTCGCTCTCAATATGTGGCGTCGTCAGCGCAAATAGCCCGCAGCCCTCCCTCAAGAAAAAAAGGATAGAAACATGAAGGTAGTCATCACCGGCGCACACGGCAAGGTCGGACGCGCCGCCACCCAGGCGCTTCTCGACGCAGGTCACGACGTGCTCGCCACCGACCTCTCACGCCCCGGATTCGAAAGGCGTGAGGAGGGCTCGGCGCGCTACATGATGGCCGACCTCACCGATGCGGGCGAGGCCTTCGCCGTCGTGCGTGGCGCCGACGCGGTCGTGCATGTCGCCGCCATCCCCGAGCCGACCGGCAACCCGGCACACGTTGTCTTCCGCACCAACCTGATGGCGACCTTCAATGTGCTCGAGGCTGCGGTGCGTTTCGGAGTGAAGCGCTTCGTGAACATCTCGAGCGAGACCGTGCCCGGGTTCTTCTTC
>NZ_JAYLVL010000004.1:220093-438934 GCF_046156175.1 Lacisediminihabitans sp. H27-G8
GCAACCCGGCACACGTTGTCTTCCGCACCAACCTGATGGCGACCTTCAATGTGCTCGAGGCTGCGGTGCGTTTCGGAGTGAAGCGCTTCGTGAACATCTCGAGCGAGACCGTGCCCGGGTTCTTCTTTCCCGAGCGCCCCTTCCTTCCGGACTACGCGCCGGTGGACGAGCTGCACCCGGCCCACCCGCAGGATCCCTATGCGCTCACCAAGCACTTCGGAGAGCAGCTGATGAACGCGGCAGTCGAACGCAGCGACATCCGCGCCATCTCGATCCGCCCGAGCTGGGTTCAGAACGAGGGCAACTACGAGCAGAACCTCGGCCCGCAGGTTCGCGATGCCTCGGTTCTCAGCCCCAACCTGTGGAGCTACATCGACGCCTACGACCTCGCTGATGCCATCGTGCTCGCCACCGAGTCGGAGCTTCCGGGACACGAGGTGTTCTACATCGCCTCGCCCGACAACGTGGGCGGCCACGACTTCGCCGAGGTGCTTCACCAGTACTACGGCGACAAGATCGAACTGCGTGAGCTCGACCGGGTCGACGCCTCCGGAATCTCCAGCGCGAAGGCGCAGCGGATGCTCGGCTGGACCCCCAAGCGTTCCTGGCGTGACTACCTCGACGCCGACGGTCGGGCCATCGCCAAATGAAGCGCACCAGCGGGATCATCAATCCGCAACTGTCGCGCGTGATCGCCGAATGCGGCCATACCGATGCGATCGTCGTCGCCGATGCCGGCTTGCCGATCCCTCTGGGAGTGGAGCGCATCGACCTCGCGTACCGGGAGGGCTCGCCGGCATTCCTCGACATCCTCGACTCGGTGCTCGAGGAGTTCATCGTCGAGCGGGCGGTGATCTCGGGCGAGATGGAGACGGAGAGCCCGGGGATGCTCGCCGCGGTGAAGGAACGCCTCGAGCAGTTCGGAGTCTCGGTCGAGGCCGTTCCTCACGTCGAGTTCAAGGCTCTCACCCGGGACGCGCGCGCGATCGTTCGCACAGGCGAGTACACGCCGTACTCGAATGTGATGCTCTTCTCCGGCGCCCCGTTCTAGCGGACGCGCCCCGAAGTGCCACGCACGGCGGAGAATTCCGTCGCGCGTGGCACTCCGCATAGCGGAGCACTCCGATGAGCCCGCCTCTCGTGTGGGCGGGGGTGAACCGGACCTGCGCTGCGCCACGAAGTCCGGAAACCGGTCAGCGCAGCTCGATCATCCGCTCGAGCGCCGGGAGCGCCGCCTCGATCGTGGCGACCTCCTCTGCAGAGAGTGGCTCGAGCAGTTCGGCGACGATCTGCTGGCGCACTCTCCGCGCCACCTGCACGGCCTCGAGGCCGGCATCCGTCACCTGGATCAGCGAGGCGCGACCGTCGGCCGGATCCGTAGTGCGGGAGACCAGCCCCTTGGCTTCGAGTTCGGCGACCAAGCGGGTGATGCTCGGAGCGGAGACCAGCTCGACCTGCGCGAGCTCGGCGAGCCGGATCGGCCCGTGTTTCGCCACCGACACCAGCGCAGAGAGCAGGCTGTGGCTGAGCCCGCCGCGCGCCGACCGCAGTCGGCGGGTGAGCTGGCCGATCACGAAGGCGAAGCGCCCGGCAGAGTCGGTCAGTAGTCGATCGATGGTGCCACGCCCTCTCGAATCCGGCCGGCGAGCGCCGGTCTAGACGTTGCTCATCGTAGCGGCGGCACCCTGCGGAAGCTCATCACGAATCGGCTCCTCCTCGTGGATGTACTTGCCTCCCGCGGTGAGGGATGCGATGGCACCGATCACCGACATCGCCGCCGCAGCGATGAAGACGATCACGAGGCCCGCATGGAACGGGTCGGCGATCAGCTGAGGGAAGAAGGTCTTGCCGGTGAGCGCGGCCGCGTTCGACGACGACAGCGACTTCAGCACGCCGGTCGGTCCGAGAATGGACTCGATCGGGTTGTAGCCGAGGAAGGCGGCGAACAGGCTTCCGACCGGGGGAGTGGCCGCAACCTGGTTGGCCACGGTGGCCCCCACCCCGTGAGCGGTGAGCCCGGAGCGCAGCGCGTTGGGGAGGGTCGTGGCGAGGCCGGCGATCATCAGCGAGAAGAAGATGCCGATCGACAGCGAGTTGCCGGCGTTCTGGAAGGTCCCGGTCATTCCGGATGCCGCACCGCGCTGGTTCGCCGGCACGCTGTTCATGATCGCGGTGCGGTTGGGGGCCGCGAAGAGGCCGGATCCCACCCCGTTGAGGAAGGTGATGAGCGCGAACAGCCAGTAGGGGAAGTCCACCGGGATGAGCAGCAACGCCACGAAGGTGGCGGCGACGAGCAACAGGCCGCCGGTTGCGAACCCTCGGGCGCCGAACCTGTCGGACAGCGATCCGGAAACCGGTCCGGAGACCAGGAATCCGATGGTGAGGGGCAACAGGTAGATGCCCGCCCACAGCGGTGTGCTCTCGTAGGAATAGCCGTGGAGTGGCAGCCAGATGCCCTGCAGCCAGATGATCAGCATGAATTGCAGGCCACCCCGGCTGATCGAGGCGAGCAGGCCAGCGAAGTTGCCCCAGGCGAAAGCGCGGATACGGAACAGCCGCATGTTGAACATCGGGTCCGTGGTGTGCAGCTCGAGGAACACGAATCCGATCAGGAACGCGATGCCCCCGATGATCCCGGTGAGCACCCACGGGTTCAGCCACCCGGTGGAGGAATCGCCGTAGGGCTGGATGCCGTAGGTGATGCCGGTGAGCAGCGCGACGAGTCCGACGGCGAAGACGATGTTGCCCGGCCAGTCCACCTTTCCGGTGGCCCGGGTGCCTACTTCGTGAAGTGACTTGTACGACCAGATCGTGCCGAGGATGCCGAAGGGCACGCTCACGACGAATACCGCGTGCCAGTCGATCTCGGCGAGCACGCCGCCGACGATGAGCCCGAGGAAGGTGCCAGCGATGCCGGCGACCTGGTTGATGCCGAGCGCGAAGCCTCGGCGTTCGATCGGGAACGCGTCGGTGAGGATCGCGGTGGAGTTGGCGAACAGCATCGAGCCGCCGACGGCCTGTACGACGCGCCATCCGATCAGCCAGAGGGCGCCCTGCCCGCCGGTGAAGGGGTCGAACACGAGGAAGACAGCGGAGATGGTGAAGATGACGAAGCCGAGGTTGTAGATCTTCACGCGACCGTAGAGGTCACCGAGCCTTCCGAAGCTCACGACGAGCACCGCGGTGACGAGGATGTACCCGGTGAGCATCCAGAGCAGGTAGCTGACGTTGCCCGGCTCGAGCGGGTTCAGCTTGATCCCGGTGAAGATGGCCGGGAGCGAGATCAACACGATCGACCCGTTGATGGTGGCCATCAGGATGCCGAGGGTCGTGTTGCTCAGTGCGATCCACCGGTAGTTCGGGTGGTCTTTGTTGAACATCCCGGTTCGCGTCTTCACGGTCTTCTGTCCCACGATTGCCTCCGTTTCCCGGTCTCGTCGTTGAGCGCCCGCGCCAGTGACTGGCATTTAGTTACTTGTTGTGAACTAAGTATAACCGACCAGCGCCCGCGACTCCCTAACATGGAGCCATGACCCTCCCCGCCGACTTCTCCGCCCTGGGTGATGAGCACTTCGTGTCGCTGACGACGTTCCGCAAGTCGGGGGATGCGGTCTCGACCCCGGTCTGGATCGCCCGTGATGGCGATGACCTCGTGGTCACGACACCCGCGACGAGCGGCAAGGTCAAACGGCTGCGCAACAGTCCCCGCGTGGAACTGCGCGTCTGCGATCGCCTGGGCCGCGTGAAGGACGGAGTGCCGGCGATCCGCGGAAGCGCCGCCATCGAGTCCGGTGACGATGTCACCGCGAGACTCGACACGATCTTCGCTGCCAAGTTCAGACTCGAATACAAGATCTTCATGTTCATCGAAAGCCGCGGCAAGCAGGGCAAGAAGGATCGCGTGCTGCTGCGGATCACCCCCGCCTGACCGATCCGCGGCTCGGTTCGTCGGAGGCGGAATTGTGCCCCGGACAGGGGGAGAAACGCGCATTCTGTCCCCTCCTCGGGGCGGAATGTAAGCAGCGAAACGCCCCCACTTCGGGGGCGACTTTCGGCTACCTCTTCCGTATTTGCTTGTGATGCCTCTGCCCGGGGCCTAGCGTTGGCCGTAGGCGCGGCGATGATATGTCGGTCTCACTGGGGTTCGGGGGAATCTGGCATGAAGCGGTTCGCACTACTCACGACGGTTCTCACCGCCGTACTCACGCTCGTCCTGCCCTTCATCGGCGGCAGCGGCCCGTCGCTCACCGGCGCGGTCTCCTCCGCGTCGGCGGCCGATTCCGCAGCCCCTCGCTATGCCTCGTCCCTCGCCCCTGCGGCGACCGCCGCGGTCGCACCCGTAACGGTCGTCACCAACGAGGTGCTGATCGCGAAGGCCCAGGCAGCCACGGTGGCCTACCTGAAGTCCGATTCCGAGCACCTGGGCCAGAAGCCCGTGCCGATCCCGGTGGTCGTCGCACCGCCGGCTGCACAGCCCTCTGCAAGCGGTCACCGCACCAGCCGCGGCGGTTCGAGCGCCGGGTCGAGCTCCGGAGGAAGCACCGCCGACCGTCGGGCCGCCGCAGCAGCGGCCGGCACCTCCTGCCCGGGCAGCGCGGGCGGCGGCGGCAGCGCACCGGGCGGAAGTGAATCGGGCATCGGCGGAACCACCAGCGGCGACATCCAGTCCTTCTCGGCCACGCTCAATGCCATCCGCGCAGCCAACTGTCTGCAGCCCATCGCTCCCGGCAACTTCCGCTACGACTCGTGCATGGAGCAGCGCCTGTACTGGATGGCCGAAGACCCGAGCACCAACCCGGGCAACACCTGGGGCCACTCCGGTGTGCGGAGCCTCGCCCCCGACGCCAACGGGGTCTACTATTCGGACGCCGTCCCGGCCAAGGGATGCGACGGCAACCTCGCGGGAGGATCGGGCAACAGCGGAGCGACAGTCGCCCAGAAGTGGTGGGACTCGCTTGCCCACCGCGCGTCCCTCTATCGACCCGGAGTGGCGAGCACGAGCGGCGTCTGCATCTACTTCGCGATGACCCACGGGGGAGTGCCCGGCGAGAGTGGCGGCTTCACCCGCGCTGCGGCGCGCTGGGGTGGCTGCTGAGCCACTGCTAGATTCTCGTTCCATGACTATGGAAGAGACGACGAACTCACCCGCGCCGATTCGCTGGGGCATCCTCGGCACCGGGTTCATCGCCCACACCCAGACTGCCGATCTCATCGGCTGCGGCTTCACCGTCGCGGCAGTCGGCTCCCGCTCTCAGGAGTCGGCCGAGGCGTTCGCGGCGGAGTTCGGCATCCCGGTCGCGCACGGAAGCTATGAAGACCTCGTCGCCGACCCCGGGGTCGATGCGATCTACATCTCGACGCCGCATCCGTTCCATGCCGCGAACGCGCTGCTCGCGCTGCGGGCGGGTAAACATGTCCTGGTCGAGAAGTCCTACACCGTCACTGCCGGGGAGGCGCGCGAGGTGGTCGAGGTGGGCGAAGCCGCCGGGCTCGTGGTGATGGAGGCGATGTGGACCCGCTTTCTGCCTCATATGTTGCGCATTCGCGAGATCATCGCCGCCGGAACTCTCGGCGACGTGCGAACCCTGATCGCCGACCACAACCAGAACCTTCCGAAGGATCCGCTGCACCGCCTCAACAACCCGGAGCTCGGGGGCGGCGCACTTCTCGACCTGGGCATCTACCCGGTGTCATTCGCGTTCGACCTCTTCGGCGCACCGACGCAGGTGAAGGCACTGGCCGCGATGACCGCGACCGGTGTCGACCGACAGACCGCCATCCTGCTCGGATTCGAGGATGACCGGCAGGCCGTGCTGCACTGTGCTCTCGACACCAAGGGCCCGAACACCGCCTCGATCCTCGGAACGGATGGCCGCATCGACATCGACGCCGTGTGGTATTCGCCCACGAGCTTCACGGTCTTCGATGCAGAGGGCACGGTGATCGAGCGATTCGAGAGCACCGTCTCGCACCGTGGCATGCAGTACCAGGCCTGGGAGTTCGAGCGGCGCATCCGGGAGGGCGACCTCGCTCCGGCCATCCTCCCGGCGACCGAGAGCGTGCGCATCATGGAGACCCTCGACGCGGTCCGTGCGCAGATCGGCCTCGCCTACCCCGGCGAATAGGCCCGGTTATCATGGGTGGGTGAGTGACCCGAAGGATCCGCAGCTCCCGCAGCCGCCGATCGATCCCCAGAGCGCGGCGCCGGCGCAGCCTCCGACTGTGCCGCCTGCCACGGTTTCACCCCCCTCTGTGCCGCTGACCAGGCGCGAAGCGCGGGAGCTCGAGCAGTCAGGCCAACTGCCCGTCACCGCGTCGGTGCCTCCGGCCGCAGAACCTCCGGCCGCAGTACCTCCTGCTGCCGAGGCTCGTGCCATCGTGACTCCGGCCCCCGAGCCCACTGTGCTTCTCCCCGCCTCCGGCACCGCGCTCTTCTTTCCATCCCCGCCTCCCGAGCAGCCGACGCAATTGCTTGCCACCGCCGCTGCACCGGAAGCATCGGCGGCCGCCGCGCCCCCCGGCAGTCGCGGCGGCATCTTCGCGCTCATCGCGAAGCATCCGAATGCCTGGCTGTTCTCCGCTCTCGGCGTCGTCTTCGCGCTCCTGGCCACCGGATCCGTGCTCACCGGCATGGCCGTCGGCTCGGGCTCGGCGGATGCCTCGGCTCCCGGTGCCGCCGCGGGCCCGAGCGCCACGCCGACGCCCACCCCCACCCGGGACGTCCCCGCCGCGATCGCCGCGGCCACGCGGCTGCGCACCTGTTCCGTCGTCGCGCCCGCCACCGACCCGAATCTCCTCACCTTCCAGGCCTCGGTGATCAACGCCACGACCGGCGAGGTGCTCTTCGATCGCGGGGGCGCCACACCCTCGCGCACCGCGAGCGTGCTCAAGACCCTCACAGCGGCTGCGGCGCTCAACGTGCTCGGGCCCGACTACCGGATCTCGACCAAGGTGTACGCGGGTGCCACACCCGGCACGGTGGTGCTCGTCGGTGGCGGCGATCCCACGCTGAGCGCGTTGCCACAGGGTCAGGAGAGCGTCTACCGCGGCGCCGCCAAGCTGAGCGATCTGGCCGCCCAAGCCCAGGCGAAGAGTGCGGTGCCGATCACCGACATCGTGCTCGATTCGAGCTTCTGGGACCCGAACGACAACTGGGATCCGAGTTGGGAGCGCAGCGAGCAGTCCGAGGGGTACCAGCCCGAGGTGACCGCGCTCACCGTCGACGGGGGCCGGGCGGATCCCCGCAAGCAAGACAGCCCGCGCAGCAGCGAACCGATTGCCGACGCGGGTACCGCCTTCGCCGCCGACCTCGGCGTCTCCGGGGCCGAACACATCACGACCGGCACGGTGCCAGCCGGCGCGACCCTGCTCGGTGAGGTGACGTCACGGCCGGTGAGCGAACTCGTGGCCTACATGCTGCCGGTCTCCGACAACACCCTCGGGGAATACCTCGCGCGCCAGACCTCGAAGGTCGCGGGCAACGACGGATCCTCGGCCTCTCTCGCGCAGGTGATCCCGGCCGCCCTCACCAAATACGGCCTCACGACCACCGGAGTGGTCATCCGCGACGGATCGGGGCTCAGCAATGACAACGCGGTGCCCGCTGCCTTCGTCGCGCAACTGATGGCCAAGGTGTCTGCGGGCCAGCAGAATCTCAACATCATCTACGACGCGCTGCCGATCGCGGGCAAGACCGGCACCCTCGCCAGCCGGTTCACCGGGGCGAATGCGGTGGCCAGGGGAGCCGTCAACGCGAAGACGGGCTGGATCAAGACCGAGTACGCGCTCGCCGGCGTCGTACACGCCACCGACGGCACGACCCTCGCGTTCGCGTTCTACGCCCTCGGCGCCATCAACAATCGCACCATTCCGGCACTCGACACCATCACCACCGCCGTATTCAAGTGCGGCAACAACCTGTCGAACAACTGATCTCATGACCCGCGCCCTGTTCATCATCGACGTGCAGAACGACTTCACCGAGGGCGGCGCGCTCGGCGTCGCGGGCGGCGCGGCCGTCGCCGCGGCGATCACGCGGTATCTGGCGCAGCATCCGCATCGCTATGACCAGGTCTTCGCCTCCCGCGACTGGCACGACGCCGAGGGCGACAACGGCGGCCACTTCGCGAGGGGGCACTCCGGCGAAGCGGATGCCCCGGACTTCGTGACCACTTGGCCGGTGCACTGCGTGGCCGGCACGACCGGTGCCGACTACCACCCGGCATTGGACACCTCGGCCGTCACGGTCGGAGTGCGCAAGGGACAGGGACGCCCGGCCTACTCGATCTTCGAGGGCGTGACCGACTCCGGGCAATCCGTGGTGCAGAGACTCGACGAACTGCGCATCGACGAGGTGGACGTGGTGGGCATCGCGACCGACTACTGCGTGCTCGCCAGCGCGCTCGATGCCGTGGCGGCGGGCCGGACGGTGCGGGTGTTCGACGACCTCGTCGCCGGGGTCGATGCGACATCGAGCACGCTCGCCCTCGAGCGCCTGGTGGCGGCCGGGGTGCGGGTCGAAGGGTCCCCGCAAAACTAGACTGGTCGCATGAGTGTGATCTCCGAATCCGAACTTCTGTCCCGCGTGCCCGACCGGCTCTTCATCGGTGGGGAGTGGGTGGAATCCACCTCTGGACGATCGATCGAGGTGGTCGATCCGTCGACCGGGCTGGTGATCAAGACCATCGCCGACGCGTCGGTCGCCGACGGAGCCCTGGCGATGGATGCCGCTGCGGCTGCGCAGGCTTCCTGGGCGGCAACCGCCCCCCGGGTGCGCGGCGAGATCCTGCGCCGGGCCTTCGACCTGCTGCAGGAGCGCGCCGATGAATTCGCGCTGCTGATGACGCTCGAAATGGGGAAGCCCCTCGCCGAAGCGCGCGGTGAGGTCACCTATGGTGGCGAGTTCCTGCGCTGGTTCAGCGAGGAAGCCGTGCGCATCGGCGGCCACTACGGGGTGAACCCCGAGGGCACGGGTCGCATGTTCGTCACCCGCTTCCCGGTCGGACCCTCTTTTCTCATCACCCCGTGGAACTTTCCGCTGGCGATGGCGACCCGCAAGATCGCGCCGGCGCTCGCGGCCGGGTGCACCGCGGTGGTGAAGCCCGCAGAGCTGACCCCTCTCACCACCCTCTACTTCGCGAAGCTCCTCGAGGAGTCCGGCCTGCCGAAGGGAGTGCTCAACATCATCACGACCTCCACCTCCGGCGAGGTCTCCGCACCGATCATCGCTGATTCCCGCTTGCGCAAGCTCAGCTTCACCGGGTCGACGCCGGTGGGGGTCCGCCTGCTCAAGCAGGCCGCCGACAACGTGCTCCGCACGTCCATGGAGCTGGGGGGCAACGCCCCGTTCCTGGTGTTCGAGGATGCCGATCTCGACGCCGCCGTCGACGGCGCGATGATCGCGAAGTTCCGCAACATCGGCCAGGCCTGCACGGCGGCGAACCGGTTCATCGTTCACGAGTCGGTGGCCGAGGAGTTCGCCGCGCGCGTCACCGAGCGTGTCAACGCGCTGACGATCGGCAGGGGCACCGAGGCCGGGGTCTCGATCGGGCCGCTCATCAACGCCGCCGCGGTTGCCAAGGCCGACGAGCTGGTCACGGATGCGGTCTCCCGCGGCGCGACAGTTCTCACCGGCGGGACCCCGGTCGACCGCGATGGTACCTTCTACGCACCCACAGTGATCACGGGGGTGACGCCCGGCAGCGACATCCTGCGCGAAGAGATCTTCGGACCGGTGCTGTCGATCACGACCTTCACCGACGAGGCGGATGCGGTGGCCAAAGCCAACGACACCCAGTACGGCCTGGTGAGCTACGCCTTCACGCGCGACCTGGCCCGTGGGCTTCGCCTGATCGACAGCATCCAGACCGGCATGATGGGCCTCAACGTGGGAGTCGTCTCGAACGCGGCGGCGCCCTTCGGCGGAGTCAAGCAGTCCGGCCTCGGACGCGAGGGCGGCGACGTCGGCATCGACGAGTACCTCGAGACGAAGTACGTGCTCGCACCGGCCACCGTCGCGTGACCGTCGTCGAGATCACGGATCTCTCCGATCCGCGACTCGCCGACTATTCCCACCAGACGGACGTCGCGCTCAAGAAAGCGCGCGGCACCGAGCACGGCCTCTACATCGCCGAGTCGGCACTCGTGCTGCAGCGGGCGCTCACGGCAGGCCATCGACCGCGTTCGGTGCTGGCCCTCGGCAACACCGTCGACGAGGCGCGAGCGCTGGTGGGGGAGGAGGTTCCGATCTTCTCTGGGCCGAGCGAGCTCCTCGAGGAGCTGACCGGTTACCTGCTCCATCGCGGCCTGATCGCGGCGATGAACCGGCCGGCGTTGCCGAGTGCGGCGTCCCTCCTCGAGGGTGCCCGGCGGGTGATCATCCTCGAGAACGTGGCGGACCCCACCAATGTGGGAGCCATCTTCCGCTCCGTCGCCGCCATCGGTGCCGATGCGGTGTTCGTCACTCCCCGCTGCTCCGATCCGTTCTACCGTCGGGCCATCCGGGTGTCGATGGGCACGGTGCTCCAGGTGCCGTGGACGCGTCTCGGGGACTGGCCGTCGACCCGGCAGCTGCTCGCGACCGCCGGGTTCCAGGTGGCGGCGCTGGCCCTGAGCGCGGATGCCGTGAGCCTGCGCGACTTCGCGGCTCCCGCGCGACTGGCGCTCGTGCTCGGCGCCGAGGGGGAGGGTCTCACCGCGGAAGCGCTTGCCAGCGCCGACGCCGTGGTCCAGATTCCCATGGCGCACGGGATCGACTCGCTCAACGTCGCCGCGACCGCCGCCGTGGCGATGTGGGCGCTCGCCTGACCCCTCAGAGCGCTCGCATGCGGTTGTTCCGCGGGTCGTGGGTGAGCTCGGCGCGGCCGAGCAGTTCGAGCAGCGGCGGCAGGTACATCCCGAACCGGCCGCGATAGCCCTTGCGCAGGCCGTACCATCCGCCGACCGGATTCGTCTCGGCCCGTCCCCAGGCCTCGACGGTTCCCTCGGCGGGAGTCTTCGACTCGTCGGAGGCACCCAGGTCGACCCAGTCGCCCTGCTCCGTGAGCCAGGCGTGCAGGTCGTCGATCGCCCGGGACTGGTACTTCAGGGTGGTCGAGCCCACCTGGCAGACGAGTTCGTCGCCCTCGACGAACATCGTGTAGTTCGACGATCCGGGAGCCGTGACCAGCTCCCAGGGGTCGTCCTTCGTTCCAGCGGCCATCGTCGGCTCCTCTGCTCAGCAGAAATCTAGCGCATCCGACACGTCATCATTCAGGAATATGTGGGGCTGGTGAGACGGATGCTGCAGGAGTCGACCTCGGCCGTCTCGTCCGTCTCATCCGTCGCAGATATTCCTGAATGATGAAGAGCGCGGAAGGGGTTGACGAAGCGGAACGCGTCAGACCAGCAGCTGGTGTTTCGCGAGCTCGCGGTAAAGCGGGGTGCTCTTGACGAGTTCGGAGTGGGTGCCGACGCCGACGACCCGCCCGTGGTCGAGCACTACGATCTGGTCGGAGTCGACCACGGTGGAGAGGCGGTGCGCGATCACGATCAGGGTGCGGTTCTCGGCGACGGCATCGATCGCCTCGCGCAGCAGCTGCTCGTTGAGCCCGTCGAGAGACGACGTCGACTCGTCAAGCAGCAGGATGGGCGGAGCCGCGAGCAGGGTGCGTGCGATGGCGAGACGCTGGCGCTCACCACCGGAGAGCATGACGCCCTCCTCGCCGACCGCCGCATCCAGGCCCTTCTCGCTGCGCTCGAGCACCGCGGTGAGGTTCACATCGTGCAACACCCGGATGCACTCCTCGTCGGTGGCGCTGGGAGCGCCGAGAGTGAGGTTGTCGCGCAGCGAGCCGGCCAGCACCGGGGCATCCTGCTCCACATAGCCGATCTGGGCACGAAGGGTCTCGCGATCGAGCCCGCGGATGTCGATGCCGCCGAGTCGCACCAGACCTGCGGTCGGGTCGTAGAAGCGCTCGATCAGCGCGAGGATCGTGCTCTTTCCGGCGCCGGAAGGGCCGACCAGTGCGGTGCGTTGACCGCGGGGGGCGTCGAAGGAGACCCCGTGGAGCACGGTGAGGTCCTTCGGTGCGGCATCCTCCACGAGTTCGGAGTGCTCCACCGACCCGGAGCCGGTGGCAGGGGCGGATGGGGGGACCGGTGGTGCCGGGTAGGTGAACACCACGTCGTGGAAGCTGATCGCGGCATCCGAGGGCATCGGCGCAGCGGGTTCGATCGCGCCGTCGAGCTCTGCTTCGCTCGGAAGGGTCACGATCTCCTGGATGCGCCCGAGCGCACCGAGCGCCTGGTTCACCGAGGTGATCGCGCCGAAGGCCTGCCCGAGAGGCATGATCAGCATGAAGAGGAAGAAGATGAACGCCACCAGGTTGGCGATCGTGATGGCACCGCTCGCGACCCGGAATCCTCCGACACCGAGCACCACGAGCAGGGAGACCTGCAGGGCGATTCCGGCGATCGGCACCACGAGTGCCGAGATCTTCGCGACCTGGATGCCCATCTCCCACGCGCCCTTGGCGTCCTTCTCGATCGCCGCGGTCTCGCGATCGGTGGCGTTGGAGGCACGAACGGTGCGGATGGCTCCGAGCGCGCGTTCGACGGAGGCGGCGAGATCCCCCACCTTTTCCTGCTGTTTGCGGCTCGCGACCCGCACCCGGCCGGACAGCAGTACGACCGTGACGACGGAGACGGCGATGACCAGCACGGTCAGACCGAGAAGCACCGGATCGATGACGAGCATCGCGATCAGGGCGCCGAGGAAGATGAGGGCACCGCCGATCGCGTCCACGAGACCCTGGGTCAGGACCGCGTAGAGCAGGGTGGTGTCGGATCCCACCCGGGAGACGAGGTCGCCGGTGCGGCGGGTGTCGAACTCGCTGATCGGCAGCCGCAGCATCCGCCGCACGAGCTGGCGGCGGGCAGAGAGCACGACGCTCGTCCCGGTGCGCTGCAGAAGGTAATGCTGCACCCCCGAGAGGATCGCGGAGATCACGACCAGTGCGACGAGCAGGTACACGAGCGCGCCGAGGGGATCGTTCTTCTGCACCCGTGCGATCACCTGGCTCACCAGCAGCGGCTGCCCGAGGGATGTCGCCGCCCCGAGCACGCTGAGCGCGATGACGATGCCGAGCACCTTCTTGTGCTCGAGCAGGTAGGGCAGAAGCTGGCTGAAGCTCGCGCGGGGTCCGTCGTCCTTCTTCGGGCGGGAGAAGGGAGAGCGGGAGGGGCGGGATTGCGTGCTTGTGCTCATGATGTCGTTTCCGTTGGGCGAGGCGAACAATCAAGCTTAGGCACGGCAGTGCTGGGAGATCGTACTCCGCAGGGAGCATGAGCGAGGCTCGCACTATGTCCGGGGGAGTGGTTATGGTGGATCATCGTGCCTATCCCTGTCATCGCCGCCAGTCTCCTCACCAAGAAATACAAGGACTTCGCCGCCGTCGACGGCCTCTCCTTCGAGGTCGCGCCCGGGGAGTCCTTCGGACTGCTCGGTCCGAACGGCGCCGGAAAGTCGACCACGATGCGGATGGTCGGAGCCGTCTCCACCCGCACGAGCGGCGACCTCAGCATCCTCGGGCTCGACCCGGACGCGAACGGGCCCGAGATCCGCTCCCAACTCGGCGTCGTGCCGCAGCAGGACAACCTCGACACCGAACTCCGGGTGCGCGACAACCTCATCATCTACGGGCGCTACTTCGGCATCGGCATCGCGGAGTGCGGACGCCGTGCCGACGAGCTGCTCGAGTTCGCCCAACTCTCCGACCGCAAGAAATCCAAGGTCGACGACCTCTCGGGCGGCATGAAGCGCCGGCTCACCATCGCGCGCTCGCTCATGAACGAGCCGCGCATCCTGCTGCTCGACGAGCCGACCACCGGCCTCGATCCCCAGGCGCGCCACATCCTCTGGGATCGCCTGTTCCGGCTCAAGGAGCAGGGCACGACGCTGGTGCTCACCACCCACTACATGGATGAGGCCGAGCAGCTCTGCGACCGACTGATCGTGGTCGACAAGGGCACGATCATGGCAGAGGGTGCACCGGCCGAGCTCATCCGCCAGTACTCCACCCGGGAGGTCGCCGAGTTGCGCTTCGGGTCGGAGCGCAATGCGGAGGTGGCGCAGCTGATCGTCGGGGTCGGGGAGCGCATCGAGGTGCTGCCCGACCGCATCCTCGTCTACAGCGAAGACGGTGACGCGGTGCTCGCCGAGATCGCGCGACGGGGGCTGCACCCGATCACGAGCCTGGTGCGTCGCTCCAGCCTCGAAGACGTCTTCCTGCGACTCACCGGACGGAGCCTGATCGAATGAGCCCCGATCGAATGGGCACGGCGCAGGCGGCCTCGACGGCCGACGCGCGCGGCACGGCCCTCGCCGGCGGGGTCAAGCCCCGGCGATGGGGATCCTGGTACGTCGCGGAGCATCGCATCCGGGGCATCAACTCGTACTACAAGACGCTGCTCGCGACGGCGATCGGCAGCCCGGTCATCTACCTCTTCGCGCTCGGCGTGGGGCTCGCGACCCTTGTCGACAAGAACCAGGGCAACGCCTTCGGGGGAGTGGGCTACCTCGCCTTCGTGGCGCCCGCGCTGATCGCATCCGCGGCGGTTGAGGCGGCCTCGGAGGAGTGTACCTACCCGATCCTGATGGGCTTCAAGTGGAACCCGATCTTCTTCGGCATGAACGCGGCGCCGATCTCGGGCAACCAGATCGTGAACGGCATCTTCATCTCCGTGATCGCCCGCGTGCTCCCAACGGGCATCATCTATTACCTGATCATGCTGGCCTTCGGGGCCGTGCCGAACGCGCTCGGGTTCCTCACCGTGCCGATCGCATTGCTCACGGGCATGGCGTTCGGGCTCGTGATCGCCAGCTACATGGCGACCGTCGAGACGGATGCCGGCCAGCCCGCTTTCATCCGCCGGTTCATCATCGCGCCGCTCCTGCTGTTCTCCGGCACATTCTTCCCGCTCACCCAGATGCCCATCTACCTGCAGTGGATCGGCTGGATCTCGCCGCTCTGGCACGGCACGCAGCTCGGGCGCGACGTGAGTTACGGCAACGTGGAGCCGGGCTGGCTCGTGGCCGTGCACATCCTGTTCCCCCTCGTCCTCTGCGTCTACGGGTGGTTGCGCACCCAGCGCGTCGTCACGAGGAGGCTCGACAAGTGACCGCGACGCCGACCTTCGCCCCGGTGCGTCCGGAGCCACGACCGCGCCGCAGCGGCATCCGTGCGCTGTATGCCGGTAATTCCCGCTCGGTGATCGAGCGGGGACTGCTGGCCACCCGCAGCACCAACTGGCTCATCGTGGTCAGCGGGTTCTTCGAGCCCATCTTCTACCTGCTCTCGTTGGGCATCGGCCTCGGTGCACTCGTCGGGGCGGTCACCACCTCGACGGGCCAGCAGGTGCCCTACGCCGCGTTCATCGCTCCGGCGCTGCTCGCCGTCTCGGCGATGAACGGGGCGATCTTCGACTCCACCTGGAACGTCTTCTTCAAGATGCAGTTCGCGCGGCTCTACGAGGGCATGCTCGCGACCTCCCTCGGGCCTTTGGATGTCGCGCTGGGCGAGATCTTCCTCGCCCTGCTTCGCGGTGTCGTCTACGCGGCCGGCTTCCTGCTGGTGATGCAGGTGCTCGGACTCAACCTGGCGTGGACCGCGATCCTGGCACTCCCGGCCGTGGTGCTCGTGGCCTTCGGCTTCGCGAGCCTCGGGATGGCGATCACCAGCTACATGAAGAGCTTCCAGCAGATGGACTGGATCAACTTCGCCCTGCTGCCGATGTTCCTCTTCTCGGCGACCTTCTATCCGCTGAGCGTCTACCCGCAGGTCATCCAGTGGGTGATCCAGGCCTTGCCGCTCTGGCACGGCGTCGAGCTCATCCGGGGTCTCACCACCGGCGCGCTCAGCTACGGGATGCTCGGGCACGTGCTCTACTTCGTGGTCATGATCGCGGTGGGCCTGGTGTTCACGACCCGGCGCCTGCGCGCGCTGTTCCTCGACTGAGGCCCGTCGGATCCCCCTGGCGCCGAACCGGGCGGTCGCGGACATTCCGGGCCGGCACGCCCACCCGGAATGTCCGGGCCCGCCCGGGGTCGGCCGCTGCGCCCCGCGCGAGAGGACTATTCCACGATCGTCGTGAAGTCGCTGTCGCGGGTCTCCCGGGTCAACCGGAGAGCGACGAGGGTGATCACGGCTGCCAGCGAGAGATAGAGGCCGACGAGGATCGTGCTGCCGCCCGCCAGCGCCCACAGCGCCAAGGCGATGTAGGGCGCTACGGCGGCACCGATGATGCTGGACAGGTTGTAGCTCATTCCCGAGCCGGTATAGCGCACGTTGGTGGCGAAGAGCTCCGGCAGCTGCGCACCCATCGGCCCGAAGGTGAGTCCCATGAGGGAGAAGCCGAGAATGAGCCACGCCATGACCCCCACGATGCCGCCGCCCGAGAGCGGCACGAACAGCAGCCCGAAGACGATGATGCCGATGGTGACGACGCTGAGCATCCGTCGACGACCGAAGCGCTCGGCAAGCGGCCCGGAGACCAGGGTGAAGATCCCGAAGAACACGACCCCGATGATCAGCATGATGAGGAACTCGTTGCGGGTGTAGCCGAGTCCCGGCACGAAGGCAGAGGGATCGAACGGTTTGCCGGCGGCCTTCGCGGCGGCCGCGGCGACATCCACGGTCTTCGCGGACGTACCGAAGGCCAGAGTGAAGGTCGTCATCAGGTAGAACAGCACGTACGTGGCGAGCATGATGAAGGTGCCGAGGATCAGCTGGCGCCAGCTGCTGCGGAAGACCAGCGCGAGCGGCACTCGTGCGACAGCGCCCTTCTGGATCACCCGGGTGAAGGCGGGAGCCTCGACCAGGCGGAACCGCACGTAGAGGCCGACGATCACGAGCAGCGCGCTGGCGAGGAAGGGGATTCGCCAGCCCCAGGCGGCGAAGGATGCCGGGCTCATCGTGAGATTGAGCACGAGGAAGAGCGCGTTGGCCACGATGAAGCCGATCGGCGCCCCGAGCTGCGGGAAGGTTCCGTAGATCGCGCGCTTTCCGGCCGGGGCGTTCTCGGTGGCGAGCAGGGCCGCACCGCTCCACTCCCCACCGAGGCCGATGCCCTGGGCGAAGCGGAAGATCACGAGCAGCAGCGGGGCGAGCACGGTCCAGCCGGGGGTGGAGGCCGAAGGCAGGCAGCCGATGAGGAAGGTCGCGATGCCCATGGTCAGAAGGGAGGCGATGAGCGTGCCCTTGCGTCCGATGCGGTCGCCGAAATGACCGAACAGGATGGAACCGAGCGGACGACCCACGAACGCCGCCCCGAAAACGGCGAAGGAGCTGAGCAGGGCGGTCGCGGGCGATTGCGTGGGGAAGAACAGGGCCGGGAACACGAGCACTGCCGCCGTGGCATAGACGTAGAAGTCGTAGAACTCGATCGAGGTTCCGATGAGGCTCGCGAGAATCACTCGAGAGCGTGGATTCGCGGGGGCGGCGACAGTAGCGGCGGATGATGACATGAGCGACTGCTCCCTAGTGACGTGGCGGACCATCTCCGACCATACCCCGCGTTCGGGGGTAGGCCGTAACGTCTACTCTCCCGCGGTCGGAGCGTATCGACGGGGAAGCGGGCTTCGCGGAGGGCGGGGAGGCGCTACCGCACGCCCTTGATCGGCAGGATCGCGAGACCGCCGAGCGCTGCCGCGATCGCCGAGCAGATGAAGAGAGCGGTGAATCCGCCGAGGGCGGCCACGACGAAGGCTCCGAGGAGTGGGGCGAAGGCCTGGGGCACCGCCGTGGCGATGTTCATGATGCCCAGGTCCTTGCCTCGACTGTGCGAGTCGGGCAGCACCTGGGTCGCGAGGGCCTGGTCGACGGCCATGAAGCATCCGTAACCGAGTCCGAGGAGGCCCGCAGCCGCCATCGCGACGGGAAGTGCGGGCACGAAGGCGAGAAGCAGGGCGGCGAGAGCCTGCAGGTAGGCGGCGGCGTAGACGAACACCTTGCGCTGGCCGATGCGGTCGCTGAGCTTGCCGAAGCCGAGGGCCGCGGCGATGAAGAAGACGAGGTAGATCATCGTGAGCAGGAGCAGGTCGTCTTCTGCCGACTTGCCCCTCCCCAGGCCGTACATGAGGAAGTAGAGCAGCAGAGTGGTGCCGAGGGCGTTCCCCAGATTCACGAGGATGCGGCCCAGCAGGGTCCAGCCGAAGTCGGGGAAGCGGATCGGGTTGATCCAGAACCCGCGAACCAGGCTGCCGAAGGTGAAGGGCGCGCGAAGTACTCGGGGCAGCACCTCATCCGGGATGAGCAGCAGAAATGGCATCACCAGGATTACGAGCAGCAGCGACATGAGGGCGTAACCGACGAAGGTGCTGAGCACGAGAGTGAGCACGAGCACGATACCGAGGACCGTGCCGACAGCCTGGGGCGCCGACACCCACCCGGAGACGAACCCGCGTTGGTTGACCGGCACCTGGTCGGAGATCGTGGCCGTGATGGCGGCGGACACGATGCAGAATCCGCTGAGGGCCAGTGACCAGAAGACCCCGACTCCCGTGATCGTGGTCTGGATGCCGAGGAGGAACAGGGAGATGGCGAAGACGAGAGTGCCGATCAAGATCCACGGCCGTCGCCGACCGAAGCGCGACGTGGTGCGGTCGGAGAGCGCGCCGGTGACCGGGTAGACGATCAACGCGCAGGCTCCCGCGATGCCGGAGATGATTCCGAAGGCGACAACTGTCGACACCCAATCGGTGGTGGTGAAAAGCCCGCCGATCTGTTTAGGCAGCAGGAGCTGGATGGGCGTGAGCTGTGCCATCCAGATGCCGAGCCAGGCCGTGGCGAAGAGGGTGATCCAGCGCGCCGACACCTTCCGTCGCGGCTCGGCGAAGGGAGTGAACGCGGCGGGCAGTGTGGGTGCAGTCATACGTCAGGCTCCTCCGTCGCCAGAATAGTCGCCCGTCCGGCAGTGCACTGGCCCGCGGATGCCCCCAGTTCGGGAGCTAGCCGTCGTCCTCTGCGCGCCACCGGGTGAACAACGCGGAGGCGTCACTCACGAAGGTGCCGCGCGGCACCGTGCGCCCGCAGTCGTAGACGCGCAGCTTCGCCGACTTCGAGTCGGCGAAGCGCAGCGTGATGACGGTAGCGAGTCCTCCGGTGCACACGTCATTGAGGGTCTGGTCGAAGTTCGTGACATCGATCGAATACTTCGTGACGATGGCGGAGAAGGTGGCGATGCGCGCGGCATCCGTCGTCTCGTGTGAGGAGGCCGAGAATCCCTCGACCGCCTTGGACTGGCTGTACTGGATGCTGGTGATCGGCGTCAGCTCCGGCCGGGATCCCGAATTGAGGGTCACGATGAGCACGACCAGTGCCACGGTCACCACCGCGGCGACGACCGCGATGAGTCGTAGCTGAAGCCGCGATTGCGGCTGCATGTCAGGCCGGTTCGATGACGGAATGGCTGCTGATGCTGCGTGAGACCTTGCCGGGGTCCTTCAGGAACACGATGTAGGTGAACCCGGCTGAGAGCACCACCGCGATCACGATGGCGAGGACGATCAGGATCTTGAAGGGGTTGCTCACGCAGCCAGCCTACCTTTCAGCGAGTCCGACGAAATCAGCGGGACAGGCCACGGATGATGACGGCTGTGGCGAGGGCGGCCTCGGCAGCCTCCGCGCCCTTGTCCTCTTTCGACCCGGCCAGTCCGGCGCGGTCGAGTCCCTGTTGCTCGTCCTCCAGGGTGAGCACGCCGAAACCGACGGGCTTGCCGGTGAGGATCGCGACCTGGGTGAGGCCGCTCGTCGCGGCATCCGACACGAACTCGAAGTGCGGCGTGCCGCCCCGGATGATCACACCGAGGGCGACCACCGCATCCGCTCCCGCGTCCAGCGCCGCTTTGCTGACCACGGGCAGCTCGAAGCTGCCGGGGACGCGCACCTCGGTCACCTCGGCCCCGGATGCCGCGAGCACCCGCCGCGCGCCGGCCAGGAGTCCGTCGGTGATTGCTTCGTGCCAGCGCCCGGCCACGATGGTGACTTTGAGGCCGGTGCCGTCGGTGATGATCTCTGGTGCTCCGTCGCCGCTCATGCGAGGTGTCCTTTCGGGGTTTCGAGGATGCGCTGGTGTGCCCGCGCAGACCGTTCGAGTTCGGTGTCACCACGCAGTTCGGTGGTGCTGGGAAGGATGTGCCCCATGCGGTCGCGCTTCGCCTCGAGGTACTGCTCGTTGAAGTCACCGACGCCGACCACGAGAGGAACCTGCTCGGTGACGGTGATTCCCCGGTCGCGCAGCTGGCGCAGTTTCTCCGGGTTGTTGGTGATCGCCCGCACCTCACTGAGGCCCAGGTCCTCGAGGATCGCCACGGCCGCGCTGTAGTCGCGACCGTCGGCGGGGAAGCCGAGTGCGATGTTCGCGTCGAGGGTGTCGAGCCCATCTTCCTGCAGGCGGTAGGCCTTCAGCTTGTTGATGAGCCCGATGCCGCGACCCTCGTGGCCGCGCATGTAGATGACGACTCCGCCTTCGGCCTGGATCTGGTCGAGCGCGGCATCCAGCTGCGGTCCGCACTCGCATTTCAGCGATCCGAAGACCTCACCGGTGAGGCACTCGGAGTGCACGCGGATCAGTGCGCCGTTCTGCGGGGTTCCGCTGATGATGGCCAGGTGGTCGGCCCCGGTCATCCGGTCCCGATAGGCGCGGAAGCGGAAGGACCCGTGTCGGGTGGGGATGCTGGTCTCGACTTCGAAGGTCACCCTCGAGGTCTCGGGAATCGGCACCGCCAGCGGCACCGCGGTGTCGCAGTGCTTTGCCTGGAGGAATTCGATGAGCGATTCGATCGTGATGACCGCGATTCCCTCGCGAAGCCCGAGTTGGATGAGCTCGGGAAGGCGCATCATCTCGCCGTCTTCTGCGACGATCTCCGAGATGGCTCCGACCGGAGTCAGCCCGGCCAGCTTGAGCAGATCGACGGTCGCCTCGGTGTGGCCGTCGCGTTCCCGCACTCCGCCGTCCCTGGCCCGGAGCGGCATGATGTGACCCGGGCGGTGCACGCTCGACGGCGTCGAGTCGAGGTTCGCGAGCACCCGAAGGGTGTGGGCGCGGTCTGCGGCGCTGATTCCGGTGCTGATGCGATCCGCGGCATCCACCGACACCGTGTAGTTGGTGCCGCGCGGGTCCTCGTTGTTCACGACCATCATCGGCAGCTCGAGGCGGTCGGCGATCTCATTCGTCATCGGGGCGCAGATGAACCCCGAGCTGTTGCGCACCAGCCACGCGAGCCATTCCTGGCTGGCGAACTCTGCGGCGAGCACGACGTCACCTTCGTTCTCCCGGCCTTCGTCGTCCACGACGATGATCGGTTTGCCCGCCCGAAGTTCTTCGAGGGCGGTGGGGATGTCAGCGAGACTCATGACTCGCTCCTTCCGGTTGTGGCTGATGTCTCGGCGAGCCGTGCCACGTGCCGAGCCAGGATGTCGGTCTCGATGTTGACCGTGTCGCCGACGCTCTTGAGGCCGAGGGTCGTCACTGCGAGGGTTTCCGGGATGAGGGAGACCTCGAACCAGTCCGCCCCGACGGCGCTCACGGTGAGGGAGACGCCGTCGACCGCGATCGAGCCCTTGCGGGCGACGAGGGGAGCGAGATCCGGCGCGAGGGAGAACCGCAGTACGCGCCAGGCGCTTCCCTCGGTGATGCTGAGCAGGGTGCTGGTGCCGTCGATGTGGCCCTGCACGATGTGGCCGCCGAGCCGGTCGCCCACCTGGGCGGCGCGCTCGAGGTTGACACGGGATCCGGCCGTGATTCCGGAGAGGGTCGACATCGCGATGGTCTCGGCCATGACGTCGGCGGTGAACCAGTCCTCGCCCCTGTCCACGACGGTGAGGCATACCCCGCTCACCGAGATCGAATCGCCGTGGCCCGCATCCGAGACCGCGAGTGGGCCGCGGATCGTGAGGCGCGCGGCATCCGGAGTCGGCTGCCAGTCGACGACCTCGCCGAGTTCTTCGATTATTCCGGTGAACATCAGTTGCCTTTCTTGGTGAGAACGCTGGCGGGCCGCGCGACGATGAGCAGGTCGTCGCCCAGTGATTCGACCCGGTCGATCGAGAGACGTCGAGCGTCGCCGATCGTGCCGACTCCGATGTCGGTGAGGGCGAGGCGCTCGCCGCCGAGCAGCACCGGAGCGAGATAGACGAGGTATTCGTCGACGAGCCCCGCAGCGACGAAGGCGCTCGCCAGCGTCGGGCCGCCCTCGACGAAGGCATGACGGATACCCCGGGCGAACAGCTTGTCGAGAATCGCCGGAAGATCCCGGCTGCCCGTGACGATCGGGGTGCGAGGGTGCGCCAGCACCCGAGAGCCTGCGGGGATCGCACGCTCTCCGATCACCACCGGGATGGGCTGGTGCGGCATGAGCTCACCGCCGTCTCCCCGGGCGGTCAGGCTCGGATCGTCGGCCAGCACCGTGCCGGTGCCGACCAGGATCGCGTCGGACTGCTCCCGCTGCTCATGCACTCTCTGGCGTGCGGCGGTGCCGGTGACCCATTGGCTGGAGCCATCCGCCGCGGCTGCGCGACCATCGAGGCTCGATGCCCACTTCACGGTGACGAACGGACGATGCAGGCGCTCGGCAGTGAGCCATCCGCGCAGGGCTTCCGATGCCTCCTCGACGAGAACACCGCCCTCGACGAGCACCCCGGCCTCGCGCAGTCGCTCGGCTCCTCCGCCGGAATGCTCTCCCGGGTCGGACACGGCGTAGACGACACGCTCGACCCCCGCGGCGATCAGTGCTTCCGAGCACGGACCCGTGAGCCCCAGGTGGTTGCAGGGCTCGAGCGTGACGATGGCGGTGAGACCCTCGGCGCTCGTCACCTGGGAGAGCGCGTCAACCTCGGCGTGGGGTGTGCCGGCTCCGCGGTGCCAGCCCTCGGCGACGATGGCGCCAGCGGCATCCACCAGCACGCAGCCGACCTGCGGATTCACCCCGAAGGACGGCCCGTTCGCAGCGAGAGAGAGCGCGCGACGCATCAGCGTCTCGTGCGCGCTGCCTGCCGTTGGGGCGGTCATCCGGAATCTCGAATCTTCGTATCGAAGACGGACTCCGGGTACGGTGTCGACGGTCGCCGACATCGTTCGTGCGCACCCAAAGGCGAACACGCGTGCTTCCTCTCATCCGGACTGAGAGGTTCTTGCGAGCCTCATTACCGTCGGTCTCGGAATTCCACCGAGTCAACCGCCCCTCCGATGTTCTGGAGATGCGGGTCGCGGACTGTCACCGCCGGTTCGGAATTTCACCGACCCCGGAGCACGTACTTCTTTGGTTCACTCTACCCAACGCGAAGGACGCGGGGATATTCCCGGTATTCAGTCCATCGCGGCGAGCTGGGCCGCCGTGACCTCGTCGACCACGAGGTCGGTGATCACTCCGGTCGCGACCGCGCCGCGGAGGGCGGGGAGCTTCGCCTGGCCGGAGACCACCGCGATTCGGCGGGGCGCCCTCATCAGCACTTCGAAAGAGGGGCCGCTCGAGCGGTCGTTGAGGGGGATGTCGTCGTGCGTGCCGTCGGCGCGGAAGAACATCGTGGCGATGTCGCCGACAACCTGCGAGCGGGAGAGCTCGTCATAGTCGGCCCGGTCGAGATAGCCGCCCGCGTAGACATGGCTCGGCACGTCGGCATTGGGTGATCCGATGCCGAAGACCGCGACATCCATCCGTCGCTGCACGGCGAGCACCCGTGCGGTGCTCCGCTCCCGCCACAGGGCGTCTTTGGTGGCGGGGTCGTCGAAGAAGGCGGGCACCGGGAACTGCTGGACCGTCGCCCCGAAGGCGGAGCCGAACCTGCCGATGATCTCGCTCGCGTAGACCAGTCCGGTGGTGTGCGCATTTCCGGCGCCGTTGAGCTGCACGACCTGGGTGTTGCGCACCGGTTTGCGCACGAGATGCCGGCTCACCGACGCGATGGTCGACCCCCAGGCGACGCCGAGGATCATGTTCGAATCGACGAAATCGGTGAGAATCCGTGCAGCGGAGAGGGCGACACGGTCGAGGCGGTCCACCTCTGTGGCGGCATCCCCTGCCGGCACGATGTGAGCGGCGAGGCCGTAGCGCTCGTGCAGCTGTTGTTGCAACTGGGTGAGTTGGTCGATCGGCGAGTGCAGGCGGATCTCCACAAGCCCGGAATCCCGGGCGAAAGCGATGAGACGGCTCACGGATGACCGGGAGATCTCCAACTCGGAGGCGATGGCATCCATCGTGAGGTTCTGGATGTAGTAGAGATGGGCCGCACGCAGCGCATCGGCGGTGCGGCTGTCGCCATCGCGGTCGGTGAAGTTCATCTGCACATCCGTTCACGGGCCATGAAAAGTCTCTCTATGCGGCGCACTATGAGTGTATGACCACTTCAACTCCTCGAACCGATGTCGTTTCCCTCACCGAGCACCCGCACTCCCAGGTGCTCGTGATCGGGGGTGGCATCAACGGTGCCGCCACCTTCCGTGAACTCGCTCTCCAGGGCGTCGACGTGACGCTCATCGAGCGCTCCGACTACATCTCCGGAGCCTCCGCCGCCTCCTCGCACATGATCCACGGAGGCATCCGCTATCTCGAGAACGGTGAGTTCCGACTCGTGCGCGAGGCCGTGCAGGAGCGCAACCGGCTGCTCAAGACCGCCCCGCACTACGTGAAGCCCCTGCAGACGACCATTCCGATCTTCTCGACCTTCTCCGGGGTCGCAGCCGCTCCGCTGCGCTTCCTCACCCACAAGCAGAGCAGCACCACCGAGCGGGGCGCCCTGCTCATCAAGGTGGGACTCATTCTCTACGACTCCTTCTCGCGCGACGGTGGCAGCGTTCCGCGCCACCAGTTCCACGGGCGCCGCAAGTCGCTCGCCGACCAGCCGGCCCTCAACCCCGACCTCAAGTACACCGCGACCTACTACGACGCTGCCATGGTCAATCCCGAGCGTCTCGGCCTCGATGTGCTGCTCGACGGTGTCGCAGCGGGCGGGCGCAGCGCGAACTATGTAGAGGCCGTCGGCTCTGTCGATGGCGGAGTTCTCGTGCGTGATCGAGTCACCGGTGACGAGTTCGTTCTCACTGCAGACGTCATCGTCAACACCTCCGGTCCCTGGACCGACCTCACCAACGACGCCCTCGGTGCGCCGACCACGTTCATGGGGGGCACCAAGGGCTCGCACATCGTGCTCGACAACCCCGAGCTGTTCGCGGCCACCAAGGGTCGCGAGCTCTTCTTCGAGAACGACGACGGCCGCATCGTGCTGATCTACCCGATCAAGGGACGCGTGCTCGTCGGCACCACCGACATGGATGCCGACCCGCGCGACCCGATGATCGAGACCGATGACGACACCGAGTACTTCTTCAAGCTCGTCTCCCACGTGTTCCCGGATGTCGCCGTCGATCGCTCGCAGATCGTCTTCACCTATGCGGGCATCCGCCCTCTTCCCCGTCACGACGACGAGGCTCCCGGCTTCGTCTCCCGCGACTACCGCATCGAGAAGGGCAGCTTCGGCGGCTCGCCGCTGCTCAGCCTCGTCGGCGGCAAGTGGACCACCTTCCGCGCGCTGGGAGAGCACATGACGAACGAGGTGCTCGCCATCCTGAAGCGCGAGCGCACGGCATCCACCACCACGCTCTCCATCGGCGGAGGAGCGGGCTTCCCCACCACCGAACCCACCCGCAACGCCTGGATCCACGCGAACGCCGTCGGCGTGACCCGTTCCCGTGTCGCCGAATTGTTGACGCGCTACGGCACGCGGGCGACGAAGTTCATCTCGGCGATCGCCGGCGCGGAGGACGCAGCACTTCAGACGACCCCGCTCTACACGACTGCCGAGATCGACCACCTCGTGCGCACGGAGAGCGTCGTTCATCTCGACGACGTTCTTCTTCGTCGCACCGATCTCGCCTTCACCGGTGCGGTGACCGGCCCGATGATCGAAGAGCTGGCGGATGTCGTTGGCGCGAGTCTCGGCTGGAGCAGCGAGCAGCGCGCCGCGGAGGTCACCACGACCCGCGAGACCCTCACGACGCTTCACGGTCAGGTCTTCGCCGACGAGCCTTCGGTGGTCACCCAGTAGTTCCAGTGTGTTTTCCGCCTACCTCGGCATGACTCCTGCAGTTTGTGCGATCCTGCTGTGCTGCCTCCGCATCGACGGTGTTCTTGCACGAAGGTTCACGTTGGCGCGCAGATTGCAGGAGTTATGCGTCGGGGCCGTGAGCATTCAGGCGGCATGACCCCTGCTCTTCGCGAACAGGGCGTTCGCGATGCAGAGTGTCATCGAGGTCGAAGAGCGCCGCGGACGCGTGGCTCCGTTCCCTCGAGCTCACCGCGCCTCCACGACGACCCGCGGCAGGACCGCCGGGCAGGCGTCGCGCAGTTCGGCTTCGAGTCCGGAGCTTGAGGTGTGCACGGTCGGCGTCGGCTTCATCAGGGTCACGACCCGGCAGAGCGGCGCGATGTCGGAATCGTCGAATGTTCCCGTCGCGCGGTATTCGCGGTACGCCACGAAGGCGATGGCTCTCAGTTCCTGGTCGCCGACAAGGTCCCCGCCCCTCGTCACCAGCACCCAGAAGTCGATCATCGCCTCGTCGGGATTCCCCGATTTCCAGAGGATGCCGGGCGCGCCGGGGTCGGAGAGGGTCAGTATCTTCTCTGCCGCGCGGTCGCCCGTGTGCCAGATCGATCCGGTGAGGATCCGTGTCAACGGCTGTCGCACCACCGTCTCTGCCGAGCCGTCCACGGGGAGCGCTGCGCAGGCCAGGAGAACAGCGGCGCTGACCGCTGCGACACCCACCATCACCAATCGACGACCCGACAGGAGCGCACGGACAGCCGCCAGGGCGAGCGAAAGCACGATGATGACGAGAAAGACGGAGAGTATCCACGCGATCTTCGTCGGGTAGTAGGCGGTCCACGGGTCACCCTGGCCGTGGTCGAGGTAGATCAGCATTCCGGTTGCTGCGGCGCTGGCACCGACGACGGCAATCGTGCCGGGAAGCACGGGGAGCGAGGTCTTCCGGCGCGTGAGCAGTGCGAGCCCGACCAGCGCGACCACCAGCACCGGCACGATCGGCCAGGCGGAGGGGAATCCGTGGCCGGCGATCTCGAGGGCATCCCCCTGGGCCAGAAATGTCGGCACCGTAACGATTCCCACCCAGGCCATCACCTGCACAGCCGCGAGCACGAGAATCACTGCGGAGCGCCCCTGAAGCGAGCGGATGAGCTTCCAGTCCCGCACGAGGATGACGATTGCCAGGGCGCCGGGAACGAGCACGAGCGGAGCCCAGGTGGCGAGCACGAGCGTGGTGAGGCCGGAAATGGTGACGAGTGCGGCAATCGGGAAGCGGCGGGATGCCAGAAACGCCAGCCAGGTCGAGAGCAGGAGGGGAAGGACAACGTTCGCGTTGAAATACCCCCATTGCATGGGAAGGCCAGCGACGTACCAGGTGAGCGGCAGGAGCGATCCGAGTGCGCTGGCGACGCCGACCACCACGGGATACCTCTTCGGGATGATCGAGGCGACCGCCGCACCGCTGAGGATGCAGGTGGCCGCGAAGATCAGCGTCCAGATAACGGTGAATGAGGAGAGATCGTGGGCGAGAAGGTCACGATCAACGATGGACGATCGGCCCGGTGCCATCGCGAGGGAGAGCAGGGAAGCCGGGAGCGGCACCGGATTCTCGGACTGGCCGAGCGCCAGACCGCGCGCTGACAGGATCACATTGCCGTAGAAGATGTTGTTGAAGCCGTCACCGTTCATCGCCCAGCTGAGCCGCGCGGCACCGGGGACGAACTGCGACGCAACCAGGGTTCCGATCCAGCCCAGTGCACCGAGCACGGGCGATACCCAGAGGGCGACCGCATGCCGTCCCGGCCTGCGGAGCGCCCCGGGGGTGCGCCGCAACAGCAGCGCTCCGGCGGCAGCGAAGACGAGCGCTCCCACCACCTGGGTCGCGACGATATCCAGCTGGGTGGCATGGCTCACCAGCAGCATGGTGAGAGCCATGAGGATGGCGGCGGCGGCAGTGCCGGGCACCGCGATCACGAGCCCGAAGCGTTTGCTCAGCGCAAGGAGCCAGGGCACACCGGCGAGCGCGAGCGCAACGAAGAGGATGATCATCGTCGGCTCGAGACCTCGCACCGACGGGCGCCCCCGATCACGCCGGCCACCCCGGCCGCTCCACCCGGGGCTCGGCCGTGTTCAACAGGCCATGCCAGGCGAGGGGGTGCGTGCCATCCCGGAACGTCAGCTGGGTGGGTCGCTCACCGGTGTACTCGAATCCCGCTTTGCGGGCGACGGAGACGGATGCCGCATTGCCGACGACGCACTCCCACGCGATCTCCGCGAGGCGGAGCTCCTCGGCGAGCCAGTCGGTCACCGCGACAACGGCCTCGGTCATCAGCCCGCGCCCGCGATGCGGTGCACCGAGCCAGAACCCGATGTCCCCCAGCTCCCGGCGCCAGCCGATCACCCCGAGCAGCGGTCCGTGCTCGGAGTCCCGCACCGCCCAGGTGAGTTCGTCACCCGAGAGCCATCCGCCGGGAACCACGCGGTACAGGAAATAGTCGGCATGCCGCTGCTCGTAGGGCCAGGGCAGGGTCATCAGGGTCTCGAACAGCGGGTCGCGGCAGTATTCCGCCACGGCATACCGGTCCGAGAGCACCGGAGAATCGAGCCACAGTCGCTCTGTGCGAAGCACCGGCGCCGTCCCCGTCATCTCTTCGGCAACAGGCCGATGCGGTCGTAGACCGTTGCGAGCGTGACGTCGGCGATGGCGGCCGCTCGATCGGCATTTCCGGCGAGCACCCGATCCAGCTCGGCGGGATCGTCGAGGAGTTCGAGGGTGCGCGCTCGAATCGGCGCGAAGGTCTCGACGACGACGTCGGCGAGGTCCTTCTTGAAGTCACCGTAGCCCCGGCCCTCGTAGTCGACCTCCAGGGAGGCGATCGACCGGCCGGACAGCACCGAGAAGATGGTGAGCAGGTTGGAGACGCCGGGCTTCTCCGCGACGTCGTAGCGCACCTCGCGGCCGGCATCCGTCACCGCGGACTTGATCTTCTTCGCCGTGACGGTGGGCTCATCGAGCAGCCACACCACTCCCGCCGCGCTCTCCGCGGACTTACTCATCTTGGAGCCCGGGTTCTGCAGGTCGTAGATGCGAGCGGTTTCTTTCAGGATCATCGGCTCCGGCATGGCGAAGGTCGCGCCGAACCGCGTGTTGAACCGGTTCGCGAGGTCGCGGGTGAGCTCCACGTGCTGTTTCTGGTCGTCACCCACCGGCACCGCCACCGCGTTGTAGAGCAGGATGTCGGCGGCCATGAGAGTGGGGTAGGCGAACAGGCCGACCGAGGCGGCATCCGCTCCCTGCTTCGCCGCCTTGTCCTTGAACTGGGTCATTCGGCTTGCCTCACCGAACCCGGTGATGGTGTTGAGAACCCAGGCCAGTTGCGGATGGGCGGCCACATGCGACTGCACGAAGAGGGTCGAGACTTCGGGGTCTATCCCCGCGGCGATGTATTGAGCGGCGGTGCGCCGCGTGTTCTCGCGCAGGAGCAGCGGATCCTGCGCCACCGTGATCGCGTGCAGGTCGACGATGCAGAAGATCGCGTCGTGCGTGTTCTGCAGCTCCTTCCACTGCAGCAGTGCTCCGATGTAGTTGCCGATGTGGAGGGACTCTGCCGAGGGCTGCATGCCTGAGAACAGGCGGGGTTTGGAACTCATGGAGACAGTCTTTCAGACGGGCGTGGGGCTAGAGGGCGTAGTCGACGACAACCGGCGAGTGGTCCGACCAGCGGGTGTCCCAGGCGGAGGCGCGATCCACCACATAGTCGGTGACGGATGCCGCGAGCTCGGGCGACGCGACCTGGTAGTCGAGGCGCCAGCCGGTGTCGGTGTCGAAGGCCTGCCCTCGCTGGGACCACCAGGTGTACGGCCCGTCCACCTCGCCGGCCCAGTTGCGCCCGACATCCACCCAACCGAGTCCGCGTCGGGTCTTTCCGTCTACGCAGGCGACGTTCTTGCCTGCCGGACCGAAGAACTTGTCGAAGTAGGCGCGCTCCTTCAGCAGGAACCCGGCGTTCTTGCGATTTCCGCGCCAGTTCTTGAGATCGAGTTCGCGGTGCGCCACGTTGAGGTCGCCGACGATGACGGCGAGCGGAGTGTGAGCCGAGAGCTCGGGCAGTCGCTTCGTCATTGCGTCGAGGAACTTGTATTTCTCGATCATCTTCTGGGGATCCTCGACGTTGCCGGAATGCACATAGGTGCTCACCACGGTGACAATCGCATCACCGACACGGTAGTCGGCCTCGAGCCACCGACCGGCACTGTCGAACTTCTCATCACCGAGGTCGACCCGGTGGATCTCAGCGCTTCCGCGACTGGCCAGGGCGACGCCGGCGCGACCTTTCGCGGTCGCCGCGTCGTGCAGGATGTTCCACTCCGGACCGAGCAACTCTTCGAGGTCGGAGGTCGCGGCCCGTACCTCCTGCAGGGCGAGGATGTCGACATCCCTCGCCTGCAACCAGTCACCCATGCCCTTGCGGAATGCGGCCCGCACCCCGTTGACGTTGACGCTGGCGATACGCAGGGGAGTGCTCATGATGCGAGCCTAACGAAGACCGGTGACGTCACTTGAGGCGGGCGATCGGACGCACCCGTGGGCGCGGGTGGCGCCCGGGTGGCACGATGCCTTTCTGCCGCGGGGTGGTCGACGCGGTCTGACCGTGGTCGGCCATGTCGACGGAGATCCAGGTGGCCGAGAGGAGGATCACCTGGCAGATCAGCCCGAACCAGACGAGCAGGCCGAGGATCACCGCGAAGGAGGCCAGGAGCGGATTCTTGCCCGCGCCGCCCACGATCGTCGCGCCGAGCACCTTGAGGATTCCGAGGGCGAGTCCGCCGAGGAGCGCGCCGGTGAGAAGCCGTTGCCACGGTATCCGCACCGCGAGCAGCACGCGGAAGAGCACGGCGAGGGTGAGCGTATCGAGCGCGAGAACGACGAGCAGGCCGATGATCCTGGCGACCGTCGTTGCGAAGGCGGACTGGTTGTCGATGCCGAGCAGGCCGAAGAGCCAGTTCAGCGCACTCGTGGAGAAGACGGAGAGCGCGGCGGACAGGATGGTGACGGCGGCGAAGGCGACGACGAGGGCGAGATCCCGCAGCTTGAGGAGCAGGAAGAAGGTCGTGTCCGGGGCCAGGTCGAACACCGCTCGCACCGCGGAACGCGCGGAGGCGAACCAACTGAGGGCGGTCACCAGCAGGGCTGCCGCGGCGATGATGCTGCTCCAGCCGAGCACGCGGGACTTGAAGAGGGCCTCGAGATCGATCGCCCCGCCTCCC
Organism: Lacisediminihabitans sp. H27-G8; assembly: GCF_046156175.1. Taxonomy (NCBI): domain Bacteria; kingdom Bacillati; phylum Actinomycetota; class Actinomycetes; order Micrococcales; family Microbacteriaceae; genus Lacisediminihabitans; species Lacisediminihabitans sp. H27-G8. The sequence continues at coordinate 251,434 of NZ_JAYLVL010000004.1, forward strand.
TTGCCCAGGTCGATGAGGCCGGGAACGGATGTCGACAGGGTGTTGACAACCGCGTCTTTCAGATCGGGGTTGGACTCGATCGACAGCCCGAGGATGGCGAATCCCACATACAGCCCGGCGAACACGCTGTAGAGCGCGGTGAGGCTGAGACCGCCGGCGAGGATCGGTCCGTTCTTTTCGGAGTAGCGCTGGAACACCCGCACCGGCCTGAGCTTCATGACTCGAGCGATGACCGCTTGCAGTGAGCTGAGCATCCATTCCCTTTCGACCGGTCAAGCCTAACCAGCACGCCGGTAGAGTTTTGTGGAAACGGCACGGGCTCGAGGAAGAGGAACGCATGGATCTGCAGGGTATCGGCGTGGGGCGCGGTGTCGCGGTTGGCCCGATCCTGAGGATGCCGGATCCCCTCCCCGAACCGACCGACGGGCCGCGCTCGACGGATGCGGCGGAGGAGCTCGCGATCGTGACCTCGGCTTTGTCCACGGTCGCCGCCGAGCTCCTGGCGCGCGGTGAGAAAGCGGGCGGTGCTGCGAGAGACGTGCTGGAGGCGGCCTCACTCATGGCGCAGGACCCGACCCTCGTCGACGACGTGACCGCACGAATCGACGCCGGCAAGTCCGGAGAGCGGGCGGTCTTCGAGGCATTCGGGGCGTTCCAGAACATGCTCACCGGCATGGGAGGTCTCATGGCCGAGCGCGCCACCGACCTCGGAGACGTCTCCCAGCGCATCATCGCCCACCTCCGCGGAGTCCCCGCACCCGGGGTGCCCAGCTCCGACAGCCCGTTCATCCTCGTCGCGCCCGACCTCGCCCCGGCCGACACCGCACTCCTCGACCTCGACAAGGTGCTCGGTCTGATCACCCGCGACGGTGGCCCCACCAGCCACACGGCGATCCTCGCCCGGTCGAAGTCGATTCCCGCGATCGTCGGGGTGACCGGTGCGCTCGACCTCACGGACGGCATCGTGGTCATCGCGGATGCCGCCTCCGGCAGAGTGCGGGTATCTCCCAGCGACGACGAGGTCGCCACGGCGCGACAGCGCATCGCGGATCGAGCCGCGGCCGCATCCGCCCCGATCACCGACGGAGCGCTCGCCGACGGCACGAAGGTGCCGCTTCTCGCCAACCTCGGATCACCCAAGGACGCCGCTGCCGCTGTCGCCCTCGGCGCCGAGGGTGTCGGCCTGTTCCGCACCGAATTCCTGTTCCTCGACTCGAAGTCCGCCCCGACCGTGGAGGAGCAGCGGGTGCAATACACCGAACTCCTCTCGCACTTCCCCGGCAAGAAGGTCGTGGTGCGTGCGCTCGATGCCGGCGCAGACAAACCGCTCAGCTTCCTGAACGATGCCCACGAGGAGAACCCGGCCCTCGGGCTCCGCGGCCTGCGCGCGCTCCGCGCGAGCGAGCCGATCCTGCGCGACCAGCTCACGGCTCTCGCGCTCGCCGCGGCGGAGACGGAGGCGGAGCTGTGGGTGATGGCACCGATGGTGTCGGACTCCGAGGAGACCGAGTACTTCGTCACGATCGGCAAGGAGCTCGGTCTGAAGATCGTCGGCGTCATGGCAGAGGTCCCGTCGCTCGCGGTACTCGCCGATCAGGTTCTCGAGAGCGCGGACTTCGTGAGCATCGGCACCAACGACCTCACCCAGTACACGCTGGCGGCGGACCGGATGCTCGGTTCCGTGGCACACTTCCAGGACCCGTGGCACCCCGCGGTGCTGCGCCTCGTGAAACTGATCGGCGATGCCGGCGCCGCGAGCGGCAAGTCGGTCGGGATCTGTGGAGAGGCTGCGGCCGATCCGCAGTTGGCGGTGGTCCTCGTCGGGCTCGGCGCGACGACCCTGAGCATGACCCCGGCGGCCCTCGCCGACGTACGCGCGGAGCTGGCGACGGTCACGCTCGAGCAGGCTCGCCGGAAGGCGGCGGCCGCGTTGGGAGCTCGGACCGCGGCCGGCGCACGCGCTGCTGCATCCGCCTGATCGTCGTTCGAGTCCCGAGATCATTCGCCAGGGGAGTTCGCGGAGGTCATACTGGAACGACCCCGCACGGTTTTCGATGACGGAATCGGATGCCCGGTCGGGGTCGACAAGCACCACCGCGAGCGGGGGATCGCACCATGGAGCACGAGGAAGCGGAAGATCGAGGAATCCCGGGCACACCGCCCTCGGATGAATCGCTCGTCTCGCTGGCGCGGGCGGGAGACCGCAGCGCGTTCGCCCAGCTGTGGCAGCGCCACGCCCGCTCCGGCCTGCGGGTCGCCCGCCAGTTCACCTCCTCCATCGATGCCGACGATCTGGTGTCCGAGGCCTACGTGCGCATCTATCAGCGGGTGCTGGCAGGGGGTGGTCCCGATGGCGCGTTCCGCCCCTACCTGTATACGACCATCCGCAACCTCGCGAGCCGGTGGGGTGGCGACCGTAATGATGTCAACGTCGATGACATCGGTGATTTCGAAGATCCAAGGGCTGTCGACGACCCGGCTGCCATCGCCCTCGACCGCACTCTCACGGTGCGGGCCTTCCGCGCCCTGCCCGAGCGCTGGCAATCGGTGCTCTGGTACACCGAGGTGGAAGGGATGGACCCGCACGAGGTCGCCCCGATCCTCGGGCTCACCGCGAACGGTGTCGCTGCCCTCTCGTATCGGGCTCGCGAAGGACTGCGCAAAGCCTGGTTGCAGGCGCACGTCTCGGATGCCACGGCGTCTGGCGAGTGCCAGTGGGCGATCGCGCGCCTCGGCGACTTCGCGCGCGATGGGCTGACGGCACGCGAACGCACCAGGGTCAGTGACCATCTGGCCACCTGCGCCCGCTGTTCGATCATCAGCGAGGAGGTGGAAGAGGTGGGCTCACACCTGGCGCTCGTCCTGCTCCCGCTCCTGCTCGGCGGTATCGCGGGCGGCGGACTGCTCGCATCGCTCGGCGCCCCCGCCTCCGCCGTCGCCGCGACGCTGACTCCGGCATTGCCCCCGGCATTCCTCGCCGGCTCGGGAGCCCTCGCCGCGCCGACGGTCGCCGCGGGGCTCACGGCCAGCGGGATCGCCGCTCCTCTGATCGGCACTCTCGCGGTGGCGATGGTGGTGTCGGGAGGTCTCGCGGCGAGCAACGTGTCTCCTGAGCCCCCCGCGCCGGCCTCGACGTCGATCTCCCAGCCCTACGACCCGTCGACGGCATCGTCTTCGACGGCGGCACACTGGCGCGCGACCTCCACTGCGGCGGCGGATGTCCTGGGCGCGGCCGATGCCCTGGGCGCGGCCGACGGGGCGAGCGACGGTCTCGCACCACTCTTGAGTCCGATCGGAGCCACCCTTGACGGCACTGTCTCTCAGGCGGGGACGGCTGCGCACGGGCTCGTCAGTGATCTGACGAACCCGGTGAACTCGCTGATCCCCGGCGTCGCGATCGCACCGGGGGAGGGGCCGGCACAGTCGGCTCCCGCCGGCGTCGTCGGGGTCCGGGGTGCGCTCGACCTGACAGGCGCCGGAGTCCCCGGCGCGACCGTCTCTCTTCAGGCGGCGGAAGTCGTCTACGCGACGACGAAGGTCACGCCCGCGGGAACCTGGGCGATCCACGTGACCGCCCTTCCCGCGTCGGCGGTCGGGCTGCAGCTGAAGCAGACCATGCTCGGGCTGTTGGGGCTCCCCCTCGACGTGCCGTTGACCGTGCTGTCGAACAGACTCGGCGTGAGCATCGACGTCCTCGGTCTCTGATCAGTTCGGCTTTCCGCGTCATAAACGGTGTTCCGCGCGGTCTCCCCGGGTAGGAGGGGAAACCAAACCCCCCCCCTCCCGAATACAGAGGAACAGGGAGGGCCTACGGGGGTAGGAAAGCACCACCACCCGAAAATGAAAATCGCCGGCTGCCCTTCGGGTGGGCAGTCGGCGATTTCCGTTGTCTCTTCGCGCTACGGCTTTCCGCGCAGGACGGCGGCCTTCACCTCGGCGATAGCCTGGGTCACCTGGATGCCGCGAGGGCAGGCCTCCGTGCAGTTGAAGGTCGTGCGGCAGCGCCACACGCCTTCCTTGTCGTTGAGGATGTCGAGACGCACCTGTGATCCCTCGTCGCGCGAGTCGAAGATGAAGCGGTGTGCGTTCACGATCGCCGCCGGCCCGAAGTACTGGCCATCCGTCCAGAAGACCGGGCAGCTCGAGGTGCAGGCCGCGCAGAGGATGCACTTGGTGGTGTCGTCGAAACGGGCCCGCTCGGCGGGGCTCTGGAGGCGTTCCTTCTCGGGCTTCGAGGAGGCGATGAGGAAGGGCTGCACCTCCTTGAAGCTCTCGAAGAACGGATCCATGTTCACGATCAGGTCCTTCTCGAGCGGGAGTCCCTTGATGGCTTCGATGTAGATCGGCTTCGAGAGGTCGAGATCTTTCAGCAGGGTCTTGCAGGCCAGCCGGTTGCGACCGTTGATGCGCATCGCGTCGGAGCCGCAGACACCGTGGGCGCACGAGCGGCGGAACGTGAGCGACGCGTCCTGCTCCCACTTGATCTTGTGCAGGGCATCGAGCACCCGGTCGGTGCCGCCCATCACCACGTCGAAGTCCTCCCAGCGTGGCTCGAGGTCCACCTCCGGGTCGAAGCGGCGGATGATCAGGGTCGCCGTGAAGGTCGGAATCTCTTCCGGAACGGAGGGACGATTCTCCAGGACTGCGTTACTCATGGATCAGTTCGCCTCTTTCATTAGTATTTTCTCTCCATCGGCGGGTAGTTGGTGATCACGACGGGCTTCCAGCCGAGCTTGATGTGCTCGCCGGCATCCGCGGACTCCGGATCGCCGACGAGGTACGCCATCGTGTGCACGAGGAAGTTCTCGTCATCGCGGTCGGGGTAGTCCTCGCGCATGTGGCCGCCACGGCTCTCCTTGCGTGAGCGGGCCGAGTAGACGACAACCTCGGCGAGGTCGAGCAGGAAGCCGAGCTCGACGGCCTCGAGCAGGTCGGTGTTGAACCGCTTGCCCTTGTCGCGGAGCGCGATGTTCTTGTAGCGGGCACGCAGACGCTCGATGAGCTCCGTGACCTCGGCCAGCGACTCATCGGTGCGGAAGATCTGCGCGTTGCGGTCCATGGAGTCCTGCAGTTCCTTGCGGATCGCTGCGATGTTCTCCGAACCGTTTCCGCTGCGCACCATGTCGAGGATCTTGCGCACGCCGGCTGCCGGATCATCCGGAAGCGGAACGAACTCTGCGGTCTTCACGTACTCGACCGCGTTCTGGCCACTCCGCTTGCCGAACACGTTGATGTCGAGGAGGGAGTTGGTGCCGAGACGGTTGGACCCGTGCACGCTCACGCAGGCGCACTCACCGGCCGCGTAGAGGCCCGGAACGACCTCGGTGTTGCTGCGCAGCACCTCGGCCTTCACATTCGTGGGGATGCCGCCCATCGCATAGTGCGCGGTCGGAAGCACGGGAACGGGCTCGGTATAGGGCTCGACGCCGAGGTAGGTGCGGGCGAACTCCGTGATGTCCGGGAGTTTCTCGTCGATGACCGCCGGCTCGAGGTGGGTGATGTCGAGGTAGAGGTAGTCCTTGTTGGGACCGGCTCCCCGTCCCTCACGGATCTCCGTCGCCATCGAGCGCGCCACGATGTCACGGGGCGCGAGGTCCTTCAGTGTCGGGGTGTACCGCTCCATGAACCGCTCGCCGGTGGAGTTGCGCAGGATGGCCCCCTCACCGCGGGCCGCTTCGGAAAGCAGGATGCCTAGTCCGGCGAGACCGGTCGGGTGGAACTGGTAGAACTCCATGTCCTCGAGCGGCAGTCCCTTGCGCCAGATGATGCCGACGCCGTCACCGGTGAGGGTGTGGGCGTTCGAGGTGGTCTTGTAGATCTTGCCGAATCCACCCGTGGCGAAGATGATCGCCTTGGCCTGGAACACGTGGAGTTCTCCGGTGGCGAGCTCGTAGGCGACGACACCGGATGGCTGCTCCTTGGTGACGCCGAAGGCGTCCGTCACCTCGGTCATGACCAGATCGAGCACGTAGTACTCGTTGAAGAAGTTGATGCCGAGCTTGACGCAGTTCTGGAACAGCGTCTGAAGGATCATGTGGCCGGTGCGGTCCGCGGCGTAGCAGGCGCGACGCACGGGAGCCTTGCCGTGCTCACGGGTGTGGCCTCCGAATCGGCGCTGGTCGATCTTGCCGTCGGGGGTGCGGTTGAACGGCAGGCCCATGTTCTCGAGGTCGAGAACGGCATCGATGGCTTCCTTCGCGAGGATCTCCGCCGCATCCTGGTCGACCAGGTAGTCGCCACCCTTGACGGTGTCGTAGGTGTGCCACTCCCAGTTGTCTTCCTCGACGTTGGCGAGAGCCGCCGCCATGCCGCCCTGGGCGGCACCCGTGTGGGAACGCGTCGGGTAGAGCTTGGAGATCACGGCGGTGCTCGCGTGCGGTCCGGCCTCGATGGCCGCGCGCATCCCGGCGCCGCCGGCGCCCACGATCACGATGTCGAACTGGTGATAGTGAACTCCGTCGATGACCGACGAAGTTCCCTGTGCGTCTGTGCCCATTATGTGTCCGGCCCTACTTGGCCGGGCAGAAGGACGGGAGCAGCTCGGCTGGCGAGCCCGCAGGACAGGGGTTGAAGGTGTAGATCACGAGGGTTCCCAGCAGGATCAGTAATACGGCAGACGCGAGGAGCGCGCCCTTGAATATGCGGCGGACGAGAGGGTTGGAGGCGTAGTCGTTCACGATCGTGCGCATGCCGTTGGCGCCGTGAATGAGGGCGAGCCAGAGAAGGAGCGTGTCCCAGATCTGCCAGAACGGCTGTGACAGCTTGCCGCCGACGAAGCCGAAGTCGATGGCTTTGACTCCCTCTCCGGCGACGAGGTTGACGAAGAGGTGTCCGAAGATCAGCACGACGAGAACGACGCCGCTCGCACGCATGTAGATCCAGCCCCACTTCTCGAGGTTGATTCGGGAATTGTGCTGTGCTCGCGGCGAACGCGGGGTTTCAATGGTGGTGGTCATGATCACGCCCCTCCGAAGATGTGCATGAGTTGACGGGGCAGGAAGCCCGCCATCAGCACGACCCAGATCCCGACGACGATCCAGAACATGAGGCGCTGGTGCTTGGTGCCGACGCTCCAGAAGTCGATGAGGATGATCCGCAGGCCGTTGAGGGCGTGGAAACCGATGGCGGCGACCAGGCCAGCTTCGCCGAGGCCCATGATGGGCGTCTTGTACTGGTCGATCACCGCGTTGTAGGCCTCAGGACTGAGCCGCACCAGCGAGGTGTCGAGGATGTGTACGAGCAGAAAGAAGAAGATCGCCACTCCGGTGATGCGATGGAGTACCCACGACCACATCCCTTCCCGGCCCCGATACAGCGTGCCTCGTGGCACCCGCGGAGCTGAGATCCGGGGTGTCGGTAATTTCTTATCTGGCATAGGTGCAGCCAGGGCCCCCGCCGACTTCTCTGGCACGAGCAACCCTCCTTGGCGTCGGTGAGCTCCATAACAGAAGCTGTGAAAGTTCACAGATGAACTGAGTCGATTCTATTCCCGGCGATCGGGAGCACTCTGCCAAGAGGCCTCCCTAATGTCTCGGTATCGAGACATTTCCCAGCTTGCGGGGCGCGATGGCGCGTCCTGCCCCGATGAGGGGTGGGGCCCCGACGGATAGTCTGGGCGACATGGTCACACCTCCGGAACCGCTCACCCGTTTCTATAGCGTGATTCCCGCCGGCGGCATCGGCTCCCGGCTCTGGCCGCTCTCCCGGGCCGACGCCCCGAAGTTCCTTCACGACCTCACCGGATCCGGCAGCACCCTGTTGCGCGCCACCTGGGATCGTCTCGCGCCCATTTCGGGGCCCGACCGCATCATGGTCGTCACCGGCCGTGCCCATCGCGCGGCCGTGGAGGCGCAACTCCCCGATCTCATCGACCCGAATGTCGTGCTCGAGAGCGAGCCGAAGGATTCCTCCGCGGCGATCGGACTGGCCGCCGCGATCCTGGTGCGACGGGAGCCGGATGTCATCATCGGCTCGTTCGCCGCAGACCACGTCATCTCCGACCAGCGCGGTTTCCGCCGGGCGGTCGTCGAAGCGGTCGCCGCGGCGGAGGCCGGCTATATCGCGACGATCGGCATCACCCCGACGGATGCCGCCATCGGCTTCGGCTACATCCACTGCGGGGATCCGCTCGATATTCCGGGTGCCCCCCGCGCCGTGAGCGTCGACAGTTTCGTCGAGAAGCCCGACCTCGCCACCGCCCAGTCCTACCTCGCCGACGGCAACTATCTCTGGAACGGGGGCATGTTCATCTCCCGGGCCGACGTACTTCTGAAACAGCTCGGGGAGACAGAGCCGCAGCTGCTCGCGGGTCTCGAGGAACTCGCCGAGGCGTGGGACACCCCCCGCCGCGGAGCCGTGGTCGACAAGGTCTGGCCGGAGCTGAAGAAGATCGCCATCGACTACACCGTCGCAGAGCCGGCCGCAGCCGCGGGTCGTCTCGTGGTCATTCCCGGTGACTTCGACTGGGACGATGTGGGCGACTTCGCGGCGATCGCCAAGCTGCACTCCGGGGGGCGCAAGTCCGACCTGGCGATCCTCGGCGAGAACGCGCGGGTGCTCGCCGATGCCTCGAGCGGTGTGGTGATCAGCCAGACCGGTCGCCTGATCTCCCTCATCGGCGTGACCGACATCGTCGTGGTCGACACCCCGGACGCACTCCTCGTGACAACAAGCGCGAATGCGCAGCGGGTCAAGTCCGTGGTGGATGCCCTCAAACTGTCTGGTCGCAGCGACGTTCTCTGACTTCATCGGCAGAATCCGGGTGATTATTTCTGCAACATTTCCTGACCATCGCATCTTGGTAACCATTGGGTCCCAGTGGCCACGGATGGCTGATCCGCTGCCGTAACATTCGGTAACCTGACACCACTATGGCCACGGCAACCGCTGCTATGGCCGCACCTTCTTGGAGGACATCTTGAGAATCACCACGCGTAAGGCCGCGCTCAGCGGTCTTGCTTTGGTCGGCGCCGTTTCCCTGCTCGCGGGCTGCGCAGCAGCGCCCAAAGCCGACACCACCACCGCAGCAAAGACGAAATTCCTTCCGTGCATGGTCTCGGATGCCGGTGGGTTCGACGACAAGTCCTTCAACCAGCTCGGCCTCGAGGGACTGCAGTCCGCGGCCAAGTCGCTCGGCGCCTCGTACAAGAAGGCGGAGTCCAACGCGGACACCGACTACGCGCCGAACATCGACAGCATGGTCGCGGCGAACTGCAACCTGATCATCACGGTCGGCTTCAACCTCTCCGCCGCGACTCTCGCCGCAGCCAAGGCCAACCCCGACATCCAGTTCGCCATCATCGATGACGCTGCCGACGCCAACTTCGACGGCAAGGTCGACGAGCCGAACATCAAGCCGATCCTCTTCGACACCGCCCAGGCCGCGTTCCTCGCGGGTTACGCCTCGGCGAGCTACAGCAAGTCGGGCACCGTCGGCACCTTCGGTGGCATGCAGTTCCCGACCGTGACGATCTTCATGGACGGCTTCGCCGACGGCGTTGCGCAGTTCAACAAGGACAAGAGCAAGGATGTCAAGGTCGTCGGTTGGGACGTCACGAGCCAGAAGGGTTCGTTCACCGGTGGTTTCGACGCGAACGACACCGCGAAAAGCACGGCCCAGAACCTGATCGACCAGGGTGCTGACGTCATCTTCCCCGTCGGTGGCCCGATCTTCCAGAGCGCGGGAGCAGCAATCACCGACTCGAAGAAGGACATCGCGCTTCTCGGAGCCGACGCCGACGTGTACAACACGTTCCCGCAGTACGACAAGCTCTACCTGACCTCGGTTCTCAAAGGCATCGATCCGGCCACGCAGGCCGTCGTCAAGGCGAGCGCCAAGCAGGCGAAGGGCACTTTCGACAACGTTGCCTACGTCGGCAACCTGAAGAACGACGGAGTGGGCATCGCCCCGTTCCACGACTTCAAGTCGAAGGTCGACGCCGGACTGCAGGGCGAGCTCGACAAGCTCAAGGCCGACATCATCAGCGGAACGCTGACGGTGAAGTCCTACCTCTCCGGTAGCTGATAACACACGAAACAAGGGGCGGGGAGGCCAGCGATGCTGGTCTCCCCGCTCTGCTTAACCATCCACTCAGCCGCCCGCAGACCTGATTGACTGGCGGCTACAACTCCTGCAACGTTGCCGGATAGATTGGGACGCATGAAGCTCGAACTCCGTGGGATCACCAAGAGGTTTGGTGCCCTTGTGGCCAACGATCACATCGATCTCGTCGTCGAACCCGGCGAGATCCACTGCCTCCTCGGGGAGAACGGCGCCGGCAAGTCCACGCTCATGAACGTGCTCTACGGCCTCTACCAGGCCGAAGAGGGCGAGATCCTGCTCGACGATGCCGTGCAGCACTTCGCCGGCCCCGGTGACGCGATGGCAGCCGGAATCGGAATGGTCCACCAGCACTTCATGCTCATCCCCGTCTTCACGGTCGCCGAGAACGTGATGCTCGGTCACGAGCAGACCTCCTTCGGCGGCCGACTCGACCTCGCTGCGGCACGCGATCAGGTGCGCCAGATCTCGAGCCGATTCGGATTCGACGTCGATCCTGACGCCCTGGTGGACGACCTTCCCGTCGGGGTGCAGCAGCGGGTGGAGATCATCAAGGCGCTCTCTCGCGACGCGAAGGTGCTCGTCTTCGACGAACCGACCGCGGTGCTCACCCCGCAGGAGACGGATGAGCTGATGGTGATCATGAGACAGCTCAAGGCCGCTGGCACCTCCATCGTCTTCATCACCCACAAGCTGCGCGAGGTGCGCGAGGTCGCAGACCGGATCACCGTCATCCGGCTCGGCAAGGTCGTGGGCGAGGCATCCCCCACCGCGACGAACACCGAACTCGCCTCGCTGATGGTGGGCCGACCGGTCGAACTCACCGTGAACAAGGGTCCGGAGAAGCCCGGCGACGCTGCTCTCGTGATCAGCCACCTCTCGGTGATCGATCACCGCGGGCAGCTCGTCGTGAACGACGTGAGCTTCGAAGTGAAGTCGGGCGAGATCCTGGCGATCGCCGGCGTGCAGGGCAACGGACAGACCGAACTCACCGAAGCGATCATGGGGCTTCAGCCTCGGGTCACCGGATCCATCGTGCTCGACGGCACTGATTTGCGTCGCGAATCGACCAGGAAGGTGCTCGACTCCGGGGTCGGCTTCGTGCCGGAGGATCGCGGAGAAGACGGACTCATCGCGGAGTTCACCATCGCGGAGAACCTCATGCTCGACCGCTCCGACGGGGCTCCGTTCGTGAAGGCGGGAACGCTCCAGCTCGGCGGCCTCGCGGAGTTCGCCGAGCAGAAGATCGTGGAGTTCGACATCCGCGCCCAGGGCATCGGCACCCATGCCGGCAAGCTCTCCGGGGGCAACCAACAGAAGGTCGTGCTCGCCCGTGAGCTGAGCCGCGACCTCCGGCTCTTCGTGGCGGCGCAGCCGACGCGGGGACTGGATGTCGGCTCGATCGAGTTCGTGCACACGCGGATCGTCGCCACTCGCGATGCCGGCACCGCCGTGATCGTCGTGTCCACCGAACTCGATGAGGTCGTCGCGCTCGCAGACCGCATCGCCGTGATGTACCGGGGCGGAATCGTGGGGATCGTGCCTGGCAATACCCCGCGTGAAGTGCTCGGGCTCATGATGGCGGGCGAACTGCCCGAGACCGCGGAGGTGGCGGCGTGACCGACTCGCAATCGTCCGCTCCGGCAGCGCCGCAGTCCCCGACGCCGGTCGGACCGGTCGAGAACCAGCCCTCCCGGTTCAGCGGGGTGCTGCGGGAGATCACCACGGGCAACGCCCTGATCTCCGTGCTGGCAGTCGTGCTCGCGCTCGTGGCTGGCGGTATTCTCATCGCCCTGACGGACCCGACTGTCAAGACGGCATCCGGCTACTTCTTCTCTCGCCCCACCGATACGCTCCAAGCCATCTGGACCTCAGTGTCCGGCGCGTACATCGCCCTGTTCCAGGGGTCGATCTACAACTTCGGCCGACCCGACTTCGCCGGCGGCATCAAGCCCTTCACCGAGACCCTCGCCTTCGCGACGCCGCTCATCGCGGCCGGTCTCGGAGTAGCGCTGGCATTCCGGGTCGGGCTGTTCAACATCGGTGGGCGTGGGCAGATGCTTATCGCCGCTGCCGCTGCCGGCTGGGTCGGCTTCTCCTTCGATTTGCCATTCCCTCTCCATCTCATCGTCGCGCTGCTCGCGGGGATCGCGGGCGGTGCGATCTGGGGTGGCATCGTGGGACTGCTCAAGGCGCGAACCGGGGCGAACGAGGTGATCGTCACGATCATGCTCAACTACGTGGCCTATTACCTCCTCGCCTACATGCTTCGCACGCCCGGCCTTCTGCAGGCCAAGGGCTCGAGTAATCCGAAATCGCCGGCGATGAAGCCCTCCGCGATCTTCCCCGACCTGTTGGGGCCGAACTACAACCTCACCATCGGGTTCATTCTCGTGATCATCGTGACCGTCTTCGTCTGGTACCTGCTCAACCGGTCGAGCCTCGGCTTCAAGTTCCGGGCGATCGGCGAGAATCCCCACGCCGCGCGCGTCGCGGGCATCGACGTGAAGAACATGTACGTCTACGCGATGCTCATCTCCGGTGGGCTCATCGGGCTCGCCGGAGCGAACCAGGTGCAGGGCTCCATCACCTCGGGATTCGGATCGGGCATCGACGCGGGCATCGGGTTCGATGCCATCACGGTCGCACTCCTTGGTCGGTCGCGGCCGTGGGGAGTGTTCGTGGCAGGAATCCTGTTCGGCGCATTCAAGGCGGGAGGATTCACCATGCAGGCCTCCCAGGGGATCCCGATCGAGATCGTGTCGGTCGTGCAGTCGCTCATCGTGCTCTTCATTGCGGCTCCTCCGCTGGTGCGAGCGGTCTTCCGCCTGCCGAAGCCCTCCGGCATCCCGAGAACCCGCACGTCGAAGATCTCCGGCAAGAAGGCTGTGGTGACCAAATGACCACCGTGACAGGCAATCAGGGCGTTCCGAGCAGCGCCCCCATCGCACTCGAATCGGCCGTGGTGAAAAGCTGGAAGGCTCCCATCGCGCTGGGCTTCTTCGCGGTGCTCTCGCTCGTGCTCTTCGGCTTCTTTGGCCGCTCGGGCACCAGCACCTTCCGGCTGTCCACCGACACCGACTTCTTCCAGATTCCCCCCATCCCCGTCGACGCCCGGCCCGCCTCGATCGTCACGTCGGTGCTGTTGCTGCTCATCGCCGGATGGGCGTCCTGGCTCGCGCAGCACGCGCGGCGGGTCCCGCTCTGGATCACCGCCGTCTTCGCGGTGCTGTTCCTGTTCACCTTCCTGGTCTGGGCATCTGCGGGCCTCCGGTCGATCCCCGTGGCGGGCTTGCTCGTCGGCGCGGTGGGACTCAGCGTTCCCCTGATCTTCGGAGCGCTCGGCGGCGTGATCTCGGAGCGGGTCGGTGTGGTCAATGTGGCCATCGAGGGCCAGTTGCTCGCCGGAGCCTTCGTTTCGGCGCTCGTCGCCTCCGCGACCCGTCTTCCCCTTCTCGGCTTGCTCGCGGCCATGGTCGCCGGCATGTTGGTGTCGTTCGTGCTCGCCGCATTCTCGATCAAGTACTTCGTCGACCAGGTGATCGTCGGCGTGGTTCTCAACGTGCTCGTGACCGGGCTCACGAGTTTCTTGTACACCACACTGTTGAGCCCGAACCAGACCACCCTCAACTCCCCGGAGCGGTTCCAGCGCATCAACATCCCGCTGCTCAGCGAGATCCCGATCATCGGACCGACGCTGTTTCGGCAGACGATCATCATCTACATCATGTACGTCGCGGTCTTCGTCGTCTGGTACGCCCTGTTCCATACCAAGTGGGGACTCCGGCTCCGCTCCTCCGGAGAGAACCCGCAGGCCGCGGACACCGTCGGTATCAACGTCAACCGCACCCGCTTCTGGAACGTCTCCCTCGCCGGCGCCATCGCCGGGTTCGGTGGAGCGTACTTCACCCTCGGGTCGGTGGGCAGTTTCAGCAAGGAGATGACGGCCGGCGCCGGGTTCATCGCCCTTGCGGCGGTGATCTTCGGACGCTGGGATCCGATCCGCGCGACCCTTGCCGCGCTGCTGTTCGGTTTCGCCACCAACCTCCAGAGCGTGCTGTCGGCGATCGGTTCCCCGGTGCCCAGCGAATTCATGCTGATGCTGCCGTACGTGATCACCATCTTCGCCGTAGCCGGGCTCGTCGGCTCCGTGCGACCACCCGCCGCATCGGGCAAAGCGTACGTGAAGGGCTGATGATGTCGGATGTCGACTGGGAGGCCCTGCGGCTCGTCGCGAACGAGGCGAACACGCACGCCTATGTGCCCTACTCGAAGTTCCCGGTGGGCGTCGCCGCGATCGTCGATGACGGCCGCATCATCTCCGGTGCCAATGTGGAGAACGCGTCCTACGGCCTCACGCTCTGCGCCGAGTGCGCCCTGGTGTCCTCGCTGCACATGACCGGCGGCGGGCGCCTCGTGGCGTTCACCTGCGTCGACGGCCACGGCAACATCCTCATGCCCTGCGGGCGGTGCCGGCAGCTGCTCTATGAACATTCCGCACCCGGCATGCTTCTCGAGACCGTCTCCGGCGTGAAGACGATCGACGAAGTGATCCCGGATGCCTTCGGCCCGCGGCAGCTCGCCGAGTACCGCGACGCGGACTGAACTTTCTCTCCTCTCCCTACGATCGGATTCTCCACCATGGCCATCGAAGCCTTCGACGTCGTCGACCTCATCCACGCCAAGCGCGATCGCGGGGTGCTCTCGACGGAGCAGATCCGCTGGCTGGTGGACGCGTACACCCGGGGCTACGTCGCCGATGAGCAGATGGCCGCCATGGCGATGGCGATCTTCCTCAATGGCATGGAGCGGCGGGAGATCCGAGATCTCACGCTCGCCATGATCGCCTCCGGCGAGACGATGGACTTCTCCGGCCTGTCCAAGAAGACGACAGACAAGCACTCCACCGGAGGCGTCGGCGACAAGATCACGCTTCCCCTCGCACCGCTCGTGGCGAGCTTCGGAGTCGCCGTTCCCCAGCTCTCCGGCCGCGGTCTCGGGCACACCGGGGGCACGCTCGACAAGCTCGAGTCGATCCCCGGCTGGCAGGCGAACATCTCCGGGGAACGGATGCGCGAGATCCTGGATGACGTCGGTGCGGTGGTCTGCGCGGCCGGATCCGGCCTCGCTCCCGCCGACGGCAAGCTGTACGCCCTGCGCGACATCACCGGAACCGTCGAGTCGATCCCGCTGATCGCATCATCGATCATGTCCAAGAAGATCGCCGAAGGCACATCCGCACTGGTGCTCGACGTGAAGTTCGGCTCCGGGGCCTTCCTCAAGGACATCGCCCAGTCGCGTGAGCTCGCCCAGACGATGGTGGCGCTCGGTGAGGATGCCGGAGTCGCGACATCCGCTCTTCTCACGAACATGAACGTTCCGCTCGGTCTGGCCATCGGCAATGCCAACGAGGTGCGTGAATCGATGGAGGTGCTCGCCGGTGGTGGCCCCTCGGACATCGTCGCGCTCACCGTGGCACTCGCCCGCGAGATGCTCAGGCACGCCGGGCAGCCGGACGCCGACGTGGAAG
This sequence comes from Lacisediminihabitans sp. H27-G8, assembly GCF_046156175.1. Taxonomy (NCBI): domain Bacteria; kingdom Bacillati; phylum Actinomycetota; class Actinomycetes; order Micrococcales; family Microbacteriaceae; genus Lacisediminihabitans; species Lacisediminihabitans sp. H27-G8. The sequence goes on from NZ_JAYLVL010000004.1 coordinate 267,024, forward strand.
CGGCACTCGCCGACGGACGCGCCATGGACAGTTGGAACCGGATGATCCGCGCGCAGGGCGGGGACCCCGCAGCGGCGCTGCCGGTGGCGCGAGAGACCCATGTGGTCAGCGCAGAGCGCGACGGGGTGCTCGTCGAGCAGCAGGCCCTGCCGTTCGGAATCGCGGCCTGGCGGCTGGGAGCGGGGCGCGCGCGAAAGCAGGATGCTGTGCAGCACGCCGCAGGCATCGACCTTCACGCAAAGCCGGGAGACCGGGTCACGGCTGGGCAGCCGCTCTTCACCCTCAGTGCCGACGAGCCGGAGCGATTCGCCCGGGCGCTCCAGGCACTGGAAGGGGCGTACCGTGTGGGAGAGGCGGGCGAGGAGATCCTTGACGGAGGCCCGCTGATCGCCGAACGAATTGGAGCCTGATGTCACGCCGTAAGGACCGCCTGGACTGGATGTTCCGCAGCCGCGAGAACGGCAAGATCACCATCGGCCAGGCCGCCAACCTCGAGCAGAAGATCTTCTCCGGGGCGACGCTCGTGGGCGTGATGCTGCCCGCGTCCAAGTTGCGCACCGGAGTCGGCGTCGTCGCGGTGCTCGCGCTGGTCGTCTGGGCGGTCGACGAAATCGCTCGAGGAGTCAACCCGTTCCGCCGCATCCTTGGCGGGGCGGCCCTCGGCGGCCTGGCCTGGCTCGCCGTTCGTCGGCCCCGCGACTGAGGCATCCGCCCCGCACCGTCCGCCCCGTCCGCCCCGCACGCCAGGTTCATCATTCAGGAACATGCGGGGCGGGAGTGACCGGAGGCGGTGGAGTGAAACTCTCTACTCCCACTGACCACTCCCGTCACAGAAGCTCCTGAATGATGAGCAAGCGCTCTCCCGATGGGACTGCACGGTTGTGCTTTCATCATTCAGGAACAAGTGGGGCTTGAGTGGATGGAGTGTCAGATCGAGGCCTCACCGGTCTCGAGGTTCACTCCAGTCCCACACGTTCCTGAATAATGCGAGCAGTGCGGGCAACGTGCTGCTACCGGGCCGGGTCGCCGATGCGCACCAGGGCATCCACGATCATGCCCCAGAAGCGCGGGACATCCAGTGCGGTCGCCGCATGGGTGGTGCACTCCTCCGGCGCCTCGGTGCGGAAGTCGGCGACCGTCATGCCCAGGGTCAGCGTGCCGGCCAGCTCGATGTCCAGCGGCACGCGCACCACGGTCATCACGCTCGGGTCGATGACGAGGGCGACAGCACACGGATCGTGCACGGGCGGATGCTCGAAGCCCTGTGCCTGCCGATAGGTGGAGCCGAAGAAGTCGAGCAGCTCGACGACGAACCGTGCCGGCGCGGTATCGACGGCGGCGATGGCCGCGACGACCTCCGGGGTCGCGAGGGCCTGGTGCGTGACATCCAGCCCCACCATCGTGAGCTTCCAGCTCTCGTTGAAGACGATGTGAGCCGCCTCCGGATCGATCACGATGTTGAACTCCGCAGCGGCGCTCCAGTTGCCGACGTGGTAACCGCCGCCCATCAGCACGACCTCCTTCACGAGAGAGGCGATGCGCGGCTCCTTCCGCACGGCGAGGGCGATGTTGGTGAGCGCGCCGGTCGGCACGAGGGTGATGGTCTGGGCAGGCGCAGCCATGATCGTGTCGATGATGAGATCGACGGCGTGCCGCGGATCGGGCGCGAACAGGGGCTGGGGGAGCTCCGGTCCGTCGAGGCCGGATGAGCCGTGGATCGACTCTGCCACTTCCGCGGTGCGCACCAGCGGCCGGTGGGCGCCGGCGGCGAACGGGATGCCGGTGATTCCGGCGATCCGGGCGATTGCCAGCGCGTTGCGGGTGACCTTGTCGATGGTCTGGTTTCCGTGCACCGTCGTCACCGCGACCAGCTCGATCTCGGGGCTACCGTGAGCAAGGATCAAGGCGATCGCGTCATCGTGCCCCGGGTCACAATCCAGAATGATCTTCTTGGCCATTCCGTCAGGTTAGCGGCCGGTGGCACCCGATAGATTTGGGGCATGACCTCCTCAGACTTCTTCATGCCCGGCGGCGGCGCGAACATCACCGCGTTGCCCAAGGTCTCACTTCACGACCACCTCGACGGGGGCCTCCGTCCACAGACCATCATCGAACTCGCCGGCGAGATCGGCTTCGAGCTTCCCGCGACGGATGCCGTGGCGCTCGCCGACTGGTTCGCCGAGAAGGCGGATTCCGGCTCGCTTGTCGAGTACCTCAAGACCTTCGACATCACCACCGCTGTGATGCAGACGGCGGCGGGGCTCACGCGCGTCGCCCGCGAGTTCGTCGAGGACCTCGATGCCGACGGCGTGATCTACGGCGAGATCCGTTGGGCTCCCGAACAGCACCTTTCCCGCGGTCTCACCCTCGACGAGGCCGTCGAAGCGGTGCAGGAAGGCATCGAAGAGGGCATCGACGCCGTCTCCGAGGCCGGCCGCAGCATCCGGATCGGGCAGTTGATCACCGCTATGCGTCACGCCGATCGCGGGCTCGAGATCGCCGAACTCGCCGTGCGACACCGCAACAACGGGGTCGTCGGCTTCGACATCGCGGGGGCAGAGGCCGGATTCCCCGCTGGCAACCACCGCGAGGCCTTCGACTACCTCGCGTCACATTTCTTTCCCACGACGGTGCATGCGGGTGAGGCCGACGGCCTCGAGAGTATTCGTGGAGCGCTGTTCGACGGCCGCGCGCTGCGCCTCGGGCACGGCGTGCGCCTCGCCGAGGACATCACAGTGGACCGTTCCGACGACGAGAACACCTACGTCGAGCTCGGGCGGCTGTCGCAATGGGTCAAGGATCGGGAGATCGCGCTCGAGTTGAGTCCCTCGTCGAACCTCCAGACGGGCGCGATCGCGCAATGGGGCGACGAACTCATCGATCACCCCTTCGACCTGCTCTACCAGCTCGGCTTCCGTGTGACGGTCAACACCGATAACCGGCTGATGAGCCGCACCTCGCTGAGTCGCGAGCTCGCTCTGCTCGCGGAGACCTTCGACTACGACCTGACCGACCTCGAGGTGTTCCAACTCAATGCCGCTGGATCCACCTTCCTCCCGTTCGAAGAGCGTGAAGAGCTGGCCGATCGCATCAGCGCCGGTTTCGAGCGGGCCTGATGCCCCTTCCCCTTCTCGCCGAATCGGCGATCATCGTGGGAGCCGAGGCCGGTGACTGGCGGGAAGCCGTGCGGCTAGCCGGCCGCGCCCTCACGGCCTCCGGTGCCACCCGACCGGGCTATGCCGATGAGATGATCCGCATGATCGACGAACACGGACCCTATGTCGTGATCGCGCCGGGGCTCGCGCTCGCGCACGCACGCCCCGGACCGGATGTGCTGACCGACGGCCTCGCCGTGGTGACGCTCGCCACTCCGGTGTCCTTCGGGCATCCGCACAACGACCCGGTGAGTGTGGTGCTCGGCCTCGCGATCAAGTCGGCTGACACGCACATCGAGGCGGTCGCCGAGCTCGCGAACGTCTTCAACGACTCGAGTGCGATCGCCCAGCTCGCGGCCGCGACTTCAGTCTCCCAGGTGCTGCAGATCATGGGGAACCGCTCGTGAAGATCGTTGCGATCTGCGGGGCGGGGATCGGCAGCTCCGGCATCCTCAAGGTGAACGCGGAGCGGGTGCTCGCGCGGCTCGGCCTGGAGGCGGATGTCACGGCCGCCCATCTCTCGAGCCTCAGCGGCGATGCGGCGGACGCCCAGGTCATCCTCACCTCTGCCGAATTCGTGGACGCGATCGGACCGACGAACGCCGATGTGATCGTGATCGAGAACTACTTCGACACCGCGGAGCTGGCTCGGAAGCTCGAAGAGGCACTCGGCTGAAGTTTCATATATAAAAACTGCTTTCATAGGCGTATGCTCGGCGGAAGTCATCCCGTCCGAGTGAGGAACGCCCATGTGCAGTGAACTCGTCGAACGCGGCCATCAGCGGCTGGAATGGATCCGGTCGCGGATGTCGCTCCTCGCGGCCGCACGGAAGGAATTCGCAGCATCCCAGCCCTTCGCCGGGCGCCGGATCGGCGTCGCGATCCACCTCGATCCGAAGACCGCAGTGTTGCTCGAAGTGCTCGCTGCTGGCGGGGCGGAGGTCGTGGCGACCGGCAATCATGGGTCGACCCAGGACGACATGGTGGCCGTGCTGCGCGAGCAGGGTCTCGTCGTGTTCGGAAGACGGGACGACACCATCGAACAGCACAGGGCCAATGTGGCGAGTGTGCTCGACGCGAACCCCGACATGATCCTCGACAATGGGGCGGACCTCATCGCCGGAGTGGTGGAACGCGGTGTCGCCGCAAGCATCATCGGCGCGACTGAAGAGACGACGTCGGGTGCCGACCGGCTGCGCGGCGAACTCGTCGAGCACATCCCCTTTCCTGTCATCGTCATCAACGACAGCCCTCTCAAGGCGATCGGCGAGAATCGGCACGCCGTCGGACAGTCCGTCGTCGAGAGTCTCATGCGTATCACCGGGCTGATGGTGCCCGGCCGCCGCTACGTCGTCGTGGGCTACGGCTGGTGCGGCCGCGGTATCGCCCAGTACCTTCGCGCGCTCGGCGGCCGGGTCGCGATCGCCGAGGTGGACGACCTCAAGGCATTCGAGGCGGCGTTGGACGGCTATCGGGTGGCACCGATCGCCGAGCTAGCGGGATGGGCGCAGACGATCATCACGGCCACCGGGCGTCCGGGGGTGATCGGGGCTTCCAAGTTCCCCCTGCTCGAATCCGGAACCGTGCTCGCCAACAGCGGGCACTTCGACTGGGAGATCGACGTGCCGGCCCTCACCGCCTCCGCCAGTCGGGTCGTGCCGGTGGATGACGCGATCGAGCGGGTGGAATTCGCCGACGGGCGTCACGTCGTGCTTCTCGCCGGCGGGCGCATGGTCAATCTGGCCGGTCGCGAACCCCGCGGGAATTCGCTCGAATCGATGGATCTCGGCTTCCTCCTCCAGGCGCTCTCCCTCGAACGGATCGCCGGATCCGCCGCCGGGCTCCCGTCCGGCGCCCAGCCCGTGCCCGACGACCTCAATCGCCTCATCGCACGACGGATGGTCGCGGCGATGTCGGCATCCCGATGAGCGGGCCCGCACTACCGGGTTCCGGGGCGCAGTCGCTCGACTCTCGGAGGTCCGAGTCGCAGGCCCCCGAGTACTCGGTTCCGGCCCTGGACAAGGCCCTCGATATCCTCGAACTCCTGGCCGCACGATCCGGCGGGCTCAGCCAGGCTGTCATCGCCGAGGCCGTCGGTCGATCGGTCAGCCAGGTCTTCCGGGTGCTTCAGACCCTCGAGGGGCGTGGATACCTCGTGCGCGAGGAGCGGTCGGGGCTCTACGGGCTGTCGGTCCAGATGTTCAGGCTCGCCCATCGGCAGGAGCCGCTTCGCGGTCTCGAGACCGCCGCGCTTCCGGCGATGCGCTCCTTCGTGGACGAGGTGCAGCAGTCCTGCAACCTCGGGGTTCTATCGGCCGGCCGGGTTCTCGTGCTCGCGCAGGTGGAGAGTCCCGCGAACTTCGGGTTCCGCGTGCGGGTCGGCTCGGAGTTCCCGATCGAGGGCACCGCGACCGGTGCCGTCCTCGCGGCGTTCGGTGCTGGGTCGGTGACGGAACCCTGGCTGTCCGGTCTTTCCGGCAGCGCGCGCGAGCGAGTCGAACGCGTGCGACTCCGGGGCTTCGAACGCGCGGACGACAGCCTCCAGCCGGGCATCACCGACATCGTCTTTCCGGTCTTCGGGCGTGGAGACTCGGCCGTGGCCGCCCTCACCGTTCCCTACGTCGCCACGAGCTTCAGCGCGGCACGCACCCAGGAGGTGGAGGACCGGGCGCGGGCGGCGTCCGAGAGGATCTCAGGCGCGCTCGGCCATTAGCTGGCGCATGGCAGATTCGAGCCGGTCGACAGCGCCCTGGGCGACCGCCTGCCGGTGCGCCGCGGTGCCCTCGTCGCTCGACGCGTCGATGTAGACCTTCACCTTCGGCTCGGTGCCGCTCGGGCGCACGATCACCCGCGATCCGTCATCGAGCTGGTAGCGCAGGATGTCGCTTGCGGGCAGACCGGCGAAGCCGTCCGCGAAATCGTCGACCTGTCGAACGGCCACCGCGCCGATCCGCTCTGGCGGGGACTGCCTCAGCGAGGACATCAGGCGTGGGATGTCGGCGAGATCCGTCATCCGGATCGATACCTGCGACGAGGCGAAGGCACCGAACCGCTCGGCGAAGTCGGTGAGGTGATCGGTGACGGTGCGGCCAACGGCCTTGAGGTCAGAGACGAGCCCGAGGAACTCGACGGCCGCCGAGATGCCGTCCTTGTCGCGCACCTTCTCGGGGTCGACGAGGTAGCCGAGGGCCTCTTCGTAGCCGTAGGAGAGGCCGGGCACTCGCGACACCCACTTGAATCCCGTGAGCGTGTCGACGTAGTCGAGTCCGTATTGGCGCGCCACCTCGGCGAGGGCGGGGGAGGAAACGATCGACGCCGCGAGGGTGCCGGAGGTGCCCGCCGCGGCGAGCCGCTCGGCCGCGCGCCAGCCCAGTAGCGCTCCGACCTGATTGCCGCTCAGCCGCTGCCACTCGCCGTCAACGTCGGGGATCCCGATGGCGAGGCGGTCGGCATCCGGGTCGTTAGCGATCACCAGTTCGGCGTCGGCGGTGATGGCCGCATCGAACGCGAGATCCATCGCTCCTGGCTCCTCCGGGTTGGGAAAGGCGACGGTGGGGAAAGCCGCATCCGGCTCGATCTGCGCCGTGACGACTGTGGGTTCGCCGAAGCCGGCGTCGAGGAAGACGCGATGCGCCGTCTCCCAGCCGACCCCGTGCATCGCGGTGTAGACGTAGCGCACCGCAGCGGGGGGACGCCCGGCGATGGCCGCCGTGCGACGGATGTATTCGTCGATCACCCGTTCGTCGGCGGTCTCGTACTCCGTGGAGCGGGGCAGGTTCAATACGCTCTTGTCGGCGGCGATGGCCAGGATGTGCGCCGCGATCTCGCCATCCAGCGGCGGCACGATCTGGGAGCCCTGGTCGGCGTCACCCAGGTAGACCTTGTAGCCGTTGTCCTGGGGTGGATTGTGGCTCGCCGTGACCATCACTCCAGCGCTGACGCCGAGCTCGCGCACGGCGAAGGCCAGCACCGGAGTCGGCAGCAATCGGGGCAGCAGCACCGCGCGAACTCCGGCGCCGGCCATCAACTCCGCCGTATCGGTGGCGAAGACCCTCGAGTTCTTGCGGCCGTCGTACCCGATCACCACGCTCGGTGTGCCCCCACGGGAGACCAGGAAGCTCGCGAATCCGGCGGCAGCCTGGCTCACCAGCACGCGGTTCATCCGGTTGGAGCCGGATTCGATCCGGCCGCGAAGCCCTGCGGTGCCGAACTCGAGCCGGGTATCGAAGCGGTCGTGCAGTTGAGCGAGTGCGATGTCTGAACCGGCCTCGGCATCCGCCAGAAGCAGAGCGAGTTCGGTGCGGGTCTCGTCATCCGGGTCCTGGTCGTGCCAGGCCCGTGCGACGTCGATGATGCTCACTACAACTCCTGCACAATCCGCGCCAGCAGCGCCGAGATCACCGGTTCGGCATCCCGACCGGCTTCGAGTACCTCAGTGTGGCTCAATGGGGACTTCTGGATGCCCGCTGCGAGGTTGGTGATCAATGACAGTCCGAGGATCTCCATGCCGGCCTGGCGGGCCGCGATCGCCTCCAGGGCGGTGGACATGCCCACGATGTGGCCGCCGATGGTCTTCGCCATCTGAACCTCTGCGGGAGTCTCATAGTGCGGTCCGCGGAACTGGGTATACACGCCCTCGTCGAGGGTGGGATCGACGGTCTTCGCGATCGCGAGCAGGCGGGCGCTGTAGAGGTCCGTGAGGTCGATGAAGGTCGCGCCCTCGAGCGGTGAGTCCGCGGTGAGGTTGATGTGGTCGCTGATGAGCACCGGCGTGCCCGGCTTCCAGGTCTCGCGGATGCCGCCGGCACCGTTGGTGAGGATCATGATCTTGGCCCCGGTGGCCGCCGCGGTGCGCACGCTGTGAACGACGCGACGCACGCCGTGGTTCTCGTAGTAGTGGGTGCGAGCCCCGATCACGAGTGCATTCCTGCCGTCGGCGAGGCGGATGGATCGCAGCGTTCCCACGTGGCCTTCGAGCGCGGGAGCGCTGAACCCGGTGATCTCCGCCGCGGGAATCGTGGCGGTCGTCACGCCGATGAGGTCGGCCGCCTTGCCCCAGCCGCTGCCGAGTGTCAGGGCGATGTCATGGTGGTCGACACCGGTTCGCTCGGCGATCTCGGCAGCTGCGAGAGCAGCGATCTCGAAGGGGTCGGCAGCGTTGTCGTCGAGAGGATTCGGCATCCTCCCAGCCTATGGGAGAGCCGCCTCGGTTGCGCGGATGCCGCCGACGCTGCCCTGATTCGCCGCGTCGCCGCTCTCTACGGGAGAATGGGCGCATGTCCTATGAATTCGAGCGAAAGCAACGTATCGCCGTCGTCGGGGGCGGTCCCGGGGGATACGAAGCTGCGATCACCGGAGCCCAGATGGGCGCCGAGGTCACGGTCGTCGAGCGCGTGGGTGTCGGCGGATCGGCCGTCCTCACCGATGTCGTCCCCTCGAAGACGCTCATCGCGACAGCCGAGGCGGCGAACGCCATCGGCGAAGCGGCCGACCTCGGGGTGCAGTTCTTCGTGCGCGGAGAGTCCGGCAGGCCCGTGCGGCCCGAAGTCACCGTCAATCTCGCCGCCGTCAACCAGCGCCTCTTGCGCCTGGCTCGCCAGCAGTCGGAAGACATGAAGTCCCAGCTCATCAAGGCCGGCGTCACCGTGATCCAGGGGGACGGCCGACTGGACGGACCGAATCGCGTCATCGTGTCGACCGGCAAGGGCAAGACCAGCACCGACTTCGACGAGATCAACGCCGACACGATCGTCGTCTCGGTCGGCGCGAGTCCCCGCATCCTCCCTTCCGCTATTCCCGACGGGGAACGCATCTTCACGTGGACGCAGCTCTACACGCTCAAGGAGACGCCGGAGCACCTGATCGTGGTCGGATCCGGTGTCACCGGCGCGGAATTCGCCTCGGCTTTCACCGCGCTCGGCTCCAAAGTCACGCTCATCTCTTCCCGGGATCAGGTACTTCCGGGCGAGGATGCCGATGCCGCCCGTGTGATCGAGGACGTCTTCAAACGCAACGGCATGACCGTTCTCTCCAAGTCTCGGGCCGATTCCATCCTGCGAACCGCGGATGGCGTCATCGCGACCCTCTCGGACGGCCGCACCGTGGAGGGCAGTCACTGCCTCATGGCGGTCGGCTCGGTACCGAATACTTCCGGGATCGGACTGGAAGAGGCGGGCGTTCAGCTCACCGACTCCGGGCACATCCGGGTGAACCGGGTGGCGCGCACGTCGATGCCCTCGATCTACGCGGCCGGCGACTGCTCGGACTTCCTGCCCCTGGCATCCGTCGCGTCCATGCAAGGCCGCACGGCCGTCTTCCACGCCATGGGCGATGCGGTGAACCCCACGGAGCTCCGTAACGTCACCTCGAACATCTTCACGCAGCCGGAGATTGCAACGGTCGGCTGGTCGCAGAAGCAGATCGAGGACGGCATCGCGCAGGGCGTCATCTACAAGCTTCCGCTCGCCTCTAATCCGCGCGCGAAGATGATGGGGATCAAGGACGGCTTCGTCAAGCTGTTCGCCCGCACCGGCTCCGGTACCGTCATCGGCGGCGTGATCGTTGCGCCCCGGGCATCCGAGCTCATCCTCCCGATCGCGATCGCGGTCGAACACCGGCTGACCGTCGACCAGGTGGCTCGCGCCTTCGCCGTCTACCCGTCGCTCTCCGACAGCATCACTGATGCCGCGCGCGCACTGCACATCGTCAACTAGCTCCCTCGCCCCCAGGCCCCTCGCCCCCACACCCCTCGCTACCTCGGCCCCTGCGGGTTTCATCATTCAGGAAGGTGTGTGACCGGAGTTACGGGACTGCACGGTGGGGTGGTCTCGTGCCCCGTTAGCCCCTTCCCTCACAGGGATTCCTGAATGATGCTTCTCCACCGGGTGCTGATGTGGGCGAGCGGAGTGGATGCCGGCAGCCCACGCTGGCGCGATGACAGACCTTGCTCACGCCATCGACATCCTCGGCGGCATCGCGACCAGGCAGCAGCTCCTCGCGATCGGCTTCACGGGCACCGACCTCACTCGTGCCGTTCGAGGTGGCGGGATAAGACGCATCCGGCAAGCGCGCTATGCCTCGCCGTCGGCGCACATCGACCGTGTCGCCGCTGCGAGGGTCGGTGGCCTGCTCGCCGGGCCGAGTGCCGCGGCGACATACGGACTGTGGGCGGGCCTCGACCCCAGACTCCACATCAGCGTCGGCCGCAATTCGGCACGTCTGCGCACAAATGTCGCTCCCTCGTTCAGCGACCGGATGACGCTCACTCCGGACTCCTCGGGACGACCGATCGCACTGCACTGGATTGGCGGAGGGGCCGTTGCCGAACGAGGCCCGGAATGCTGGCGGACCACCTTCGAACAGTGCCTTCGCCAGACGGTCGCCTGGTGCGACACCGAGACCGCGGTCGCGTGCCTCGACACCGCCCTCGCGGTGGCGAACTGCACGCCCGCCCGGATCGCCGAGATCTTTGCGGCCGCTTCGGCATCCGATCGACTCACGGCATCGCGCTGCCGGTTTGGGAGCGATTCCGGAAGTGAGTCGCTCGTGCGCCAGCGTCTCGACCAACTCGGCATTCCCTACCGGCAGCAGGTGGAGATAGCCTCGGTCGGTCGGGTCGACTTCGGGCTGGTCGGCACGCGCATCGTCATCGAGGTCGACAGCTGGCTCTACCATGGCGACCGAATCGCGTTCGAACGCGACCGTCGGCGCGACGCTGAACTCGTGGCACGCGGGTACACCGTCATCCGGCTCACCTACCAGCGGATCATGAACGACTGGCCGTGGTGCGAGGGGATGATCCTCGCGACACTCGCCGCACTGCACTGACGATCACCCACCCGCCCTTCGAACAACCGTGCTGCCTCGCATCATTCAGGAACGTGTGGGGCCAGTGAGGCTGAAGAGTCGCGTGTACGCCTCGAGCGTCACTCCTTCACCGTGACTCACAGGAGTTCCTGAATGATGCGGGGAAGGGGGCTAGTGCGAGTGCGGCGGGGCGCAGCCGCCGCTCAGGACACGATGTCGAGCAGCAGGAAGCCCGACGACACAGTCTCGCCGACGGCAGCGCTCACGTTGGCGATGACCCCGTCTTTGTGGGCGGCGATCGGCTGCTCCATCTTCATGGCCTCGAGCACCAGGATCAGGTCGCCCTTCACCACGGTGTCGCCCTCGGCGACGGCGAGTTTCACGATGGTGGCCTGCATCGGTGCCTTGACCGAGTCGCCGGTGGCCGTCACGACGGCCCCCGCGCCACCGCGGCGCTTGGGAGCGGCACCGAGGGTGGCAGAGGCGCCCCCGGATGCCGCGGCAAGGCGAGCCGGGAGCGACACCTCGATGCGCTTGCCGTCAACCTCGACGACGATGGTCTGGCGTGCGGCTGCGGCCGCCGCATCCGGGAGGGATCCGCTCCACGGCTCGATGTCGTTGACGAAGTCGGTCTCGATCCAGCGGGTGTAGATCGAAAAGGGCGACGACGTGAAGGCCGGGTCGCGCACGATCTTGCGATGGAACGGCAACACTGTCGGCAGTCCGGCGATCTCGAACTCGTCGAGGGCGCGGCGGGAGCGTTCGAGGGCATCTTCGCGGGACGACCCGGTGACGATCAGCTTGGCGAGCAGCGAGTCGAATGCGCCGCTGATCACGTCGCCGGTGGTCACGCCGCTGTCGACGCGCACACCAGGACCGCCGGGGAAGCGCAACGCGTGCACGGGCCCCGGAGCGGGGAAGAAGTTGCGTCCGGGATCCTCGCCATTGATGCGGAACTCGAAGGAATGCCCCTCGGCAACCGGGTCGTCGTAGTCGAGGGCACCTCCCTCGGCGAGGCGGAACTGCTCGCGAACGAGATCGATGCCGGTCACCTCTTCGGAGACGGGATGCTCGACCTGAAGTCGGGTGTTGACCTCGAGGAACGAGATGGTGCCGTCCTTGGCGACGAGGAACTCGCAGGTGCCGGCGCCGAGGTAGCCGACCTCCTGGAGGATCGCCTTGGAGGCGGAGTAGAGAAGTGCGTTCTGATCGTCGGTGAGGAACGGCGCCGGCGCCTCTTCCACGAGCTTCTGGTGACGTCGCTGCAGCGAGCAGTCACGGGTGGAGATCACGACGACCTTGCCGAAGGCGTCGGCGAGGCACTGCGTCTCGACGTGTCGCGGCTGGTCGAGGTACTTCTCGACGAAGCACTCTCCCCGACCGAAGGCGGCGATCGCCTCGCGCGTCGCGGACTCGAACAGCTCGGGAATCTCGTCGCGGGTACGCGCGACCTTGAGCCCGCGCCCTCCGCCACCGAAGGCCGCCTTGATGGCGACGGGGAGGCCGTGGATGTCGACGAAGTCCAGTACCTCCTGGGCACCGGAGACCGGGTTGAGGGTCCCGGGTGCGAGCGGGGCGCCCACCTTCTCCGCGATGTGACGGGCGGAGACCTTGTCGCCGAGCTTCTCGATGGCATCCGGCGACGGCCCGATCCAGGTGAGTCCGGCATCGATGATGGCGCGGGCGAACTCCGCGTTCTCGGCCAGGAATCCGTATCCCGGGTGAACGGCGTCCGCTCCCGAACGCCGGGCGATCGACAGCACCTTGTCGATGCGCAGGTAGGTGTCCGCGCTGGTCGCCCCGTCGAGGGCGTAGGCCTCATCGGCGAGCTTCACGTGCCGGGCATCCCGATCCTGGTCGGCGTAGACGGCCACGGAGGTGATTCCCGAGTCCTTCGCGGCCCGGATGACTCGAACGGCGATTTCGCCGCGATTGGCGACCAGGACCTTCGTGATGCGGGGCATAGTCCTTTAGCCTATGGGGCGAAGACGGGCACCCTTTGGTGGTGGGCTACAAAAATGACGGATGACTCCTTAACGGGTTCCACAAGATCACCGGTTCCACAGCGACGGCCAGCCCACGTCGAACTGGAGCAGCAGCGACCGCAGTGTCGACAGGGATAGCCCGACGACCGCGTGGGGATCACCGTCCACGGCGGTGATGAAGGGCGCGCCGAGACTGTCGATCGTGAACGCGCCGGCCACTTCGAGTGGTTCGCCGGTGGCGATGTAGGCGTCGATCTCGTGATCGGAGATGTCGGCGGCGAAAGTCACCCCGGCCGTCGCGACTTCGCCGACCGCTCCCCGAAGCCGTCCGCCCCGATGATCGATGAGCCAGTGTCCGGAGTGGAGGTGTCCCGTGCGGCCGCGCTGGAGCATCCAGCGTTCACGGGCCACCTCTGGCAGATGCGGCTTGCCGTAGACGATGCCGTCGAGCTCGAAGGCCGAATCCCCGCCGAGCACGAACCCGTCCACCTCCGGGCCGAGCACAGCGGATGCCTTGAGCCGGGCGAGCAGGAGAACCATGTCGACCGGGGTGATCGGCGCTGCGGCCTCCACCGCGGCATCCTCGTCGACATACGAGGGCACGACAACGGGCTCGATCCCCGCGGCGCGAAGCGTGGCCAACCGGGCGGGAGAGGTGGAGGCGAGGTAGAGGCGCGTGGGCGATCGAGGCTCGGATGAGTGGGGCACGGCGCCTCCTGTGGCAAGCTCGAGGGATGGGTGAATTGCTGGGCACAGAGGTCGAGATCGACGTAACCAACGTAGCCCACGGGGGTGTTGCGGTGGCGAGGCACGAGGGCCGCGTGATCTTCGTGAGCGACGCCATCCCCGGAGAGCGGGTGCTGGCGCGGATTACTGATGACTCGAAGAAGTCCTTCTGGCGGGCCGAGACGGTGGCCGTGGTGACGGCATCCGAACACCGCCAGCCGCACATCTGGGGCGCGGCATCCATCGATCGTGCGCCGGAAGAGCGTGCCGGCGGTGCCGAGTTCGGCCACATCGAGATCGGTCACCAGCGCGAGCTCAAGCGCCAGGTGCTCGCCGATTCCCTGAAGCGCATGGCCGGTATCGAGAGCGACGTCTCCGTCGACGCGATCCCCGGCAATCCGGATGGCACGGGATGGCGCACCCGCCTCAGACTGCACGTCGCGGCCGATGGCACGCCCGGCCCGTATGCCGCGCGCTCGCACCACGTCGTCGAGGTCACGGACCTCCCGCTCGCGACCGCCGAGGTCGCGGCGATCACTCCCCTCGATGAGCGGTTCCCCGGTTTCGACCACGTGGACGTGGTCGTGCCGAGCGCTGGCAATCCCTTCGTTCTCACCGGCAACGCCCCGAAGCCCAGCCGAGAGCGGGGAAAGGGCGAGAAAGCCGAGCGACCTAAGGCCCAACGCATCGTCGAGCGGGTCGGCGACCGGGAGTTCCGCCTTGATGCCCGCGGCTTCTGGCAGGTGCACCGTCATGCCGCGGAGACCCTCACTCTCGCCGTCCAGGAGGCGATCGACGCGAGTCTGTTCGACCCGCGTGCGGCGAATCTCGACCTCTATGGCGGAGTCGGACTGCTCGCGGCCGCCGTCGGGGACCGTTTCGGAAACCACCTGCGCATCACCACGGTGGAGAGCGACCCCTTGGCCACCGATCACGCCGCCGAGAATCTCTCGGAGTGGGTGGGCGCCGCGGCCGTCACCGCACGAGTGGACAACTTCCTGCGGCAGCTTCGATCCACCGCGAGCCCGAGCGAACGCACCAGGCTCGGTGCGGGAACGGTAATCCTCGATCCGCCGCGTGCGGGGGCGGGCAAGGCCGTCGTCGACGAACTGCTCACCCTCGACCCGGCGCAGGTTGTCTATGTGGCGTGCGATCCGGTGGCCCTGGCGCGGGATGTCGCGCTGTTCGCCGCCGGAGGCTACGCGCTCACCCGGCTGCGGGCTTTCGACCTCTTTCCGAACACGCACCACGTCGAAGCGGTGGCGACCCTCACGAAGGCGTAGACACCGACGATCCCGCAGTGCCGTGACGCTGCACCGCCGCATCCCTCGATCCGCAAGAAGGGGGGCGTGAGCTCGACGACCAATTGCGACACACGTGCTCGGATGCCGCCGCTCTCGCCTCCGGGTGCTCTGGTGGCCGGTACCATGGTCTCCGGGGGAATGACTGAATTACCAGCAACACGGGGGCAGACGGGATCGACCATGGCGCAGACCACAACAGAGGAACCCACACCCCGAATGCACCAGAGTGCAGTACGGGTGTCGGTCGTAGACGACCATGAATCGGTGAGACTGGGGCTCAAGGCCGCCTGTATCGAAGCCGGATTCGACTTCATTCTCGCCGCGGCATCCGTGCAGGAATTCGTCGACAATCTCTACGGCCGGGAGAACGACGTCGTCGTGCTCGACCTGTCGCTCGGCGATGGTTCGACGGTCACCGAGAACGTGAAGCGGGTGCAAGCCACCGGCTCGGCCGTGCTGATCCATTCGATCGCCGATCGGGTCGCCTCGGTTCGAGAGGCGCTCGCCGCCGGAGCGGCCGGAGTCATCCCCAAATCATCCGCGACGAAGACCGTCATGTCGGCGGTCGAGACCGTCGCGCGCGGCGAGGTGCTCAACAACCTCGAATGGGCGACCGCGATCGACGCGGACCGTGATTTCGCCAAGGCTCAGCTCGGGCGTCGCGAGCGCGAGATCCTGCACCTGTACGCGTCTGGCCTTCCTTTGAAGCTCGCGGCCCAGCAGCTCGGCATCGGGTACTCGACCGCACGGGAATACCTCGACCGCATCCGCGTGAAGTACGTGGAGGTCGGTCGACCGGCGCCGACGAAGGTCGATCTGCTGCGTCGCGCTGTGGAAGACGGAATCCTGCCGGGTCTCGACCCGGATGGTGGTGATGGCCGCTAAGGGAGGTTCGCCGCCGCCCGGATCACTGGCCCGGCAACCACACAATCCGATCAGTCGACCGCAGATCGAGACCGTCGTGTCTCGATCCGTGGCCATCTTCGGTTTGGTGTTCGGCGCCCAGGCCGTTCCTGCGGCGCTTCAGCAGTTGCCGACCGCGTCGACAGTCTGGGCGATCACCTTCGGTGTCGGCATCTACGGCGGTATCGTCGCCACGCTCGTGGCATCTTTCGCGAAGCGATGGGTGCGCGGTGTCAACGCGTACGTCTCATTCGCCTACCTCGTCGCCCTCACGGGATGGCCATTCGTCGTCGACGAGCCGCTCACCGTGGTGACCGAGCGCCCGTGGCTCTGGCTCCTGTGCACGGTCGCCACGTCCACAGCCGCCATCGCCTTCACCACCTGGCAGGCCACCGCGTATCTCTTCGTCACCCCGGTGATCTACGGCCTCGTGCGGATCACGCCGGCCGGCGGCGGAGCGAGCGTCGCTTCGGCGACCCTCGACATCGCGTACGCGATAATCCTGGGCGGGGCCGTCCTGATCCTGATCACTCTCTTGCGACAGGCCGCTGCCTCCGTCGACAACGCGCAGGGCACCGCGCTCGACCGCTACGCGCACGCCGTGAGGCAGCATGCGACGGAGGTGGAGCGGGTGCAGGTGGATTCCATCGTGCACGACAGCGTGCTCACCACCCTGCTCTCGGCAGCCCGCGCCTACACACCGGAGGCGAAGGACCTCGCCACGCGCATGGCCCGCAACGCCATGGGCCATCTGAAGGATGCCGCGGCCGCGTCACCCGACGACGACGCGACGGTCACCCTCGATCAGCTCGCCCGGCGGATCGTGGATTCGATGAGCACACTCTCCGGGCCCTTCGAGCTGCGGACGCGGGCTGCCGGGACGGGAACCATCCCGGTTCAGTCCTCGGAAGCAGTCCACTCGGCCGCGATGCAGGCGATGGTCAACAGCCTCCAGCACGCCGGCACCGGCGACGATGTGCATCGCTGGCTCGTCGTCGAGGGGGCTGCTGGGGGAGGCATCCGCATCGGTGTCGGTGATGATGGAGCGGGATTCGCTTTCGACAGCGTTCCGAGCGAGCGCCTCGGGCTCCGGGTGTCGATCATCGAGCGTGTCGCGAACGCCGGCGGATCCGTCGAGGTGGATGCGGGCATCGACCGGGGCGCCGTGATCTGGATCACCTGGCCCCAGGTGAGTTCTGCCTCGGGCGGGCACGGGGACCTGGCTACCGAGGCCTCGACGGCCGCGGGCACCCCTGTGAGGACCGGCGCTGTCACGACCGGCGCTGTCACGACCGGCGCTGTCACGCCGACTGCCGCGACGACCGGGGAAGGCCAAACCCTGTGATCGTCTCCGTGCCCCGACTCCTCATCATCTCCCTCGCGGCGATCTTCTCGGCCTACCACCTCGTGCTCGCCGTGGTGTCGATCGATGTGCCCCACCAGAAGGCTCCCTACATCGCCGCGATGGTGCTGTACGGGCTGGCGACCCTGCTCAGCCTCCTGCTCTCGCGCACCCAGCGGATGCCGACGTGGGTCGCCGCATTCAATGTCGCCGTCGCCGTCGTTGTGCCCCTGCTCGTGACCAGCCAGTTCGACCAGGCCGAGGCGAAGGGCACGTACGCCGCCTGGCACACGGCCGCCATCGGCACGCTGATGGTCATCACCTCCACCCGGCGACGTCACACCTTCGCCTGGATCGGCACCGCAGCCCTCGTGGTGCAGACCGTGGCCTGGGCCGGCCCCGGGGGTCTCGTCGCGTACGGGGTGATCGGCAGCGTCGGCTGGGTCGCCGTCTCGCAGGCACTGTCCCTCTCCCTCGCGAAGGCGGGCAGGGACACCCGGCAGTATGCCCTCGCCGAGCGTGAGGCCGTGGAGTGGCGAGCCGCCCAGGAGGCTCATGTCTCCGAGCGGCAGTTCCGTCTCGGCCAGACGAGCCGGATGTCACTGCCGATGTTGCGCCAGATCGTGGCGGTCGGTGGCGAACTCACCGACTCGCAGCGCCTCGAATGCCTCTACCTCGAGGGCGCGATCCGCGATGAGATCCGCGGTCGAAAGCTCTTGAACGACCGCGTGCGTGAGCAGATCATGATCGCCCGCCGCAACGGGACCATCGTCACCCTTCTCGACGAGGGAGGCATCGATGACCTCTCGGACGCGGATCTCGAACGGGTGCTGAATCGGCTGGCAGACGCGATCCGTGACACGAAGACCGGCAAGCTCATCGCGCGTACCGTGCCCGAGGGTTCCGATATCGCGGTGACCGTTGTGGGGCTCTCCTCGTTCGACGAGGGACATTCCAGTGCGCTCGGCAGCCAGGGAATCGACGACGAAGAGGATCGGGTGGATCTCTGGCTCGAGATTCCCCGCACCGGGGTGACGGTCTCCGCCTGAGCCGGTATCACCGGCGGCTCGTCCGCGACGCCGAGCGACGCTCACAGTGCCCGGAGCGAGATGCCCAGCCCTGAAAGCCCGGAACAGACAAGGTCCGAAGACCAAGCCCGGCCGCGAATGCCCCGGACGTGGAAAACGGGACCGGCCCCCGAAGGCCGATCCCGTTTCAAGCTCCGGGTCAGGGCAATAACCCGAATATTGCCCTGACCCGCCCCCAAGCCATGAACCCGCTTACCCTAGTCGGTCCATGGTTGGCGGTGTAACTCAAAGAGCAACACCTAGCAAGATCAATACTGCGGCCCCGGGGCACCCCCGCAAAGTCGACACTTCGGGGGACATTCGGGGGACAGTTTTGTCCCCCTGTTCAGAAAATAGCCCCGTCAGAGCCAATATATTGTTGTCCCCCTCGACGGATCAAGGGGTACATTTCGCAATTCGCTGAGCTATTGAGCGGTGTCCGTCATTCAGCGACACTGATTCCGTAGCGATCGCTGCGGAATCCGTATATTTCGAGCCCGGATTTGCGCGATACCGAAGTATCACCCCCGAAGGGGTCACATTCTCGCCTGCGAGCTATCCAGAGAAGGAGCGCCAGGCTCCCGCGCCGCGAACGAGCGGTCTGCGGATGCTGCGCTGGCTGCGCTGCCACGCACTGACGGCGAGGCCCTCAGCGCGCTGCCCGTCCTCGAGCTCTTCGATCATCGACGTGAGCACTGCGGTCACCGCGGCCAGCTCCGCGGGGGTCGGGCGCCCCGCGATCACCTCGAACTCCGGGCCGTCGCCCGCCTCGCGAGGCTCCCCATCGTCGATCCCCGGCTGCTGGAGGGTCACAGCGGGATGTTCCCGTGCTTCTTGGGTGGCAGGGTGGCCCGCTTGGTCCTGAGCGCCCTGAGGGCCTTCACGACCACTACGCGGGTCGCGGCCGGCTCGATCACGCCGTCGAGCTCACCGCGCTCCGCAGCCAGGAAGGGAGATGCGACGTTGTAGGTGTACTCGTTGGCGAGCTTCGTGCGTACCGCAGCAACATCCTCTCCCGCCGCTTCGGCGGCCTTGATCTCGTTGCGGTAGAGGATGTTCACGGCCCCCTGCCCGCCCATGACGGCGATCTCGGCGGTCGGCCAGGCGTAGTTGAGGTCGGCTCCGAGCTGCTTGGAACCCATCACGATGTAGGCCCCTCCGTAGGCCTTGCGGGTGATGACGGTCACGAGCGGCACGGTGGCCTCGGCGTAGGCGTAGAGCAGCTTCGCACCGCGGCGGATGACCCCGGTCCATTCCTGGTCGGTGCCCGGCAGGTAGCCGGGAACGTCGACGAGGGTCAGGATCGGGATCGAGAAGGCGTCGCAGAACCGAACGAAGCGGCTCGCCTTCTCGCCGGCCTCGATGTTGAGGGTTCCCGCCATGGCGTTCGGCTGGTTCGCGACGACACCCACCGCGCGCCCCTCGACCCGGCCGAAGCCGACGACGATGTTGGGGGCGAAGAGCGGCTGGGTCTCGAGAAAGTCGCCGTTGTCGACGATGTGCTCGATGATCGTCTTCATGTCGTAGGGCTGGTTGGGGCTGTCCGGGATCACCGTGTTGAGCTTGCGGTCCGCATCCGTCGTCTCGAGTTCGACATCGCTCTCGTAGACCGGATGCTCGGCGAGGTTGTTGTCGGGCAGGAAGCTGAGCAGCGTGCGCGCGTAGTCGAGCGCGTCATCCTCATCGCTGGCGAGCCAGTGCGCGACGCCAGAGATCTTGTTGTGGGTGAGGGCTCCGCCGAGCTCCTCCATGCCGACGTCCTCGCCGGTGACGGTCTTGATCACGTCGGGCCCGGTCACGAACATCTGGCTGGTCTTGTCGACCATGATCACGAAGTCGGTGAGCGCGGGGGAGTAGACCGCGCCACCGGCTGCCGGTCCCATGATGATCGAGATCTGGGGGATGACCCCGGAGGCGGCGGTATTGCGGCGGAAGATCTCGCCGTACTTGCCGAGGGCGACGACGCCCTCCTGGATGCGGGCGCCTCCCGAGTCCAGCATTCCGATGATCGGCACGCCGGTCTTGAGGGCGAGATCCATCACCTTGATGATCTTCTCTCCGGCCACCTCGCCGAGCGATCCGCCGAAGATGGTGAAGTCCTGACTGTAGACCGCGACCTGGCGACCGTGGATGGTGCCGGTGCCGGTGACGACCGCGTCGCCGTAGGGCCGCTTCTTCTCCATACCGAAGGCGTGGGTGCGGTGGCGCACGAACTCGTCGAGTTCGACGAAGGATCCGTGATCGAGCAGCTGCTCGATGCGCTCCCGTGCTGTCTTCTTGCCCTTGGAGTGTTGCTTCTCGATGGCCGCCTCACCGCTCGCGGTCACGGCCTCGTGATAGCGAACTTTCAGGTCGGCGAGCTTGCCCGCGGTGGTGTACAGGTCATTCGTGGCGTTCGTATCTGCAGTCACGCGTTCACTTTACCGTCGGGCTTCCGCGCGACCCGGTGGTGAGATCCTACAAAGCTGGTCGCCGCAGCCCGTTGCGACGGATACTGCCTCCCCGCCCCATCCCCCTCATGCCCCTCCCCACACCGATCGCGGCAGAGTGCCCGTAGCCTTGGGGGATGCAGCTTCCCCGCAGCGCCGCAGTCGCCTCCCGCCTCGAGATCCTCGACGAGTGTGGCTCGACCAACACCGAGCTGGCTTCCCGGGCGTCCGGTGCCGACGGGGACGGCTGGCCCGACTTCTCCGTTCTCGTCACTGCGAACCAGACGGATGGGCGCGGGCGACTCGGCCGCGTCTGGATTGCGCCGCCGGGCCAGACTCTCGCGATCTCCGTGCTGCTTCGGCCGCGCCTTCCTGCCGGAGAGCCCCTCGAGATCGACCACTACGGGTGGTTGTCCCTCATCGCGGGAATCGCCATGACGAACGCGCTCGCGCCACTCGTTCCGGCGCATTCCGTGCGGCTGAAGTGGCCCAACGACGTGCAGATCGATGGGCGGAAGGTCGCGGGGCTGCTTGCCGAGCTGCTCCCCGGCGGGCGTTCCGTCGTGATGGGCGCCGGTCTCAACCTCAGCATCGGCGAGGCGGACCTGCCGACGCCGACCGCGACCTCCGTGGGACTCAACGATCCGGTCGCTTCGGATGCCGAACTCGCCGACCGAGCGCTCGCCGGCTATCTCGGCGAGCTGGGGAGGCTGTACGCCGAATTCCTGCGCTTCGGAGCCGACCCGGAGGCCAGCGGCATCGGGGAGCAGCTGCGCGACCTGTGTAGCACTCTCGGCAGCCAGGTGCGAGTGCTCCTCCCGGGTGGTAATGAGCTTCTCGGCACAGCGGTCGGCATCGACGGCAGCGGCCGGCTGACGGTGAAGAAGTCTTCGGATGGCGGGGTAGTGGCTGTCGCCGCCGGCGACGTGACCCATCTGCGGTATGAATAGGTGATGAGCGACGTACAGGACACGGAGCGGGTGGTGGCCCGGCTGAGGCCGCATGGCCGCGTCCTGTTCTGGCCGAGCGTGCTGCTCATCGCGGTCGCGGCCGCCGTCGGATATTTCCAGGGGAGTTTTGCCGAGTCCTGGCAGAACATCGCCCTTCTGGCCGGTGCCGCCCTCGTGGTCGTATTCCTGTGGTTGCTCCCGCTCGTGGCGTGGCTGGGAAAGCGATACGTGATCACAACGCGCCGCATCATCCTGCGTACCGGCTTCTTCGTGCGCATCCGCCAGGAGCTCCTGCACAGCCGGGGCTACGACGTGACGGTGCGCCAGAACGGATTGCAGAGCGTGTTCCGCAGCGGCAACATCCTCATCAACACCGGGCTCGACCAGCCCGTCGTGCTTCGGGACGTGCCCGGGGCGGACCTCGTGCAGGCCGCGCTCCACGATCTCATGGAGAAAAGTCTCAACCCTATTGCGGCGAGGCGCCAGGCCGAGGCCTCGCGTTCGGGGCGGAATGCAGCACCCAGCGACGAGACGACCGCGTGGGGACAGCGCTGAGTTCAGTAACGTGGGTCTCACCTGATCGTGTGTCTCACCTGATCGTGTGTCTCACCTGCCCGAGGGATGTCATGAAAATATCTGTGATCGGTTGCGGCTATCTCGGCGTAGTGCACGCCGCATGCATGACCGAATTGGGTCACGAGGTCATCGGCATCGACGTCGACTCGGACAGAATCGCGCTTCTGGCGGCCGGCACCCCGCCCTTCTTCGAACCCGGCCTTCCGGAGCTTCTCTCGCGGTCCATGCAGACCGGCCGCTTGAGGTTCAGCACCGATATCTCGGAGGTTCGCGGTTCCGAGGTCCATTTCGTGGCGGTGGGAACGCCCCAGCTCGCGGACAGCGATGCGGCGGATCTCCGTTTTGTGTGGGCGGCCGTCGACTCCCTCCTTCCGCAGCTCGCATCGGGCGACCTCGTCGTCGGAAAGTCCACGGTGCCGGTGGGAACCGCCCGGCGGCTGGCCGATATCGTCACCGCCCACGGCTCGGGCGCGACTCTCGCGTGGAATCCCGAATTCCTGCGTGAGGGTTTCGCCGTGAAGGACACCCTCGATCCGGATCGTCTCGTTTACGGACTCGATGCGAGCGACAGTCGGGGAGAAGGCACCCTCGACGCCGTCTACGCCCGGGCGCTGGCCGGCGGTACCCCGAAGGTCGTCACGGATTTCGCCACCGCGGAGCTGGTGAAAGTTGCAGCCAACGCCTTCCTCGCCACGAAGATCTCCTTCATCAATGCCATGGCCGAGGTCGCGGAGGCGACCGGGGCCGACGTGACACAGCTGGCTGATGCGATCGGCTACGACGCGCGGATCGGACGCCGGTTTCTCAACGCCGGCCTCGGCTTCGGGGGCGGATGTCTGCCCAAGGACATCCGCGGATTCATGGCGCGGGCCAAAGAGCTCGGCGTCGACCAGGCGCTCACCTTCCTCGGCGAGGTCGACCGCATCAACAACCGGCGTCGCGAGCGCATGGTCGACCTGGCGAAGGAAGTCGTCGGGGGTTCGCTCGCGGGCAAACGCATCGCCGTGCTCGGGCTCGCGTTCAAGCCCGATTCCGACGATGTGCGTGACTCGCCGGCCCTCGATGTGACACTCCGGCTGATCGAATCCGGGGCAACGGTGCGTGCCACCGACCCCCAGGCCGTCGAGACGGCGCGACGCCGCTTCCCCGACGTTGACTACGTCGCATCCGCTGCCGACGCGGCGGAGGGAGCTGACGCGGTGCTCCTGCTGACGGAGTGGCGCGAATACCGTGACCTCGACCCGGCGGCTTTCGGCGGGTTGGTCGGCACGAAGGCGATCCTCGACGGGCGAAACTGCCTCGATCCGGTCGCCTGGCGTGCCGCGGGCTGGAGCTATCGCGCCCTCGGCCGGCCGTAGCCTCAGCTCGCAGCGGTTTCGCTCGCGCTCTTCTCGTCTTCGAAGATCGCGAGGCGCGCCGCCTCGGCCGTGTGTTCGCGGGCCGTCAGGCCGTCGGCACGATGGTGTCCGTAGACCCAGAAGCGGTAGAGCAGGAAGCGGAACGAGGTGCCGAGCACCAGTCCGACGAGGTTCGAGGAGATGTTGTCGGCGAGGAGCGAGGTGAAGCCGAGGAGGTAGTGGGAGACCCACAGGCAGGCGAGCCCGATGAGGATGCCCCCCACCGATACCGCGCTGAATTCCGCGAGCTCGAGCAGGTAGTTCTTGCGCCGATGTTCCCGGAAGGTCCAGTAGCGGTTTCCGAACCACGTGACGACGGTCGCAATGCCGGCCGAGAGGATCTTTGCGCCGATCGGCCCCTGGAAGAAGTGGCCGTCGCCGAAAGCACCGAGGCGGAGGGCGTTGAAGAGCCCAACATCGACGAAGTAACCGGCGAGACCGACGACTCCGAATTTGAGCACGTACCGCAGGAGCTTCTCGTAGAGCAGACGTCCGAGGGTGACGAGGCGGGAGGGCATGGCGCCCTCCTTCGAGGGATCGGTGAACGGGCTCGAGAATCATAACCGGCTGCCCCGATGCTTATCCGAAAGTAGGCTGGCAGCGTGACTCTTCGGGTAGGTGTGATCGGTGGCGGACAGCTCGCGAGAATGATGATTCCCGCGGCGGTGAACCTCGGCATCGAGTTGAGTGTGTTCGCCGAGACCGCAGGCGAATCGGCTTCCCTCGCGGTGACGACCCTTGGCGACTTCCGGGACGTCGCCGACGTCCTTCCCTTCGCCCGCACCGTGGATGTCGTGACCTTCGATCACGAGCATGTGCCGCAGGAGGTGCTCGCGGCCCTCCTCGAGGCGGGCGTGGCGGTTCGCCCCGACCCCGAAGCCCTGCTCTACGCCCAGGACAAGCTCCTCATGCGTGAGCGCCTGTCGGCTCTCGGCCTCCCGGTGCCGGACTGGGCGCGGATCGACGAGGAAGCTCAGCTCGCCGAATTCCTTTCCGACCACGGCGGCCGTGCCGTGGTGAAGACCGCCACCGGCGGTTACGACGGCAAAGGGGTGCGGGTGGTCCGCACCGCGTCCGAGGCTTCCGATTGGCTTGCCCTCGGGCATCCGCTGCTCGCCGAGGAGTTGGTGGAATTCCGACGCGAACTCGCCCAGTCGGTCGCCCGTCGCCCGTCGGGTGAACTCGCCTGCTGGCCGGTGGTGGAGAGCATCCAACGCGACGGCGTCTGCGCGGAAGTGATCGCCCCCGCTCCCTCGTCCCGCGGAAGGCTCGCGGATGTCGCGGAGGAGATAGCGCGGTCCGTCGCGGAGAACCTCGGGGTGACCGGCGTGCTCGCGGTGGAGCTCTTCGAGACCACCGACGATCGGCTTCTGGTCAACGAGCTCGCGATGCGCCCCCACAACACGGGGCACTGGACGATCGACGGCTCCACCACGAGCCAGTTCGAGCAACACCTGCGTGCGGTGCTCGACCTGCCCCTCGGCGCGACCGGATGCCGTGACGAGTGGTCGGTGATGGTCAACATCCTCGGTGGTCCGGCGACAGGCGACCTCGATGACCGCTATCCGCACGCCTTCTCCGACGAGCCCTCGGTGAAGGTGCACAATTACGGCAAGTCGCCGAGGCCCGGGCGCAAGGTGGGCCATGTCACGGCAGTGGGAGCCGACCTCGACGAGGTCGTGTTCCAGGCGCGTGCCGCTGCAGAGCATTACCAGAACTGACCTTTAGGCTGATCGCTATGCCCGAGCCCCTGTCTTCTGCGCGGCCCATCGTGGCCGTCGTCATGGGGTCCGACTCCGACTGGACCGTCATGAAAGACGCCGCGGCGGTCCTCGCCGAGTTCGACGTGTCCCACGAGGTGGAGGTGGTCTCGGCCCATCGGACCCCCGAGAAGATGATCTCCTTCGGGCGGGATGCAGCGGGCCGCGGCATCCGCGTGATCATCGCCGGTGCCGGTGGCGCCGCCCACCTTCCCGGAATGCTCGCGGCCGTCACCACCCTTCCCGTGGTCGGAGTGCCTGTCGCCCTGGCGAAGCTCGACGGGCTCGATTCCCTTCTCTCGATCGTGCAGATGCCCGCCGGAGTCCCCGTGGCCACGGTGTCGATCGGCGGCGCACGAAATGCCGGGCTCCTGGCGATCCGGATGCTGGCGATCTCCGATCCCGCGCTCTCGGCGGCGCTCGCCGGCTTCGCTCGCGATCTCGAAGCCTCCGTGGCGGCCAAAAACACCGCGCTGAAGTCGAGCCTGTGAGCGCGATGACCGCGACAAGCCCGATCCGAACCCCGGATCTGCGGTCTACCCCGACCATGACCAAGCGAGCATGGTGGCTCGTCGGTCTCAACCTGCTCATCCCCGGCTCGGCGCAGATTCTCGCGGGCAATCGTCGTCTCGGACGTTTCGGTGTCGGCACCACGTTCCTGCTGTGGGGCATCGGCATCGTCGGCATCACCACCTGGATCGTCGTCCATACCGTGATCCTCAGCATCGTGACCAATCCGATCGGGCTCACCGTCATCCAGGTCGTCCTGGCCGCCTACGCCGCGCTCTGGATCGTGCTCACCCTCGACACCCTTCGGCTCACCAGGCTCATCGCCACCGCGCCGGCGATGCGGCCCGCGATCGCCGCCCTCTCGATCCTCGCCCTCGTCGCCACTGCCGGGGTCGCCGGCTACGGGGCCGTCAGCGCCGGCAGCGCGCGCAACGCGGTCAGTGCGATCTTCGCCGGAAGCGACATGGCCGCGCCGGTCGACGGTCGATACAACATCCTGCTGCTGGGAGGCGATGCCGGGCCAGACCGCACCGGCCTCCGACCCGACAGCACCTCGGTGGCGAGCATCGACGCGCAAACCGGAGCCACCACGATCATCGGCATTCCCCGCAACATGGAGCAGATCCAGTTCGCGAAAGGTTCGCCGCTCTACGGTCCCTTCCCGAACGGCTACGACTGTGGCGACCAGTGCCTCATCGACTACCTGTACACCTATGCGGACGAGCACAAGTCCCTCTACCCGAATGCTGAATCGAAGGGCAGCTCGGCAGGCATCGAGGCGATGAAGGATGCCGCCGAGGGCGTCACCGGACTCAAGATCCAGTACTACGGACTCATCGACATGCAGGGCTTCGCCGACCTGATCGATGCGCTCGGCGGCGTGACGATCGACGTGCCCGCCAAGCTCCCCTACGGACCCGTGACAGCGACCAAGCCCTACGGCACCTTCCCGGCGGGTCCCCAGCACCTGGATGGTGCGCTCGCGCTCTGGTACGGGCGATCCCGCTACATGGGCAACGACTACGAGCGGATGGCCCGCCAGCGGGTGGTGCAGGAGGCGATGCTCAAGCAGTTCCAGCCCCAGATCGTGCTGACGAAATTCCAGGACATCGCCAAGGCCGGAGCGCAGGTGGTGAAGACGGATATCCCTTCGGCGGCACTGCCCGGTTTCGTCGACCTCGCCGAGAAAGCCCGAAAGCTTCCAGTGACCCAGCTCGAGCTGGTGCCCCCCGCGTTCGACCAGACACACCCCGACTATGCGAAGCTCCATGCGGCAGTGCAGGCGGCGACGCGTCCACCGACGGCGACGCCTGCGCCCTAGGGTCTCGATACGCGCCCGGGCGGGCGCTACTCGACCAGCGGAACCGTGGTGGTCGAGGCGGGCGCTCCGCGCCTCCGCTGGTCGAGTAGGGCACTCCGCGCCCGCATCGAGACCGGTCCTCCGCAGCTACAGGTGCGCGGCTACAGGTCAGCGTGCAGCTGCCACACCTTCTCGGCGGAATCCTTCCAGCTGAAGGTGCGCGCGCGGTCCCGACCCGCGAATCCCATGCGCTCCGCACGGGCGGGGTCCGAGGCGACAGACGCGATAGCCTCCGCCAACCGATCGGAGTACGACTCCGCGGGTTCCCGTGCCACCGCGAGGCCGGCTCCCGCAGACACCTCGAGCACCGCCGGCGCATCGGAGTGCACCACCGGGGTTCCGAAGTTGAACGCCTCGATCACGGGCAAGCCGAAACCCTCGGCCAGGCTGGGGAACACAAAGACCGAAGCGCGGTCGAGGGCGACCGCGAGATCAGCGTCGGCAAGATAACCGAGCGCCCGCACGCGTCCCTCCGCGAGTCCCGCTTCCGCGGCGATTCCCACGACATCGAGACCCTGGGATCCCTCGGGTCCGGCGATCAGCAGGGTGTAGCCGTCCAGCTCGGGGGCCGCCATGGCCCGGATGAGTTCGGCGATGCCCTTGTGCGCCTGAAGCGTGCCGACGCTCAGAATGAATCGTTCCGGCAGTTCGAGGCGCTCCGCACGAACGTCTGGATCCACAGGAAGGGTGAGCTTCGAGCTCACTGCTCCGCCGATCACTCGCACCCGATCGCCGAAATCGTGGATCTCGGCGAGCTGGGACGCCACAGTATGGGTCGGCACGACCACGGCATCCGCGTACTTGTGGGCGCGCTTGACCATCGCCTTGTACCAGCCGAGGCGACGCGAAGAGAGCGCCTCCGGATTGGTCCAGGGGATGGCGTCGTGGATGGTCACTGCGATCTGCTCGCCGACGCTGTTCACTCGATCGTGCTTGAACAGCGGAGCGAACAGTCCGGTCGCGTGGATCATGCCGCTCCCCGGCAGGCGGGTGAATCCGTGTTGCCAGGCCAACTCCAACTCACGGCGAGCGAGGGCACTCTTGAAGAGCCCGTCGAGGCCGGGCAGAACTGTCTCGATCAGTTCGTAGTCCGATTCGGGAGAAGACGAGACGATACCGCTCACGTGACAGCCCCTCGGCGCGGTACGGATCAGTTCGCGGGTGAGCTCTTCCGTGTAGCGACCGATGCCGCCGGGGATCGGGGCGACGATCTGGTCAACGATCACGCGCAGGGTCGTCGTCATGCCACTCCAATGAAGTTGTCGGGGATCGCCGATTCCCCCGGCCTCGACATTACCAGCGAGCCGCAGACCCCGCGAATGGGGGGCAGCATTCACAGCCTCTCCCGTCATCATCCCGCGGCTCCGATCCCCTCAAACGCCGTGCCATCATGGGAGTGCAATCTCGAAGAAGCTCTCGAATGGAAAGTCCTCACGTGTCGAATGACGAACCAGGCTCCGGCAGCTCCGACTATGTGGAGTGGAAAGGGTGGGTCGACCAGACGCCGTTCGGTCTCCTTTCGGCTGGCGAGGCGGCCTATTTCACCAGCGAACTGAAGGACGTGCGTGCGGGTCAGGACGGAATCCGGGATGTTCTCGAAATCGGCTACGGCAATGGATCGTTCCTCGCGTACTGCCGGTCGAAAGGCTGGAAGGTCACGGGAACGGAGCTTGATCCCGGTCTGGTCCAGGCGGGGATCGATTCTGGCTATGAGGTCTTTGCCGCCGATCGAATGGATCAACTCGCCGGCCGCACCTTCGACCTGATCGCGGTCTTCGATGTGCTCGAGCACATACCGCAGGAGTCGGTGCCGGCATTTCTCATCGAGTTGTCCAGCTCTCTCCGCGAGGGGGGCAAGATGATTTTCCGCTTCCCGAATGCCGACAGTTGGCTGGGCAATCCTCTCCAGAATGGTGATCCGACCCACGTCACCGCCATCGGGTATCTCAAAATGACGTTCTTCGCACTCCAGTCCGGACTCGAGGTTGTCGCCTTCCGTGGTGCTCGGCGCCATGGCTTCGCGACGTCAGTCGCCAATGGGATTTACGCTCTCGTCGCGGGACCGGTGATCTCGGTTTCAGCCGCTATCAAGAGAGCGTTGTACTTTCCCGGACTGCCTGTCGTGCTCTCGACATCCAACGTCGTGTGCATAGTTCGTCGTGCGGGAGCATCGCGCTAGAAGTCAGCGAGCGAGATCCAGAGCTCCGGCGGAAAAGGCCGCAGAAAGAGCGGCCTTCCAATTCCTCATCGGCGAGAGACCTGCGGCCGCCCAGCCATCATGCCCGAGCACCGAGTAGTCCGGACGGGGGGCGGGGCGCACGAACTCCGAGCTCGTGGTGCTCTTCACCCGATCCGGGTCGAGGCCGACCACCTGGAAGATCTCGCGGGTGAATTCGTACCAGCTCGCTTCGCCGGAATTGGTGGCGTGATAGATGCCCGGAGCGGCATCCGCGTCGAGCAGCTCGACGATCTGGCGGGCGAGATCGCCGGTCCAGGTGGGTTGTCCCAGCTGGTCGGTCACCACGCTCACCGTGTCGTGGCTCGTTGCGAGTCGGAGCATGGTCTTGGCGAAATTGGGGCCGCCGGCGCCGTAGAGCCACGCGGTGCGCACGATGTAGGTACCTTCGGGATTCGCCGCTAGCGCGAGACGCTCGCCCTCAGCCTTGGTGCGACCGTAGGCCGAGATCGGGTTGAGCGGAGTCGCCTCGTCGTAGGGCGACGTCGCCGACCCATCGAACACGTAGTCGGTGGAGACCTGCACGAGCTTCGCGGCGGCCTCGGAAGCCGCGATGGCGAGGTTCTGCGCACCCGTGGCGTTCACGGCGAAAGCCTCCGCTTCGTGGGTCTCGGCGTCATCCACCTTCGTGTAGGCGGAGGCATTGATCACGACGTCGTGCCCGGCCACCGCTGATCGCACGGCTTCCAGGTCGGTGACGTCGAGGTCAGCGCGAGCGAGAGCAGTGAACTCCCGGCCGGCAAGGGCCTTCTGCAGGTCCTGGCCGAGCATTCCGGATGCTCCGGTGATGAGGTATTTCGTCACAGCGCGGCGCGCTCCTTCAGCGGTTCCCACCAGGCGCGGTTGTCGCGGTACCACTGCACGACATCCGCGAGCCCCTGCTCGAACGGCACCTGTGGCTCGTACCCGAGTTCGGCCCGGATCTTGCCGATGTCGACGCTGTAGCGCAGGTCGTGGCCGAGGCGGTCCGTGACCCGGTCTACATAGGACCAGTCCTTGCCCGTCGCATCCAGCAGCAGCTGGGTCAGCTCCTTGTTGGTGAGCTCCGTACCCCCACCGATGTTGTAGATCTCTCCCGCGCGTCCGCCGACCAGCACCATCGCGATGCCGCGGCAGTGGTCGTCCACGTGCAGCCAGTCGCGGATGTTGTTGCCCTCGCCATAGAGCGGAACGTGCTTGTCGTCGATCAGGTTCGTGACGAACAGCGGGATCACCTTCTCGGGGAAGTGATACGGACCGTAGTTGTTGGAGCAGCGGGTGATCGAGAGGTTGAGGCCGTGGGTGCGGAAGTAACTGCGGGCGAGCAGGTCGCTTCCGGCCTTCGAGGCGGAGTAGGGGGAGTTGGGCTCGAGCGGCCGTGACTCGTCCCAGGAACCCTCGGCGATGGATCCGTAGACCTCGTCAGTGGAGACGTGGACGAAGCGCTGGAGATCGGCGCGAAGGGCCGCGTCGAGCAGGCGCTGGGTGCCGAGCACGTTCGTCTCAACGAAGATGCCGGAGTCGCGCACCGAGCGGTCGACGTGGGACTCCGCGGCGAAGTGCACGACGGCATCCACGGTCGGGAGGAGCTTGTCGAGCAGCTCGGAGTCGCGGATGTCCCCGTGCACGAATTCGTAACGCGGGGAGTCGGCGATCGGCGCGAGGTTCTCGAGGTTGCCGGAGTAGGTGAGGGCATCCAGCACGATGACCTCGGCACCCTCGAGGCCGGCGTAGGCGTCTTCGAGAGCGCGGCGAACGAAGTTCGAGCCGATGAAACCGGCGCCGCCGGTGACGAGGATTTTCATGGGAGTGGATGCCTCCTTGGCACAGTCTGGATGATTCTAGTGATGGGTGGCGCGGCGGCTGAGGAACGCCGATCTCAGGTCCAGTCCGATGATCAAGGCCACTCTTACGGGCCAGAGGTACCACCCCGAATACTTCCGTGTGAGGAAGCGGCGAGCGCTCTGGTGGTGCACCGCGATCATCTGCGCGGAATGATCGCTTGTGGAGTGGGCGCCGCTGTGCACGACGACGGCCGCGGGCTCGTAGACGTTGCGATATCCGGCCTTGCCGAGTCGATAC
Source organism: Lacisediminihabitans sp. H27-G8 (assembly GCF_046156175.1). NCBI lineage: Bacteria > Bacillati > Actinomycetota > Actinomycetes > Micrococcales > Microbacteriaceae > Lacisediminihabitans > Lacisediminihabitans sp. H27-G8. Next base: position 298,591 of record NZ_JAYLVL010000004.1, read on the forward strand.
CCGAGATCCACGTCTTCGAAATACATGAAATAGCCGTCGTCGAATCCGCTCAGCTCGTCGAAGGCACTCTTCCGAACCAACACACAGGCACCGGAGAGCCAGCCCGCATCCCGGCGCACCGGATCGCTACTGGAATCGCGGCGGTACGCACGCGTCCAAGGGTTGCCCAACCAGATGTTCGCGAACAGCGCATGCCCGATCCCGGTGCGGAGCGACGGTACGGCGCGAGCCGACGGGTACACCTCACCATCGGTGATGATCGCCGGCCCGACGGCGGCAATGCGAGGGTCGGATTCGCCCGCGGCCACAAGTGCATCGATGGCGCCCGGGGTGAGCACCACATCCGGATTGCTGACCAGCACCCACCGCACATCGGAAGGCAGGGAGCGGATCGCCTCGTTCATCGCGCCGCCATATCCGAGGTTTCGGCTGAGGGGCAGGTAGTGAGCGGATGATGCCGCAGTGAGCTTCGCGACCACCGGATCGTTTGAGTCATTGTCCGCGACCACGACCAACAATGGAGCCGCACTCGATGCGGGCACCGATTGGAGGAATCCCTCGAGCACCTCGCCCGATCGGTAGCTGACCGTCGTCACGGCTACCACGGGCGTGCGCGGGGGCTGCGAAGAGAGTGCCATCGGGAGGTAATCATAGTTCTAGGCTAGATTGTTCCGAGATTCACGGCCTGATTCGTGAGCGTCGTGGATACCCAGCGAGGATGAATGAAATACCTGCAGGAAGTGTGGGGCTCGCGAGAGCTCCTCTTCAATCTCGTCTCCCGCGAGGTGCGTGGTAAGTACAAACGCACGGTTTTCGGACAGCTCTGGTCGTTCGCGAATCCACTGGCGCTGATGCTCATCTACTCGCTCGTCTTCGGGGTGCTCTTCAAGAGTTCTCCCCCCGCGGGCAACCCGAGCGGTATCGATATCTTTCCGCTCTGGCTACTGTGCGGTCTGCTCCCCTGGATCTTCTTCTCGACGGTCGTGAGTTCTAGCGCTGCGTCGCTTGTCGACAACTCGAACCTGATCCAGAAGGTGTCTTTCAGTCGCATAGTCCTCCCGCTGGCCACGGTGGGGGCGAGTGCCTACAACTGGTTGTTCGAGATGACGGTCCTGCTCATCGCGCTCAGCGTCGCGGGTGCCTTCGTGCTTCCGTGGCTTCCGCTTCTGATCGTGATCATGGTGTTGCTTGCGGCCTTCGCCGCGGGGGTCGGCATGCTTCTCGCAACTGCAAATGTGTACTTCCGCGACACTCAATACCTGTTGACGATCGTCCTGCAGCTCTGGATCTACCTCAACCCGATCATCTACCCGATCGAACGGGTGGCCGCGAAATCGACGGAGACCGGCGGGCTTTTCGGCACACCGGTGACGATTCTCGGCCTCTACGATGTGAACCCCATGGTGCATTATGTGGCGTTGTTCCGGCAGGTGCTCTATGACAACCGCTGGCCCGATCCGTCCGAATGGCTCATCTGCCTCATCTGGTCTGTTGCGGCCGTCGCCATCGGGATGCTTGTGTTCCGCAAGAACGAGAGAAACTTGGCGGAGACCCTGTGACCGAGGTAGCAGTTCGAGTCGATCACGTCTCCAAGACCTTTCGGCTCTACCACGAAAGAAACCAGAGCCTGAAATCCGCGGTCATGCGCGGCCGAACATCCGTACATGACACTTTTCTCGCCCTTGAAGACGTCACCTTCGATGTGCCGACAGGGTCGACCTTCGGCCTGATCGGCAGCAACGGTTCTGGCAAGTCCACTTTGCTGAAGTGCCTGGCGAATATCTACTACCCCAACTCCGGAACCATCACCCATTTCGGCAAGATCGCCGCGATGCTCGAGGTGGGGTCCGGTTTCCACGCTGAACTTTCCGGCCGCGAGAACATCTTCCTCAACGGGTCGATTCTGGGCATGACCAAGAAAGAGGTCACGAGGAAGCTCGACGAGATCATCGATTTCTCCGGCGTCGAACAGTTCATCGACCAGCCGGTCAAGAATTACTCGTCGGGAATGTATGTGCGACTCGGCTTCGCGATCGCAATCAATGTCGACCCCGACATCCTGGTCGTCGACGAGGTGCTCGCTGTGGGGGATGGGGAGTTCCAAGAGAAGTGCTTCCAGAAGTTCCGGGACTTCAAAGCGGCGGGCAAGACCGTGATCCTGGTGAGTCACTCCATGGAAACAGTCGAGGCGATGTGCGACCAGGCCGCTTGGCTCAACAAGGGGAAGCTCGAGACCGTCGGCTCGGCCGCTCCCACGATCAAGGCATACCTCGACACGCTTCCGACTGGACCGTGAAACTCGGCCCCGATCCTGGGGTAGATGTCTCTCGGATAGGATCAACGGCGTGCAAATCCGTCAACTCTCCATTCCGGATGCCTACGAGGTAACCCCGATCCAGCGCTCCGACGATCGAGGAATCTTCTTCGAGTGGTACCGGCACGACCGGTTGGAACAAACGATCGGGCACTCCCTCGACTTGCGCCAAGCAAACAGTTCGACCTCGAAGAAAGGCGTCGTCCGCGGCATCCACTTCGCTGACGTCCCCATCGGGCAGGCGAAATACGTCACGGCCACCCATGGGGCTGTGCTCGACTTCGTTGTCGACATCCGCGTGGGCTCACCCACTTTTGGCCTCTGGGATTCGGTTGTCCTCGATGACATCGATCACCGAGCCGTCTACATTGCCGAGGGACTCGGACACGCCTTTGTGGCCCTGACCGAGGGAGCCGTCGTGACCTACCTGGTGTCCGATGTCTACAGGTCGGAGCGCGAGCACGGCATCAACCCCCTCGATGAACAGCTCGCACTGGATTTTCGCCTTCCGCGTCCGGAACTGATCCTGTCCCCCAAAGACGTCGGAGCACCCTCCCTCGCCGAAGCCGCATCCGGCGGACTGCTGCCTAGTTGGCAAGCAACAACCGACTACTACTCGAGCCTGAATGCCGGGATGGCCTAGCCGTGCGCGGAATCATTCTGGCGGGTGGCAGCGGAAGTCGGCTCTGGCCGATTACTCGAGGCATATCGAAGCAACTGATGCCGATCTACGACAAGCCGATGATCTACTACCCCCTGTCTACGCTCATGATGGCGGGCATCCGTGATGTGCTGATCATCACCACCCCCGAATACAACCAGCAGTTTCGGGCCCTCTTCGGGGACGGAGGCGATCTGGGCATCCGCATCGAGTACGGCGTGCAGCCCTCACCGGATGGGTTGGCGCAGGCGTTCCTCATCGGCGAGGAGTTCATCGGTGACGACAGTGTCGCCCTGGTGCTCGGCGATAACATCTTCCACGGCGGCGGACTCGGTCAGTCCTTGCGGGATCACGGTGACTTGGACGGTGGTTTGATCTTCGCCTACCATGTGAGCAACCCTCGTGCTTATGGCGTTGTCGAGTTCGATGAGAACATGGCCGCCGTTTCGATCGAAGAGAAGCCGGTCTCGCCCAAGAGCAACTACGCGGTGCCCGGACTGTATTTCTACGACAACGGGGTGATCGAGATCGCCAAGACAATCAAACCAAGCGCTCGCGGAGAACTCGAGATTTCTACTATCAACGAACGCTACCTGGCCGAAGGCAGGCTGCAGGTGCAGGTGCTGGATCGAGGAGTCGCGTGGCTCGACACGGGTACTTTCGAATCGATGATGCAGGCGTCCGAATATGTGCGGGTCATCGAGGATCGACAGGGCTACAAAGTCGGATGTATCGAGGAGATCGCCTGGCGCTCTGGATGGATCAGCGACCAGCAGCTGCGCGAGATCGCAACGCCTCTGGTGAAGAGTGGATACGGTCGGTACATCCTCGACCAGTTGGACCAACGGCGTGGTTGATCTTCGGACGCTGACAGTGCAGTCGATTCTCTATGAGAACGATCGGGAGAGCATCGTGAGGGCCGCCGAGGCCACCGCGAACTCCGCGAAGATCGCCATTTCCGCCGGTTCGATCGCCGGTTGGGCGCTCGTTCTCGGAGACTGCGGCGCTGTAGCGACCCTCGATGAGCAGGCGATCGAGCGCATCAAGGCCGGTGTCGAAATGTCGGGGGGAACCTTCATTCACGAGGTGTTCGGCCAGAACCTCGGGCACGGGGGTGGACACAATCGGCTCGCCCCGCTGACAGAGTCGGAACTTCTCCTGTTTCTCAACCCGGATGCGGTGCTGGCTCCTAACACCATCCAGTCGCTGGTCGAAGTGATGACAGAGGCCGTGGGCGTTGTCGATGGCCGGCAATTGCCCCTCGAGCACCCGAAAGACTTCGATCAAGCCACCGGCGAGACGAGTTGGGCATCCGGCGCGTGCTCGCTCACGTCGCGGCGGGCATTCGAGGCGGTGAGTGGTTTCGATCACGAGACCTTCTTCCTCTACTGCGACGACGTGGATTACTCCTGGCGACTCAAACTGGCGGGGTTCGACGTTCGTCACGAACCATCAGCGCGGGTGTTCCATGACAAGCGGCTCGAGGTCACCGGTGACATCATCGCGAGCTCGGCGGAGGTCTACTACTCTGCAGAAGCCGGGTTGCTCCTCGCGCACAAATATTCGCAGTTCGACATCGTCGCCGCGATCCTCGCCGCTTTCCATGATTCATCTGAGGAGCACTTGCTTCGCGCGGCCGGCGAGTTTGAGCGGCGGCGATCCGCGGGCAGTCTCCCTGCTTCGCTCGACCCCGACCATGCCGTCGGGCAATTCATCAATGGCAACTATGCCGTTCACCGATACTAGACAGGCAGTTGATAGTGCCGAGCTTTGCTGGTTCTCGCCCCCTGGCGACGACGGATTCCGGGTCCGACAGGTCCCATCCGCCGTTTGTCCTCACCCGTTTCCTCACTGACCTGAGGGATGAGAGCGTCCGAAACGGCGAGGTGAATTCCGCGCTGGGCCACCTCACGGAATCGCTCAGAGAAGCCGATGAGGAAACCCGTCCATTCCTCAGCATCCTCATGCGCACTCAGGGCTCTCGGCTCGAACCGTTCCGGGATGCGCTGCTGTGCCTAAGCGCCCAGAGCGACCAGGACTTCGAGGTGCTCGTGCTCGTGCACGACGCGAACCAGGAGGCGCATTCGGCCGTTGCGCAGGCGGTAGAAGAGCAGCAAGCGCGCCTCAGGGACAAGATCCAGCTCGTTGAGGTGCGTGGGGGATCTCGTGGCACGCCCCTCAACGAAGGACTCCGGCGCGCCAAAGGAAGATTCGTAGCGGTATACGACGATGACGACCTGGTCTTCGCGCATTGGGTCGAAGAGTTCCATCGGTCGTCGGCTCAGTCTGAGGGCCGGCTATTGAGAGCAGTGACCGCGGTTCAATCCCTCTCGCCAGAGACCTGGCCTCGTGGGCACAGCGGTTTTCGAACGTCGAGCTGGCCTGCGGCAGAGCACCATGCCGAGTTCGATCTGGTTGAGCACTTCCGGGTCAATCAGACCCCCTTCATGAGTTTTGCCTTTCCGAGCAGCATCTTTTCTCGCCTCGGACTCACTTTCGACGAAGAACTCGATGTGTGCGAGGACTGGGACATGATCCTCCGCACCTCCCTCCTCTGCGGGGTCGCGGATGTCCCCGCCCTCACCGCTGTCTACCGGCGATGGGCAACCGGAAACTCCTCGTACCTCGACCATTCGACCGGCGTGTGGGCCGAGTCGGAGGCGCGCGTCATCCGCAAGGCGGATTCGAGGCCGGTCCTTCTTCCCCCGGGGTCGATAGAGATCATCAGGGCTCTGCTGGTCGACCAGGAGGACTATCGGCGGATATTGCAGAGTAGGGGATGGAAGCTCTCTCAGCCGCTCATGAAATCGCTACGGGTGGCTGCACGCGTTCGAAACCACCTCCGCGCGATGCGCCAGCGATTCCGCCGCCGACTCGCATCTAGGGGAGGAGTCCGGTGAGAAGTCTCATATCGCGTTTTCGGCTGATCTACCTGGCGCCCGTTCTTGCACTCATCGCCTTGACCGCCTGGGCCGTCGGCACCCCGATGGGGTCGAGCCCAGACGATAACTTCCATCTCGTGAGCACCTGGTGCTCGAGCGCCAGTCCCGCGGCCAACTGCACCGCGGGAACCGCCCCGAGCAACCGCAGAGTGCCGGAGGCGCTCCTCACCTCGATCTGCTACCAGGCCTCCCCGGGCGTGAGTGCGGCCTGCCAGCTGAAGACCGACTTTGACCCCAACAAGACGGTGCTCACCGACCGGGGGAACTTCGTCGGGGGCTACCCCCCGTTGTTCTACGACGTCATGGGTTTATTCGTCGGTCCGAACATCCTCGAATCGGTCATCCTCATGCGGCTGGTGTCTGTCGTACTTTTCGTGGGATTGACCACCGCGCTGTTCCTCCTGTTGCCGCGCTCCCGGAGGCCGGCACTGATCTGGGGATGGATCGCGACCACCGTGCCGCTGGGACTGTTCATCATCGCTTCCAACAACCCGAGTTCCTGGGCCGTGATCGGTGTCGGGTCCTCGTGGCTTGCTCTTCTCGGTTGGTTCGAAACAGTGGGCCGTCGCAAGATCGGCCTGGGAGCAGTCTTTGCGCTCTCGGTGTTGATCGCTGCCGGTTCGCGGGGGGACGGCGCGATCTATGCGTCTCTGGGGATAGTGGTCGCGGTGCTCCTGTCGTTCGAACGCTCTCGGCGCTTCGCGCTGGATTGCATTCTTCCCCTCGTCATGATGGCTGTCTGCGTCTACTACTTCATCAGCGCCCAGCAGGTGATCAGCGGCTTGAACGGATTCGGTGGGGCTAACAGTCCTGGGGTTCCCGGCGAGACTCGTTCGCTCTCTGAGTTGCTCATCTACAACCTGCTCAACATCCCGGTGCTCTGGGCTGGAGTCTTCGGGAGCTTCGGACTGGGTTGGCTGGATGTGGCGATGCCTCAGGTGGTGCTGTATGGCGCCGTCGGAGCATTTATCACCGTAGCTGCGGTGGGCTTCTCCCGCCTGACCAAACGCAAAGCAGTCTCGCTGGCGATCGTCGCACTCTCGCTGATCGTCGTGCCGGTGGTGGTGCTCACTCGGGGGAGCGATATCGTGGGAGAGCAGGTGCAACCCCGATACATATTGCCCCTCATCGTCATGCTCGGAGGACTTCTGGTGCTCCAATCGGGACAGCGCCGAGTGCACTTCACCAGGGGTCAGGTCATCCTGGTGACGGTGACGCTCGCCGTGGTGCAGGCCGTCGCCCTGCAGACGACGATGCGCCGTTACATCACTGGTGCTGGGTTCGGCGGCCTGAATCTCAACTCGGGCATCAAATGGTGGTGGGACACTCCCATTTCTCCGATTGTCGTGCTGATCGTCGGCTCGCTCTGTTACGCCGGCCTGATCTGGATTCTCGCGCGTGAGGCATCCCGGGTTGTACCGGCGGTCTCGGCACCGGTCGGCACGCGAGCCAGTGTGGGAAACTAAGGCAATGAGTCGTACATGGGTCGCAATCCCGATGTACAACGAGTCGACGATGATCGGTGCAGTGATCGCGGACGTGCTGAGGGACTTCTCGCATGTCGTCTGCATCGACGACGGCAGTTCCGACGCTTCCGCCGCTGCTGCGCGGGCCGCCGGCGCTTACGTGGTGAGGCACCCGGTCAATCTCGGCCAGGGGGCGAGCCTGCAGACCGCATTCGACTTCGCCTTACTGGATCCGCTGATGACGGAGGTGCTCACCTTCGATGCAGACGGCCAGCACCAGGTGGATGATGCGAGAGGCATGGTGGCAAAGCTGCGGAGCGAGCACCTGGACATCGTGGTCGGATCCCGCTTCCTTGATGACCGCACGACCCTGGCGCGATCGAAGCGAGCGGTACTCCGCACTGCCGCCTTCTACACCCGGGTGTCGACGGGCATGGCACTGACCGATGCGCACAATGGGTTACGCGTACTCGACCGGTCTCTCGTCGAGAAGATCCACCTCTCCCAGAACCGCATGGCTCACGCTTCGGAACTCATCGAACAGGTGGGCCACCTCAAGGCGACGTGGGCCGAGTATCCGACCCATATCGTCTACAGCGACTACTCGCGTTCGAAGGGGCAGTCGTTGCTCAACTCCATCAACATCCTCGTCGAGCTCCTGTTCAGGTAAACCATGACAATCGTCTTTCAAATCGCCGCCATCTTGGTGATAGCCGTCGCGGGCTATTTCATTTTTCGAGGTGCCGGAGCACGGCATCTGGCGATGCGCCGGGTGCTGCTGCTGCTTTTCATCGTCGTGGCGGCTTCGTCCGTCTTCTTCCCGCAGATTCTCACCTGGATTGCAAACCTCCTGGGGATCGGGCGCGGCGCTGACCTTCTTCTCTACTTCATGGTTCTGATTTTCATCGGATTCGTTGCGACGACCTACCGGCGCTTTCGCCAATTCGAATCGGAGATCACGCGTCTGACGAGACAGCTTGCGCTGCAGAATGTGCTGCCTCCCGCCCCAGGGAATGGCTTGCCCCCGACCGGCGAGCGCTACGACGACGGGCAGAGGTGACCGTCGTCGGCAAGACTTGTGAGGCGCTCAGCGGCTCCCTGATAGCCTGAGCGGCGACATGAAACGAATCTGGAGCACGCTCCGAAACTTGCTCCCCCTGCTCCCTCGAGGGGCTCGACGTTTCTTCGTCTGGTACATGGTGATGATGAGCCTCATCACCGTCCTCGACGTTGCGGCCCTTGGCCTTCTCGCCATTGTCATCAGTCCGACCATCAGCGGAACCGCGCTCAAGTTGCCGGTGATCGGTGAACTTCCGCCGAGTGCGACACCCATCGTGGTGCTTGTCGCGTGCCTGTTGATCATTCTGAAGAGCGTGCTCTCCGTCTTCTTCCAATGGATCGCGACGCGGCGGTTCGCCAGCTACGAGCTGGAGATCGGCAACCGGCTCTTCAGCGCGTACATCCACTCGAGTTGGGAGGAGCGCTCGAAGCGCACGGTGCCGGAGATCACCCGCATTGCTGATGCCGGCATCGCGAATACGATCATGGGCTTCATCCTTCCCCTTGCGGTCCTGCCGAGCGCGGTCGTGAGTTTCGTCCTCATCCTCGTCGTGCTTCTCGTGGCCAACCCGACGACGGCGCTGATCGCTCTCGTCTACCTCTCCCTTATCGCGTTCGTGGTTCACAAGGTGGTGACCAAGCGGGCTCTCGAAGCAAGCGTCGTCAATCGTGACTACAGCTACCGGGTGGCGATCCTCATGACCGAGATGGTCGATGCCCTCAAGGAACTCAGCCTGAGGAATCGACTGTCGCAGGTGGCCGGCGTCGTGACGAAGAACCGAGTTCACGCAGTTCGGGCCAGGGCGAACTCGTCGTTCCTCGGAATTATCCCGCTCTACTCTTTCGAGGCGGCACTCGTCGGAGGGTTCCTGCTCATCGGTTTCGCCAACTATCTCACCGGCGGATTGACGGGTGCTCTCGCGGCAGTCGCGTTATTTGCTGCGACCGGATTCCGTCTGATCCCCGCGATAAACGGCATTCAGGGGAGCTTCATTCAAGCAACGGCCAGTATTCCGTCGGCGCAGGATGTCATCGGGGATTTGAATGGGGCCGAGCGGGACATCGCTGACACCTCCAGCGTCGTCGACAGCGGTGTACTGCCCGAATCGCCGAGATTCCTTCACCTTGATGCTGTCACGTTCCAGTATCCGAACTCGATCGAGACAGTGCTTCGCGGCATAGAACTGGACATACCGCTGGGCAGCTCTCTCGGGATAGTAGGACCTTCGGGAGCGGGCAAGTCGACACTCATCGATCTCCTCCTCGGTCTCAGCGCTCCCTCCAGCGGCTCGATCAGCATTGATGGCCAGCCGCTCACTTCGGTGATCCGGGCGTGGAGGAGTCGGGTGGGGTATGTGCCCCAAAGGGTTGCCCTGTTCGATGGGAGCATCGCCCAAAACGTCGCTCTGACGTGGGACGACGACTTCGATCGTGACCGTGTCATCGATGCGCTCAAGCGCGCCCAGCTTTCGAGTCTGGTCTCGTCCCGTGAAGGGGGCATCGATGAGCGCATCGGCGAACGCGGATTCTCCCTTTCCGGCGGCCAACAGCAACGCCTGGGCATCGCGCGAGCGCTCTATTCAGACCCTCTCGTACTCGTGCTCGACGAAGCCACGAGTTCGCTCGACACCAAGACCGAAGACGATGTGACCCAGGCAATTCGAGCGCTTCGGGGGGAAGTCACCCTGATATCGGTCGCCCATCGCCTGTCGACCATCAAGGACTACGACCAGGTCTGCTACCTCGAAGACGGGAGAATCGCGGGCAAGGGCACATTCTCTCAGCTCGCACTTTCGTTGCCTGCGTTCGGTGAGCAGGTTGCGCTCGCTGGCCTGGCTGGCAAGATCGTTCACCCGACGTCATGACCGGCCTGGTCGACAGGCTGCTTCGATCTCGAAATCGATTCCCTCCGGCAGTGAATCGGGCGATCGACTATGTCGCGGATCACCCGATGGGGCTGCTCGGTCGAATTGCGGCGCGAAGGCTCGGAACTCCTCAGGAAGTTCCCGCGGTCTCCAGCGTCGACGGCCGAACGCTTCGAGTCCTCATCGCCCCGGTCAACTACTCGGGCCAGGGACGTCTGTGGGCGCGAAGTCTCGAAACCGCGGACCCCAGAATCGCTGCTCGCAACATGGCGGTTGACGTTCCTGGCGGGTTCTCATTTCCTGCCGATCTCATCGTGCCCGTGCCCGCATATAACAACTCGACGGTATGGCAGAAGGCACAGCTCGCCGCTGCGGAGCAGTTCAGCCACGTGCTCATCGAAGCCGAGGAGCCGTTGTTCGGCCGGTTGTTCGGCCGGGACGTGCGGGAGGAGTCGCGAGTGCTGATCGCAGCGGGCATTGACGTGGCCTACATCGCGCACGGAACAGATGTTCGCCTGCCGAGTCGGCACGCGGCATCCACCCCATGGTCGCCGTATCTCGATTGGGATATCTACCTCGCACGGCTCGAGCGGCGAGCACAGGAACACATCGACCTGCTCACCGAATCCGGCCGTCCGGTTTTCGTCTCCACCCCGGATCTGCTGGCAGACCTTCCGAATGCCAGCTGGTGCCCCGTGGTGATCGATCCCCCGAAGTGGTTCGGTCTCCTCCCTGACACACAAGCCTCTCGACCACTGCGCGTTGTGCATGCACCAACCTCGCCACGGATCAAAGGCACCCCCCTGATTGAGCCGACACTCCGCCGCCTCGCCGAAAAAGGAACGATCGACTACGTGCCTGTCGTCGGTGTGGCCTCTTCCCGGATGCCGGAGATATTTCGCGACGCCGATGTCGTTCTCGATCAGTTTCGGCTGGGCGCCTATGGCGTTGCGGCCTGCGAGGCAATGGCTGCAGGCAGAACCGTGATCGGCCATGTCCTCGACAATGTGCGAGCTCAGGTCTCTCGGACCACAGGCCTTTCGCTGCCGATAGTCGAAGCGACTCCGACTAGCCTTGAGGACGTACTCGAGACGATCGCGGCAGACAGGAGCCTGCTGGTTTCGAGAGGGCTGGCTGGAATCGACTTCGTCTCCGCCGTACATGATGGCCGACGAAGCGCCGCCGTACTGAAAGCCGATTGGCTCGATCTCCACTCGACGTGAGTATCCGGAAGACCATCATGATTGCTTTTGCCAAGACGCTCTGGGAAGCGACCCCAAAACCGGTCCAGGACGTCGTGGCTATGGCAGTCGACCGCGTGCAGGGGCAGAAGATCCCCGAGCCTCCGACCGCGGGTGGAACGCCGGTCAAGCTGTTCATCGCTCCGGCGAACTATGCGGGACAGGGGTACCGGTGGGCGCGAGCAGTCGAACTCGACCCTCGGGTTTCGGCGCGCAACATGGTCTACACGGAGATGAATCCATTCGGCTATGACGCGGATTTTCCCGTGCGTTGGCGAACCGTCACTCATTCACACCGGTGGCAACGGGCACAACTCCGTGCGCTCACCGAAGACTTCACACACGTGCTCATCGAGGCGGAGTTCCCACCCCTCGGCGGCTTGTACGCGCAAGACATCCGGCGCCAGGTCAAAGCGCTTCAGGACGGCGGAACCAGAGTGGCGATGGTGTGCCATGGGTCGGACATCCGCCTTCCCAGTCGTCATCGTGCCCTCGAGCAATGGTCTCCGTTTCAGGACGATGGCTGGGTGGATGTGCGCGAGGTCGAAGAAATGGCTGCCGATCACCGAAGACTCCTCGACGACCTGGCGCTCCCGACCTTCGTCTCGACGCCGGGCCTCCTGTTGGATGTCCCTTATGCGCACCTGCTTCCCGTCGTGATCGAACCCAACAGATGGGCCTCGGACACACCGGTGTTGCAGCGGAGTCGACCCCGAGTGCTGCACGTGCCGTCGAACTCCCTCGTTAAGGGCACGGCGGAGATCGAGCCGGTCCTCTACAAGCTCCATGACGAGGGGGTCATCGAATACATCCGCGAGGAAAACGTCAGTCACGACAGCATGCCTGCTGCATATGCACAATCCGATATCGTGCTCGACCAATTCCGTCTCGGCGACTACGGGGTCGGTGCGTGTGAGGCGATGGCGGCGGGACGACTCGTGGTCTCCCACTTGAGCGACCAGGCGCGGGATGTCGTCGCTCAGACTGCGGGACTTCCCATTCCCATCCTCGAGGCGAATATCGATTCTCTCGAGCGAATTCTGCGCGAAGTCGTCGTCGACCGTCAGCGGGGTCGCGCGCTTGCCGAGCAAGGCCCGGCATTCGTCGCACGACTCCACGACGGCGGTATGGCTCGGACAGCCCTCGAACAGAACTTCCTTCGGTCCTGAGCGGACACCGACAATCCACTAGGGACCACAGCCCATGCGCATCATCATTGCTAGCCGGATCTTTTCACCAGAGCCTGCCGCCGCGTCCTTCATGCTCGAGGCTGTAGCGCGGGGGTTTGCCGCCGCCGGCCACCAGGTGGTGGTGCTGACGACGTCGCCGCCCCGCGGTACGTCCCCCGTTGATCTCCCGGGCGTCATCGTGCGTCGATTCCCAGTCCTCAGGGACCGCACTGGATATGTGCGTGGATATCTTCCCTACCTGAGTTTCGACATTCCACTCCTCTTCCGGATGCTCTTTCGACGCCGGGCGGACCTATATTTCGTCGAGCCCCCGCCAACGACCGGGGCGGTCGTGCGGACAGTGGCGACCCTCGTCCGTCGTCCGTACTTTTACGATGCAGCTGATATCTGGTCGGATGCCGCGAGCATGGCCACATCGTCAGCCCTGGTGCTCCGCCTATTGCGCCTCGTGGAGAAGTTCGCGATGCGTGGGGCGCGCCGGGCTTTCACCATTTCTAGTGGCGTCGCGAATCGTATGCGTGAGCTCGACATCCATACTCCGACCACTGTGATCGGGTTCGGCGTTGACGTCGGCGTCTTCCGATTCGAAGAGGCGAAACCCAGCGACTACCGCTACTTCGTCTATGCGGGAACCTATTCCGAATGGCACGGAGCCGGCATCTTCGTCGACGCTTTCGCGCGATTCTCGGTTGACCATCCCGAATACAGGCTTGTCTTCGTGGGAAACGGCACCGATCGCGCACTCTTGGAGAAGCGAACCGCAGAACTCAGCCTGGATTCGGTGGACTTCTTAGAATCGATAGGGGCAGCCCAGTTGGCCACCCTGCTCGCATCGGCCGATGCCGCCCTTGCAAGCCTGAAGCCGGGCGGAGGGTATGACTACGCATTCACGACCAAGGTCTACTCGTCACTTGCGGTGGGCTGTCCGACTGTGTTCACCGGTATCGGTCCGACAAAGGACTTCCTCGAGGGGATCGATCCTTCCCGTCGGGCCGGTCTGGCCGTCGACTACGACGTCGACGCCGTCGCTTCCGCCCTGGCTTCGATTGCCGCCGATCCAGTGTCGCGGCCGCGCCGTCAGGCACTGAGCGACTGGGCGCGGCAGAGCTTCTCGCTTTCTGCGATCGCCGACACTGTCGTGCGCGAGTCGCTCTCCGGAGCCCGAAAGTGAACCGCATCGCGAAGCTGGCCAACACGCTCTCTTCCTCACTGGTGCGAAACAGGCACCGGTTGCCGCATTTCGTCAATCGACTCATCGATGACGTCGCCAAGAACCCCGATGGGGTCCTCTCACGAATTTCATCCTTCTTCCTCGGCGGCTCGAGTCGATCGCAGGTGCCACCCGCGACCCCAGTACCGGACAAGCCGATCCGGGTCTTCATCGGTCCGACCAATTACGCCGGCCAGGGCTACCTGTGGGCTCGCGCACTCGAAACGGATGGCCGATTCGGGGCGCGAAACATGGCTGTCGAGCTCCCGGGCGGCTTCCATTTCGACGCCGACACTTCTGTGCCGGTGTCTGTCTACAACCATTCGCCCCGCTGGCAGAAAGCTGAGCTGGCTGCGGTGGAGCGATTCAGCCACGTGCTCATCGAGGCAGAGCGACCGCTGTTCGGGAGCCTGTTCAACCGCGAAGTCAAACGGGAAATCGAGGAGCTTCAGCGCCGGGGTGTGTCGTGTGCTTTTCTTTGTCATGGCACTGACATACGATCGCCCTCTGCTCATGCGGCCGACAACCGCTGGTCACCGTTCCGCGAACTCTCGGCACAGAATCAGGCACTTCAGGCCGATGCGGACGCCAACTTGATCCTGCTGAGGACGACGGGCTTGCCGGTATTCGTTTCCACGCCCGACTTGCTCACCGATGTTCCGTGGGGAACCTGGTGCCCGGTTGTCGTGGACGCAGATCGCTGGTCTGGCGGACGCGAGTTGTACAGCCGGACGCTGCCGGTGGTGACGCATATCCCGAGCATGGGTTCGATCAAGGGCACGCAGCTCATCGAACCTCTTCTGAGGGAGCTCGATGGTGCAGGGGTGATCGAATATCGCAGCATCACCGGCGTATCCTCCAGCCTCATGCCTTCTCTGATCGGGGATTCGGATATCGTCCTCGACCAGTTCCTTCTGGGTGCCTACGGAGTCGCCGCCGTAGAAGCGATGGCTTCCGGCCGAATTGTTGTCGGCCACGTGTTGCCGGAGACCCGTGCGCGCGTGGGGCAACTCACGGGGCTCCAACTGCCCATTGTCGAAGCTGACCCGGAATCGCTGCGTGAGGTGTTGCTCGGGCTGATTGCGGACCGAAGCCGCGGATCCGAGGCGGCAGATGCCGGCCGCATCTTCTCTCGTAGCGTGCACTCTGGAGAGATGAGCGCTGAAGCTCTCCGGGCAGGCTGGATCACGGCTGCCGGCAGCGACTCTTAGCCAGAGACCAGCGCGGACCGATTTGCACGGGTGTCTTTCCATCGGCGCAGTCGCTTCTCGATCGGCCTCTGCACGAAATGGTGGAGCGCTGCAGCCACGGCGATGTCAAGCGCAAGAAGCAGCGCAAACCAGAGGAGGTTCAACCAACTCGCCGGCTGACTTCCGAAAATCGAGAGGAAGACGTACATGATCGTCGCGTGTACCAGGTAGAAGGCGAAAGACAACTCTCCGAGCCGCACGTGAAAGCGATGTGCAAAGACCGACGGCCGACCCGAAAGGCTTCGAACCGCCACACCCAGGATCGCCAGCACGCAGGCTACGGTGATCAACTCATTCGAGAAGGTCGTGACGAGTAGAGCGGGAATGCCGCCGGCGCGATATCGGGGAATCAGGACCAGAGCGACAAGCACAGCGACGATCGAAGTGAGACCGACCCACGCGGGTACCCTGGGGCGCCAACCGCAGCGCATGGCCCACGCGAGAGCCATTCCCAACGCGAACTCGGTCACCCGGGTGACAGGCAGGGGAATCAGGGAAAACCATTCCCCTGGTGATGACGCGGTCAGTGCGCGGAATGCAAAGGCGATCGCCACCACAACGATCATGAATATGAGCGAGCCGCGCACCCGCATCCGGCCGAGCAATCGCGATATGTAGGGATGCAGCGCGTAGAAGAATGCCTCGCAGGTGAGAGTCCACGCAGCGGGATTACCCGAAAACAGGATCGTCGGGTTCAGGGACCAGCCCTGAAGGAGAACGACAGAGAGAGCGAGGACGCCGAGGCTCACAGGTTTGACCCACGTCTGAGCCGGATTCGGATCGAAACTGTAGAACACCGGGATCGCAACGAGCAACGCGACGATGTGTGATGGCCAGACCCGAGCAAAGCGGCGCCAGTAGAACGTGGATTGGGATACCTTCGCGGACGCTGACCAGGTGAGGACAAAGCCCGAGAGCACAAAGAAGAACGTCACGCCATAGAAGCCTTCGCCGAGGAACGCGCTGGCCAGTGGCGGAAGCGGGGCGAACACGAGCATGTGAAAGGTGAACACGAAGAAGGCCGCGTACCACCGAAGTCCGGTCAGGGCATCGATCCGCGGCATTCGTTGCGACAGAATTTCAGTGGTAGTCACTCGACGGTTCCGAACTCCGCGAATCGGCGTGCTCCAGAAGCGCGAAGACCTCGTAAATTTGCTCGAGTTCGAGCATCAGGAATTTTTCTCAAAGGAATCTCGAAGTCAGCAGACTGAACCTGATTGGATCGATCCTGGACTCTATCTCGTCAAGAATGAGACCCGAGCTTTGCCCGCAGGCAATCACAGGGCTTGAACCGATCATCCTGATCACCTGTCCCGGCGCGCCATAGTACTTAGCGTCGCTGTCAGGCGATGCCCTCCAAATAACTACCCGCTCCCCTTTCAGAGTGCTAAAAGCCCCCGGGTATGGCTTGGACTGTGCCCTTACAGCTCTCGCGATCACTGAGGCTGGTTGGCTCCAGTTGATTCGACCATCTAGTGGCGAACGAGCGCCCGAAAATGATGGGGATTCATCAGTCTGCTGGAAAAGCGTGTGAGCGCCAGAGGCGATCGCGTGTGCTGCACCTGCAACTGCAAGCGAGCTTGCATGGTCCAGTCGATTCAAAATATCCGACACATACATCGATTCGTCTACGGGGACGCTTCCTTGAATCGCGATCGGACCCTCATCCATTTCGTCACTCATCTTAAAGAGCGAATACCCAATTCTTGTTTCGCCGTTCATGATTGCCCACACCACCGGAGCGGATCCCCGATAGCTCGGAAGCCGTGAGTAATGAAGACCAAAGAATCCTTGGGGAATGCTTTGAAGGACCGCCGAGGGTATCAGGCGGTACCAGCCTGCCACCAGCACGAGATCAACACCTAAACTCAACAGGAATTGATACGCAGCCGCAGGCGACGCCGAAATCTCGGTTGGACAGCTTCTCGATTTACCCGCCTCGATGATGTCCGGCAGTCTTGAACGAGAGTCCGTACTGTCGTCCAAAGTGATGATGCCTGCGACGTTAACAGATCGATCAGCAAGAAGAGCCTCGACGAGTCGAAGACATGTTGTCTTGGTCCCCAACACAGCAATTCTCGGTGATTTCAAGTTGTCTCCTTCAGGCTGGGCCCATAACACCTTACCTTTGGTAAATCCCTTTGACAGGCAATTCTTCCACGCAGAGCGCTCCTCCGTCCTCTGAGCGCTTGACCAGCCTGCCGATAGAGCTCCGAGGATGTTTGTCGAGCAATGCTGCGATTTTCCGAGAGATAGACTCTTCATTTGGCTCAAGGAATGGGCCCGTCCACAGTAAGCGAAAGGCCAATTGGTGCCGATCAGATCTCGTTCAGTTCTCGTCACCGGCGGCGCGGGATTCATCGGTAGTCATCTCGTCGATCGCCTCATTCTCGAGAATCCGAAGAAGATCGTCGTCGTCGACAACTTCTTTCTCGGCAATGAACGGAATCTCGACGATGCCCGGCGAAATCGGCCGGATGTAGAGGTCCTGCGACTCGATGCATCGAACCTCGCGGCCATGCAGGATGTCGTCACACAATTCGAGATCGACACGGTCTTCGACCTGGCCGTGGTCCCGCTGCCCACATCGCTGCTCTATCCGCACTGGACCATGCAGACCAACATCGGTATTACGTCGACGTTCTGCGAGATCGCTCGCCGAGGACTCATCGGCAGGCTGGTGCACATGTCGAGCTCAGAGGCCTACGGATCCGGGCGCTACGTTCCGATGGATGAGGATCACCCCCACGACGCGATCACGCCGTACGCGGCGGCCAAGTCCGCCGAAGACCACATAATTCGTTCCTATGTGCGCACATTCGGTATCGACGCGACTGTGATCAGACCCTTCAACAACTACGGGCCTCGGCAGAACCCCGGGTCATACGCCGGAATCATCCCCATAATCGTGCAGCGGGTGTTGTCCGGCGAACCCATCGAGGTCCATGGCGATGGCGAGCAGACCCGCGATTTCACCTTTGTGCGCGACACCGTCGACCTGACCGTGGCGATCCACGATGAACCGGCCTGTCGCGGAGCAGAGCTGAACGTCGCGACCGGCGTCGGGACGTCGGTGAACGAGCTCGTGGCCCGGATATTGTCGATCATGAGCGCACCCGATCACCCCATAATCCACACGGAGGAGCGCCCGGGTGACGTGCGCCGCCATCTCGCAGACGTCTCTCGGCTCGTTTCGCTGATCGGACGGCAGCCGGCCGTGCTGAGCGAAGAGGCTCTTACCGAGACGGTCGACTGGTACGTCAGGGAGCTTTCGTGAGGTTGAACGTGCCGCTGACGGATTCGGAGGAACTCGCAGCGATTGGAGAGGTGCTCGAGTCGGGGTTCCTCACGCAGGGTCCCAAGACGGCTGAATTCGAGCGGCTGATAGCTGATCGCATCGGTTCTACCTCGGCATTCGGTACGAGTTCCGCGACCACCGGACTGCACCTCGCCCTTCACGCGATCGGAGTGCAGCCGGGTGATGAGGTGATCGTTCCCGACTTCAGCTTCCCGGCTACGGCGAACGCAGTGATCCAGCAGGGTGCGATTCCGGTATTCGTGGACATCGAACTCGATACCTTCAATATCGACCCAAGCCTGCTGGAACGGGCGATCAGTCCGAGGACGACGGCGATCATGCCGGTTCATGCGTTCGGGCTCACGGCGAATATGAGCGCGATCAATGAGATTGCCGCGCGTCACGGCATCCCCGTGATCGAGGATGCTGCTTGCGCTCTCGGTGCCACGCACCGCGGGAGAGAAGCAGGCACGCTGGGGCTCGCCGGAGTATTCTCCTTCCATCCCCGCAAGATCATCACGACGGCGGAAGGTGGACTCATCTCCACCTCGGATCCGGAGCTCGCCGCCAAGATCGCCGTGCTGCGGTCGCATGGCGCCGTTCGCGGGTCCCACTTCATGTCTTTCATTGACGCGGGCTTCAATTATCGGCTGAGCGACATCCACGCAGCCATCGGTATCGCGCAGATGAGGAAGCTCGATTTCATCCTGGAGCGGCGACGTTCGCTGGCCTCGATCTATGACGACCTCCTGTCCGACGTCGACGGGGTGATTCCTCCGTCGGTGCCCGAGGGTGATCTGCACTCCTATCAGTCCTACGTGGTGCTGCTCGAGGATGACGTCGATCGTGACGCTGTGATCGACCGGATGCGCGAGGCGGACATCGAGACAACTCTCGGCACGTATTCGATGCACCTCCAGCCGTACTTCCGCTCACGGTTCGGCATCGACGATCGAGAGCTTCCCGCCGCGACGCGCGCACAGCGCAGTGCTTTGACGCTTCCCCTGTATCCGCAGCTAGAGAATGGTCAACTGGAGTCTGTCGCCGCTTCGATGAGGCAGGCAGTCGCTGGCTCGAGGCTCAGACCATGACCGCCCCCATTTCGATCGTCGACTATGGGGTCGGCAATGTCGCGTCCATCGCGAACATGCTGAAGAAGGCCGGATACGACAGCGAGCTCACCGGAGATCCTGAGCGGATCGCCGCCGCTGACAAGATAATCCTGCCTGGTGTCGGAGCGTTCGACAGGGCCGCGATCAAGCTCAGAGAGACGGGGCTGGGCGCACTCGTGGTCGAGCGCGCTCTCGCGGGAGCGCAGATCCTCGGCGTTTGTCTCGGGATGCAACTGCTTCTCGATGAGAGCGAGGAGGGGGTTGAGCCAGGTCTGGGCATCATTCCGGGCCGTGTGCGCCGATTCCCCCGTGACGTCGCGGGGGTGAACCTCCGGGTCCCGCATATGGGGTGGAACACGATTCATCGGGCCGGCCACCTCGACACTCTTCCGAACGTGGCAGAAGGCGATCGCTTCTATTTCGTCCACTCGTACTATGCGGATCCGTTGGATGAGGGCGACCGCATGGCGACGACCGAGCATGGGGTTCCGTTCACCTCGATGGTGCGACGGGGAACGGTCATCGGTGCCCAATTCCACCCGGAGAAGAGCCATAAGACCGGACTCAAGCTTCTTTCCGACTTCGCGGCAGCATGAACGACAGCCTCCGCCCACGGGTCATCCCGGCGCTCCTTCTCCAGGAACAGCGTTTCGTCAAGACCGAGCAGTTTCAGGACCCTCTTTACGTCGGTGATCCAGTGAACGTGCTCAGCATCTTCAATGACCTGGAAGTCGACGAGATCATGCTTTTGGATATCGGAGCAGCAGCGTCTCGTACTGGAATTCAGCATGAGTACCTCGCGAAGCTCACTTCCGAATGTTTCGTGCCGATGGCCTATGGGGGCGGAGTCGCATCGCTGGCTGATGCAGAAGCGCTGGTGCGCGCAGGCTTCGAGAAGATCGTCTTCAATACCGCGCTCCTCGAGACGCCCGAGATAGTGCGCACCGTCGTCAGATCGCTTGGTTCGCAGGCTGTCATCGGCGCGCTCGATGTTCGTTCCGTCGATGGCGCCTATGAGACTTTCGGGCGATCGGGCACTGCGGCATCAGGCTTGACGATCGACGAGTGGTGCGCACTCGCCATGGATATCGGCGTAGGAGAGGTGCTCGTCACGAGTATCGACCGCGAAGGCACACGCTCGGGAATAGATCTCGATCTCGTGCGTGAGGTCACGTCTCGTGTCGATGTTCCCGTGATCGCTCACGGTGGTGCCGGTACGCGTGCTCAATTGGCCGAGCCGATGGCCCTTGCTGACGCGTCTGGGGTGGCAGCGGGCAGCCAATTCGTGATGCAAGGTGGTCGGCAGAGCATCCTCGTCAACTACCCCTCGAGTTCTGAACTCGCGGGGCTCCTGCGACATGCGGCCAGCCCTGGTGAACAGTTCGCGGAAATCTCTGAGAGTGTCGACCCGCGCTACGAGATCCCTGGTCGGGACCTCTCCCAAACTGTCATGTGCGAGCGGTGTCTCATAACCTCCGACGTGCCGAACGCTCAACTCGATGTGAGCCCGATCTGTTTCTATTGCGGCCTGCATGACGAACTCGACAGGCAGTATCCGATCGGGCCCGCGAGTACGGCGGCTCTTCGGGCCTTCGCGGACAAGCTCAAGCGCGCGGGCCGGGGCAAGAAGTATGACTGCATTCTCGGAGTGAGCGGCGGCACGGATTCGTCGTTCCTCGCGCACGTGCTCGTCGGCCTCGGTGTTCGCCCCCTTGCGGTGCATTTTGATAACACCTGGAACTCTCCCACCGCGACGTCCAATATCTACGCCGTGCTCGACAAGCTGGGCGTCGACCTCGAAACCTACGTGGTGGACAACACCGAATACGACGATATTTACACCTCGTTTCTCAAGGCTGGGGTCAAGGACATCGAAGCCCCGACTGACATCGGCTTCATGGGAGTCTTGTACCGTTCGGCGGAGAAGCACGGTATCAAGCACATCGTCGAGGGCCACTCCTTCCGCACCGAGGGTGTCTCCCCGATGGGCTGGCTTTACATGGACGGTGGGTACGTCAAGTCCGTCCACAAGAAGTTCGGGACGGTGCCGATGAAGACGTACCCGAACCTCGATTTCTTCCACTTCCTCAAATGGTCCGCATTCAGCGGCATCGAGCGCACCCGCCCCCTCTATTGGCTCGACTACAACAAGGAGGACGCGAAGGTCTTCCTTGCCAAGGAATTCGGCTGGCGCTGGTACGGCGGTCACCATTTGGAGAACCGCTTCACGGCGTTTTACCACACGTTCTTCCTGCCGAAGCGCTTCGGAATCAACTTCCGGCAGATCGAGCTCTCCGCCTTGGTGCGTTCGGGCCAACTGGATCGGGACGAGGCACGCGAACGGTTCTTCGCGCCGCGCTACCCCGATCCGGAACTCATCGCCTTGGTGAAGAAGCGGCTTCGACTGACTGACCAGCAGTTCGACGCCTATCTCACAATGCCCAAGAAGACCTATCGCGACTACCCGACCTACAAACGGCGATTTGAGGCTCTCCGCCCGCTCTTCTGGATCCTCCTCAAGCTCAATCGGGTGCCGAAGAGCTTCTACGTCAAGTTCTGCAAGCGCTGATTATGATCTACCGCTCAGTGGTGAGGCTTCGATTCCTCGTTCAAGTCGTCGTGCTGAATCTGAGCTTTCTGACGCACCGAGCCCGCAACAGCCAATCTCAAGAATGGATTGTCGGACCGTATGAGATCGCGGGAATGGTTTATCGACTGGCCCAGTCGCTTTCCTCCGCCCGCTCCGTGATCCTTGCGCGGCATCCATTCTTCAATTTCGACTACGGCTGGGCGCCGAGCGAGCGGACCTATCCCGCTTCCGGAGTTCTGCGATCGTGGCTTCTCGGGCCGTGGAAGCTCGGAGAGCTGGCGCGCACGAGTGTCGGGTTCATCTATATGAGCGCCGAGGGCTTCTTGAATTCCGCGCACGATCAGCGAGACTATGAATTTCGGTTTCTCAAGAAGCACGGCCTGCGCATCGCGACCTATTTCACGGGCAATGACATCAGATCACCCCGGTTGATGAAAGAACTCGAGCGTGAGACAGGGCGGCCAAATCTAGGAACCTACCTCGGCGATGTGAACAGAGTTTTTACCTCGGTCGGTTACGACGATACAAAGCGCGCTATCGCGGCTGCGGCAAATCGCTATTCGGATGTCGTCTTCAATGCGGATCTCGATCAGCGGTCCTACCTCGAGCGCCCCTCACACCCCTTCTTCTATTTCCATCCCGATAGCGAGGTCACCGACGACTTCTCGAAGTTCGAGAGCAGTTCGAAGAGGGTGATCGTCCACGCGCCATCGGCACCGATTCTCAAGGGCACACAACTCGTGCGTGCGGCGATCGACCAATTGCGTGCGGAGGGCTACGAATTCGAGTACATCGAACTGACGGGTGTGTCTCACGAAATCGTCACGAGTGCCCTCAACCGCGCCCATATCGTGCTCAACGAGTTCTATTCCTACGTGCCGGGGGTATTCGGAGTAGAGGCAATGGCTGCCGGCTGTGCGCTTCTCACGAGTGCAGACGAGCACCTCGACCGGCAACTTCCTCCGGGTTCGAACGAGGCATGGCTGGTCACCGAACACTTCAGGGTGACCGATCACCTCCGTGAGCTCCTTGAGGATCCATTGAGGACTCGTGCTTTCGCTGTCGAGGGACGCAATTGGGTGCTTCGGAATGCTCTTGCCAGTGTGTCGGGGAAAACTGTGGACGCCATACTTCTCAAGTCTCTGGAGCAATCACGATGAAGCCAACGTTGCTAATCATCTCGTTCTCGGAGATAGCCAAAGACGCGCGTGTTCTCAAGCAGGTGAGGGAATTTAGTGAGTCCTATCACGTGACGACCTGCGGATTCGGGGAGTCGCCGCTCGCAAGCGTGGAGCACCTCAGGGTCGACACCCCGGCTGGAGGCGCAGCTCGAGGGATACTTCGTTTCCCGTTGGCGGCCATAGACCTTGTGGCAGCCAAGTTCAGGGTTTTTCCCTGGATATACGCTCGAATCTCCTATGTTGGCGAGGCTCGACGTCTCTTGAAGGGCCGGCACTTCGATGTCGCGCTCGCGAACGATGTCGATACCATTGCACTCGCGATCGATGTGGCGGGGAGAGATCGTGTGCATGCGGACTTGCACGAGTTCTTCCCTGGGATACACGACAATTTGACAGCTCTCTCCCGCCGGCAGACTGCATACCTCTCCTGGCTCGTGCGTCGTTATGCCGCGCAAGCACGATCGGCGACCACCGTCAGTGAGGGTATCGCCCGGGCCTATCTCAAATACGGTCTCGACTGCGGGGTCGTGACGAACGCCACCCCACGATATGAGCTATCACCCACCGCGGTCGGGAGCACCATCCGACTCGTCCACAGTGGCAATGCTCAACCGAGTCGACAGCTCGAATTGATAATGAGGGCCGCGGCCGAGACAGCGTCGGATGTGACACTCGACCTCTACCTGATGCCGAACGACACGGTGTACCTATCCGAGCTCAAGCGCCTCGCTGCCGAACTCGGCCCGCGCATACGGATCCGAGATCCGCTGCCGCAGTCGGAACTCGTTGAAGCATTGAATGCCTACGACGTCGGCATTCACGTACTACCGCCGACTAGCTTCAACAACGCGAACGCGTTGCCCAACAAGTTCTTTGACTATGTGCAGTCTCGCCTCGGACTCATCATCGGCCCGTCTCCCGAGATGGCGAGAACCCTCCTCGCACATGGATTTGGAGCAGTGTCCGCCGATTTCAGCGTGACAGAGATACGCACGGTGATGGATGATCTGACGCCCGCTCGCGTCGAGAGTTGGAAGCTAAAGTCACATCTGGCAGCAGAACCCCTTTCCGCGGATTCGCAGGTCAAAATCTGGGCTGCAGCCATAGACACGCTCGCTGCTCGCTGAGCTCAGTGCTCCACCCGCCACTCGAGCAGCGTGGTGCGCACCCGTGAAGCAGTGTCACCGACGCCATACGGTGCGGCGTCCGTCTCGGGTGGGCTTGAGCGGAGCGCGGATCTGGCGATTTCGTCAGGAGAGTCCGCGAGGACGTTCCAGCCGAGTTCGACTGTATCTGTCCATTCGGTCTCGGATCGGATGGTGGTGCAGGGAACCCGAAGCAGGAAGGCTTCCTTCTGGAGACCACCAGAATCTGTAATTACTCCACGGCTGTCGAGCACCGCTTGGACGAGTTCAGGATAGGTGGCAGGGGGCCTGACGCGAATATTCGTCCCTGCCAATGTCAGGCCAGCAGCCTCTGCCTTTGCCACGAGCCGCGGATGTGCGAAGAGGACCACGGGTGAGCCGATTTCCGCCAGTCCTGTGATGACGTCTCTCAGCCTGGCCGGATCATCCGTGTTGTCCGCTCGATGGATCGTGGCTACAAATGCCCCCTCGGGAACAATGCGCTCGGATCGACCATTGATCGCAAGAGCATCGCGCGTGCGATGGAGAACATCGACCATGATGTCTCCGACGTTCACAGCTCGAGCGCCGAGGCCTTCAGTCGTGAGCTGGGCGACCGCCGAGGGAGTTGGCGCGAGACAGAGATCAGCCGCATGGTCGACAAGGACCCGATTGTGCTCTTCTGGCATTCGACGGTTGAAAGACCGAAGCCCAGCCTCGAGGTGAGCGACCGGCAAATGCAATTTGACCGCACTTATCGCGGCCGCCAAAGTGGAGTTAGTGTCGCCATAGACGAGGACCCAGTCTGGCGAGTGCCGCAGAAGGACGTCGTCTAGAGCTGCAAGGATGGCGCCGGTTTGGGCACCGTGGCTCCCGGATCCGACTTCGAGATTCTCATCAGGCGCCGGGATGGCGAGATCCCGGAAAAACACGTCGGAGAGCATCGGATCGTAATGCTGGCCGGTGTGCACGATAACGTGCTCAATCTCGTTATCCCTAAAGTCTGCTGCAACCGCCGAAAGCTTCACGAATTGCGGGCGGGCTCCGACAACACTCAGCACCTTCACGCCGGAAGTCTATCGTCAGCCTCGTTCGACTGGATGCGGGCTGTCGCCGACTACAATTGCAAGGTTGCCTCAAGCAGAAGATACCGAAGGACGCCCGTGAAAATCGCAGTGATAGCCCTCGGAAAAATAGGGCTTCCCCTGGCGGTGCAATTCGCGTCAAAGGGTCATCAGGTGGTCGGCGTCGATGTGAATGAGTCACAGGTCGCTTACGTCAACGCGGGGACGGAGCCTTTTCCCGGCGAAGCCGACCTCGCGGACAAGCTCGCTCAGGTCGTCAGCACGGGAAACCTCGTTGCGACGACTCAATACGACGATGCTGTTAGTGGTGCAGACGCGGTGGTGCTCGTAGTGCCGCTCATTGTCGATTCGGAGGCACGGCCCGACTTCGCGTGGCTCGACAGTGCCACCAGGTCTCTCGCTGCTGCCCTCACGCCGGGCACACTGGTGTCTTACGAGACGACCCTTCCCGTAGGTACGACGCGCGAACGCTGGAAACCGATGCTGGAGGAAGGCTCCGGCCTCGTCGAGGGCCGAGACTTTCACCTGGTGTTCTCGCCCGAGAGAGTGCTCACCGGCCGCGTATTCGCAGACCTTCGGCGCTATCCAAAGCTGGTTGGTGGGCTGTCAGCCGATGGCGTGAGGCGTGCGATCGATTTCTACGACGACGTGCTCGACTTCGACGAACGCGACGATCTCGTTCGTCCCAATGGCGTGTGGGATCTCGAGTCAGCGGAGGCTGCCGAATTCGCAAAGCTCGCCGAAACCACCTACCGAGACGTCAACATCGGTCTGGCAAATCAGTTTGCGCGGTTCGCCGACAGGAACGGCATCGATGTAGCGAAGGTGATCGAGGCTACCAATTCACAGCCTTACAGCCACATCCATCGCCCTGGGATCGCGGTCGGCGGTCACTGCATCCCGGTATACCCGCGTCTCTATCTCTGGAATGATCCAGACGCCACGATCGTCAGTGCCGCCCGCTCCGCCAATGCGGAGATGCCCGAGTACGCGGTCGGTGTTTTAGAGAGAGCGCACGGTGCGCTGCGAGGGGTTCGGGTTGCAGTTCTCGGCGTTTCCTATCGCGGCGGAGTGAAGGAGTCTGCATTCTCTGGAGTCTTCCCGACCGTGGAGGCGCTAGAAGCGCGGGGTGCGATCGTCGTCGTTCATGATCCGCTATACGAGGACGCAGAGATCGTCGCCCTCGGATTCACTCCCTATCGCCTCGGCGAGCCGGTCGGTGCCGCCATCGTCCAAGCCGACCATGCGGCGTATCGGCAGATCCGGCCCACAGATCTCCCCGGTATTGCGACTCTGGTCGATGGTCGACGCACCACCGTGCCGGAAGACTGGCCCGGGGTCGTGCACCGCGTGATCGGTGGCGGAGAATCCTGAGCGCTGGCGCTCGTCTATAGTCGAGAACGCCATGGACCCGATAGTCGACGTCACGATCCCCGTGCACACCCGCACACGGCCGATTGCGCGGGCCGTGGCATCTGTCGTCAACCATACGAAGACCCCCACCCGCGTGACGGTCGTAGCTCATAACGTCGATGTAGGACTCATTCGGTCGAACCTCGGTCCGCTCGCATTCGATGAGCGCGTGAGGGTACTCGAATTAGCCGACGGCATTCCGAGCCCGGCCGGACCGATGAATCGTGGAATCGGCCGGAGTACTGCCCCTTTCATTTCAGTGATGGGGTCGGACGACGAGTTCGAGCCGGGTGCTATCGACTCGTGGTGTTCCCTTCAGAAGGCAACGGGTTCGTCTGTAGTAATCGCGCAAGTGAGGCACTCCGGTGGCGGAAGGGAACTCTCTCCGCCAGCCCGTCCGGGGCGAAGTCATCACCTGGATCCGGTCAAGGACAGATTGTCGTACCGCAGCGCGCCTCTTGGCCTCATCTCGCGAGAGGTGTTCGGAGACCTCCGGTTCGCGGAGGGGATCCCCTCCGGTGAAGACCTTCCTTATGTCACACGGCTTTGGTTCTCGGGTGCCGGAATCTCATTCGCACGGCGCGGTCCTGGCTATCTTGTGCATTCCGATGCGGAGGATCGAGTAACTTCCGCCCCCCGACCTGTAACGAGTGACTTCGCATTTCTCGACCATATTTTCGGTGACCCAATGATGGAGAAGTTCGATTCCCAGCAGCGAATCGCTCTCACGATCAAGTTGATCAGAGTTCATCTCTTCGACGCGATCGTGAACCGGTCGGTCCTCGAAATCTGGCCGTCCGGTGAGCGCCAGGCGCTTGCTCAGATCGCGCGAAGGATACTCGACTGGGCTGACCGGCCGGAGCGATTTCTATCCATGCTCGATAGGACCCTGCTCGACGGGATTCTTGATTACTCTCAGCCTGCCGAACAACTGATGGGTCTGATACGTCGTCGGTGGAATTACCGTTCAGTAGACGTAGTTATCCCGCGCAATCCGCTCCTTGCCTTCGCCAGACAGGGCCCCCTCCGCACGTATATCGGCGGCTACTTCGTCTGAGTCGTCTCGGCGGGGGAGAGCTTATGGTCCTCGCCGTCGAGCGCCAGCTCTTCGGCGATACGAACGACGTTCGTACCTTCATCCAGGGTGACGATCGCCGAGGTATCGCCGGTGAGCACGGCATCCCGGAAGGCCTCGTGCTCCGCCAGAAGCGGCTCCTTCTTGACCAGAGCGAATCGGGTGACGTCGCCCTCGGAGACTCCCCGGAATGATGCGAGACCAGCCCAGGACTCCGCCATGACTCCGTTTTGAAACAACGTGAGGTCGGCGGTGAGAGTGTCGACTACGAGCGTGCCCTTTTCCCCCGTGATGATTGTCGTTCGTTCCTTGAACGGAGTCAGCCAGTTCACGGTGTGCGAGGCGATCGTGCCCCTGCTGAGAGTGCCGACTGCGACGAGCATGTCCTCGTGCTCACGGCCGCTCTGGTGGGCGGTGCGGGCATTCACGCTCACGTAGTCCTGCTGGCTGACCCAGGCCGTGAGGTCGATGTCATGGGAGGCCAGGTCCTTGATCACGCCGACATCGGCGATGCGACCGGGGAAAGGCCCTTGCCGTCGGGTCGCAATCTGGTAGATGTCCCCGATCAGGCCGTCTTCGATTCGCTGTCGTGCGGATTGAAGCGCGGGGTTGTATCGCTCGATGTGGCCGACGCCGCCGATGAGTCCGGCCGCGGCGAAGAGATCGCGCAGTTCGATCGCTGCCGCGGTCGTCGACGCAACCGGCTTTTCGATGAGGGCGTGGATTCCCCGCTCGGCGAGTGACCTCCCGATATCGAGATGGTAGACCGTCGGAGCGGAGACGATGCAATAGTCGAATCCCATGTCCAGGAACTCCTCGAGGTCCTTGACCACGGGCTTTCCCTCGATCGTCGGACCGATGGAATCCGCCGGGTCGAAGACACCGAGGAAATCGACTCCCTCAAGGTTGTTGAGTGTGCGGCTATGGTGGCGCCCCATCACACCGAGGCCGAGCACACCGGCGCGAAGGGTCATCAGCTACCCGCCTTCGCCACCGCGTTGACCGCTTCGACGATGGTACCGAGCTCGTCGTCGTTCAAGGACGGAAAGACTGGAAGTGAGAGTACCTGCGATGCCGCGAGCTCCGTGCCCGGCAGGTCCAGCTCGAGCTGGAACGAGGGAAGTCGGTGAATCGGCGTGGGGTAGTACACACCGCTTCCGACGCCACGCTTGCCGAGCTCCGCCGCGAACGCATCGCGATCGAGGTCGGTTACGCGAATGGTGTATTGGTGGAAGACGTGCACCGCGCCCGGGGCGGTCGGGGGAGTGATGACGCCTTCGAGGTTCGCGGTGAGGAACGCCGCGTTCGACTGTCGCTTCGCCGTCCAGCCGGCGAGTTTTGTCAGCTGCACTCGCCCGATAGCCGCGTGGATGTCGGTCATTCGGGTATTGAAGCCGACGACTTCATTCTCGTAGCGGCGCTCCATCCCCTGATTTCGCAGCACCTTGGCCAGGCGGGCGACTTCCTCGGACGGCGTGGTGATCATCCCGCCCTCTCCAGCGGTCATGTTCTTCGTCGGGTAGAAGGAGAAACTTCCGGCAATGCCCCAGGCGCCCACAGGGATGCCATCGACGGATGCTGCGTGAGCCTGCGCGGCGTCTTCGAACAGGAGGAGTCCGTGCTTGTCTGCGATCGCCTTGAGCGCGACCAGATTGGCCGGATGCCCGTAGAGGTGCACGGGCATGATGGCTTTGGTGCGCGGGGTGATTGCGGCCTCTACGGCTGCCGGGTCGATCGAGAAGTAGTCGGTCTCGATGTCTGCGAATACGGGCACAGCCCCAGCGAGTGCGACTGCATTTGCGGTGGCTGCGAAGCTGAAAGACGGGACGATGACCTCATCACCAGGTCCCACGCCTGCTGCGAGAAAGGCGAGATGTAGGGCAGACGTGCCGGAATTGACGGCTACCGAGTGCATGCCGTCGACGATGGCGGAGAACTCGGTCTCGAAAGCCGCGACTTCGGGTCCCTGCGCGAGCATCCCGGACCGCATCACGCGATCGACTGCAGCGCGCTCTTCGTCGCCGATCTCTGGCCGGGCTGCGGGGATCATTCGTTCTCCAGTTCTGCCAAATGATTTGGCGCAATCTCGTGGTAGCGAGCTCCTGTCA
This sequence comes from Lacisediminihabitans sp. H27-G8, assembly GCF_046156175.1. Lineage (NCBI taxonomy): Bacteria > Bacillati > Actinomycetota > Actinomycetes > Micrococcales > Microbacteriaceae > Lacisediminihabitans > Lacisediminihabitans sp. H27-G8. The sequence continues at coordinate 328,775 of NZ_JAYLVL010000004.1, forward strand.
CGGGGCAGAGCCACGTGCCGTCCGGCTGATGTCCCAGGGGATGTCCGGCCGTGCCTACCCAGCCGATGCGCTTGGCCGGGCTACCGACGACCAATGCAAAGTCCGGTACATCTTTCACGACGACGGATCCGGCGCCGACGAGTGCCCATCGTCCGATGACGATCGGGGCGATGCAGGTGCTGTTAGCCCCGATCGACGCGCCTTCACGGATGTCGACTCCGACCGGATGCCAGTCATCGGCCGATTTCTGTGTGCCGTCTGCGTTGATCGCACGCGGAAAATGGTCATTGGTGAGCACGACGGCGGGTCCGATGAAGACACCGTTGCCGAGCCTCGCCGGCTCATAGACCAGCGCGTAATTCTGCACTTTGCAGTTGTCACCCATGATCACGCCGGTGCCGACATACGCTCCCCGGCCGACGATGCAGTTGGCACCGATCGACGCGTCCTCGCGTACCTGGGCGTAGTGCCAGACCTTCGAGCCTGCCCCCAGGTCCGCGGTATCGGCTACATCCGCTGTGGGATGGACGTACCCGGAACGCGCGGTCATCGTAACTCCAGTGCTGGCTTGGGGCGCCTAATCAGACTCTCAATCGTAGCGGGTGGCACCCTGTGGATCACTCGGCTGGGGTCGTGGCGCACCTCGTAGACTGGCGCCATGAGGGTCATGGTCACCGGAGGAGCCGGGTATATCGGTGCCCACGCCTCCCTATTGCTCGCAGAGCGCGGCGACCACGTCGTCATTCTCGATGACCTCAGTACCGGTTCGGCGGCCCGCGTTGCAAACGTCCCATTGGTTCAGGTGGATCTCGCGGGGGACAGTGCGCGGCAGGTGGTCGCGCAGACCCTGAGAGAGCACAAAGTCGACGCAGTCATGCACTTCGCCGCGCGCAAGCAGGTTATGGAATCGGTTCGCCTGCCCGCGTGGTACTACCAACAGAACGTCGGTGCGCTTGCGAACCTTCTTCTCGGGATGGAAGATGCCGGAGTGAAGCGACTCGTCTTCTCCTCTTCGGCAGCCGTCTATGGTGACGCGAACGGTGCGGTCTCCGAACGTGATGACGCCCGACCGGTCAACCCCTACGGCGAGACCAAACTCGTCGGAGAACGACTCATAGCCTCCGCCGCGAGCGCGTGGGGTCTTGGCGCCGTCAGCCTCCGCTATTTCAACGTAGGCGGTGCCGGTCGCCCAGACCTCGGAGATTCTGCAGCACTCAACCTGATACCCATAGTCTTCGACCGGCTGGCGGCCGGAGATCCGCCTCTCATCTTCGGCGACGACTACCCCACACCCGACGGAACCTGCATTCGCGACTACGTTCACGTCATGGATGTGGCAGAGGCACATCTTGCCGTGCTCGATTCCCTGACCTCAAGCACTGGCCATCTCTCGCTCAATATCGGCACAGGCACGGGAACGAGCGTTCGGGAGATGATTCGGGCGCTCTCCTCAGCGGCGGGTAGTGATGTCATTCCCGTAGTGAATGCCCGACGATCGGGAGATCCCGCATCCGTGGTCGCCGCAGTGGATGACATCCATCGACTCACCGGATGGTCAGCCAAGAGATCTCTCACCGATATCGTCGGATCCGCCTGGGAATCACGGCACAACTCGATCGCATTGAACTGACGCGACCAGATTGCTCTCTGGACGTCGATATCCCCGACAAATTGAACGATTTCCCTTATCGTAGATCTTGGTCCAGTCCGTCGACTGGTCCCGTGAGGTGGGGGCACCATTGTTGAACAAATTCGCGGCCGGTCGTGTACTGGTATTCGTCGTCGCGGTGGCTGTGCTGGGCGCCGGGCTCGTGAGCCAGCAGGCCTCCTCGCCCGCGCGGGCGCTGAGCGGAAGCGAATTCGTCGCCGGCAACATAATCAGCGATTCACTCTTTTACGATTCGCAGGCCATGAGCCAGGCGGAGATCCAGTCATTCCTGCAGGCGCAGGTCGGGTCGTGCCTCAACGGCCAGTGCCTGAACACGTTGAGCGTGCCCGTGAACAGTCGAGCTCGCATCACGTCGAGTAGTACCGGCAATTTGGTCTGCGACACATTCTCGGGGGGAACCCTGAGCGCCGCGGCCATCATCTACAGGGTGCAGACGGCCTGCGGAATCAGCGCAAAGGTGATTCTGGTGACCCTGCAGAAAGAGCAGGGGTTGGTGACGAGCCGGGCCCCCAGCCAGGCGGCACTCGATCGAGCGATGGGGATGGCGTGCCCGGATACCGCTCCCTGTGCACCAGCGACGCTCGGCTTCGGGAATCAGCTGTATGAGGGAGCGAAACAATTGACGACCTACCGGGCCGCCCGGTTCGGTCGCCAGCCTGGAGTGCAGTCCATTGCCCTCAACCCCGATCCGGGGTGTGGAAGCGCGGTGGTGAACGTGGTCAACTACGCCACTGCCGCTCTCTACAACTACACGCCGTACCAACCCAACGCCGAGGCGCTCGCTACGACCACCGGACTCGGAAACTATTGTTCCTCCTACGGCAACCGCAACTTCTGGGTCTACTACAACTCGTGGTTCGGATCGACTCAGGGCCTTTCCACCGCCTCGCCGGATATTGCTCCGGGAGTACTGGCGATTGACTCTTCCGGTGCGCTTCTCAGCTATCCCGGCAATGGGAAGGGAAGCTGGCGCGGCCCGATCACCGTAGGCAATGGATGGGGTGGAATGGCGGCTGCTTTCGGGGTTGGCGACTTCGATGGCGACGGCCACCGCGATGTCATTGGTGTAACGGCCGCCGGCAGGATGTCGCTCTATCCCACGGACGGTCGATTCGGATTCCTCACCCCGAAGACTATTTCGGACGGCTGGAACACCAAGACCGCAATCTTCAGCCCGGGTGATTTCAACGGCGACGGCAACCAAGACATCATGGCGCGGGACGCCGGCGGACTCCTGTGGCTTTACCCGGGACTGGGCCGCGGCAAACTCGGCGCGCCCATTCAAATCGGCAACGGGTGGGGCTCATTCACCTCTCTCCTCGGAGCCGGTGACTTCAACGGCGACGGCAATCAGGATGTCTTCGCCCGCACCGCTTCCGGGTCACTGATTGTGTTCCTCGGCAATGGGCGAGGTTCGTGGTTGGGGTCCGTAGTCGTCGGCAATGGCTGGCAGGGATTCAGTTCCATCGTGAATGCGGGTGACTTCAACGGAGATGGTCGGACCGATATCGTTACGCGAGATGGCGGCGGCAATGTCTTTCTTTATCCGGAAAGTGGTCGGACTGGCTGGCTGACGCCATCCCAGATCGGATCTGGATGGGCAGCGTTCGCGAGCGTCCTCGGGGCCGGAGCTCCGGCTGGAAGGATCTTCACCGACTCACCAGGGATGGGAGACCTCAACCGCGATGGCGCCAGGGACCTCCTTTCCCGCGATACTCAGGGGGTGCTCTGGCTGTATCCCGGCAATGGGCACGCAGGGTTCTTTGCTCGTTCGAAAGTTGCGGATGACTGGAGTGGCATGACCGCGACTCTCGGTAACACCGATTTCAACGGCGACGGCCAGCCCGACGTCCTCGCTACAGACACGGCGGGCGCTCTGTGGCTCTATGGGAGCAACGGCAGCGGAGGCTTCCTGCCTCGGATCCAGATCGGGAACGGCTGGCTGTCGATGGCTGCGGTGATAGGGGCGGGCGACGTCGACGGCGACGGATTCCCCGATGTCCTTGCTGTCAGCACCTCGGGGATCATGACGCTCTATCCCGGCAATGGACAGGGCGGATTTCTCAACAGCCGCCAGGTCGGCAACGGCTGGAATGTGATGTCCGCCATTACCAGCGTCGGTGACTTCACCGGCGATGGACTGCCGGATCTGATAGCGCGGGACTCTGGTGGAACCCTCTGGCTCTATCCGGGCAACGGCTCCGGAGGGTGGGGCCCGAGGATCCAGATCGGCGTGGGCTGGTCTGGGATGACCACGATCTTCAGCCCGGGGGACTTCAACGGGGACGGCGACACCGACGTCATCGCCCAATCGTCGTCCGGCCTTCTCTACCTGTATGGCGGGAACGGACGCGGAGGCTTCTCCAGCGGAGCACAGATCGGCAACGGCTGGCAGACTATGAACTGGCTGGGCTGAGGACGGCATTCGTATCAGCCGACCCGGCTGGTGCTGAACCGGGCGTTACCTCGTCCAGCGACGTCACACGCTTGATCAGTGCGATCAGGAGCGCTGTCGCCGCTGCGAAGATCACCACGGCGGCGGCGAGAACCGCGATCGTCCCTCCTGGAGGTGCCCAGATCGGATCAAGGAGCAGCTTCTTCCAGGAAGTGGCGGGAACCCCTACGCCGTAGCGTTTGAGCGCGAAGGCGAATGAGTAGGCTTGCGCCGCAGCCCAGAGCGTCGGGACCAGCCAGACGACCCTGCGCGTGACGACCGGATCGAGATCGGGGAAGCGGGACGCGAGGGATTCCGAGAGACCCACGATCACGCAGACGAATAGGGCGAGCGCGTATCTTCCCTGCCAGACGATGCCTCCGCCGGTGATGTAGAGCGCCTGGATGATGGGTGGCAGCAGAACTAGCGCTCCGATAAGTCCGACCGAGAGGGCGAGCGCTCGTCCCCGCAAAGCGACCACGGCCGACAAGATGATCGCGCCGATGAATGCCGACCACAGGAAGAAGACGGGCGACGGAACTGGCGTGTCCAACCAGCCGAAGACCCCCACCAGTCCCTGACCGTAGTCGAACGTGCCTGCCAGGATCTGGGCGAAGCCACGGAGGGGCGAGGCACCGACTCCCGGAGCGGCGACCGAATTCGGCGTCGCGACCAACCCGGCCCCGAGAGAATTCGAGAGAACCGTCCAGGCAAGAGCAGCGGCAGTAGCGAGGCCGATCACGGCGACGGCAATCCGAACGCTCGCAAGCCGAGCGAGACTTCGGATCTCCGGCCATGTCGCGAGCACGAATGGCGAGAGGACAGCGATCGCGACCCAGACCGGCGAGATGCCGCGAGTGTTTACTGCAAGCGCGGCAGAAATCATAGCGATGACAGCGCGTTCACGGAGCAGGTTGCGTCCCCCATCCCGCACGATGCTCAGCACGGCGACGAAGGCCGCAAGCGTTGCTGTCACCTCCAGAGAATTCGGGTTCACCACACCGTTGAGAAAGAAGACCATGGGAGTCGTGGCCACGATCAACCCCAGAAGAGGGATCACCCGTCGGCGCCAGCTGCAGATCATCATGATGCTTGCGGCTAGGAAGAGCGACGACAGGATGCTGCTCACCATTCTCATGGCGTACACCCCCGTGTCATCGTGGAAGATCAACGATGGCCACCCGACGAGCGCGTAGTAGGCGGGGTTGTAAAGTCCCGCCGATGTGGATGAAGTGACGACCTTCCACTGGTCGCCGCTCGGCGGAGCAGCACAGGTGGGAGTAAGCGACGGATTGTAGGCGTAGCACGTCTGTGCTGGCGTGTAGGCGATATAAGCCGGCACATGGACCACCTGCCCATTCGGTGAACTCCGGCCGCTGAGTTCACCGCGTGCGACCGCAGCAGCTTTGATGATGTGGGCCGGCTCATCCGGGGCAGCGCCTATCGGTGTCGCAATCGACCAGGCGCCCCCAATGAGCGACAGCACCAGCCACGAGACGAAAAAGACCCTCCAGCGCAGGTTGCGGCGTTTCGGCTCCTGGCTCGATGCATGGTGAACTGTGGGCATTGGTGCATCCTCTCGACCGCCGAGTCAGGCAGTCGACTTCTCGATTTCGGCAGTGACCATGATCTTGACGAGCTCGTCGAAGGTGACGCTGGGTCGCCATCCGATCGAGCGGAGCTTGGACGGGTCGCCGACTAACCGCTTAGGGTCTGCCGGGCGGTAGAGGCCGGGGTCGATGATGACCCGCGGCTCCCAGTCGTCAACCCCGGCGACGGCGAAGGCCTCCGCGACGAACTCGCGAACCGAGTGCGAGACGCCGGTCGCGACGATGTAATCGCCGCTCTCTGGCTGAGAAATGATGCGGATCATGGCGTCGACATAGTCGGGGGCGTAGCCCCAGTCACGATGGACGTCGATGTTGCCGAGGGTGATGGTCTCCTGCTGTCCGAGAGCGATCCTCGCGACGGCTTTCGCGATCTTGCGGGCAACGAACGCCTCAGGACGCCGCGGGGATTCATGGTTGTAGAGCACCGCCGAACTCACGTACATGCCCCGAGCGCGATAAACACTCGCCATCTCGTGGGCGAATTCCTTGGCTGCGCCATACGGGGTCACCGGCCGCCGGGGAGTGTTCTCAGTCTGCGGGACTTCACTGGCGTCTCCGAAGATCTCGGCACTGGATGCCTGAAGCATTCGTACTTCGCGACCCAACCTCTGCGAAAGCTTCCAGGATGCTTCGAGCAACCGGATCGGGCCGACGCCGAGAACATCTGCGGTCTCGGCTGGCTCTTCCCATGAGCGGGCGACCGAGGTGTTGCCAGCAAGATTGAAGACCAGGGTCGGCTCGGTCTCGTCGATCAGGTCACGAATGCGGCTGGCGTTCTCGAGCTCGGCCACATGGACGATGACTGTGGGAAACTTCTCGACCAGCCGCCGTGCGCCGTCTGCGGAGTGACACATGCCGTGGACCTGATGCCCGGCCGCGAGCAGCCGTTCGACGAGATAGACGCCATCCTGGCCATTCGCCCCTGTGACGAGGGATCTCTCGGTCATGCCACGCTCCGATAGACCGCGAGATGAACATCGCGACATCGCTCCCACGTGAACTTCTGCACCTGTCGAGCCCCTTCCGCAGCGAGTTCGTCATGCCGATCACGCGCCTCGAGGATGCCCGAGGCGATCGCCTGGACATCGAGTGCATCGAAAAGCACTGCGGCGTCACCGCACACCTCGGGAATCGAGCCGGCGTTGGATGCTGCCACCGGGCATCCGGAAGCCATGGCTTCGAGCGGCGGAAGTCCGAAACCTTCATAAAGGCTCGGGAATGCGAGCACCGCTGCGGACCGATAAAGGGCCTTCAGCTCGTCGTAACCCACCAGCCCCCTTCGATCCACCCAATCGGGCAGCTCGCCGAGACCGTCCAGACCGCCCCCGGTGAGCACGAGCCGAATGTCGGGGATGTGCTGACGAACGATCGCCATCGCTTCGATCAAGCGCGCATGATTCTTGTGGGGCCATCCGCGAGCCGGGTAGAGAACGAAATTCTCGCGAGGCCCGGGATTGGGCATGAACTCCGACGGATCCACGGCGAGATGTGCAACGTGGATCTTCTCGGGAGAGAGGCCGAGCAGCTCGATCATCCTTTTTTTGGCGAACTCGCTGATCGTGATGACCGCGTCGGCGCGCCGGGCAGCACCTTCGTAGAAGTGCCGTCGGTATAAGAGCTCAGAGCGGGAGAAAAGCTGAGGCAGATCGAGGTGTTGGACGTCGAGGAGCGTCTGCACGAAAGCCTGACCTCGGCCGGGGCGCGGAACGGGGACCGTGAAGGGGAAGTGCACCACGTCGGCGTCTGCCATCGCACGCCGGATGCGTGGCGCGAGGATCGCCGCGCTTGTGACTGCGCGAAGGCGTTCGATCGTCGATCCACCCCCGCGCACTCCGGAGATGACGCGTTCGTCGATACCCTGGCTGAATCCCGCCGCCGAGGACGGGACAAAAGCGGTCGCACGCACCCCGGGAGCGGTCGCGAGTTGGCGGGTGAGTTCCCTGGCGTAGGTCTCGCTGCCGCCCATCCCCCCGGGAACCAGGGTGAGCATCGACAGTGCCACCTCGATCACATGCGGCTGTTCGGGCACGAAATTCGCTTATTCGGTCTGGACGCTGTCGACATACCGGGTTCCACCGAGCTCTAACGCCTTGATGTCCGCGTCGACCATGATCTCTGCGAGACGGGGAGTGAGGATCGTCGGCGTCCAGCCCAGCTGGTCACGCGCCTTCGATGCGTCGCCGATCAGCGAATCGACCTCGGTCGGGCGTATGTAGCGTTCGTCGAACTTCACGTACTTCTGCCACTCCAGACCGACATGAGCAAAGGAGAGTTCCAGAAAATCCTTCACCGTGTAGGCGGTGTTCGTGGCGACGACGAAATCGTCGGGGGTGTCGTGTTGGAGCATTCGCCACATCGCCTCGACATATTCGGGGGCATAGCCCCAATCGCGTACCGAGTCGAGATTGCCCATGAACAATTCCGATTGCACACCGGCGGCGATTCGGGCAACGGCCCGGGTGATCTTGCGAGTGACGAAGGTATCGCCGCGGCGAGGCGACTCGTGGTTGAAGAGGATGCCGTTGGAGGCGAAAAGCCCGTAGGCCTCCCTGTAATTCCTTGTGATCCAGTAGGAGTAGAGCTTCGCCACGCCGTAGGGCGACCTCGGGTAGAACGGCGTCTGCTCATCTTGAGGCGGCGGTGTAGCGCCGAACATCTCCGAACTCGAGGCCTGATAGAAGCGCGTAGTCAGGCCGATGGCGCGGATCGCCTCGAGCAGTCGGATCGTACCGAGCCCGGTGACGTCGCCCGTGTACTCGGGCTCGTCGAAGCTCACCCTCACATGAGACTGGGCAGCGAGGTTGTAGACCTCGTCTGGCTGGATCTCGCTCAACAGCGTTACAAGTCGCGAGCCATCGGTGAGGTCGGAATAGTGGAGGAACAGGTTGGGGTGCGGAGTGTGGGGATCCTGGTAGATATGGTCGATGCGATCCGTGTTGAACGTCGAAGACCGGCGAATCAGCCCGTGAACCTCATAACCTTTGGCGAGAAGCAACTCGGCAAGATAGCTGCCATCCTGCCCGGTGATGCCGGTGATGATGGCTTTCTTCGCCGTGGCTTCAGTCATTCAATTCACTCCGATTTGTACGGTGCGCTGCAATCGGCTCATGCCCGGCAGCGTCGCTTTGAAACGCCGCAAGCCTAGCGCAGGCGCCCCGCAGCCAAGGTTTAGAGCGCGCGCGCCCGCGCATTGACCCGCCCCGCTGCGAACGCAGAGGCCCACCGCACCGGGCGATGCCAGAGTCCGCTGATCGGTCGAATGACCTTGGGCAAATGGCGCCGTTTCACGGACTCGGATTCCTTACTCGAGCCGAGCCGGTTGGCCACTGTCAGGGAGTCCGGGTGCCACCGAAATGCTGAGACTGGGGTGCGAGTCCATGCGAATGAGCCGTGCTTCCGCAATTTGAGGAAGGCATCGAGATCCATGGCGTATTTGAGGCTCGGGTCGAACCCACCGATTTTCTGCAGCGCATCGAGAGTGATCATCGTGCCGGGATGGGGGATGAGATCGGGGCCCCACGAAAGGAGGACCGTCGCGAGTCTGCCGGCGTTGCTCACCATGATGGTGCGGCCCTCTGGATCGATGTACTCGCACCCGCCGAACGCCAGCACTGTTCCGGGAGTGCTCTCGATCACGGAGCGGAGGAGCGCGAGACCGCCCGGGCGAATGAGGTCGTCGTCACCGACCCAGGCGTAATACTTCTCGCTCGTGCGTGCGGCGAGACCGCAGTTGATCGCGGCGGAGATTCCCTCTTTCGGGTCGTCGACAATGACCGCACCCATGGACTCGGCCAATTCCCGCGCCTCCACAGCCTGCGGGGGCGCGACGACGACCAGTGTCACGCCCAGGTCCGCACGCTGCGCATTCACCGACTCGATGCTGAGTCGCAGCGTGTCGAGACGATCTCCCAGTGTCGGGAGGACGACGAGAACCTCGGGGGTGGACATCGTTCTCGCTTTCTGGATTGCTACGATTCGTAGGACCTCTGGAGCGTTGCCACAGGGAATGAATGTCAGCCGTCGAGGGTTGAACCGGGCGCGACGCGCCCCACAACTATAACGAGAATGCACATCGGAGAACCGTTGGAACCGCTTGACAGGAGCACCAGAATCTATGTTGCGGGCCATCGCGGGCTCGTTGGCTCCGCACTGTGGCGGCATCTCAGCGACGAGGGATTTTCGAACCTCATCGGCGCGACATCCTCCGAGCTCGACTTGCGAGATCGCGATCGTGTCTTCGACTTCTTTCGGCTGAACAAGCCCGATGTGGTGATCGACGCGGCTGCTCGAGTCGGCGGTATCCATGCGAACGACACGTTCTCGGCGGATTTCCTCAGCGAGAACCTGCAGATCCAGGTCAATGTGATGGACGCAGCCAACGAGGTCGATGTCGATCGGCTGCTGTTTCTCGGCTCGTCCTGCATATATCCGAAGTTCGCTGACCAGCCGATCAAGGAATCCTCGCTCCTTACGGGAATCCTCGAACCGACCAACGATGCCTACGCGATAGCGAAGATCGCGGGAATCATGCAGGTGCAGGCGTATCGCAAGCAATATGGTCGGCACTGGATCTCGGCGATGCCGACGAACCTCTACGGCCCCGGCGACAATTTCCATCCAGAGAATTCCCACGTTCTCCCTGCTCTCATGCGACGCATTCATGAGGCCAAGGAGCAACGTGCCCCAGAGGTGGTGATCTGGGGATCGGGTACGCCGCGACGCGAATTCCTCTACGTCGACGACCTCGCGAAGGCTTCGCTCTTCCTTCTGGAAAACTACGACGATGCTCGAACAATCAATGTCGGTGTCGGCCAGGACCTGCCGATACACGATCTTGCTGCCCTGATCGCCGCAACCGTCGGCTATACGGGCACGCTCTGCCAGGATGTCACCAAGCCCGACGGTACGCCGCGCAAGCTACTGGACGTGAGTCGCCTGAATGACCTCGGCTGGACGGCGACGACCGATCTCCACGAAGGCATCACGAACACCTACGAGTGGTACCTGACACACCTCGACAGCTTGCGAAAGAAGTAGCGCCAGACCCTCGTTGGTACTATCTCCGTATGGTCAGCCCCCTTGAAAAGACGCTCGTGGTGATGCCAGCGTTCAATGAGGAAGAGTCGGTCAGGGCGGTAGTGCTCGAAGTCTTCGAGAAGCTGCCCGGAATCACGTGCCTTGTGGTCAATGACGGCTCTTGGGATTCAACGTCTGCCGAAGCCCGCGCGGCCGGCGCGCTGGTTGCCGAGCTGCCATTCAACCTGGGGGTCGGGGGAGCAATGCGCGTGGGGTTTCGCTACGCGCTCGAGCACGGTTTCGAGAACGTCGTCCAAGTGGATGCCGATGGTCAACACGATCCTGCGGGTGTCCTCGCGCTGCTGTCGCGTCTCGAGACGGCGGATCTCGTTCTCGGTGCACGATTTGCCGGCGAGGGGGACTACGCGGTGAAGGGCCCTCGGCGCTGGGCGATGCTGATGCTGTCGCGGTTTCTCAGCCGCACCGCGCATACGAAGCTCACCGATACGACTTCGGGGTTCCGCTTGAGCGGGCCTCGGGCAGTGCGGCTTTTCGCCGAGCACTACCCTGCCGAGTACCTCGGTGACACCATAGAGTCCCTGGTCATCGCTGCGCGGGCCAAGTGCGTGATTGCCCAGGTGCCGGTAGCGATGCGTGTTCGATCCGGTGGTCGCCCGTCGCATCATCCCGTGAAGGCTGCGGTGTACCTTGCTCGCGCTGTTCTCGCCTTGTTCTTCGCGCTCCTGCGGCCGCCGGTACTTCTCAAGGATTCGGTAGGGACGGTGTCATGACCGTCGCGTCTTACATCTTCGGGGTGCTCTCGGCAGTGCTCACACTCATTGTGGTGATCGAGATGCTGCGACGTCGTCGACTGCGGGAGCGTCACGCCATCTGGTGGCTGATCGCCGGCACTCTCGCACTGGTTATCGGGATATTCCCTACAACCCTGGTGTGGGCCGCGCGCCTGGTCGGAGTCGCTATTCCCCTGAACTTGGTGTTCTTCGTCAGTGTCGCGGTGCTCTTTCTCGTCTGCATCCAACACAGCGCGGAACTCACCGTTCTCGAGGCGAAGACTCGGACTCTTGCTGAGACGAGCGCGCTACTGGAGATGCGAGTCGGCGTACTCGAGGAACGGATTCGCGAAACGGAGAATGGGCCATCGACGGGGCGTGACCAGCACTAGTCGCTAAGCCCGTTCATCCCGTCGCTCGCGGAGCCCTTCGAAGGCGAGGAACGCGCCGTGAATGATCAGACCGACGCTCGGGCCGACCAAGAGTGCGGTGATCGTGCGGCTTGCGAAATCGAGCGGCAAGACGAGAGCCACGATCGTTGCGAGCGCTGCGGCTACCCAGCCGACGCTGTAAATGAGGTGGTTTGCGCGCGCCAGGACTGCGGGCGCCGTGATGCACAGTGCGGCGACGAGTACGGACGATCCGACGAGAATCGCGAAGAAGGGTCCGTCCGGCTGCAGCTTGTCGGGGAACAGGAAGTGATAGACGGCCGGGCCCAGCAACCAGCCCGCGGCGGCGAGCAACGCCCCGGCCGCCATTGCAAGACCGAGGATGCCAACGAAATGGCGCCAGAAATGTAACGCGTTGTCTCGAAAATGCACAATGAGGTAACTCTGGAGTGACATTGCTATGACTATGAGCGGAGCGCGAGTGAGGGTGATTGCGACGATGAACATCCCGAGAACGCCCCGCGATTCCGTGCCGGAAGTGAGACCGAGGAGAAGCGGGAACCCGCTGACCATCACCGCGGTGGCGGATGCCGCAACGACGGTACGAGCGACGTTCCAGCTGAGCGCCCGGTAGCCAACATCGAGCTGTGAACGACCGACTATCGAGCCGCGGATGATCGGCCAGAGCACGAGAAGTGTCACCGGAAATGGCGCTGCCACTGCCCAGGCGAGTGCGACGATATCGCGCGTCAGGGTCAGGGTGATCGACAGACAGATGAGCCGGAGTAGCGCGTCGACCGAGATCATCAGAGCGAGGGGCACCCACGCCGTCACCCCGTACAGCGAGCCCGCAAGCACCGCTACCATCACATAGCTCGCGGCTCCGACTGCGAGCGGCCACACGAGGTTCCAGCCTTCGGTAGGGAAGACGGATCGTGCCCAGAGGGGAGCAGTGGCTGCGACAGTGACAAAAACGAGAATCCCCGCGATGATCCCAAACCGTCGAGCCCGGGAAGCGCGGGGCGATGAGCCCGGCGCGGCTTGGAGTGTTGCTCGGGTGACCTCCTGCTGGATGCCTCCTAGTGCGCCCACCACGAGATAGATGGACGACCAGAACACCGCGAAGATGGCGTATTCGGCGAGGCCGATCCGATTCGGTACGAGGATGGTAACGGCGTAGGACGCGACCCCAGCGATTGCCGTCGCGATAAGGATGATGGCGAATCCGGAGAGTCGCCGAGTCCGCTGACCCGCGGGCCTCACCTTTGTCACGTCAGCATTCTAACGAGACGGGTACGGCAACCCCTCTGGAGGGGAATTCAGAGCCCGTGCGGCTGCAGCAGGTCCCGCACCATGTCAAGTCTTCCCTGACTGGCGAACCTCGAGTACCGCCCTCGACCATGCGCCGCGAGAATCGGTGCAACGCGGCGAAGTCGGGCGGGGGGAAGTGCCTGCCGTTCACTCTCGAATGTCGCCTTGTCGCGGGCTAGCCCGCGGACTTCCAGCGGCACGAGGGACCCGCGCGATTCGAGACGTTCGGCGAACTGCGCGAACTGGGCCGAGAGACGTTCATTGCGATCTCCGCGCGGCTCCAGGACGCGATGCACCTTGCGTCTGAGGGTCGGGTAGACGACACCGATCACATTCGAGCCATGCTGGCGATAGTCGACGAGTGGTTCATCGACGATATCGAGCCGCCCGGTTGCCGCGGCGATGATGGCGAGCCACTCGTCATGCACCCAACGCGAGGGGAACGGCACGGCTACCGCCAGGAGTCGGCGTCGAAACATCATGGTCGCACCGGTGGCGAGATTTCGTTTGATGAAAAGAGAGAGTGCGTCGGTATCGTGAATTCTCTGCCGATCCGCTTCGCTTATTTCGAGCACCTCGAAGAGGGTGCGACCGAGGCTGGCTCCTGAGCCGTCCACCAGCCGTGCATTGCTGAATACGAGGTCGAGATCGGGACGCGAATCGAACTCCTGTACGGCTCGCGCGAGGCGATCCGGTCGCCAGACGTCGTCTTGGTCGCACAAAGCGATCAGATCGCCCGATGTCGCGAGAATGGCTGTCTCGAAGTTTCGTGAAACTCCCAGCGGCTCCGGATTGCGAAGGATGACAGTCTCAAGGGCTGGCTGGCCGGGGGCCTCGGCGTACTGCGCGAGAACGGCCTGAGCCAGCGCAACAGTATCGTCGGTAGAGGCATCGTCGGAAATAACGATCTGCCGCGGCGGGGTCGTCTGTTGGAGGATGCTGCGTAGCTGGTGCTCGATGAATCGACCACCGTTGTGTGTGCATAGTGCGACGGAGACCGAGGAGCTCATGTGGATACCTCTCGCAAACGTCCGAATGCGCCACGTAAGTCGCCCCAGCGCAATCCCACAGTATTCCACTGCCGACTGTGGGGCACGGCGCCCTAAGGGCTTGGGACCCACGTGCGGGTAGCCGCGAACGCTTTCCGCCAGCTCAGCTCCCGCGAAGCCTTCACCGAGCACACCACGAACGTCAACCAGCCGAACTCCACCAGTAGCGAACTCTCGGCAAGGCCGGTCACCAGCAGCACGACGAGTACCAGCGCCGGCCAGGCGTAGACGAAGCTGCGCTGGCGGGAGGCGAGGAGCCAGGAGCGGATGAAGGCCAGTCCGACCATGAAGACGAATGCGAAGAGGCCAATCAGGCCGACCTGGAACCAGACGTCGAGGTAGGCATTGAGGCCCGATGGCTGCAGCCCATCGCGGATGTAGGTGAAGGGGGGGATGCCCTCCCACCACTGGCCGGCCCAGCCCCAGCCCTCGAGTTCGTGGGTGGGGATCAACAAACGGATCGGGCGCCAGATCGCAAGTCGCTGGTTCAGCTCGTTGCTGGCGCTGAGGGCATTGATGATCGGCGTGCGGACGGCCCAGGCGATCGCACCCACAGTGATCGTCGATCCCAGGAGCACGAACTGCCAGATGCGCTTGCGCTCTGGTGACACTCGGCGAAGGCCGTAGAGGGCGAGGGTGGCGAGCATCACCACCACCAGGGTGCCGAAGGCGATCGGAGACCGGGCGAACAACAGGGTGAGCCCACCGAGCACGAGCGAGCCGATCGCGAGGTTGCGGGGAACCGACCGGGTGCGCAATTCCGTACCGAAGGTCACGATCGCCACGAGCGTGACGATGCCGAGCTGGTTGCGGGTTCCGAAGATGCCCTGGATCGGCCCGAGAACATCGAGGTTGCCGGCGATCGCGAGGAAATGGATGGGGCTGTCGATGAGCACGCCGGAGAAGATCTCCAGCACAAGAGAGAGCAGCAGGGCTCCGCGCAGCACGTTGCCGAAGGCCCGGGCGATCTGGATCGTGTCACGGATGAGCGCGACATAGATGCCGAGCATCGTCACCGACAGCAGGTAGATCGCGCTGCCTGCGGTCGCCCAGTTGTATTGGCTCCAGAGGACCGAAATCGTCGCCCAGCCGACGAAGACGAGGAGGGATATCGGCAGAAGGCCGTGCCACTCGATCTCCTCGCGCTGGGCGAGCAGTGACAACGATGCGAGCACGACGAGGCCGCCGAGGATGGCGAGAGCACCTGCCCACCCCATCAGCTCGTGCAGCAGGAGCGTTGCGAGTTGCGACCCGATGATGACCTGCGTGAGCGCCGCCGAGAAACGGGGCGCTCCGAGAAAGCTCTTGGCCAGTTCGAATGCCGGATGTCTCGGCCCGGCCATGCTCACGGTCTGCTCCGCAGGGTGGCGGGGGAGAGCTGCGGGGATACCGGCTCGAGGCCGAGAGGACTGGTCTTGGTCTTGACCGCCCAGATCACGAGCAGCATCAGTCCACCCTCGAGCAGAATGCGGCTCTCTGCGATGCTCTGCACCAACTGCGCGGTCAGGATGAGAAGGGGGAGAAGCGAGAGCCAGAGGTGGGAGCCGGGGTCGCGAGGTGACGTGACAACCGGGTCGATGGCGATCAGCCAGGAGCGCACGACGGTCGCGAGCACGAGCGCGCCGCAGACGACAAGGCCGATGACACCGAGCTGCAGCCAGACATCGAGCCAGGCGTCGTGGGCGTGGGGTGGTTGAACGCCCCCCGCCTTCTTCAGGGTGTCGAATGGCGCGATCCAGACGATCCAGTAGCCGAGCCATCCCCACCCCGCACCCGGGCGCTGCTGGGCAAGGGCGATGACCTCGTGCCAGATGGTGAAGCGGCCGGTGAAGTCGGAACTCTTGCCGAGCAGCTCGAGGATGCGACTCTGCGCGACATCCGCCAGCACCGCGAGGCCCGCGGCGACGATGACTATTCCGCCGTAGGCATAGGCCCGTCGGCGGGGAGTACCGGCTCGCCGCACGATCAGCGCGGCAAGCGCCACGACGACCACGGCAGCCAGTGCGACGAAGATGGTGGCGGATCGGGTGAGCACGATCGTGAGAATGGCGACGGCCAGCCAGAACCAGCCCCATCCGCGTTTCACGGACTTCGAGGCGAGCTGGATCGCGAACACGACGAGCCCGAGCAGGGCGGCCATGGCGAGGAGGCTCGAGTTGCCCACGATGCCCTGAATCTTGCCGAGATCGAAGAGCAGGTCCCGCGACCAGTACAGCAACTTGGCCGGGTTGCTTTCGGGCGTCACCCACACCGGGTAGATCGGATGCCGGATGATCGCCGAGACGATGAATTCGAAGAGGAACGAGAGCCCGAGCACCAACCGGAAGACCCAGCCGAGCACGATGAGAAGCTCCGGCCAGGTCACGGTCACCGCGATCGAGACGGCCGAGGCGGTGGTCAGCAGCAGCACGACGGCGCCGAGGGCCGTGAATCCGGGGTAGAACGACCAGGCGATGGAGAGAAAAGCCAGGGCGATGAAGGCGAGCAGCGGATAGGGCAGTGATCCGAGACGGAAGCGGGCTCGATTGTGCACCAACACCACGATCGAGATCACGGCGATGACCACCACGAAGACGCCGTAGCCGTACCAGCTGAAGGAGTTTCTCCAGAAGTCGCCGGCTATTCCGGTGAACAACACGAAGGTCGCGAATCCCAGGCGGAACCCGCGGCTGTCGAGTGTGTTCATAGAGAACAGGGTATGCGGTGCGGGGAACCGCTGGTCGAGAAGCGCGCTCTGGCGCGTGTATCGAGACCGACTCGGGGTCTCGATACGGTCGCTGGGCGACCTACTCGACCACCGGGGGCTGCCCGCTGGGCGACCTACTCGAGCTTCGGTGCGGATCAGACGAACGCGGCCTTGCCGGTGATCGCGCGCCCGACGATGAGTGTGTTCATCTCGCGTGTGCCCTCGTAGGAGTAGATGGCTTCGGCATCCGCGAAGTACTTGATGACGCCGTAGTCCATGACGATGCCATTGCCGCCGAAGAGCTCGCGGCACCAGGCGACTGTCTCGCGCATGTGCCGGGTGGTGAACTCCTTGGCGAGCGAGGAGTGCTCGTCGCGCTGGGTACCCTGGTCGAGCATGTCGGAGACGCGCGTGACGACACCGATCGACGCCGTGATGTTGGCGAGGCTCTTGGCGAGCAACTCCTGTACTAGCTGGTGGCTGCCGATGGGCTTTCCGAACTGGATGCGGGAGCCGGCGTATTCGACGGCCGCCTCGTAGGCGCCCACCGAGTTGCCGACCGCGGCCCAGGCCACTTCGGCGCGCGTCAGGCGCAGCACGGCGGCGGTCTCGCGGAACGATTTGGAACCCTGGAGGCGGTTCGCCTCCGGCACGATCACGTTGGTGAGCACGATGTCGGCGTTCTGCACGATGCGCAGGGCCTGCTTGTTCTCGATGCGCTTGGCGGAGTATCCCTCGGTGGTGGTGGGCACGATGAAGCCCTTGACCTGGTTGTCGTCGGCATCGCGCGCCCAGATGATGGTGACGTCGCTGATCGAACCGTTGCCGATCCAGCGCTTCGCGCCGTTGATCACCCAGTTGTCGCCGTCGCGCTTCGCGACGGTCTGCAAGCCCTGGGCGGTGTCGGATCCGGAGAGGGGTTCGGTGAGCCCGAATGCCCCGAGCAGCTCGCCGCTGGCGAACCGGGGCAGCCACTCGGCGCGCTGCTCTGGAGATCCGGCCACGGCGATGGACCCCATCACGAGGCCGTTCTGCATGCCGACGAGGGTGGCGACCGAGGCATCCACTCGCGCGAGTTCCAGGGCGACCCAGCCGCGGAACGTGGCGCTGTTCGGAAACTGCTGGGTCTCGGGGTAGGACTGCCCGAAGAGTCCGAGTTCGGCGAGGCCGTCGACGATGTGACGGGGGAAGAATTCCGCTTTGGTCCAGAGGTCGTTCATGATCGGGCGCACCTCGGACTCGAGGAACGCACGGAGCTTCACGATGTACTGCTTCTCGTGTTCGCTGAGCAGGCTCTCGTAGCCATAGAAGTCGCTGATCAGTGGCGTGAAGGGGGCCAGTTCGGCGGCGGACTTCGCGTTTTCTGCGGTGAGGGTCATCGGGGCTCCATTGCGTGAGAGAGACATCTCCGGCCACTTTAAACGCCGATTCTGGGCGTTGGCCAAGCGATTGGTAGTTTTGACTAACCCCCGATCGAAGGAACCCGCGGATGTTTGTAGGCATCACCAATACCCCCCGGCCGTACGCGTGGGGGTCGACGACCGCCATCGCGAAACTGCTCGGTCGTGAGGTGTCCGGAGACCCTGAGGCCGAGCTCTGGCTCGGGGCGCATGCGGGCTCGCCGAGCGTCATCCTCGATCCCACCCAGACGGGCGGTGCGACGGACCTCGCGGAGTGGATTGCGGCCGACCCGAAGACGACGCTCGGGCGGTTCGCGGAATCCGGTCGACTCCCGTTCCTGTTGAAGGTGCTCGCCGCCGCGTCCCCGCTCTCGCTGCAGGCACACCCGACTCTCGAGCAGGCGCGGGCCGGATTCGACCGAGAGAACGAGCTCGGCATCGCTCTCGATGCTCCGGAGCGCAACTACAAGGACGCCTTTCCCAAGCCGGAGCTGATCTACGCGCTGTCTCCGACCTTCGACGCGCTGTGCGGATTCCGCCCGCTCGATGAGGTTCGCACGCTGCTTCACGCGTTGATCGACGCGGCGAATGCGCTGGAGGACCCTCAGCCGCAACCGCTCGAAGACCTGCTCGACTCCCTCTCGGGATCGGATGTCGCGCTGCCGGAGACCTTCGAATGGCTCATTGGTCGGCGCACCGGTGTCGCCACTCTCGTGTCGCTCGTCACGACGCTGGCATCCCGCGGAGTGGCAGGCTACGGCGCCGAGATGGCGACTGTCTCTCAGCTCGCGGAGGAGTATCCGGGAGACCCCGGGATCGTCATCTGCCTGTTGCTGAATCGGGTGACGCTCACGGCGGGGGAGGCGCTCTACCTGCCGGCCGGCAACATCCACGCCTACCTCAGCGGCCTCGGCGTGGAGCTGATGGCCGCCTCGGACAACGTGCTGCGCGGTGGCCTCACGCCGAAGCACATCGACGTGCCGGAGCTGCTCGACGTGCTGGACTTCACACCGGTACCGGTGCCCTACCTGCAGTCGAGTTCTCCCTCCGAAGGCGTCGCGGCCTTCACACCGGATGTGCCGGATTTCGCGCTCGTTCGTGTGGACGGCATGTTCCTCGACGCCTCGGTCACGCTCAGCGGGCCGGCGATCGCGCTGTGTACGGCCGGCGAGGTGTCGATCTCCGGATCGGCGTCATCCGCTTCCCTGGTGCTCGGGGACTCGGTCTTCATCACGCCGGACGAGGCGGGGTTGCGGTTCACGGGCTCTGGCACCGTGTTCGTGGCGACGACGGGGAGCGAATAAGATCGGTCGGTCGTGGCGCACAATGGACCCGTGCGAAGCTGGGCAGGTGCACTCAGACGTGCTATCGAAGGCGCCGGTAATCTCGACGATCGCTGAAGGCGACGGCCCACCGAAGGACATCCCATCATGAAGTCGCAATGGACAGTGCAAGCGCCGATGACCGTCCCCAGATCGGTGGGACACCGGCTCGAAATGCTGTTTCAGCGACGCATCTTCCGAGCTACGGCGATCGGAGTCCTGCTTCTCGCACTCGAAGTCGTGACCTTCTCGGGGTACTTCACCGGTTCGCTCATTCCTCCGTGGGACTTTCTCGGCAGTTACAACACAGACGCCTACGTCTGGTGGTCGCAGGGCGGGTTCTTCACGCCAATCGACTGGTCTACCAGTGCGTGGGCTGGCTACCCGTCCGCGCTCGTACTGCAGAACAGCGCGTGGTATCTGCCGGTCGGTCTCCTGTCGATCTTCGGGCCCTACACCCTTCATTCCGCTGCAATCCTTGCTGCGTTCCACGTTTCACTCGGAGCGTTAGGAACCTATTTCCTGGCCAGGGCGCTGGGTTCCTCGTTCGCCGTCGGACTCCTCGCGACGGCCGCCGGCTTCTTCGCGGTCGGGTACTACAGCAACGCCGAGCACGTCGACATCACCCGAGGCTACGCACTGATCCCGTGGGTCTTGTTGGTGCTCTCGCCGAAGTGGGAGTGGAAGAGGTTCTGGGCGGTCCCACTCGCAACAGTGATCCTCTGGCAGTCCATCACGGGCATCTACCCCGGGATGCTCGTCGCACTCGGGTATGTGGGT
This sequence comes from Lacisediminihabitans sp. H27-G8, assembly GCF_046156175.1. Lineage (NCBI taxonomy): Bacteria > Bacillati > Actinomycetota > Actinomycetes > Micrococcales > Microbacteriaceae > Lacisediminihabitans > Lacisediminihabitans sp. H27-G8. The sequence continues at coordinate 349,232 of NZ_JAYLVL010000004.1, forward strand.
GTCGTCTGGGTTGTCTTCTGGCAGGTCATCGAGCGCCGTCGGTTCTTCGATTATCTTCTGCCGACCGGGCTCTCGTTCGCGGCCGCGGTACTGCTCAGCATGCCCCGCCTCCTTCCCTATGCGCTGCTGCAGGGCGGCGTGACGGCGGGCCTTCCGGAAGCATCCCAGTTCACACCGACTGCAATCGGCACACTCCTTTTCGGGTACGGCGCTTCGAGCTTGCCCAACGACATCTCGATGCGTTCGTTTTTCGTGCCCGCAGCTGTGCTCGTGCTCGTATTCTTCGCCCGGTGGCGTGATCTCACGGCAAAAGCCGGCCTGGCAATCGGTGTGCCTGCGCTGCTGTTGGGGATGCCGTTTTGGCCGTGGTACTCCGCGGAGCAGTCCCTTCCGGGCCTCGGGCTGAGTCGCTTCACCATGAGTGACTTCAAGGTCTTCGTCATTCTCGGAGTGGTGCTGCTCTCCTGTTCAGGGCTCACCCGCCTTCTCGCGCTGGCGCGGACGAAGTCCGTGCCCCGCGACATCCGCTGGTCCCTAGGAGGAGTGCTGGTACTGGGCGTGATCTTGGCTGCGGCCGGGTTGCGTGGACCATATCGGCGGTCCGATTGGATTCCGGGCCTCTTCCTCCTCGTGCTTGCCGCCGGCGTGATTCTCGCCTTTCTCATTTTTCGCCGGAAAAATGCTTCCGCTGGATTGCTGGCTGGAGTCCTGATCTCGATCACCATCGTCTCCGGCCTGGTGTGGTCGAACACCACAGCAGATCCTTGGCGTGCATCCCGCATCGATTCCGAGAAAGTCACCTACGGAACGACCGTCGAGGCACTGTTGGCGCAGCGGCCACCGACTTCAGCACTGGTCCAGCGGCCCGCGCGAACCCCTTTGGGCGATGACAGGTCACTTTCGCAGCAACTGAGCGTTGTCTGGAATGGCTCGTTCTACTCCGGAAAGGATGCGGTGGGCGGGTACATCAATCTGAAGGGCTCGCAAACTGAAGCGCTTCTGCAGCACGCGCTGTCCGACCCCTCAGCGGGCGCAGCGTTCGCTCGGTTTCTGGCCGCACCTGGATTGATACTCACGACCCCGGAGCAGTCGCCGTCGGCCGCCGAGATGGACGCCTGCGCACAGGGACGGACCTGCGGCTCGGACACCATCACGCCGATCTCCTACACACCCGGGGCGTTCGAGTATCGAGTTTCGGCACCGGGGAAGACCTTCGGGTTCCTTAATGAGGCCTACTTCTCCGGTTGGCAGGTGTCGATGTGTGGCAAGGATGGGCACTGCTCTCCCGTGACCGCCGAGCAGAGTGCGCGAGGCGTCATCAAGATTCCGCTGTCCGCCGGCGAGTACGACCTCAAGGTGAGTTACCACACGGCAGGCAGGGAGTGGGGCTGGATTCTGTTCGGCCTTGGCGCCGTCATCGCGCTCGGCTGGTCTGCTGCAGTCTTCTCGCGCGGGACTTCGCGAAAGCGAGTGACTGACTGAATCGGTCGTGAATCACTCCTCGGCGATCAACTTCTCGAAGTCCGCGTAAGTGCGGATGTAGTCCGAATCGTCATACGGGAGTGACGCGAACACCGCCAGAACGGCATCAGCGCTGTAGGCGTACTGGGTTCCCCAGGTCATTGCTGGCATATGCAGACCCACTGACGGCGAATCGAGCAAATACTCTTCACGTGTCGTGCCGTCGTCGACGATGGCACGAACGCTTCCCTTCAGGCACAAGAGGAACTGTTCGCATTGGCGGTGCGCGTGTTCACCGCGCACGTCCTGCGACGGCACGTTGTAGACCATGAAGAATCGTTCGGGGGTGAAGGGAAGATCATTCGCGAACTCCGCTGCCACCAAACTTCCGCGCATATCGGTGACGGAATGCAGCCGGCGAACCGGGCCGACAGCGGGCACAACCGGCTCCGGCGCGGCCGGCGCGAGGGTGCGGCGACCGTTGGTGTCTGTGTAGCCCGTGATTCGGGCCGGGTTTCCGACGACCACCGCGAACGGGGGAACATCACGAGTCACCACGGCTCCGGCTCCCACCATTGCGCTCTTGCCCACGCGGATTCCGGGAAGGATGACCGCGCCGCCTCCGATCGATGCCCCGCGCTCGACAACAGTTCGCGCGAACTCGGCCGGGTATTGCTTGCTGCGCGGAAGTCGATCGTTGGTGAAGGTCACGTTCGGGCCGATGAACACGTCGTCCTCCAACTCGATGCCGTCCCAGAGCTGAACACCGCATTTGATTGTCACCCGGTCGCCGACCAGCACATCATTCTCGATGAACACCTGATCGCAGACGTTGACGTTCCGGCCGATCTTCGCTCCGGGAAGCACATGGGCGAAGGCCCAGATTGTGGTGTCGTCACCCACGGAAGTCGATTCGCACAGGCCCTGAGGGTGGACAAAGAAGGTGGTCATTGCTGTTGTTCCTCCGGAGATGGATTTGTGAAGATGAACTTGCCCGCAAGAAAGCTCAACGGAGCCGTCACCACTATCGTTGCCAGATTCGCGACGGGAGGGGCACCCCAAGATTTCAGCGCCGCGATCACCACAAGGCCGACCAGATAGATGGCGAGATACGCCGCGATATAGAGACCGGCCCGCCGAAGTGAAACGTGGGAGCTGAAGACCCAGCGCCCCGTGACGAACACCGAGAAGCAGATTCCCAGCGCGAAGGCGATGGTGAAGGCAAGCCACCCGGGCAGAATCAGGCTCAGAGCCACCACCAGCAGGCCGGTCGCCAGGGTGTTCGATCCTCCGACAAGGAGGAAACGGAATGCGGGGCTCGCGAACGCGGCCCTAACTGTCAGTCGCCGCATCAGAGATCCAACGGCTCATGACGATCGCACTCGGCCTCTGCTTTGTGTTTTCGAACGAGCGCCAGACATACGAGCCGACGATCCCCAGCGCGAGCAACAAGCTGAAGGTCGAGAAGAGGATGACGAGCATGAGGGGCGTGTACCCCGGCTCTCGGATTCCGCCGGCGATGAACGAAATCAAGACGATGACGGCGGCAAGGATGGTGAGACTTCCGCCGACGATGCCCACGCCGATGAGGACAGAGAGCGGGAGGTCGGTGAACGAAAACACGCTATCGAGCAGGTAGCGGATCTTGGCGCGGAATGACCACCCGCTCGAGCCGTGCTCGCGGGAGAGTCGCTCGTAAGGGACCTCCGCTCGTCGGAATCCCACCCAATACAACAGGCCGACAAGACTCGAGTGCGATTCTTTGAGATCGAGGACCTCGGCCGAGACCTTTCGATTGCACGCGAATATATCGACGCCGCCCTCCGGCATCTGCGGAAAGATCCACGCCCGGTAGAGCTTCCAGAACAGGGACGCTGACACGCGATTCGCCCGCGGGTCAGCGCGTGCCTCACGTTTACCGACCGCGACGTCCACATCCCCGCTTGCCAGGAGCCGAAAGAATTCGAGCATGAGTTCGGGCGGCTCCTGAAGGTCCGCCGCCATCACCCCGATGTACTCGCCACGGGAGGCTGCCATCCCCGTGCGGATTGCAGCGAACGATCCGAAGTTTCGAGAGTGCGCGACTAGCTGAGAGGCGAAACCGACGTTGGGGAGCAGGGCTTGAAGAATCTCGAAGGAGTCGTCCGGGGATCCGTCGTTGACGAAGACCACTTCGAGTGGTGAGTCGAGCTCGTGTGCGATCTGTTCCAGTCTCGAACAGAGATCCGGCAAACTCCCCGCGTTCCTGTAGACGGGAACGACGACAGAGTATTGAAAAGCGGCGGTCACTTGAGCGCTTCGATCGCGGTGCACACGGCATCCACCTCGTCATCGGTCAGTTCCGGGAAACAGGGGAGACTGAATATTTCTTCGGCCGCGAGTTCGGTGACCGGAAGGGACAGCGGAGGGACCTGGAAACCGGGCTGTCGATGATCCGGAATCGGATAGTGGATGTCCGAGGAGACGCCGAGGTCGCTCAGGCGAGTTCGAACTGAGGCCCTGTCACCCGTTCGCGCAACGGCCAGGTGGCCGACATGGTGCGGACCAGAAGCCGGCAGCACCCGGATCGGGCCGCCCTGCGCGGCGCGGGCATAGCGCTCAACGATGTACCTCCGTCGCTCGCCGAAGGAGTCAAGCATGGGCAAGCGGAGGTTGAGGAAAGCGGCCTGCAATTCATCGAGGCGAGAATTCGTTCCCCCGGCTACAGCGACGTGGTACTTCGTGTCCCACCCGTACTGGCGCAACTGCACCAGCGTTCGGGCAAAGTCGGCAGCGTTGGTCGCCACGGCCCCACCATCGCCGACCGCTCCCAGATTCTTGGTCGGGTAGAAGCTCGTCGCTGCGATGTCCCCGGTGATTCCGGTGGTGCCATTCGGCTTCCGGGCGCCAATGGACTGGGCCCAATCCTCCACCACGCGCACTCCCACCCGGTGAGCTTCACGGACGAGGTCGTCGATTTCCGTGACGTTCCCGTAGAGATGCGTCACGACCACCACTCCGACATCCCCGTCCATTGCTTCTGCCACGGTCGCCCCGGAGACGCATAGCGAGACGGCATCCACGTCGGCGTACCGAACCCGAAATCCAGCCCGCCGCGCCGCAACGGAGGTGTACCCGCCCGCATTAGCGGCAGTCAGCACGGCCGACTTGCCGGCTGGCATCGCCGCGCGAATCGCCAGTTCGAGGGCATCCGTCCCGGACGCGACCCCCAAAACGGTGTCGACCCCCCAATACTCGGCCAGAGCATCCTGGAAGGCGTCGTGTTGCGGCCCCATCACGACATGACCCGAGTCGAAAACCGACTGCGCGGCGCGGGTCAGCGCGTCCTTGTCACGATCGAGGGCGCGACTGAGATCGTTCATCGGAATAGTGGTGGCATGGGTCATTGCTGGCGTCATTTCTGATGTTGCGCGGATCGACCAATCCTAACGATCGCGTTCGCGGGCCTTCTTGCGGACCGCTCACTCTGGAGTCGGCAAACGACCGACGTCGGCGAACCCCGCAGTGTTCTCCCGCGCCGGCGGCTACGCCGACACCTTCTCGCAGAACGCCCGCCGGTAGGCCGTGGGGGTCACCTGCAGCACCTTGACGAAGTGGTGACGCATCACTGCCGCGGCGCCGAAACCGGTGTCGGCCGCGACCGTCTCGAGGCTCAGCTCGGTCTGCTCGAGCAACTGCTGGGCGCGGATGATGCGCTGCCGGTTCAACCAGGCCGCGGGGGTCGTTCCCATGTCGGCACGGAAACGCCGGGCGAAGGTGCGCGGCGACATGAGCGCTTTCCGCGCGAGCTGCTCGACAGGGAGGTCTTCGCCGAGGTGTTGCAGCATCCACTCCGCGACCTCGGCGAAGGAATCGGCGCAGTCGTCACCGAGCGGCGACTGGATGTACTGGGCCTGGCCGCCGTCGCGCTGGGGTGGCACCACCATACGCCGGGCGACGACGTTGGCGACCGACGCTCCCAGCTCCTTGCGCACGATGTGCAACGCGGCGTCGATGCCTGCCGCCGTACCCGCGCTCGTGACGACCTTGCGATCCTCCACGTACAGCACGTCGGGGTCGACGGTCGAGCCCGGATACCGAGCGGCGAGCTGTTCGGCGTGCATCCAATGGGTCGTGGCGCGCCGCCCCTCGAGGACGCCGGCCTGGGCGAGGGCGAAGGCTCCGCTGCAGACGCTCAACACCCAGGCGCCGCGAGCCTCCGCGGCGCGGATCACCTCGAGGTAGCGCTCATCCACGCGCTCGAGTGAGTGAGCGGGAACGGCGATGAGATCCGCATCCGTTGCGACCTCAAGGCCGGATTCGATGATCATGTCGTAGCCGAGGCTCGTGCGCACGGGCCCCGGGGTGGCCGTGACGATGGTGAAGTCGAAAGATGGACCGCCCATGTCGGACCGGTCGATTCCGAAGACCTCGCAGATCACCCCGAACTCGAAGGGAGCGACGCCCGGTATGGCAAGGAGCACGATCTTCTTCAACATGGCGACTCCTGTGGCGGGAATGAGCGGAACTGGGCAAGCCTGTCACTCGTGGCAGTAATTCTCAAGAGATAGATTTTCTGCCATGATCGTCCTCGCCATCATCATCGCAACGCTCTCCCTCTGGGGCATGGTCGCCTCGATCGTCGTCGGTCGAGCGGACGGCTATCGGCACCAGCCCGAGCGACCCCACTAGCCTGTACGCATGACCTGGTTAGTGACCGGCGGCGCCGGCTACATCGGAGCCCACGTGGTTCGAGCGCTGCAGGATGCCGGGCTCACGCCGGTGGTGCTGGATGACCTCTCGAGCGGCCACGCGGAGTTCGTGCCGAGAGGCGTCCCCTTCGTCCGCGGCACGATCCTCGACGGCGACCTGGTCCTCGACACTCTCAAGCGACACCACGTGACCGGGGTCATCCACGTCGCGGGCTTCAAGTACGCCGGGGTGAGCGTGCAGCGCCCGCTTCATACCTATGAGCAGAATGTGACCGGCACCGCGGTTCTCCTGGCCGCGATGCAGGACCGTGGAGTCGATCGGATCGTCTTCTCCTCGAGCGCCGCGGTGTTCGGAACGCCGGATGTCGATCTGGTCACCGAGGACACCCCGAAGAACCCGCAGTCGCCCTACGGGGAGTCGAAGCTCATCGGAGAGTGGCTGTTGCGCGACCAGGGGGTCGCCACCGGGCTCCGCCACACCTCCCTTCGCTACTTCAACGTCGTGGGCTCGGGAGACCCGTCGCTGCGGGACACGAGTCCGCACAATCTCTTCCCGCTGGTGTTCGACGCGCTCGCCGAAGGGCGGACTCCGCACATCAACGGCGACGACTACCCCACGGCCGACGGCTCGAACGTGCGCGACTACATCCATATCTCCGACCTGGCGGTCTCTCACGTCGCTGCCGCTCGGCGTCTCGACGCGGGAGAGCCGCTCGAAGCCGCCTACAACCTCGGCAGCGGAGACGGCGTCTCTGTTGGCCAGATCATGGCGACGGTGGCGGATGTCACGGGCATCCCGTTCACCCCGGAGATCGGCCCACGGCGCCCCGGAGACCCTGCGCGCATCGTCTCCGCGGGCGACCTCGCCGCCCGCGACCTCGATTGGGTGATGCGCCACAGCCTCGCCGACATGGTCTCCAGCGCGTGGGTGGCCCGGCAGAACTCAGGCGCCTGACAGGATTCCGCCGTAAGCGCACTATATGCTGCCCCCCATTTGAGGGGCCCGGCGCGTCGCGAACCCTCGAGGTGGGATTGAGCCTTTACGATTTGCGACTTGACGAATGCCTAACTACACCGGTGTAATTATCCCTAACGCGTTTGCGCAAGTCGTACGTGATCGCGGAGGGGAGACTGTGTTATGGCGCCAGAAGATTATCGCCGCGCTGTACCAGGGGGCGTCGTCCCGGACAACTGGTTCGTGGACCCGGTGCGCCTCGGCGTTCCCGGTGTGCGCCAGGTCGATGCGATTGCTGCGGATGAAAACCAGCTCGCATGGCAGACGGATTCGCTGTGTGCACAGACGGATCCCGAGGCATTCTTCCCTGAGAAGGGTGGATCAACGCGGGACGCGAAGAAGATCTGCACCTCCTGCGAGGTTCGCAACCAGTGCCTCGAATACGCGCTGGCCAACGATGAGCGATTCGGCATCTGGGGCGGTCTGTCGGAGCGCGAGCGACGCAAGCTGCGAAAGCGCGCGTAGGGGCGACGGACCCCGCGGTCTCGATACGAGCCCTGGAGGGCGCTACTCGACCACCGACGATATGGGGCTCCCGTGCGTGTCACGTCGCGCTGACCGCTGAGCGCGCTTAGTCTCGACAGGATGCAAACGAGAGTCACCGCGATACTCGTTGCCCGGTCGGGGGCGGCGCACCTCGAACGAACCCTCGCGGGGCTCGCTCGCCAGACCAGGCGACCCGATGCGATAGTCGCCGTGGATGCCGGGTCCAGCGACCGCACCGCGGAACTGCTTGCGGCATCCGGCCCCACCCAGCTCGTGACGACCACCGGCAAGGTGGATTTCGGGGCCGCCATCGACCGTGCCCTCACCGTTGCGGCGCCGGCGGAATCCGTGAACGACTGGCTCTGGCTGCTCGCCCACGACAACGCACCCCAGCCGGCCGCGCTCGAAGCCATGCTCGGCGCGGTGGAGATCGCGCCATCCGTCGCCGTCGCCGGTCCCAAACTGATGCGCTGGGATGAGCCCGATGTCATCGCCGAATACGGCGAGACGATGACCTACTACGGTGCGTCGATCGCGCTCGTCGAGGGCGAGCTCGACCAGGCCCAGCACGATGTGCGCTCCGACGTGCTCGGGGTGGCCGCCGGCGGAATGCTCGTGAGGCGCACCCTCTGGACCGCCCTCGGCGGGTTCGATCCGGCCCTGCCTACGGTGGATGCCGCCCTCGACTTCTCGGTGCGAGCGCGGCTCGCCGGGTTCCGGGTCGTGGTCGTGCCGGGCGCGAAGGTCGCCAGCGACGGCGGGCCGGAGATGTTCGGGCGCGCCACCGTGTCCGACCGCCGCCGGGCCAGCTCCCGCCGTGCTGCGCAATTGCACCGCCGACTCGTCTACGCGCCCGCCGCTGCCCTGCCGTTCCACTGGCTGTCGCTCCTCCCTCTCGCCATCATCCGCGCCATCGGCCAGTTGCTCGCCAAGCGGCCCGGAGCGGTCGGTGGCGAGCTCGGTTCGGCGCTCGCCGCAGCGTTCGGCGGTAGCCGAATCGGGCCCGCCCGCCGCAGCCTCAAGCGCACCAAGTGGGTCGGGTGGGCATCGATCGCCCCGCTCCGGATGCCGCCGGCAGCCGTTCGCGAGCGGCGAGCGCAGGCGAGGGATGCCCAGCGCATCCAGTCCACCGTCACGGTCACCGAGGCTCGCGCCGGCTTCGTATCCCACGGCGGTCTGTGGATCGTGGTGCTTGCCGGCCTCATCGGCCTGATCTCCTGGGGTTCCCTCATCGGGGCGCCGTCGCTGACCGGGGGAGCACTGTTGCCGCTCAGCGACACCGTGCAACAACTCTGGTCACACGTCGGATACGGGTGGCGCGACATCGGGGTGGGCTTCACCGGCGCGGCGGACCCCTTCACTTACGTTCTTGCCGTGCTCGGCTCGATCACCTTCTGGTCGCCGTCCTTCAGCCTCGTGCTCCTCTACCTGATCGCCCTTCCGCTCGCGGCTCTGGGTGCCTGGTTCGCTGCCCGGCAACTGAGCACCCGTTCGTCCCTTCCGGCCCTCGCCGCGTTCCTCTGGGCCGTCGCCCCTCCGCTCTCCAGTGCGCTGAGCGGCGGTCACCTCGGAGCGGTGATCGCCCACCTGCTGCTTCCGTGGCTCGTGCTCGCAGCGCTCAATGCTCCGCGCTCGTGGGCCGCGTCGGCCGGGGCCGCACTGCTCTTCGCTGCCACTGCGGCATCCGCTCCGAGCCTCGTGCCCGCCCTCGTGATCGCGCTCCTCGCCTGGATCGTCGCCCGGCCGAAGAGCGTTCACCGTCTCCTCGGCATCCCCATTCCGGCGATGGCCCTCTTCGCGCCCCTCATCGTGCAACAGGTGGTGCGGGGCGATCCGCTCGCCCTGTTCGCCGACCCCGGTGTTCCCGCGCCAACGGCGCCGGGTAGTTCACTTCACCTCAGCCTGTTGTCGCCCTCCCGGGGCCTCGACGGATGGTCGGCGGTAGCGCAGTCCTTCGGACTTCCCGGAGTTTCCGCGACCGTCATCGTTGCGGCCCTTCTGCTGCCGATCGGTGTTCTCGCGCTCCTCGCGCTCTTCGTTCCGGGATCCCGCCGGGCGGTCCCGTCCATGATCCTCGCGCTTCTCGGCTTCGGTACCGCCGTCGCCGCGTCGCACCTGCAGGTCGCGCATCTCGGCTCGAGCGCGGTGCCCATCTGGACCGGAGCGGGACTCAGCCTGTTCTGGCTCGGCCTGGTCGCCAGCGCTATTGTGGCGCTCGATGCGCTCGGGCGATTCGCCGTGCCCGTCGGCATCCTCACGGCTGTCACCGCGACGATTCTCGTGCTGCCCCTGCTCGGAAGCGTGTTGCTGAAGACGGCAGTGGTCGAGGCGGGGTCGCGGATCCTGCCGGCAGTGGTCACTGCCGAGGCCGACGAGCATCCGCGCGTCGGCACCCTGGTGCTCACCCCCCAGCCCGGCGGCGCCCTGGCGGCCACAGTGCAACGAGGCTCGGGAGCAACACTCGACGACCAGTCGACCCTCGCCGCGACATCCAGCTCCGCCGACGCGACGTCGCGACGCATCGCGACGGTCTCGGGCAACCTGGCATCCCGCAGCGGATTCGACGCGGGAGCGGAACTGACCAGACTCTCGATCGGTTTCGTCTTGCTGTCGCCGGATGACGCTGCGGTGCACAAGCGCACCTCTGAGGCACTCGACAGCAATGCCCTGTTCGCCCCGGTCGGAGCCACCGACAACGGCTTGCTCTGGCGCTTCGACGGACTTGCCAACGAGAAGACGATCACTCCGGTCGGCAACACCGACACCGCCCTCGGCAATCTGATCCTGATCTCCCAGGTCATCGTCTTCGGTATGACTCTGCTGCTCGGAATTCCCACAGCTCGCCGCCGTCGACGTCTCGCCGTGAGCGGATCCAACCCCGGTCAGCCGGCCGACACCTTCGACGGGGATGGTGAGAATGACTGAGCCGACCGACGAGACTCCGCCCACGAACGAGGCTCGGCCAAACGAGCCGCTCGAGACTCGCGCCTACGTCACCGAGGTCGAGGATGTCGCAGAGCCGGTGGCGAAGGCCCCCAGAACCGCGCGCGGCGCGCTTCTCGTCGGCGCGCGGGTGCTCACCGGCGTGATCGGTATCGGTGTCGCTGCTGTCGCGATCGGTGCGGCAGTGCTCGTTCCGTTGCCCAGTCACACGGCACCCCCCGCTTCCCGGCTCGTCACCCCCGTGGCATCCGCCCAGCAGCGCATCTGCGCCGGCCCCCTCTTGCGACTCGGGGATGACACCGGGCAAGCTGCGACCTCGGTCTCATCTGTCGGCAGGCCAGCGGTGCGCTACGGCCAGACCGTCGGCAAGGCGACCCTCGAGCCCCTTGCGTCAACGGACAGCACAACGGGCGTCGCCCCCGACCTGCTGACCCTCCCTCCGCGTGCGAACACATCGTCGGTACCGCTGCTCTCCGGCAGCCAGGTCCAGGCCGTCTCCTCGGGCGACCTGGTCGGACTCGCTGCCGCCGAGTGCTCAGAGGGCAGCAGTGACAGCTGGCTCGTCGGCGGTGCAACGGACACCGGTCGAACCACGCTCATCACCCTCAGCAACCCGAGCAACGTCGTCGCGACGGTGAATCTCAGCATCTTCTCCGAGACAGGCCCGATCGTCGCAGCGGGCACCGATGGCATCGTCGTGCCGCCCGGTGGGCAGAGAGTCCTGTCGCTCGCCGGCTTCGCGCCGAACATCACCTCCCCGGTCGTGCGGGTGCAGAGTCGCGGCGGCCAGGTCGTCGCCGACCTGCAGCAGTCGATAGTCCGCACCCTGGAGCCCGGTGGGGTTGACATCGTCGGCACGTCGGCGGCGCCCTCCACTCTCACCGTGATCCCGGGACTGGTGCTGTCGAACGGCACGGCGGTCGCCGCCCGCCAGGCCGAGAGCGGATTCGGCGACCTGAGTGCGATCATCCGCCTGTATGTGCCGGGCACGGACCCCGCCAAAGCCGAGATCACGATAGTTCCGGAGAACGGTTCGGAGGCCGCAACCCCGGTCCGGGTGGTGGTGCAACCCGGAATCGTCACCGAGGTGCCGCTCGACTCCTATCCCGACGGCAGTTACACAGTGACCATCGCCACCGACAAGCCGCTGGTCGCTGGCGCCCGCATCTCCACGGTCGGCGCTGCTGGCCAGTCAGACTTCGCCTGGTCGACCTCGACCACCAGTGTGGTGAAGCGCGCGCTGGTGACGATCGCGCCCGGACCGACACCTCTGCTTCACCTCGCGAATCCGACCCAGACGGATGCCACGGTCACCCTCTCCCGTTCGGGCGAAGCCGACCTGTCCGTCGCCGTGCCCGCGGGGCACACCATCACCCAGGCGGTGGTCGGGGGAGCGAACTACCGCGTCACCGGATTCGACAAACTCGCGCTGTCGGTGAGCTACCTCGGTGACGGACAGCTCGCGACCTTCAGCGTGAGCCCTTCGGCACCAGCCTCCCGCCCGATCGTCATCTACCCCTGACGAAGCGCAGCTGTACGGGCGACCCTAGAGGTGGCGGAAGCGCTCCGGGGCCAAGTCCCAGGGGTCTTTGCCCAGCAGCTCGGCCACGGCCCTGAAGACACAGCTCTCGATGAGCATTCGCCGGTGCAGGTCGTCGGTGCGATGCAGCCGGGCGAGGCGTTCGATCGGCAGCCGGAACAGGATCACGCGCTTCTCGGGCACGATCACGCACCAGCGGTCGATTCCCCCGGCGGGGGCGATCTTGCTCGGGAGGCCGGCGACCTCGAAGGATACGCCGGCCAGGTCGTCCGGCCAGAGGTCCTTGAGATATTCCGCCGTCGCCGACACGGTGAGGTCGAATTGGTCGGCGCGAGTGTGCAGGAGCGGCAGATGCGGCCCGGTGACCGCGGAACGCAGCCCGCGGCCGTGTCGGTCGCGCGATCCGGATCGCCCCGACGGACTGGCGATGCGGGAGCGGACCATCCCCCGATTCTACGCGGCGGGATTCGGACGGATGCGGCGCTAGGGTGGAGTCAAATGGACGGTCGACCGTGTAGCAAAGTCGCGTGCGCGAATGACGCCGTATCGACGCTCACCTATGTCTATGCCGACTCGATGGCGGTGCTCGGGCCGCTCAGTCGCACCGCGGAGCCGCACAGTTACGACCTGTGCGCGAAGCACTCCGATCGACTCTCGGTGCCGCAGGGCTGGCAGGTCATCCGTCATGTCTCGCTGGGCACAGCAGAAGAGCAGCAACACCGACCCCTGTAAATTGGCAGTATGACTGCCCCCATCGACCTCGCACCGTTCATCAAGGCCTACGACGTGCGTGGCCTCGTCGGGTCGCAGCTCACGCCAGAGGTCGTGACGGCTCTCGGGGCCGCGTTCGTGGACGAGATCGACGCCGCGGGCAAGGAGGTCGTCGTCGGCCATGACATGCGCGACTCATCCCCCGGCTTCGCCGCGGCGTTCGCGCTGGGCGTGCAGGCCAGGGGCGGCAATGTGCTCTCGATCGGATTGTGTTCCACCGACGAGTCGTACTTCGCATCGGGCCACTTCGACGCTCCGGCAGCGATGTGCACCGCAAGCCACAATCCAGCCACCTACAACGGCATCAAATTCAGTCGCGCGGGCGCGCAGGGCATCAGTTTCGACACCGGCCTCAAGGGGATCCGCGACCGCGCGCAGGCCTATCTCGAAGCTTCGATCGAGCCCGTCGCGGAGCCGGGTACGTTCCGCTCGGTCGATGTGATCGCCGACTACGCGGTCTATTTGCGCTCGTTGGTGGACCTCGCCGCCATCCGTCCCATTCGGGTCGTCGTGGATGCCGGCAACGGCATGGGGGGGATGACCGTGCCTGCCGTCCTCGGGACCGCTGCCGGGTTGCCGGCATTGCCGATCGAGATCATCCCGCTCTATTTCGAACTGGACGGAACCTTCCCCAACCACGAAGCCAACCCCTTGGATCCGAAGAACATCGTGGCTCTGCAGAAGGCGGTTGTCGAACACGCGGCCGACCTGGGGCTCGCTTTCGACGGCGATGCAGACCGCTGTTTCGTCGTGGACGAAAAGGGCCAGGCCGTCACACCGTCCGCCGTCGCCGCCGTGGTCGCGCTGAGGGAGATCACCAGAGTGCGCAGGCTGCAGCCGGAGGGCGACATCTTCGTGCTTCACAACCTCATCACCTCGAACATCGTGGCGGAGACAATCGAGGCGGCGGGCGCCATCCCGGTGCGCACCAAGGTCGGCCATTCGCTCATCAAAGACCAGATGCGTCTCACCGGCGCGATTTTCGGCGGGGAGCATTCCGCGCATTACTACTTCCGCGATTTCTGGGGAGCGGACAACGGCATGCTCGCTGCGATGCACTTCCTGGCCGCGTTCGGCTCGGGATCGGAGCCGGTCTCGGCGATCTCGAAGAGGTACACCCCGTACGCGATGAGCGGGGAGATCAACTCGACAGTCACGGACATCCCGGCCGCTTACAACCGCATCGTCGAGGCCTACACGGGCACGGGCGACTTCGATGAGCTTGACGGACTGACGATCACCGGAATGGTCGGTCAGGACGAGCCGTTCTGGTGGTTCAATGTGCGCCCCTCGAACACGGAACCATTGCTTCGGCTGAACGTGGAGGCCGGCACAGCGGCGGTGATGGAACGCATCCGCGACGCCGTCCTCGCACTGATCAGAGAGCACTGATCAGAGAGTAGGCGGCGGGCACGCGAAGATGCCCGGGCAGCGCACGGGAAGCAGCGCACGCCACTGTGGGCGGTCTGACAGGCACGGCATCTCGTGGGCGCGTAGCCTATACCCATGACCATTACCGCTCCCAGCGCCAGCGCCAGCACAGCTCTCCAGTTCAAGGTCGCCGACCTCTCCCTCGCCGAGTCGGGGCGTCACCAGTTCCGCCTTGCCGAGAACGAGATGCCCGGCCTCATGGCGTTGAGGGAGGAATTCGGCGAGTCGAAGCCGCTCGCCGGCGCGCGGATCGCGGGATCCCTGCACATGACCGTGCAGACCGGCGTGCTCATCGAGACCCTCGTCGCTCTCGGGGCGCAGGTGCGCTGGGCGAGTTGCAACATCTTCTCGACCCAGGATGAAGCGGCGGCGGCGATCGCCGTCGGCCCGAACGGCACCGTCGAGAATCCTGCCGGATCACCGGTATTCGCCTGGAAGGGCGAGACCCTCGAGGACTACTGGTGGTGCACCTCCCAGATCTTCGACTGGAGTGCCGAGGCCGCCGCCGCGGGGGAGAACTGGGCCGGTCCGAACATGATCCTCGACGATGGCGGAGACGCCACCATCCTCGTGCACAAGGGCCGTGAATACGAGCTCGCCGGAGCGGTTCCGGATGCCACCGAGAGCGACACGCACGAATGGCGTGTCATCCTCGACACCCTTCGCGCCTCGCTCGCGTCGTCACGCGACCGGTGGACCAACATCGCCGCCGAGATCATGGGCGTGACCGAGGAGACCACCACCGGTGTGCACCGCCTGTACGAGTTGGCACGAGCCGGCGAACTGCAGTTCACGGCCATCAATGTCAACGACTCGGTGACCAAGAGCAAGTTCGACAACAAGTACGGTATCCGTCACTCGCTGCCCGACGGCATCAACCGGGCAACCGACGTGCTCATCGGCGGCAAGGTCGTCTTCGTCGCCGGCTACGGAGATGTCGGAAAGGGCGCTGCCGAAGCGCTCAAGGGCCAGGGTGCTCGCGTGATCGTGAGCGAGATCGACCCGATCAACGCGCTTCAGGCCGCAATGGACGGATTCCAGGTCACGACCATCGAGGATGTCGTCGGCGACGTCGACATCTTCGTCACGGGCACCGGCAACGAGAACGTGCTCACTGTCGAACACATGCTCGGGATGAAGCACCTCGCCATCGTTGCGAACGTCGGCCACTTCGACAATGAGATCGACATCGCTGGCCTCGAGAAGCTCGCCGGTACCGAGAAGATCGAGATCAAGCCGCAGGTCCACGAGTGGCGGCTGCCCACCGGTCGCAGCATCCTCGTGCTGTCTGAAGGTCGCCTGATGAACCTCGGTAACGCCACCGGGCACCCCTCGTTCGTGATGAGCAACTCCTTCACCAACCAGGTGCTCGCGCAGATCGAGCTGTACGTGCGGGGCGAGAACTATCCGCTCGGCGTCTACGTGCTTCCGAAGCACCTGGACGAGAAGGTGGCACGACTTCACCTCGATGCCCTCGGTGTGAAGCTCACTGTGCTGTCGGACCAGCAGGCGGCGTATATCGGCGTTCCCGTCGACGGACCGTACAAGGTCGACCACTACCGGTACTAACGGCTTGCGAGCGCCCCCGGTTTCGACTGAAACTGGGGCGCGTCGCATCCAGTGTGAAAGCTTGGAGAATCCTAAGCTGACATAAGTTCGCCTCGCCGAGGCGGCCGAAAACCTAGTGGTCGATGATGAACAGTGCGGTCCGCATAGCTTCCGACGTAGTCCCGTTCTCGCGTCCGTATCGCAGCCAGTCTGAGCTGCGCAACCTCGAGTCAGTGCTCTCCTCCGGCCATCTTCACGGCGACGGTGCGTTCACCAAGGCGGCTGCCGACAAGATCCGCGCGCTCAGCGGCTCGGGGCAGGTGCTCGTGACCACCTCGGCCACCCATGCGCTCGAGATGGCGACATCCCTGCTCGGCATCGGTGTCGGCGACGAGGTGATCGTGCCGAGCTTCACGTTCCCCTCCGCGGCCGATGCTGTGGCGAGAACGGGAGCCCGATGCGTGTTCGTGGACCTCGATCCCGCCACGGGAAACCTCGATCCTCAGCAGGTGAGCGAAGCGGTAGGAACGCAGACCAAAGCGATCTCGATCATGCACTACGGGGGAGTGCCGGTCGATATCGATTCCATCGAGGCGATCGCCCTGGACCACGGGCTTCCGATCATCGAGGACAACGCGCACGGGCTGGGTGTGATCGCGGGGAGCCGAACGCTCGGATCCGTCGGGATCCTCGCTGCCCAGAGCTTCCACAGCACCAAGAACGTGCAGTGTGGAGAAGGCGGCGCCCTGCAGATCAACGATCCACAGTTTGTGGAGCGTGCCGAGATCATGAGGGAGAAGGGCACCAACCGCTCGCAATTCCTGCGGGGGCAGGTGGACAAGTACAGCTGGGTCGATTGGGGGTCGAGCTACCTTCCGAGCGAGCTCAACGCGGCGGTCCTCGACTCGCAACTCGACGACTTCGCCGAGATCCAGCGGCGTCGATTCGCTGTCTGGGATCACTATGCCCGTGAACTCGAGGACTGGGCGCACGCGAATCGGGTCGAGCGCATGAGTCCACCACTCGGAATCCATGGTGCCCACCTGTTCTACCTGCTCATGCCGACCTGGGATGCGCAGGGCGCGCTGATTGCCCATCTCGCGAATCTCGGCATCGTGGCGACCTTCCACTATGTGCCATTGGACAGCAGCACGGCGGGTCGCCGCTACGGCCGATCGCTCCAGCCCCTCACGAAGAGCGAGGATTTCTCCCGCCGGTTGGTGCGGCTTCCGCTCTGGGCGGGTATGTCCGATGACCAGCTCGAACGGGTCGTTTCGGGAGTGCGGTCCTTCCGGGTTCTGTAGGGTCTATCTGTGATCCATGACTCCGAAGTGCCCACCCTCCGCCTGGGAACCCACGCGTGAACGCTCTCGGTCGCGCTGCAGCCACGCTGAGGACGGAGGGCGTCCGCTCGATGGCCTGGCGGAGCGCCAAGTACCTGACGAACCGGTTCGGGCCCTTCGTCGTCACACCTCTCTCGTCGGTCTATCGCGACGACGTGATCGCGGTCGACTGGACTAGGCCACAGGACTTCAACGGTCATGTGAACGAGGGCGTGGACGGTAAATACAAGGTCGCGTGGGTGATTTCGCCCCCGAGCCGAACCAGCGGCGGCCATCAGAATGCCTTCCGATTCATGAGCTTTCTCGAGGAGGCCGGGCACGAACTCACTGTGTATCTCTACTCCCCCGGGCGCTATCCCCGCGTGAATGTCGAGGAGATCCAGTCGATGATGCGGTCGATGAGTGGTTATCCCACGCTCGCCGGAGAGATGAAGCTCTACGACCCGGCCGAAGGCTTTGCGCCAGGGTACGACGCCATCGTCGCGTCGGACTGGGAGGCCACCTACGCAGCCCACCGGTACGAGGGAGACGCGAAGAGGTTCTACTTCGCCCAGGACTTCGAGCCCTATTTCTTCGCCCAGGGAAGTGACTACGTGCTTGCGGAGAACTCTTATCGGCTCGGCTTCCACGGAATCGCCGCCGGACAGTGGCTGGGAGAGAAGTTGCGCAGCGAGTTCGGCATGTCCTGCGATGCGTACGATTTCGCCGTGGACACCAGTCGATACACCTATCGGAACACGGCTCCACGCACCGAAATCGTCTTCTATGCCCGTCCCCCCACTCCCCGCCGGGCGACCGAATTCGGTCTCCTCGCGCTGAGCGAAGTCAGCCGGTTGCGTCCGGACATCACCATCAATCTGGTGGGCTGGGACATGTCGGGATACGACGTGCCGTTCCCGCACGTCAATCACAAGGCTGTCGACATTGCGAAACTTGACGAGATCTACAACCGTTGCGCCGCTGGCCTGGTGCTCTCGCTGACCAACATGTCGCTTCTGCCGATGGAACTCATGGCGAGCGGAGTCGTGCCGGTGGTGAACGACGCCCCGAACACGCGCGGCGTTTTCGACAGCCCCAATGTCGAGTATGTGCCCATGTCGCCCAAAGCGATCGCTGAGCGGATCATCGCGATCGTCGATCGCCCTGACGCGGCCGAGCACGGAGAGCGGATATCCCGATCGGTCGGGGAGACCGACTGGTCGGACCCGGCGAGCCAGTTCATCGGTTCGTTCGAAGCGGCGATGCGAACGGCACTCTGAGTGGGTGACGGATCGGGAGACACTCGTGAGGTCGCATCCCTCGACGCGACCATCATCATCCCCGTGCTCAATGGCGAGCTCTACCTCGAGCGGCTCCTCGACATGCTGGAGCGCCAGGACTTCGATGGTTCGGTCGAGATCCTGGTCATCGACTCCGGGTCGACCGACCGCAGTCTCGACATCGTGCGTGGGCATCCGTCGGTGCGGCTTCACGAGATCCCCAACTCCGAGTTCGGTCACGGCAAGACCCGCAACCTCGCCGCACGCCTCGCTCGAGGCAGGCTTCTCGCCTATCTGACCCAGGATGCGATCCCCCTCGACACGGGATGGCTCGCTGCCATCACCGCACCGCTGGACCCGACCGGGATCGACGCTGTGGCAGTTTTCGGCAGGCAGGATCCGAGGCCGGGTTGCTTTCCTCTGCAGAGGTACGAGATCGAGGCGGTGTTCGACCGCTTCGGCGCTGGTGTGACGGTCTATGAGCGCGGTGACCGAGAACCCACCCCTGTCGAAATGGACCTTCTGGCGTTCTACTCAGACGTGAACTCCGCGACCCGGCGTGACTTTCTGCTGGACGTGATTCCCTACCGTGATCTCTCCTACTCGGAGGACATGGCCTTCGCGCGAGACCTCATCGAGGCGGGGTATCGCAAGGCCTACGTTGCGGCAGCCGCGGTCGAGCATTCGAACGACCTCACCTTCGGAGAGTATGGCAAGCGGATCTTCGACGAGACCCTCGCCATGCGACGCGTGGATGCATCGGGTCGGGTCTATGGAATCGGTGACCGGATCCTGCGCGCCGGCTACGGAATCCTGAAGGACTCCCTGCACATCATCCGAGACCGGGACTTCGGGTTTGGCGAGAGGGTGCGCTGGCTGGTGGTCAATCCCTGGTACCACGTGTCGAAGTGGCGGAACTATGGGCGGGCTCTCCGGGTGAGGCTGGACGACTGGAAGACGATCGATGCTCGATCGCTGGAGAAAGACCGGGTGCGTCGAGCGCGCTAGTTTCTCGATCCGGAAAGGAGCGCACGGAGGCCGGGCGACATCGGGCCGCGCTTTCGAATGAGGCCGTGAACCGCTCCGACGATCGTTGCGAGTAGCTGGCGACCGCGGCGAGGGCCGGAAACGATGGTGGTGAAGGTCGGCGACAGTTCGCGTTTGACCGCTGAGATCACCCAGCGGGGGCGAATGCGTGCGTATCGCAGGTAGAGATCCACGTTGTTGCGAGCGATGAAGTACCGCCGCGTCGGGCCGTGGTACTCGTAGGTCTCGGGACGTCCGTCAGGGAGTCTTCGGGTGATTCCGAATGGTCGGAGAGGAGCCTGTTCACCGAGAGAGTGGCTGATGTCGGTGCCCGGTCCGACTGCGATGCGGTAGCCGGACCGGGCGATGCGGAGACAGTATTCGGTGTCAACGCAGTCGATGAAGAGGCGTTCGTCGAAGAGCCCGCACTCGGTGAGGCATTCGGCACTGATCAGGAATCCCGACTGGATCGCCTCTCGCACGAGCCCGAGTCCCTCCGGCGTGTAGCGCTCGGGGATCGACGGTTGCCCATTGACGCGGTCGGTACAGACGATGCCGAGCTGAGTCTCTGGTGACGCGATTCGGAACGCAGTCACGCAGTCGGCGACGTAGTGTCCGGGAAGCTGAGTGTCCTGGTCAACGGTGAGCACGAAGTCCGCGCCTCTCTCGAGCGCGCGACGAATGCCCGTATTGAGCGCCGCCGCGATGCCGAGATTCGTGGAACTGCGGATGATTTCGATGCCTGCCAGAGGGGGCGAATCCAGTATTTCGGCAGTTCCCGCCGGGCTGCCGTCATCGACGATGATGACTGCTTCGACCTGCGACCTCAGCGACTCAACACCTCGAAGCACGCCATCATCGGGCCTGAAAGTGGGGATGACGGCGATCACGATCGGTCGCGTTCGTCTCTCGATTTCGGTCACACACCATTATCGGCGGCATCCGATCGCCCTCACACCGGGGCGGTACAGTTGGCCTGTCAGCAGGAAAAAGGGAGAAGCGAGCGCCGTGACCGAGTCGATTGACGGAGCCTGGGCGGGGCCAGAGGCGCGACTCGAGGCGAACGACCGGATGCTCACGCTCGAGCGGCAGCTGGAGTTGGTGGATCGGGTGAAGGGGCTCGAAGCACAGCTCGCTCAACTCTCGGCAGGTGCCGTGCTTACTCCATCGGAGCAACTGAGCGCCGAGCAGCAACTCCTCGCGCTGCGCGAGTCCCTCCCCTGGAGGGTCGGTCGTGCCGTGACCATTCCGGTGCGGGTCGCCGGGAGGGTGCTGCACCGCGGTACTCGCGAGTGAATCGCTCGCCGATCCTCGAATGGTGGGTCGACTGCTCAGGAATGGTGCGGTCAGAAATCGACGCAGCCCTCACAGCGTTCCGGCGACACTCGGGAGTGGCAGAGGCGACCGTCCGTGCCGTCGATGGAGCGGCCGGGTCCGCCGAACTCAACGAGATGCTGGCACGCACCACGTCGGACTGGATCGTCTGGGCCGATTCTTCGGTAGGTCTTGCTTCCCGGGCTCTCACGGTGATCCGGTCCGCCCTGGCGCGATTCGATGTGGACGTCTTCTACGGCGACAGCCTCCAGCCCGATGGGGGGATCGTGCGACGGCCGTCGGGCTCGCCGATTCGCCTGCGATCCCAGGACTACCTCGGACCGGTGCGCGGCTTCCGCACTGAAGCGGTGCGGCAAACCGGAGGGTTCGCGCCGAACGCGAGTGGCTCGCACGCGTTCGAATTGGCACTGCGGCTCTGCCAGTACCCGGCGCGAACGCTCAGGATCCCCGAGGTGCTTTCGGTCGAAACCGTGCCCTCCCTCCGGGCGCCCTCAGCCGATCGCGAGGTTGTTTCTCGCTTTCTCGACGGACTCGGGATCGCGCACTCGATCGAATCCCAAGACGGATCGCTGCGGATCCGATATCCGGTGATGGGCCAGCACCCGGTCGTGTCGATCATCATCCCCACCCGAGGGAGCAGTGCTCTGGTCCACGGTCGGCAGAGCGTGTTGGTCGTCGACGCGGTGCGCGGCATTGTGGACCAATCGACCTACGGCGCCTTCGAGATCGTGGTCGTCGCCGATGACGCGACCCCGCAGGCCGTAATCGACCAACTCATTCTCGTCGGCGGTGAACGGCTTCGTCTGGTGAGGTGGAGCGAGGAGTTCAATTTCTCGGCAAAGATGAATCGAGGGGCACTCTTCGCCCGGGGTGAATACCTCATTCTGCTCAACGATGACGTCGAGCTCATCTCGCGCGAGTGGATCGAGACGTTGCTCGGTCTCGCCCAGCAGGAGGAGGTCGGCCTCGTCGGCACGCTGCTCTTCTTCGAAGACGGCACTGTCCAGCACGGTGGCCACCTGTACACCGCGAGCTGGGCGGGCCACAGTGCTCTGGGCTGGAACGCATCCCGAGACGACCGGCTCGGGTCGATGAAGGTCGACCGGGAGGTTTCGGGCGTCACGGCGGCCTGCGCCATGATCCGAGCGGACACCTTCTGGGAGGTGGGGGGATTCTCGTTGGACTTTGCCGGCAACTACAACGATGTCGATCTGTCGCTGAAGGTGGCGGCCACCGGGCGGCGGAACCTGTGGACGCCGCACGCCACGATGATGCACTTCGAGTCGAAGACGCGCGACGCGGCGGTCCTTCCCCGCGAGATTGCGGCTCTTCGGGCGCGATGGGGCACTCGACTTCTCAGCGATCCGTACTGGACCGAGCAGTGAGAGCCATTCCCTAGCGCTCCGGGAAGCCGTGCGGCAGTCCCTCCAGGGCGGGACGCAGGTGCTCGAGACGCTGGGCTTCGAGCGTCAGGCCGGTGAACTCCCTGTCCCGGCGCAGGGCGGAGACCGCGGCGAGGAAGAGTTCCGCGTTCGCCTGGGGGAGCGGTGAGACGAAGACGGATGCCTCGGTGGCGAGCGAGCGGGAGAGGCGGGCGCGCGCATCCGGGGTCAGTCTCGGGGCCTGGCGGAGGAACTGGGCGATGCGGCGCGAGAGGCCGTCGGGCAGGCGGGCGACGTCGGCTGTCGCGGCCCAGCCGAGCAGTTCGACAGGCACCCCGAACACCGGGGTCGTGACCTTGGACACGCGCTCGTTCTGGCTGTAGGTGCCGGCGAGCAGGTCGCCGACGCGCTTGGTCCGACCGTTCAGCAGGGCGGTGATCGACGCGATGCCGCCGAAGGTCGAGAACACCTCCAGCACGCCGGTGAGCGAGCGGATGAAGGCGTGGCGCAGGCCGATCGATCCGCCGTCGTCCCGCACGATCCGCGCGCCCACCGCGAGCTTGCCCAGGGACTTGCCCTGGGTGAGGGTCTCCACGGCGGTCGGGGCGACGACGAGGCAGAACACGAGTGCGGTGACGGTGACCGCCGCGGCGCTCGCCTCGTCGAGGAATCCGCGGAAAAAAGGCGAAGACACGGCGAGCAGGATGAGCAACCAGAGGCCGAAGTAGACGACGAAATCGATGATCGCGCCGGCGGCGCGCAACACGAAGCTCGTGGGCCTGAGGTCGAGGCTGACGGCCTCGCCGGTCATGAGCTCCAGCTCGTCCGAGCCGTCGGGAATGCCCGCACTACCCTGCGTCGCCGTCGCCATGTCTAGTATCTAAACAGATGGATCTCGATGCCTACTCCGCCGCGCACCGCGATGAGTGGGACGACCTTGCCCGGCTCGGAGCCAAGAGGCGATTCACCGGCAGCGAATCCGACGAGCTGATCGAGCGGTACCAGTCCGGCGCGAGTCAGCTCTCCGCTATCAAGACCACCGCGGGGCAGTCCGTGCAGGGTGACCGGCTCTCGCTGTCGCTCTCCCGGGCGAGGCTGCGATTCACCGGTGCCGGAACCAACGTGTTGAGCCAGCTGCCCACCTTCTTCGGGGCGCAGCTTCCCGCGGCGCTGTACCGCATCCGCTGGACCAGCCTTGTCGTCGCCTTGGCAACGGCAGGGATCGCCCTGCTCTACGGCTACTGGGCGCTCAACACCCCCGGCGTGCTCTCCCACTTCGGCACCGAGGAGTTCCGCAAGCAGTTCGTGGAGCAGGACTTCGTGAACTACTACTCGAACCACTCCCCGTCGTCGTTCACCGGGCAGGTCTGGACGAACAACGCGTGGCTCGCGGCCCAGTGCATCGCGTACGGCATCGTCGGGGTCTACTCGCCCTACCTCCTGTTCTCGAATGCGCAGAACATCGGGCTGTCCGGGGCCCTCATGGCGTCCCATGACCGCCTCGATATCTTCTTCCTCTACATCGCGCCACACGGCCAGCTCGAGCTGTACTCGATCTTCGTGGCGGGGGCGGCCGGGATGACGATCTTCTGGGCCTGGATCGCTCCCGGCGCCCGCACCAGGGGGCAGGCGCTCGCCGAGGAGGGACGCGCGCTTTTCGCCGTGGCGATCGGCCTGATCCTCTCCCTGCTCGTCTCCGGCATCATCGAAGGCTTCGTCACCCGCCAGGACTGGCCCTGGGTGATCAAGATCGGTATCGGCACTGTGGCGCTCGGGTCGTTCCTGTTCTACCAGTGGGTCATCGGCAGGCGCGCCGTGCGTGCGGGCGAGACCGGCGATCTCGACGAGTTCGAAGCGGGAGCCCGGAGGATCGTCGCCGCCTGAGAATCCTCACAATTTTGAGTGGTTCACGATTAGTGGCACACTGGAAGAGATGGATGTCGAGCTGGGGACCGCGCTTCGTGCCGCAGGGCTGCGTGTGACGCCGGGTCGTCTCGCCGTGCTCGAAGCGCTGGCCGAGCATCCGCACTCCACCGCTGAGAGGCTTCGGGTGGCATCCGGCGCCGGTCTCTCCATCCAGTCCGTGCACAACGTTCTCGCCGATCTGACCGCCGCCCGGATGATCCGTCGCATCGAGTCGGCCGGATCCGCCGCCCTCTACGAGCGGCGTATCGGGGACAACCATCACCACGTCGTGTGCACCACCTGCGGACTGGTCGCCGATGTCGACTGTGCGCACGGGTCGGCTCCCTGCCTCACACCGATCGACACCAACGGCTTCGCCATCGCCACAGCCGAAGTGACCTTCTGGGGGCTGTGCTCCACCTGCCAGGGATCGGTGCTCCCCGCGCTCCCCATGACTTCTCTGCTGCCAACGATTAAGGAGATAGACCAGTGACAGAACCGACTACCACCCAGTCCGGAACGCCGGTCGAGAGCGACGAGTATTCGCTCACCACCGGGCCCGACGGGGTCACCGCTCTGCACGACCGCTACCTGGTCGAGAAGCTGGCCTCGTTCAACCGGGAGCGCGTGCCGGAGCGCAACCCCCACGCGAAGGGCGGTGGCGCTTTCGGTGAGTTCGAGGTCACCGAAGACGTGTCGATGTACACCCGTGCGGCAGTCTTCCAGCCGGGCACCAAGAGCGAGGTGCTGCAGCGCAACTCCTCAGTCGCCGGAGAGCAGGGATCCCCCGACACCTGGCGCGATGTGCGTGGCTATGCTCTCCGCTTCTACACGACCGAGGGCAACTACGACATCGTCGGCAACAACACGCCAGTGTTCTTCATTCGCGACGCGATGAAGTTCCCGGACTTCATCCACTCCCAGAAGCGCCTCGGCGGTTCCGGGCTGCGCGATGCAGACATGCAGTGGGATTTCTGGACGCTGTCGCCGGAGTCGGCCCACCAGGTCACCTACTTGATGGGCGACCGCGGACTCTCCCGTTCGTGGCGTGAACTCAACGGCTACGGGTCGCACACCTACCAGTGGATCAATGCCGCGGGCGAGCGTTTCTGGGTGCAGTACCACTTCAAGTCTCGCCAGGGTGTGCACAACATCACCGCGGAAGAGGCCGAGAAGATCGCCGGCGCCGACGCGGACTACTACCGCCGCGACCTGCACGAGGCGATCGAGCGCGGCGACTTCCCGACCTGGGATGTGTTCGTCCAGGTCATGCCCTACGAGGATGCGAAGACCTACCGGTTCAACCCCTTCGACATCACGAAGGTCTGGCCGCACTCCGACTACCCGCTGATCCCGGTGGGCCACTACACGCTGAACCGAAACCCGGAGAACTTCTTCGCCCAGATCGAGCAGGCCGCGTTCTCGCCCTCGAACCTCGTGCCCGGCATCGACATCAGCCCGGACAAGATGCTCATGGCACGCGTGTTCTCCTACCCGGACGCCCAGCGCGCCCGCGTCGGCACCAACTACAACCAGCTCCCCGTGAACCAGCCGCATGCCGCCGAAGTGCACAACTACGAGCACGAGGGCCACATGCGTTACGAGTTCAGCGATGCGACGGCGCGCACCTACGTGCCGAACTCCTACGGAGGACCTGTCGCCGATCCGGCCAAGGCCGGAGTCGGTGGCTGGGACACCGACGGAGAGCTGATCCGTGCGGCGCAGACCCTGCACTCGGAGGACGACGACTTCGGCCAGGCGGGCACGCTGTACCGCCAGGTATTCGACGATGCCTCGAAGGAGCGCCTCCTCGGCACCCTGGTCGGACAGTACAACTCGTTGACCGTCGACCGCATCAAGGACCGTTTCCTCTGGTATTGGACGAGCGTTGATGCCGGCCTCGGCGCCAAGCTGACCGAAGCGGTCTCGGCGGCAGTGCCGGTCGAGTAGAACGTCGCGGGTCTCGATACGCGCTGCGGACGGGACCTCCTCGACCAGCACTGGTCGAGGAGGTCGTGCAGCGACCGTATCGAGGCCCGCTACAGCCGCCCGGCGGCCTTCAGCGCGATATAGCGGTCGGCGAGGGCCGGCGGCAGGTCCGCGGGGGCGCCGGTGACGACATCCGCTCCGAGTTGCCGGATCGCCGCCGAGACGCGGGTGGTGTCGAGCATGGCGCGTTCCGCCGCTGCTGCACGGTAGACCTCGTCCCGGTCGCCTCGCTCCACGGAGGCGGAGAGCACCGAGGGGTCGGTCACGGAGGACACGACGACGGTGTGCTTGCGCGTGAGCTGCGGAAGCATCCCCAGCAGTCCGCGCGATCCGCCGGCGGCATCGATCGAAGTCATCAGCACGACAAGTGCATGCTGGCTCGTCACCGATCGCACGAGCGAGGGCACTGCCGACCAGTCCATCTCGATGAGCTCCGGGTCGATCGGGGCCATCACATTGACCATGCGGGAAAGCAACTCTGGGCCGCTCGCACCCTGGATCCTGCCGCGCACGCGACGATCGAAGACCACGACGTCCACCCGGTCACCCGCCCGGGTGGCGAGCGCCGCGAGCAACAGGGACGACTCGAAGGCGGTATCGATGCGCGGCTCGTTCGCAATACGCGCCGCGGACGTGCGTCCACTGTCGATCACGATCACGACGCGACGGTCTCGCTCTGGGCGCCAGGTGCGCACGACCAGATCGCTGCGCCGCGCGGTCGCGCGCCAGTCGATCGAGCGCACGTCATCGCCACGCACGTATTCGCGCAGGCTGTCGAACTCGGTTCCCTGGCCCCGGATCATCACGCTGGTTCGACCGTCGAGCTCGCGAAGGCGGGCGAGCCGGGAGGGCAGGTGCTTGCGGGAGTTGAAGGGCGGAAGGACCTTGATCGCGCCGGGCAGCTCGATCGTCGCCTGGCGGGCGAGCAGTCCGAGCGGTCCGAACGACCGCACGGTCACCTGCGCGGCGCGGCGTTCGCCTCGACGGAATGGGGTGAGGGCTGTCTCGATCCGTCGTCGCTCTCCGGCCGGGAGCGTCAGGCGGGCCCGTGTCGGTGCTGCGCCGGCGGAGGGCTGCCAGCCATCCCGTACGATGCCGCGCACGGTGCGTCGACCCGCGTTCGTGAGAAGCAGGGCGGATGCGACGGTCTCGCCGAGTCGCACCCGATCCGGCAGCTCTCGCTCGAGTCGGAGCTGGCGGGGGGAGCCGGCGAGCACCAGATCGAGCGTCCCGAGGAGCGCAGCCAGAAGAAGCCAGAGGCCGAGCCAGTCGGGCTGGTCGAAGACGACGATCGGCACGATCCCGAGCGCGACGAGCAGCACGAACCGTCCGGACCACGCCATCAGAGGCTCCGCATCTAGATCGGCACCTGCACCTGGCTGAGGATCGAGCGCAGGATGGAATCCGGCGCGACCCCTTCGAGCTCGGCCTCCGGTCGCAGCTGGATGCGATGCCTCCACACCGGCAGCACCATCGCCTGCACGTGGTCGGGAGTGATCGAGTCGAATCCGTTGAGCCACGCCCACGCCTTCGCGGCGGAAAGCAGCGCGGTGGTGCCGCGCGGGCTCACCCCGAGCTTCACGCTCGGGCTCTGGCGGGTGCCGCGCGCCAGGTCGACGATGTAGGCGAGCAGGTCGGGGGATGCCCGCACCCGCCCGACCTCCACCTGGGCGGCGGCCAGCTGCGCGGCATCCAGCACCGCGGTGACGCCCGCGGCTTGGAGGTTGCGCGGGTTGAAGCCTGCGGCACTTCGCGTGAGCACCTCGACCTCATCGGCCCGCTCGGGGATCTCGAGCACGAGCTTGAGCAGGAAGCGGTCGAGCTGAGCCTCCGGAAGCGTATAGGTGCCCTCGTACTCGATCGGGTTCTGGGTGGCGGCCACGATGAACGGCACCGGCAGCGGGCGGGTCTCGCCATCCACGCTCACCTGGCGTTCCTCCATCGCCTCGAGAAGGGCGGACTGGGTCTTCGGGGGAGTGCGGTTGATCTCGTCCGCGAGCAGGATGTTGGTGAAGACCGGCCCGGCGCGGAAGTCGAACTCGCCACTGCGCGCGTCGTAGACCAGCGAGCCCGTGACGTCTCCCGGCATGAGGTCCGGCGTGAACTGCACACGCTTCGTCTCGAGCTGCAAGGCTCGGCTCAGGGTGCGCACGAGGAGGGTCTTCGCGACGCCCGGCACGCCCTCGAGCAGCACGTGACCGCCGGCGAGCAGCGCGATGATGAGCCCGGTGACCGCGCCATCCTGCCCGACGACAGCCTTGCCGACCTCCACGCGCACCCGGGCGAATTGCTCCCGGAGTGCCGGCGATCCGGCTGCGGTATCGAGCACGGGGGATTCGGGGGATGGTGCGGCCAGGTCGGTCTCGGTCATTCGTTCATTCTCCATGGTGTCGGTCTGGGTCAGGACAGTCGGATGTCGCGGGCGACGGTGCGCTCGAGCTCGAGCAACTCGTCGGAGAGCCGCACCAGCTCTCGGTCGTTTCGAGGGTCCGCGGTGAGGAGGAGGGCGCGGATGTCGGCGGGATCCCTGGCGGTGACGCTCGCGACCGCGGCGATCACGTCATCCACCGAAGCCAGACGTGACAGCCCGCACAGGGTGGCCAGTCGAGAGACGGAACCGATGCGCAGCGAGTCGAGTGCCCGGAGGCGGGCCGCACCCTTCTGGTAGAGCCGCGCGCGGCCCTCCATCGTCTCGCTCGCCCGCACGACCACGGGAAGGTTCTCGACCACGAGCGGGCCGAGACGTCGTCCGCGCCAGAAGGCGGCGACGATCGCCACGATGATCAGCAGTGCGGACACCCCGCCGACCCAGGCCGGAGTGAGCTCGGCGATGCTCGGGCCGCTGATGGAGGAGTCGTCGATCGTGGGCAGGTACCAGACCAGTCGGTCGCTCTGCCCGAGCAGGGTGAGCGCGAGCGCCGCGTTCCCCCGCTGGGAGACATGTTCGTTGTCGAAGGCGTCCGTCGTGCCGACCACGGTGATGTGCCGGCCGGCCCGGGCGATATCCACGACGGAGAAGGTGCGCTTTCCGCTCGCGAAGCACGCGGTCGTCTCTGCGGCGGGATCCAGCACCCGGAACCCGGATCCGGCACCGCTCACCCGACCGGCCGCGCGTGCCGCGGGAAGGTCGCAGCCCGCGGAGAGGGAGCTGCGGCCGACGATGCCGGCGAGACCGACTTCCGGGGCCAGCGCCGAGACCTGCGCGTAGGTGGGCGACAGCACCACGACGTGATCTGCGAGCGCTGTGAGGCTGCGCAACTGGGCTTTGTCGAGATTGCCGTCCGGGTCGAAGAGAAACAGCGTCGAGCCGGTGGAGCCACGCAGGGCGGACTTTGCGCCGGAGAGGGTGACCGGCACCGACACATCCACGCCCTGCTGGCGCAGCACCTCGGCGATGGCCTTGCTCCCCGCGGGTGCCGCATTGGTCGCCGAGAACGGAACGCCTCCGCTCGAGGCACCGGTGGCGGCGAGAGCGATCACCGCGATCAGGATGAGGAAGACCGCCGCGATGATCCAGAACAGCGACCGGCGCGTCGCCGCGCGAATGGTCGGCGTGAGGGTGGTCGCCGCGGCCGTCGCCGTCATGGTGCACCCACCGTCGATTGCTCCGCGGGGCGGAGCGCACGGAGGTCCTTCTCGAGCCGGGCGGCATCGCTGTAGGCCGACTCCGTACCCTCCCGACCGAGGTACCGCACGTCGTCGAAGGCGGATGCCGCGGTCGAGAGCCGCTCGGCGAACCCGGGAAGCACGATTCCGGCGCGAGCAGCGAAATCCCTCGCGGTGGTGCCGGGGGAGACCGTGACGAGGGTGCGTTCGGCCAGCCCTCGGGCGATCGAGCGGAAGCTCTCCTCGATGGCGAGCACCCAGTCCGACCGGCCGGCGGCGTCTTCGGCGGCACGGCGCATCGCGGCGGCATCCCGGGCATCGTTGTCGCCGAAGAGGATGCCGCTCGCCGCGCTCCGGCGGTTGAGCCTCGGCGCCCCGAAGATGAAGAACGCCGCGACGAGGGCGGCGACGATCACGATCAGCGCGAGGATCAGGATCGGCCCCTGCACGCCGGGTCCGCTGTCGATCTTGAGCGACTGCAGCCAGTCAAGAAAGGCCTTCGAGGCGCGGTCGAACCAGGTGGGCTGCGCGGCCCGGTATTCCGGTTTCGACAGTTCCTGGATCACCCAGCGTTGGGCCTCGGCGGAATCCGGATCCACCGGCACATCCGCGAGGAGCGTGAAGATCACGCCCACGGAGACTCGTCGGGCACCGGCTGGCTCGCGACCGGAACGCCGTGAAGAAGGGGGTCCGTCACCGCGGAATTTGTCTGCTTCGCCTCGACATAGCGCACCAGCTCCAGGTCGAGGCCCTCCTTGCGGATGCGCAGGTCGAGGTAGAGGAGACCCGTGGTGGCCGATTGCACCACAGAGGTGATCGATTGGAAGACGACCGCGACCACGATGACGAGCAGCGAGAGAACGGCGACGAGCACGACAGTCCCGGTGCCGTTCTGGCCTTGCGGGTCGATGAGGCTGGTGGCGATCGGAGCGATGAAGTTGATCGGAAACGTCACCACCTGGCTCACGATTCCCACGATCACGGCGACAAGCGCGGAGATCCCAAAGGTGCGCCAGAAATACCCCTCGGTGAGGGACCAGGACCGCGCGACGGCACTTCGGAGGGTCATCCGCTCGATCATCAGCGCGCTGGGGACGAGAGCGAGTTTGGTGCTCAACCAGATGTAGACCACGGCGAGGCCGAAGAACGCCAGGATGCCGATGATCACCGCCGCGACGATGCCGCTGTTCCCGAGGCTCACGACGAGCAAGACGATGATCACGACGATGATGCCGATGACGACCGTCGAGGCCAGAACGAGCAGGGCGGCCCAGCCGATGAGCGCCCCGATGCGACCGCGGGCCCTCTTCCACAGTGACCCGAGAGAGAGTTTCTCGCCGACGGCGCCGCGCGAGACTTCGAGCACGATGATGCCCTGGAGCACGGCCGCGGCGACGACCGCCAGCAGGCCGGGGATGATGGATGCCACGACGATGAGACCGGTCGCCCCAGCGGTGATCTGGTCTGCATTCTGGGTGCTGCTCGAGTCGATCCGGGAGAGCGCCCCGAAGGTGACCCCCGCCACCACCAGGATCAGCAACAGGTAGACGCTCCCCTGGATGAGGAGGGCCGCCCCGAAGGTGGCCTTGGGATTACGGCGCAGCACCCGGAATGAGGCGCCGAGAATGGTGCCGAGGTCGAGGGGGCGCAACGGGATCAGCCCGGGCTTCGGCGGCGGTGTCCAGCCGGGTTGTGCTCCGGTGACGTATCCGTATCCTGGCCCCATCGGGCTGCCGGCATCCTGCCCGATGAACCGGGGGTCCTGCGGCGGTGCGATCGGCGGCACGGGTGGAGCGGGCGATGGCGATGCCCCCGGGCTCGCCCACCGTTGTTCATTGCTGCCGTTTCCGTCGGTCACAGGTGATCCCCTCGTCGCGCCAATGCTCTCAGTGTGCGGGCATCCGGCGGCCTCTGCAGCCCATGGGATTATGCTTTCACACTCCACTACTCTTATGCGAAAGCATCTGAGTCTGTCTCAGACCCGAACCGCACCATGAAGACCGGAATATGACCGCACGAATTCTCGTAGTCGATGACGACACCGCCCTGGCGGAAATGATCGGAATCGTGCTGCGCTCCGAAGGCTTCGAGCCTTCCTTCTGCGGCGACGGCAGCCTCGCGCTCGCCGCGTTCCGCGAGAGCAAGCCCGACCTCGTGCTTCTCGACCTCATGCTGCCCGGCAAAGACGGCATCGAGGTCTGCGCGGAGATCCGCACCGAGTCCGGAGTGCCGATCATCATGTTGACCGCGAAGTCGGATTCGACGGATGTCGTGCGCGGACTGGAGAGCGGAGCCGACGACTACGTCGTCAAGCCCTTCAACCCCAAGGAGCTGGTGGCTCGCATCCGCACCCGTCTGCGTCCCACGCCGACGGCATCGACCAGCGTGTTGCAGGTGGGTGACCTGCAGCTGGATGTCGCCGGGCACGAAGTGAAACGCGGCGCCTCGAAGATCAACCTCACGCCTCTCGAGTTCGAACTGCTCCTCGCCCTGGCCCTCAAACCGCAGCAGGTCTTCACGCGGGAGATGCTGCTCGAGCAGGTATGGGGTTACCACTACAAGGCCGACACCCGCCTCGTCAACGTGCACGTGCAGCGACTGCGCGCAAAGGTGGAGGAAGACCCGGACAACCCGCGCATCGTCATGACCGTGCGGGGCGTCGGCTATCGCGCGGGCTCCAGCAACTGACACCAGCGGTATGTCATGACGATCTGTGATTCGTGAATAGCTTCGACTGGCGCTCCTACGTCAACCGCCTCGTGCGGTTCTGGCGGGTCTCACTGCAGTTCCGCACGGTGGCCATCACGGTGCTGCTCTCGGGGTTGGCCGTCATCGTGATCGGCGCGTTCATCTCCGTGAGCATCTCCAACAACCTGTTCGCGTCGCGCAGCGTGCAGGTGCAGGAGGAGGCGCGCACGATCCACAATCAGGCCCAGAGCACCTTCGACGCCGCACAGCCGGCCGACGACCAGGCGCCGACGGTCGAGCTGGACAACGTCGCGAACTCCGTGACCGACAAGATCCTGCCCTCGACGACGGCGCCGGGCAGCACCAAGTTCGCCATCAAACGCACGCCGGGTCAGGCGGAGACCCCGCAGAACATGCAGCCCCTGTCATCCACCAACTTTCCCGATGGCGTCGTCACCGACTCGCTGCGGGCGCGGGTGATCAAAGATGTCACCCACGTGCAATACCAGTCGGCGACGCTTCCGAATGGCGCACCCGGACTCGTCGTCGGGTCACAGATCCGAGTGCCGGCCGCCGGAAGTTACGAGCTCTACCTCGTCTACGACCTCTCGTCGGTGCAGACGACGCTCGGCTACGTGCAGCGAACCCTTGCCCTCGGCGGGCTCGCGCTCGTCCTGCTCATCGGCGCGGTGACGTACACGGTGGTGCGGCTGGTCGTCGGGCCGGTCAGGCTCGCGGCAGAAACCAGTGAGAAGCTGGCCGCCGGCCAATTGGAGCAGCGTATTCCGGAGAAGGGGGACGACGTGATCGCCACCCTCGCACGCTCGTTCAACGGTATGGCCGACAGCCTCCAGAAGCAGATCACCAAGCTCGCCGAGTTGTCACGACTTCAGCAGCGCTTCGTTTCCGACGTCTCGCACGAACTGCGAACGCCACTCACGACCATCCGTCTCGCTGGAGACGTTCTTTACGACCATCGCGAAGACTTCGCCCCTGCTACGGCTCGCACGGCCGAGCTCCTTCATACCCAGGTGCAGCGGTTCGAGGTGCTTCTCGCCGACCTGCTCGAGGTGAGCAGGTATGACGCCGGCGCAGTGGAACTCGAGCTGGAGCCGACCAACCTCGTGCGCCTGGTCGAAGATGCCGTCGACGGCATGCAGCCACTCGCCGAGCAGCGCGGGTCCTCGCTGCGGCTGGTCGCGCCGGGAGGGTATTTCGAGGCGGAGATCGACGCTCGCCGCATCCGCCGCGTACTGCGCAACCTGCTCGGCAACGCGGTGGAGCACGGTGAGGGGAACCCGATCGTGGTGATGGTGGACAGCAATGCCACGGCGATCGCACTCACGGTGCGCGACTACGGCATCGGCATGAAACCGGCGGATGTCTCGCGGGTCTTCGACCGGTTCTGGCGCGCGGATCCGTCTCGCCAGCGCACGATCGGTGGTACCGGCCTCGGTCTCGCGATCTCGCTCGAGGATGCCACGCTGCACGACGGCACGCTCGAGGTCTGGTCGGAGCCGGGCGTGGGCACCTGCTTCCGTCTCACTCTTCCGCGGGAGCGGGGGCTGCCGATCGTCTCGTCTCCTCTCGAGCTGCCGCCGGACGACGCCATCCACCTCGAGGAGGTGCAGGGTGCCTGAGCGTCGCGGCCAGGGGCTCCGCCGCGCGCTGCTCGCCGCCGCGCTTGCGGCGTCCATGCTCGCGCTCAGCGCCTGCGTGAGCATCCCCGATTCCGGGCCAGTGAACGCCGGACTGTCCCTGAGCGAAGACAGCAGTGGATCGAATGTCGCCTTCAACCCGGAAGGGCCGGAGCGCGGTGCGACCCAACAGGGCATCCTCAAGGGCTTCATCGCCTCGTTCACCTCGGCCACGGGCGGATACGCCATCTCCAAGCAGTTCCTGTCGCAGGCGTTCTCCACCAAGTGGGATCCGCGGCAGAGCGTGCTGGTGCGCTCGGGCGCGCCGCAGATCAGCCAGGTCGACGACACGAAGCTGACCTATTCCTTCGACACCACGGGCACTGTCGACGGCTCGGGTGCCTACTCGCAGAGCAGCCAGTCCTTCACGCTGCCCTTCAGTTTCGTGCAGGAGGGCGGCCAGTGGCGCATCAGCGCGGCACCGGATGGCATCGTGCTCGCGGACCAGGCTTTCGAGCGCATCTTCCGCCAGTACCCGGTGTATTTCTTCTCGCCCGACAACCAGTACCTCGTTCCCGACATCCGCTGGTACGCGAGCGGAACCGCATCCACGCGCATCGTGACCGCATTGCTCGCGGGCCCGCCGGACTGGCTCAAGGGGGCGGCATTCTCCCGGTTCCCCGACGGCACGAAGCTCTCCGACGCCAGCAGCGTGGTGACCCTGGTCGAGGGGGTCGCGGAAGTGGATCTCTCGAAAGAGGCTCTCGAGGCCAGCGCCCGGGATCGCCAGTACATGTACCTCCAACTCACCGAGAGCCTCCGGTCGGTGCCGAGCATCTCGCAGGTGAGTCTCTCGATCCAGGGGACACCCGTGCAGATCGACGATCTCGGTGCGGCGGCGCCCCAGGTCGACATGTCCGTCGACAGCCAGGCCCTGGTGTTGCGCAAGAACGAGTTCGGGTTCTATGCCAACAACCGCGTCGCCGACCTCGCCGGCATCAGCTCGAAGGTCGTCGCGCTCGCACCGAAGGATGCCACGCTCTCGTCGGACCAGCAGGACGTTGCGGTCCTCGGCAGCGCGGGAGTCTCGCTCGTGCGCAAGAGCGGAGCCCCCGTCCTGATCGATCCGCGGCCCGATCTCATCGCGCCGTCGCTCGACGAAGACGGGTACCTCTGGTCGGTTCCCGCGAGTGCGCCCAACTCGATCATCGTCTTCGACTCGAATGGCACGCAGCACAGCATCTCGGCCAAATTGCAGGACGGATCGCAGATGGTCTCCCTGGAGGTCTCCCGGGAGGGCGCGCGGGTGTTGATGCTCCTGTCGACACCGACCGGGCCGCGGCTCATGGTGGCAGCCATCCTGCGCAACGAGAAGCTCGAGCCCACCGGTCTCGGTCCCGCCATCGTGGATGTCTCCCTCGGCAACGGGGTGGCCGTGGACGCCACGTGGGTCGACCAGTGGACCGTGGGCACGCTCATCACCGCCGATGGGGAGTCCCGAGTCGAACTGTTCGCCATCGGTGGGCAGAAGACCGCGCTCAGTTCCCTGATCCCTTCGCGACAGATCGTGGGTGGCAACAAGGGCAAGGACGGCCTCCGCGTGGTCGGTCGGGACGACTCGGCCATCTATACCTGGGGAGGCAGCAGCTGGCAGTCCTCCAAGGTCGCCGTGGACTTCATCGCGACTCAGCGCTAGCTCTCCTGGCTCTCATCGTCCGTGGGTCTCCTCCTCCCTGGCTCTCGTCCTCCCCAGCGCTCCGGCCACCGGCTGAGCCCGCGGATCGATCGAGGCGAGCCATTCACCGGGGTGAGCCAGCAAGACTGGTGCCATGTCATCCGCACAGACGCCGGTCGCAGTGACGAGTCGGTTACGGGAGGCCGCCCTCGATGCCCTCGCGGTTCTGCTGCCGGTGTCGTGCGCCGGTTGCGGCGGCGACGACCGTGCACTCTGCGCGGCCTGCCGCACCCAGCTCGCCCCGCGTCCATTCCCGAGGTCGCTGGACGACGGCACTCCGGTGTGGTCGGCCCTCACCTACGACGGAGTGGTGCGCCGGGTCATCCTGGGCTTCAAGGAGCAGGGTCGAACGGATGTCGCGAGGGCGCTGGCTGTGGCGCTCAGCGGTGCGGTCAGTCGCGCCGGCGCCCAGGCCGCCGGCGAGATGGAGCTCGCGGTGCCTCCCACGAGTCGAGCGTCGTTTCGCCGACGGGGCTACGACCCGGTGCGCGTGCTGGCACGCGTGGCGGGGCTGCCCCGCCCGGTCCGGGAGCTCGCAAACCTGCACGAGCGCGCGAGCCAGAAGACCCTCGACCGTGAACAGCGAGCGGTGAACCTCGCCGGGTCGATGATCGCAGCACGAAGCCTCGAAGGCCGACGATTTCTCGTGCTGGACGACGTGCTCACCACCGGCGCAACACTCAGTGAAGCGATCCGCGCGCTTCGCGGGGGCGGTGCCGAGGTGGTGGCGGCGGCGGTCGTCGCGGCAACACCTCGGCATTCACTGGGTTTGTCGTAAGAGCTTCAGATAAGCAGTGACAGCGATGCATGGCGAGGGCTACGGTGGGGAAAAGAGGCGCGGAATTATCGCCTGGTTCCACTGGGCGACGTGCCGTCAAGTCAATAGGAACTGGGGAGCGCCATGGAAATTTCCATCAACGGTCGCAACGTAGGGATCACGGATCGATTTCGGTCATATGCAACCGAAAAAGCCGAGAAGATCTCCCACCTCGCAGATAAGGCCCTCGCTTTCGAAGTCAAGGTGAGTCGACACAACGAGAAGAATGGCTCGAGTGGCGACGATCGGGTCGAACTCACCCTGATCGGACCGGGACCGCTCGTGCGGGCGGAGTCCAACGGGTCCGATAAGTATGTGGCCCTCGATCTCGCGCTGGACAAGCTCGTCGAGCGACTGCGACGGGCCAAGGACCGCCACAAGGTACACCGCGGGCAGCATCGGCCGACCTCGCTGCGAGAAGCGACCGCCGGTGGATTCAGTGGCACCGACGTGCGACCGGCGGATGCCGCCGTGATGGAGAAGGTACGCACCGGTTCCGTCTCCGTGATCGAAGACGGGGATGCGGAAGCGGAGGAAGAGGCCTGGAGTCCGGTGGTCATCCGCAAGAAGGTGTTCACCCAGGTGCCGATGACCGTCGACGACGCGCTGTACTTCATGGAGCTCGTCGGTCATGACTTCTATCTGTTCATGGATGCCGAGACCGACCGGCCGAGTGTGGTCTACCGGCGGAAGGGCTGGGACTACGGCGTCATCGGTCTGGATGACTCCTCCGCCGAGTTGCAGGAGGCGTCCGCCGCCTCGCGCAAGAAGCGCGGCTGACCGCTAGCTCTGTTCAGACCGTGGGGCCACCGCTGTCGCGGTGGCCCCACTTCTGGGTCGCCGCACAGCGGGCTCACAGTACGCGCGGATCCGACCGACAGCTATGCCACCGGCTAGTCTTGTTACTATTACGAACTGGTCACAGGCGCCGCTCCGCGGCGCTGTCGTGGCGTATCCCACATTCATCTGGAGTTAGCAGTGGCCAACGTTCTCGAAAAGGTCCTCCGTGTCGGCGAGGGTCGAGTCCTTCGACGGTTGGAGCGATACGCGCAAGCGGTCAACCACCTGGAAGACGACTTCAGTGCACTCAGTGACGAGGACCTGAAGAACGAGACCGTGGAGTTCCGCGAGCGCTACTCGAACGGTGAGTCGCTCGAGGACCTTCTGCCCGAAGCGTTCGCCGCCGTCCGTGAAGCGGCCAAGCGCACCCTCGGGATGCGCCATTTCGACGTTCAGCTCATGGGTGGCGCAGCGCTGCACCTCGGCAACATCGCGGAGATGAAGACCGGGGAGGGCAAGACCCTCGTGGCGACCCTCGCCGCCTACCTCAACGCCATCCCGTCCCGCGGCGTCCACGTGATCACGGTCAACGACTACCTCGCCAGCTACCAGTCCGAGCTCATGGGTCGTATCTTCCGCGCCCTCGGGATGTCCACCGGCGTCATCCTGTCCGGCCAGACGCCGCAGGAGCGAGCGGAGCAGTACTCCGCAGACATCACGTACGGCACGAACAACGAATTCGGATTCGACTACCTGCGCGACAACATGGCCTGGCAGGCCAGCGACATGGTGCAGCGCGGTCACAATTACGCGATCGTCGACGAGGTGGACTCGATCCTCATCGACGAGGCCCGCACGCCGCTCATCATCTCCGGTCCGGCATCGGGCGAGGCGAATCGCTGGTTCGCCGAGTTCGCGAACCTCGCAACCAAGCTGGTTCCGGAGGTGGACTACGAGGTCGACGAGAAGAAGCGCACCGTCGGCGTGCTCGAGCCCGGCATCGAGAAGGTCGAAGACTACCTCGGCATCGACAACCTCTACGAGTCGGCGAACACCCCGCTCATCTCCTTCCTCAACAACTCGATCAAGGCATCGGCCCTGTTCAAGAAGGACAAGGACTACGTCGTGATGAACGGCGAGGTGCTGATCGTGGATGAGCACACCGGCCGCATCCTGATGGGACGTCGCTACAACGAGGGCATCCACCAGGCGATCGAGGCCAAGGAGGGCGTCGAGGTCAAGGCAGAGAACCAGACCCTCGCGACCGTCACGCTGCAGAACTACTTCCGCCTCTACAAGAAGCTCTCCGGGATGACCGGAACGGCCGAGACCGAAGCCGCAGAGTTCATGGCCACCTACAAGCTCGGCGTGGTCTCCATCCCCACGAACAAGCCGATGCAGCGCATGGACAAGTCCGACCTCGTCTACAAGAACGAAGAGGCCAAGTTCGGCCAGGTCGTCGAAGACATCGTGCTTCGCCACGACAAGGGCCAGCCCGTGCTCGTGGGCACGACGAGCGTCGAGAAGAGCGAGTACCTCTCGAAACTGCTCGCCAAGCGCGGCGTGAAGCACGAGGTGCTCAACGCCAAGAACCACGCTCGCGAAGCCGCGATCGTCGCCCAGGCCGGACGCCTCGGTTCCGTCACGGTGGCCACCAACATGGCAGGCCGAGGCACCGACGTCATGCTCGGAGGCAATGCGGAGTTCCTCGCCGTCGCCGAGATGAACCAGCGGGGCCTCAGCCCGGTCGACACTCCGGAGGAGTACGAGAAGGAGTGGGACACGGTCTTCGACCGGGTCAAGAGCGTCGTGCAGGAGGAGGCCGAGAAGGTGGTCGCCGCCGGAGGGCTCTATGTTCTCGGCACCGAGCGCCACGAGTCCCGCCGCATCGACAACCAGCTTCGCGGACGCTCCGGTCGTCAGGGCGACCCGGGTGAGAGCCGCTTCTACCTGTCTCTCACCGATGACCTGATGCGACTGTTCAACTCCGCCGCGGCCGAGTCCCTGATGGGTCGCGGCAGCGTTCCGGATGACCTGGCCATCGAGTCGAAGGTGGTGAGCCGTGCCATCCGCAGTGCCCAGAGCCAAGTCGAGTCCCGCAACGCGGAGATCCGCAAGAACGTGCTCAAGTACGACGACGTTCTCAACCGCCAGCGCGAAGCGATCTACGGTGACCGTCGCCACATTCTCGAGGGTGATGACCTGCAGGACCGCACTTCCAAGTTCCTCGAAGATGTGATCACCGAGGTCGTGGACGTGCACACCTCGGACGGGCACGCCGACGACTGGGACTTCGAAGCCCTCTGGACCGAGCTCGGCACGCTCTACCCGGTGTCGATCACCATCGATGAGCTGCTCAGTGAGGCCGGATCCCGCAACCGCGTCACTACGGCCTTCCTCACCGAGGAGATCCTCTCGGATGCCCGGGTGCAGTACGCCGCCCGCACGACCGCACTCGGCGAACCGGCCATGCGCGAGCTCGAGCGTCGCGTTGTGCTCTCCGTGATCGACCGTCGCTGGCGCGATCACCTCTACGAGATGGACTAC
This sequence comes from Lacisediminihabitans sp. H27-G8, assembly GCF_046156175.1. NCBI lineage: Bacteria > Bacillati > Actinomycetota > Actinomycetes > Micrococcales > Microbacteriaceae > Lacisediminihabitans > Lacisediminihabitans sp. H27-G8. The sequence goes on from NZ_JAYLVL010000004.1 coordinate 389,167, forward strand.
CTCAAGGACGGCATCGGGCTGCGCGCGATGGCGCAGCGCGATCCCCTCGTGGAGTACCAGCGTGAGGGTTTCGCGCTGTACCAGAGCATGATGGGCCAGATCCGCGAGGAATCCGTCGGGTTCCTGTTCAACCTCGAGGTCGAGGTGACCGGGGGCGAGGCCACCGCCGCTGTTCCGACCGTCGCGGCAAAGGGCCTCACGGGAAACGCCGCCCCGGCCGAACGACTGAGCTATTCCGCGCCGGATGCCGACAACCAGGGCGAGGTGGAGGTGCGCAATGCGCGCGGCCAGCTCGATCGGGCCTCGACAGCCAAGGCGCAGGAAGCACAGGAGGCGGCGGGCGCGGGATCGGCCTTCGGCAAGGCTGCCACCGCCGAGGGCCAGCGTGGCGCATTCGGCCAGGGTGGCGCGGGCGCCGCCCCGACGAACCGGGCCGAGCGGCGCGCGCAAGACAAGCGCAAGGGCTGATCCTCCGCCTCCCGGCGTCGGACCACCGATCCGTTGAGCGTCAACCCCCTCGCGCTTCCGACTGCACTCAATAGGCTGGTCTCATGAGATCCAAGTTCCTGCTCGTCATCGGGCTCGCTGTCGGTTATGTCCTCGGAGCTCGCGCGGGCCGTGAACGCTACGAGCAGATCAAGCGCGCGGGCCAGCGGCTGTGGCAGAGCCCCGGTGTGCGCAAGACCCGCACCGAGGTCGAAGGATACGCCCGCCAGCAGGCCCCGGTGGTGCGGGCGAAGGCGGAGTCGATCGCCAAAGCCACCCCTGCTGCGGTGACGGATGGCGCGCGAGCGACGGCGGATGCCGCCCGGGCCGTTGCGGACCGCACGGCCACGGTGGCCACCGACATCGCCGAGCGGGTCTCCAGCGTGGCGAAGGATGTCGCCGGCAAGACGACCACGATGTCGCGCGACGTTGCCGACCGAACCACCGGAATGGCGAAGGATGTCGCGGGTCGCACCACCGAGACCGCGGAGGAGCTTCGGGAGCGCGTCTCGAGCACGGCCGCCGAGCTGCGCGAACGCGGCGAGGAAGCACGTGACCGCGTCGTGGTCAAGGCAAGCGAGTCCCGCGATGGGGCCCTCGCCGAACTCGATGACGACGATGACGAGCACCCCGAGCGCTAGGCCAGGGAGCGTTTCTACAGAACGTTGATGGCGGTCGCGCGCCAGCGACTGTCGAGGCCTTCCAGCCGGAAGGCCACCGCCCTCGTGCGGGCGCGGCCGTGCACGATGACCACGGCTTCGACGACCCCGTCGCGAGGTTCGCACACCGACGTCGATCCGATGGAGAAGGTAGGCCGACGCACGACCTGACCGGTGGCCTGGCGGGCGCGCGTCGACAAGACGACACGCTTGAGAAGATGACGATAGACGTCGTCGGTGACCCAGCGGGAGATCTGCTCCAGCTCACGGGCCCCGGCGAGGATCTCGATGACGCAGCGGGTGAGGTTCTCCAGCAGAGGTTGGGGATCGGGCAGGGTGGCCCGCGTCGCGGGTTGCGAGCCGAAGAACTCGTCCGGCTGGAACGGCGACCGGATGACTTTGCTCGGCAGCGCTTCGACCGGCGCGGGGAGTGCCCGGTGCTGTGCTGGAAGTGCATCGCTCATATGCGGTTCCCACGGGTGAGGGTGAAGAACGGGTCTACCCCCGTATTGGGGGTGAGCACACTAAAGCAGTTGCGGGGGCATGCTGTCCATGCCCCAACGCGGGGGTGTGGATAACCTGCTCGATAGGGATGCTCACCCGCTAGCGTCGCGTCATGCGCTGGGACAACCTGTTCGACGATCTCGAGGGCCAGCTCGAGCAGGAGCTCGGTGCCGAGGAGATCGACCTGCGTGCAGAGGAGGAACGGCTGCGCCTCGGCCGTCTCAGTCTGCGTGATCGCCTTCGGGCGCTGAGCCGGGGTGAGTGCTCCGAACCGGTGAGGGTATCCCTCTCCAACGGGGTGACACTCGAGCTGTCGCTGCGAACATTCGGACGGGACTGGGTCTCGGGGGATGTGGTCGACGCGTCCTCCCGCCGCGCCCAGTTCATCCTGCCGCTCGACGCGATCGCCGGCGTGAGGCTCAGCCGCGCACAGGTGAGCACCAGTCTCGAGGATGCCACCACCCCGGAGAGCGAACGGGGACTGTCCCGGCGGCTTGGTCTCGCCTTCGTGCTGCGCGACCTGTGCCGGCGCCGGCAAGCCGTGGAACTCGTCCTGCACGACGGGGTCGTCAGCGGCACCATCGATCGGGTCGGAAGAGATCATCTGGACCTCGCGGTGCACGAAGTCGGCTCGGCGCGGCGTGAGCGCCTCGTGACCCACTACCAGGTCGTGCCGTTCTCGCGAGTGCTGCTCGTGAGACTGTAACCGCTATTCGGGTGATGCGGCGCCGGCGGCGCCCCGCAGTCCGAAGGAGTACTCCGAGAGACTCGCGTAGTCCGATTGCTGCCAGAGACTCCTCCGCCTCGATTCCTCGTACTTGGCGTCGATGTAGGACTCCAGTACGGCCCGCTCCACGCGCCAGTGACCGTGGCCGCCCACTTTGATCGCCGGAAGCTCCCCGGATCGCACGAGGGCGTAGGCCTGGCTCGCAGAGACATTGAGCAGGTCGGCAGTGTCGGCGAGAGTCAGGAAGCGGCCAAGCGCGGCATCCTGGCCGGGGGGATCCGAGTGCGGCGTCATCCCTCGATTATGGATCTCGCACAATCCGCGCGACGGGGCTGTGGATAACTTTCGCGGGGGAGTGCGATGGTCGGGACCATGGAATCCTGCGGCGCGGCCGCGTGGGCGAGGAGGCAACTGGTGAGCACCGTACAGGCGCCGAGGCGCACGCCCAAGGCCCCGGGATTCGGTCGGAGCCGATCCGACTCGGATCGTGCTCCGCGATCGTTCTGGTTCGATCCCCGCTTTGCGATCGGCGTCGGTCTCGTGATCGTGTCGGTGCTCGGAGTCGTCGGCGTGGTCACTGCAGCCGACAGCAGTGTGCTGGTCTACGCGGCCCGTTCCACCCTCATTCCCGGCGATCGGGTGAAGGCCGCCGACCTGGATGCCCGCAGCGTTCGACTGGGATCCCTCGGCGCCCAATACCTCCGCGATGGCGATGTCCCGCAAGAGGGATTCGTCGTCACACGACCCGTGTCGGCGGGAGAGCTCGTGCCATCGTCGGCGGTCGGGGAGGTCGCCGGCGCGGTGGGGGCTTCGGTCGTGGTCGGAGTGAACGGCGAACTCGCCCGATCCATTGCAGAGGGCAGCGTCGTCGATCTCTGGAACGCGAAAGAAACCGACAACAACGTCTTCGGTCCGCCCTCCGTGTTGGTCGATTCTGCGACCGTGGTGCGGGTGATAGCGAAAGACGGGGTGATCGTGGACCGCACCGTCCAGTCGGTGGAGCTCCTGGTTCCGCGCACGAAGATCGCCGCGGTCCTGGAGGCGATCGCCAACGCCGATGCCCTGTTGTTGGTGCCCACAAGCATCCCCGCGAAGGGATGACCGATGCCGACAGTCGCCCTCGCCCTCCCGCTCGAGCTCGAAGACAGCACCGCGATGCAGCTCGCACGACACGGCTTCGAACTCTCGATCCGCTGTTCCAGCGCCGACGAACTGGCCTCCCAGCTGGTGCACACCGCCCCCGATTGCGCGATCGTCGCGGCATCCACCCGGTACTTGAACGACCGCCTGATGGTCGAGGCGGATGCCGTGGGGGTACGCATCATCGCCCTCGTCGAATCCGATGCCGATCGGCGCTATGCCGCGGGCCTCGGTCTTCTCGAGGTCGTCGCCGCTGACGCCGAATGGTCCGAAGTCGGGATGCTCCTTGCCGACAAGTCGGGCACCGGTGAGGTCGCATCGGCACCCCGAAACGGAACGGTGATCGCGGTCTGGGGCCCCGCCGGAGCACCGGGGCGCACCTCGATGTCGATCTGTCTCGCCGCCGAACTTGCCGCGTCGGGCGCCACCGTCGTGGTCGCGGACGTCGATACGCACAGTGGTTCGATCGCGCCTGCCCTCGGCCTGCTCGACGAGGCGCCCGGTTTCGCGGCGGCCTGTCGGCTCGCCGGGGCGGATGCCCTCACCCAACCGGAACTCGAGCGGATCGGCCAGCGCTACCTCACCGCTCGCGGCAGCTTCTGGGTGCTCACCGGGATCGGCAGACCGAGCCGATGGCCAGAGCTCTCGGGGGAGCGGGTGACCGCGGCCATCCGGGCCTGCCGGGATTGGGTCGACTACACGATTCTCGATACCGGTGCGAGCCTGGAAAACGACGAGGAGATCAGCAGCGACCTGTTCGCGCCGAGACGCAACGGAGCGACCATCGCCGCCCTGCGGGCCGCGGATGAGGTGATCGCTGTCGGAGCGGCCGATCCGGTCGGTCTCTCCCGCTTCCTGCGCGCCCACGTCGACCTGCTCGAGACCATCGATACCGATCGGGTGACCGTGGTGATGAACAGGGTGCGCGAGAGTGCGATCGGGCCAGGGGCATCCGGGCAGGTGCGCCAGACGCTGCAGCGCTTCGGCGGCATCTCGAGTCCCGTGCTCGTGCCCTATGACCTCCCGGCGTTCGACGCGGCGATCCTCACCGGACGCAGCATTGTGGATGTCGCCCCCAGGTCACCGGCGCGCGCGGCCGTCGCGGCTTTCGTGCGCGAGTGCATCCTGCCACAGCCGCCTCCCGTGGTGCGACGCGGGTGGCGCCGGCGCACTGCTGCGGTGCGGGCGTGACCCCGCCCCGGAGCTACTTCGAGTTGAGGCTCGCCAGCAGATCGTCCTTTCTCATGCGTGAATAACCGACGATTCCAGCCGCACGGGCGCGCGCCCGCAGGGCCACGACGGTCAGCGCGGACGATGGTGTCGTCGGCGTCGCGACCCGGGTGCGCGGCGCGCGAACCGGTGTCGCCTTCTTGGCCTCGGCAACGACCGTTGCGGCATCCTTCTTCGCCGTCTTGACCGTGGCCGCAGCGTCCTTCTTGACCGCCTTCACGAGAGCCGCCGCATCCTTCTTCACGGCCGACGTCTTCTTCGACGCGGCCTTCTTCAGGGACTTTGCCTCAGCGGACGCTCTCTCGCCTGCCTTGGCGGCCCGTTTCTCCGCCTTGACCAGGAGCTTCTTCAGCTCGGACCGGGCAGCCTTCGAGTCGGATGATTTCTTTGCGACGGCTTTCTTCGCCATGGGCTTCTTCGCGACCGCCTTCTTTGCGATGGGCTTCTTAGCAATCGCCTTCTTCGCCGACTTCAGCTTCTTGGCGACCGACTTCTTTGCCGATTTCTCTGCCATGTGTGCTCCTCACACCGGGCGCGGTGAGATCCGCGCATCCGCCCCATTGTCCCGCATTCAGTCCCCGTAACGCAGGACCCCTTTCCGTGCGAGCCCGGAATGACTAGCCTGTTGGGCATGGGCGGCGATCATCCGATCCGCGCGGTGGCTGTGTCCGGCACCGAACTCTCCCGGCTCCTGGCCGAGCCGGGATTCGAGGCCGCGCTCAGGGCATCCTGGTCCGGTCCGGGTTCCCTCGACGATGCGCTGCACTGGCGCCTCTGCCCATCGACGCCGTCTGCCTCCGGTGCTGCGGATCCCTCCGTGGAGCTCGGCGAACTGCGAGCACGGGTCTACGGGCGCCCCATCGCAGACGAACCACTGGTCGAGATCGCGGATGCCTCGGGCTCCGTCTGGATCGGGGAGAGTGAGGCGCGGCTACGGCTGTTGGAGCGCACCCTCGAGCGCGATGCTCACACGCTCGACGACGCCATCTCGACGGCACGTCGCACGGCGGTGTTGGACACAGAGCGTGAGCCAGGGCCTGAGCCTGAGGCAGAGCCAGTGCCATCCGCCCCGTCCGGGCCGTTCGCCCGAGTGTTGCGCCGGTACCCCGTACTGGTCTTCTCCGCCACCGCCGCAATTCTCGTCGCAGCCGTTGTGCCGGCGACAGCGACCGCTCTCGCGCCGGCCCTCACGCCCTCCGCGGGTCTGCTCAAGGTGTTCAATCGTCCGCAGGGCGCCCTCGACATCGCCCCGTCGGTGTTCACCGGTGGGCAGCCGGGTGCGCGGCAGAAGGTGCGCGACACCACCCGCTTTCTCGGGTCCTTCTATGGGGTGCAGGTGTTCGCCTACCGCGATTCCGATGACCAGGTCTGCCTGCTGAGCACCGCACCGAGCGGGCACGACGTCATCGCCTGCGCGACCGTTCGGGCCTTCGCCCGCAGCGGGCTCTCCATCGCGCCGGTCAACTACCAGGTGGACTCCACGGCCGCCGACGCGACGGCCGGGGTGACCGCCTCCTCGCGCCTCGCATTCCGGTGGGGGCCGGACGCCGACCTGACCGTGAGCGTGATCGGCTGAAACCGGGGCTCTCGCGAGCGCGCCTAAACTGGGGCTCGTGTCGACGCTCTCAGACCTCGTTCTCGCCCAGGGCCGCTCCGACGAGGCGGATGTCGAATGGCTCCACCTCCTCGTCGGTGACTGGCAGCTCCTCGCCGACCTCGCCTTCGCCGACATCGTGCTCTGGGTTCCCACCCACGACGACGACTTCGTGGCCGTCGCGCATGCGCGCCCGTCGAGCTCGGCAACCCTCTTCTACCGCGACTTCGTCGGTCAGGCGATCAAGCCGGAGTGGAAGGGCCAGGTCACGCAGGCATTCCGTTCCGCGCAGATCGTGGACTCCGCGGCGCCCGACTGGTACGAGGAGACTCCCACCCGCGTGCGCGCGGTACCCGTGCTTCGACGACTGTCGGTGACGGGCTCGCAGACCACGGAGCATCCGATCGCCGTCATCACCAGGCACACCAATCTCAGCGAAGCGCGCACGCCGAGCCGGCAGGAGCTCACCTTCAACGAGTGCGCCAATGACCTGTTCGCCATGATCTGCGCGGGAGACTTTCCCGACCTCGGCGCCCCGACCGGCCCCCGGCGCGGTGCACCGCGCGCATCAGATGGACTCCTGCGCCTGGATGTCGATGGCATCGTGACCTTCGCGAGCCCCAATGGGCTCTCCGCATTCAACCGCATGGGCTTCGCCGGTGAACTCGAGGCCGAGTCGCTCGCCGAGGTGACGACGACACTGCTCAGCGGAAAGCTCGTGGTCGATGAATCCCTGCCGCTCGTCGTCACCGGACGCGCTCCCTGGCGCACGGACATCGAGGCCAAAGGGGTGACGGTGTCGCTGCGTGCCATCCCGATCCGGGATCGCGGCGAACGGGTCGGCGCGATAGTGCTCTGCCGGGATGTCACGGAGCTGCGACACCAGGAGCGCGAGCTGATCACGAAGGATGCGACCATCCGCGAGATCCACCACCGCGTGAAGAACAACCTGCAGACCGTTGCTTCGCTGTTGCGCATCCAGGCCAGGCGGTCTCACTCCGACGAGGCACGCGATTCACTCAACCAGGCGATGCGCCGGGTCGCGGCCATCGCGGTCGTCCACGACACCCTGAGCGAGGGTCTGAACCAGAACGTCGATTTCGACGTGGTCTTCGACCGGGTGCTCAAGCTGATCGCCGAGGTGGCATCCACTCACAACACGAAGGCGCATCCCACTTTCACCGGCAGTTTCGGTGCGCTGCCGAGCGAGTACGCCACGCCACTCTCGCTCGCGCTCACCGAACTCGTGACGAATGCGGTCGAGCATGGTCTCGCCGGTCGCGAAGGCAACGTGGAGATCATCGCCGACCGCAGCGAGGAGACACTCACCGTGCAGGTGCGGGACAACGGCGGTGGGCTGCCCGAGGGAAAGGTCGGCTCAGGCCTCGGCACCCAGATCGTGCGCACCCTGATTCAGGGTGAACTCGGTGGCACCATCGACTGGCACACCATGGTGGGCAGCGGCACAGAGGTGACCATCGAGATTCCGCTGGCCTGGCTGACGAAGTAGCCACTCCGCTGGTCGGGTAGGGCGTTCTAGCGCCGGTTTTCGGTGGTCGAGTAGGGCGCTCCAGCGCCCGAATCGAGACTCCCTCGGCCGCCTAGGAAGCGCGGCGGGCGCGAGCAGCGCGGCGCTTGAGAGCGCGACGCTCGTCTTCGCTGAGTCCGCCCCAGACACCGGAATCCTGGCTGGTCTCGAGCGCGTACTGGAGGCACATCTCGGTGACGCTGCAGCGTGCGCAAACAGCCTTCGCCTTGTCGATCTGGTCGACAGCCGGACCGGTGTTCCCTACGGGGAAGAAGAGTTCGGGGTCGGCCGTGAGGCATGCGGCTTTGTCGCGCCAGTCCATCTGGGGGTGCTCCTTTTGTTGCGAACGCAGGGCCATAGAGCCCTGAGCAGGGTCGTAGACCCAAGCTTGGGGAAAGTTTTCCGGGGGTTTTGGTGGATGCTCACGGCCCTGTGAGTGCAAATCAACCTCACATAGAATCTCATACTGGTTGTAGCAAATCAATAGTCGGACGGGGTTCCACAGCTATGAGTGAACCGAGAGTCTCGCGCCGGCCGGCGCTTCTGCTCCTGTTGGCGTTCCTGCTGGCGCTCGAATGCGCGGCCCTCGTCGCGGTCGCGTGCTACCTCGTCATCGAGCTTCTTGTGGCCCGTCCGGACTCGATCGCGACCGCGATCGCCCTGCTCCTGCTGGACGTGTTGGCGGCAATCTGGGTGGGCACGATGGCCGTTCATGCTCTGCGCGGCCGGTCCTGGATCCGTAGTGGCGCGATCACCTGGCAGATCCTCCAGATCGCCGTGGGGATCGGCAGTTTTTCGGCGCCGTTCTCCCGTCCGGACATCGGGTGGCTGCTCATCCTGCCGGCCGCGGGCGTGATCATCCTGCTTTTCACCCCGTCGGTGATCGCCGCGACGCGTCGCCGGGACGAGGCCCCGGTCGAGTAGCCCCGATCGATGAAGGGGCGCCGGGTCTCAGCCGTCGATTCCCAGCTTCTTGCGCAGCGAGGCGACGTGCCCGGTTGCCTTCACGTTGTAGAGCGGAAGGGTGATGGCGCCGGCCTCGTCCACGGCGAAGGTGGACCGGATGGTGCCGGTGACGGTCTTGCCGTAGAGGGACTTCTCGCCGTACGCGCCATAGGCGTTGTGCACCGCGAGGTCGGGGTCGCTGAGTAGCGGGAAATTGAGTCCCTGCTCGGTCTGGAATTTCTTGAGGGCCGGTGCGGCATCCTTCGAGATCCCGAGCACCGTGTAGCCGGCCGACTTGAGCGAGTTGATGTTGTCGCGGAAGTCGCAGGCCTCTGTCGTGCAGCCGGGAGTGGATGCCGCGGGGTAGAAGTAGACGATGACCTTGTCGCCGGCGTAATCGCTCAGGGAGACGGGGGATCCGTCCTGGTCGGTGAGGGTGAATGCGGGGGCGGCCTGGCCGGCCTCGAGCTTGGTTGATGTCGTCACGCTGTGCTCCTTCGACTGCACTGATTGCTGTGCTCAATCCTACGGATCCGCCGTCTGCCGAGGACGGTTCGCGACACCTCCCCGGCGATGCTAATGTTGTCCCTTGGTTCTCCCGTTTGCCGTGAGAACCGAACGCACCTCTAGCTCAATTGGCAGAGCAACTGACTCTTAATCAGTGGGTTCCCGGTTCAAGTCCGGGGGGGTGCACTTTTTATGCACTGCGACCAGCGTTTGTATCGGTGTCAGACCTAATTTGACCCGGCGTACAAATGCGAAACTCACCGGTTACTCACCGAAATAGTCCAAGCTGACACAACAAAACCCCCGCCGACATGGCAGGGGTTTCGTTATTTGATCCGAGGGCGTCAGGAGTTCAGCGCCCGACGCGGCAGCAGGTGGTCGAGCGCTCCGCTGCCGCTATCGTCCACTTCGTTTATGAATTTCACGTAGTGGGCGTAGAGGACCGAGGTGCCGTGTCCGTGACCGAGGTATTTGGCTGCGTACTCCGGGGAGATCTCCTTTGCGAGAAGCGTGCCGACTGTCCGACGAAGAGCGTGCGGCGTGATTTGCTCCAAGTCTTGGAGGTCGTCCTGGCTTCGAATCCTCCTCCAGGACCGACGCAGGTTCGCGGGCGAAACGAACCCGCCGGTGCGTGTGCTGAAGAGGATCTGGTCCGGTCCGGCGTCGCTGGTTTCGGACATTCGGTGCATCAGAACCTCGGCTGCGAAGGACGCGACGGGAACGGTGCGGACAGAATTCTCGGTCTTGGGCCAAGCCTGGCGGAAAATTGGGCCGCGGTTCGGTACGACGATGGTGCCCGCGACGGTGACGGTCCACGGCGCACCGTCCGCTGAAGGTGGCCGGACGTCGCGTCGGCGGAGGCCGACGACCTCCCCAATTCGAAGGCCAGAACCTAGGGCGAGTCGGATGACCTCACCGAGTCGACCGTCCGGGCGCGGGCCGCGTCTATCCGGACTTTGCCCCCACGCGTCGATCGCCCCGAGCATTCGGTCAATCTGGGGCATCGTCAGAATCACGATGTCGTATTTCTTGGCGGGCGGCGTGAAGGTGCTCGCCATGAAATTGTCGGGGATGGCCTTATGCGTGGCGGCGAGCTTCACCATCGCCGCGATGAGGACTTTTGCGCGTCTCGCCTCAGACGGCGCAGTTTCGTTGAGTGTGATCAGGAAATCGTCAACCACGACTATATCCAAAGCGTCGACCTGGAATGCGCCGAGTTTGGGAAGCAGATGGTTGCGTACCGTCGACTCGTAACGAGCCATGCTCTGGGCGCCGGCCTTCTTTTCGGCCACCTTGCGAGCCATGGTTTTCTCGATGAGTTTCGAGACCGGGTCTAGTCCGCCTATGCGGACGGAGTCGCCGCTGACGCTTCCGTCGCCGCCCCTCAGGCGGTCAAGCAGGGCCGATGCGGCCAGCTCACGAGTCCTTCCGGCCTTCGTGACCTGTCGAGTTATGCCGGTCCGCGGGGAGCAGTACAGGGCCTTCGCGACCCATTTGTCCCCTTCGCCAGAAGTCGAGATGTTCCCCCAACTACCGGGCTTGAGCTTCGCGCGGGCCATCAGGCGGCGCTCCCGAGCGCCCAGGCGTCGAGTGCATCAGAGTGGTACCGAACTGCGCCTCCGAGTTTCAGAGCAGCGGGTCCCTGCGCGAGGTTCCGCCAGTTCCGGAGAGTTCTGGGTGATAGCTGCAGTCGCGCTGCAGCCTGCTCCTCGGTGAGGAAGGGCGAGCTAGTCGGCGACTCGTTTTCGAGGATGTGTTCGGCAGAGCTTGTGGTGTTCATGGTTTGGCCTCCCGGCCTTTCAAGTACCGGATTGTCCCGCTACAACAGGTACATGCGCGGCACTCGCAAAGTCCGTTCATTGGGGTACGGGCTGCGGCTCCCCCACTCCGCCGATGGAATCGAGTCGACCAGCGCCGTCCAACTAGCCGAATTCCCTCATTCCTCACAGAAGCCCTGAATCGCTCTGCGGCGAGATCACCTTCACCCGCCCCATTGGTGCCTTCCACTTGCGGTCGTGGGGCCGTAGAAGGATGAGAGGCACGCCTCCCCTCCACCGCCCGTCTCGGTCCGTCACCCCTCGAGCCTGGGTTAGGCGGAAGTTGGAAGGGGAGTTGAGCGATACGGTTGGTCTCACATGACAATCAATCCGGTCCGGAAAGAGCGCGATACGGCCGGTGATTTGATTTCTTTCGTCCACGCTGATGCACGCGATGCGTTGGCGAAATTACCGGACAACTCTTTTGATTGCCTGATCACCGATCCGCCGTTTGGAATCGCCATAACGAAGAACGAGCGGGAGGTCGGACGACCGCATTGGGACCGTTCGAGGATCGCGTTCGACAGGACGTTTTGGGCGGAAGCCCGACGGGTGTTGAAGCCCGGAGCTAATTTGGTGGCGATGGGGCATCCGAAGTCGTTTGCGCGAATGTCCGTCGCGATTGAAGATGCTGGTTTTGATATTGCAGACACAATTTCCTGGATCCATGGGCAGGGTTACCCTGCTGGATTCCGCCACCTGGACGATGAGCTGAGGCGAGTTGGCGGGACTGCGATTGCGAGCGAGTACGAAGGTTGGGGCAACATGTTGCGACCGTCGTTCGAGCCGATCGTGCTGGCTCGAAATTTGGGTTCGAACGATTCGCTGCCAGCCCTCATCGACGCCGGAGGTGCGGGCGGTTTCAACGTCGACGCACTTCGTCTCCCGGTCGGCGGCGAGGAGCGGAGCCGCACTCCTGGGAAAGTGAACTTAACGGCGACTTGGCGGGTGAATCGGCCGGAGGGGAGGAAGTCATCACCGCCGCCGGCCGGACGGCTGCCGGGAAACGTCCTCCTCCAACACGCCGTCGGGTGTGATGAAGACCGGTGCGAAGAGAGTTGCCCAGTCGCGGAGATACGACGTCAGGGTCTCAGCAAGAGAGGGCGTAACGAAGATGCGTCCCGTTTCTATCGAAGTTTTTATCATCACCCGAAGGCGACCAGAGCGGAACGTCCAGAAGTAGATGGAATCACCGGTCCCTCGGTGAAGCCTGTGGGGGTGATGGAGTGGCTCGTGGCTTTGACGACGCGGCCAGGTCAGCTGGTGCTCGATCCATTCGCTGGCACCGGTACTACTCTCGAGGCCTGTGCCCGTGCTGGGGTGCGTGCGGTCGGGATTGAACGCGAGGCGGCCTATCTGCCGCTTTTAGAGTTGCGAATTGCCCGTCTCAACTCATCGCCGTCCTAGTCGCACGACGAGTAGGTTCCGGCAAGATAATCGGGTCACAGGTGGGGCCCTGACAGGATCCGAACTACACAGTCGATTCGTCGATTGTGTCGCCGGGGGTCTTCCCGTGGACCGTCAGGAGCGGCATCTCCCCTTCAGCTTGGATGCACCTCAAGACGAAAGCTTCAAGATAGAGGGCGAGCGAGAGGTTGCTTCGCTCTGCACCGGCGCGAACGGCGTCCCTCACTTCGGGGATCACCCTTGTCTCGGCGTTGGTCGGTTACGCCTTCAAGGCCACCCCCGGGAGTGATTCCGCCCCAATAATGCTGTCGAGGTGTACGGGAATTCCGGTCCGCTTCCGCCCGTCCACAACGAAGATTTTTGTGGGACGGCCGTCCTTGTCCAGTTTGCGCTTGAAGAAAATCGGATGGACGAGCGCTTCACTCCACAAGGCGAGCCACACCATTTTGGCGGATGAGCCGGGCGGGAGTGTGCGGCTGGAATACCTCTGCGCCAGGTCGAACGCGACAGTGGGGTCCAGCATGATCAGGTCCATGGGGCTGTTCTTCCCAGCCGCCGTGAGCACGCCGATTGCAGTTCCTAGCGGGCGGAAGTTGCCTTGGCTGTCGGCCTGCCAGCCAAGGGCACGGTTAGAACCGGCGTGGTCGCCGGTCAGGGGTGCGGCAGTTGTGTCGTTCGCGTTCAGGATATGACCGCGACCGGCCGAAAGCAGGTCGCTGAGGGCGGCCAAAATTGCCCGGCCCGGCGTTGACTCACCCTGGCTCTGGAACGACACGGACAGCACGCGAGCAATCCGCTCCGGAAGGTTGTCGGCGGTCTCGGGCTCGAACATGGCGAGTAACCGGTCGTCTTCCACCATCTCGGCGAGAATGTTCAGCGGCGCGAGGCCAAGCATCAGGTCGACAGCCATTTCCACGTGGCGCGAGTCGGACTTGCCGTCCACCTTCACCTGGGAGATGACAGCGCGGGCAATGACTTCGAGGTCTTTCTTGATTGTCGCGATTTGCTCGAGGAGAACGTCCCAGCCGTTTAGCACGGCGACGTACTGCATCGCCTGAACTGCAGCCCGCATCAGCCGTCCTGGTGCACGGTTGTTGTCCCGGAACTCGTCCATGATCTCAACCGGTGTTCGCGCAGGCTGGCCCTCGAATTCGATTTCACCATCGCGGAGCGAGCCCCTGCCAAGGCTCAGAATCACCGAACGGTCACGGACGGAGTTAATAGTGTGTTCGTTTTCCGCGGTGGTAATCATCAGAGCGCGGGGGGTGAACACCTCCCGGGCCTTCAGCTCAGTACCGGAGCGACGCTTGGAAGAACCGTTGTGCACCGAACGAATGATGTCCCCGATTTTGGACTGTTCGAGGTCGTTCTGGCGCCGGTCGGGGGATGGGGCAAGGTCGTCCATTACCCAGATGTTGGTCTGGGCGATGGCCTGTTCGATGGACGTCCCGGTGTCCTTCATCGACCCGGGGAGCATCTTGTTGCTCCACGTCTTGCGGGCCTGGTGGAAGGCGAGAATCTGGGCGACCGTCCACGACTTTCCCTGCCCGGGAGGTCCCTGGACATAGAGGTTCGTGGTGCATCGGACTGGGACCGCAGGTCGGAGGCCGGCGGCCATGACGACGGCGGCGATGTCGATGTTTGTCCATGGTGCGAGGGTGATGTAGTGCTCGTAGAGGGAGTTGAGGTCTTCGCGGACCTGAGCCTTCCACGCCTCGCCCATGACCTCGCCCTCGATTTCGGGAAGGCTGAATTTCGATGAGCCAGGCAGCACGACCTCATTGACTCCCGCTATCGTGCGCAGGCGGCTCGTTTCCGTAGGCGCAATCACGGTTCGGCCCGAAATGAAGGCACACACCGCGGTGCTCTCGACGGGCACCCACCCCATCGTCGACCACGCGACGTTCTGCTCCGCGGGCGTCTCGTTGTTGGCCTTGATTGCGGAAAGCCAGTCGGAGCCTTTCCGTGGTGGCCATTCCGGGTGCAGGAGCAGGCTCTTCGGGATGCTGGCGTGCCGCTTGTCCCACTCGGAAGGTGGGTACATCAGAAGGGTGGCCGGGCCGGTCACCTCGCCTGACGTGACAGTTCCGTCATCCTGAATCCACTTAAGCTCGATGCGGCACGTATCGGCGGTGGCGATGTCGGCTGGGTTGATGTTTTCGTCGAAGTGAGCGGTCTCAACCTCTTCCTCGGTGGGTGCGCGGTGGGTTTCCACCGCAACGACGCGACCGCCAATGTTCACCTGCACCTTCCAGTGAGCGGTCCCGGGGTACCCAGAGCCATCAGGAGGGCCCGCGACGTACTCCTGAACGGAGGTGCCATCCTCCGAAACCTGCCACGTCCCGACAGGGACGTCGTGGCGTGAGCGGGCGGGCGCATCCGGAAGCTCATCCTTGATACGGGTGAGAAGGTCGTCCCATGAGCCGTGGCGGACGAGGAAGTCGTCGATGCCTACCTTCTCCGGCTTGGCTGAACCGGTGTCGGCGAGCAGTTCCACCATCTCACCGTCAGCGTCGACGCTCAGGTCGACGAGCTTCACGTGGGCCTTACGGCCTTCCGCGAATCCCCACAAGTTGTTCGCCTGGGACCAGACGTTCCAGTTGCTGTCGATGTCGCCGTCGAAGGCGAGGAGGAGCTGACGGCCGGACAGCTTGAGGCTGACCCAGACGTCGTTGCCCTTCCAGTTGCCCACCCCTACGAAGGAAAGGATGGTCACCTGCTTGGATTTTGGGATTCCCATCATGATTGCGTGCAGACGATTAATCGCCTCCTCGCGGGATACCCTTCCCTTCACAAAGAGCTGCTCGTCAGTGACACCGTTCGCGCGGAGCAGCGCCGTCAGCGCGCTGTCTCCCTTGAGGACACCCTCAGTGATGAGAATCTTTGGCGACGAGGTGAACCACTCCGCAGGTGTGGCCGGGTTGGTATCGATGACGCTTTGGCTCCCTACCAAGTTCTCGTACTTGAGGAGCTTCCCGGTCGTGGGGCTCTCGCGTGGGATGCCTGGACGAAGCTGCAGGCTGCTCGCAACAGGTGTCAGTCCGGCTGTGTGAGCGGTCGCGACTTGGTCGGCGCGATACCAGCGCACGACCATAACGTCTCCGCGACGGGTCGCAGCAAGCACCTGACCATGCTGCTTGGAGTTGGCGGCACCGAGGCTATTGTGCTTCGCGAACTCAGCAACCTGCGGCTGCTCGAGAGTCTCGTAGCCGCGAGCGAGCGCGACCAGTGGGGCCACGCCAGAAGAGGCGAGTTTGTTGGCCCCAGAGAACGAATTCGCAGGGGCATACGCGGAAGCGGTCCAGGGAGTGAGTGGGTGGGTGGGCTGGGTAGTTCGGAAGGTGGTCATGCTGTCTCTATGCGCAGTATCGAGAATCGGCTGGAATCGCCGTGATTACTGGGCTGCGAGATCCCCGGGAGCCTCCATTCAGCCACGGACTCGGGGCGACGTGGATCGTGGCGGCACAAAAGCAACCGCATGTCGCCGGTGTCGCCGATTCCCGGCCGCTATCAGCCGGTGGGGCTCATCACAATCCGAACAGCGAAGCGGCCGGAGGTAAAATGATCCCCACCATCCCTGAGGATCCCAGGTCCCGGGGATCGTTAAACGCAAGCAAACAAAGGGATCCACTGCTGGAAGAAGAAAGAATCCCAAGATCCCAAGTTATTTGTATATATATGGAGGGTCGCGGCGACTGACCTCTTCGCTCTAACTATCTACCTGACCACTACTTGCGCTCCGCAATCCCGGGATCCCGGGATGCGTCCATAAATATGGCATTTGATCAGCAGTTTTAGTGATCCCTGCTGTTCGGGATCTGCGGGGACCAGCGAGATGGGGCGGTATCAGGGAGGTGCTGCTCAAAGATCGTCGGCGTCTTGCGCAGATCAGCGGATGAGGATCAAGTGAGTCACCATCTGGAAGACTCAACACCGTGCGCACGATGCGCGTAAGTCTCGAAGGGCAACACTCCATGGTCACAGGCGAACTGAAATCCCAGGTCGAGAAGGTCTGGAACGCCTTCTGGTCCGGTGGCATCGCCAACCCGCTCGAGGTGATCGAGCAGATCACTTACCTGCTCTTCATCAAACGCCTCGATGACCTGCACACGCTGGCCGAGCGCAAGGGCAACACTCTCGGCACGCCCATCGAGAACCCCGTGTTCCCCGACGGCATGGATGACACGGGTCGCCGCCCGCGCCCCTACAGCGACCTCCGCTGGTCGCACTTCCAGAACTCCTCCCCGCAGGAGATGTACGACGTGATCGACCAAAACGTGTTTCCGTTCATCCGCGGACTCGGTGAGACCGGGTCATCCTTCGCAACAAACATGAAGGACGCGCGCTTTACCATCCCGACTCCGGCTCTGCTGTCGAAGGTGGTCGACCTGTTGCAGGACATCCCGATGGATGACCGGGACACCAAAGGCGACATCTACGAGTACATGCTGAGCAAGCTCGCCACCTCCGGGCAGAACGGGCAATTCCGCACCTCCCGCCACATCATCACACTCATGGTAGAGTTGATGGCGCCTACCCCGGAGGACACGATCATCGACCCCGCCGCCGGCACGGCTGGCTTCCTGGTGGAGGCAGGGGAGTACCTGCGCGAGCACCATCCGGAGATCTGGGCGGATGCCGCCAGCCGCGACCATTTCAACCGTCTCGCGTTCACCGGCTTCGACTCCGACGCGTCGATGAGCCGCATCGGCAGCATGAACATGCAACTGCACGGTGTGGACAACCCCACCATCCAGCGCCGAGATTCGCTTGCAGAGGAGTATTTCGATCCGAGTGTCGAGGGCAAGTACACGCTCGTGCTCGCAAATCCGCCCTTCGCCGGCAGCCTCGACTACGAGACGACCGCCAAGGACCTGCTCAAGGTCGTGAAGACCAAGAAGACCGAGCTTCTGTTCCTCGCGCTGACGATTCGTCTGCTGAAGAACGGCGGACGCGCCGCCGTCATCGTTCCCGACGGCGTGCTCTTTGGATCGTCCAACGCACACAAGGCGCTGCGACGGATGCTGGTCGACTACCACAAACTCGACGCCGTGATCAAGCTGCCGAGCGGCACCTTCAAGCCGTACACCGGAGTCTCCACGGCGATACTGCTGTTCACCAAGACGAGTTCGGGCGGCACCGATAACGTCTGGTTCTACGACGTGCGCGCCGACGGTTTCAGCCTCGACGACAAGCGCACGCCCACCGAGGCTAACGACCTCCCGGATGCACTAACCCGATGGTCAAGCCTGTCGAGACCCGACAACCCAGAACTTTCCCGCCCCAGGACCGCACAATCCTTCCTCGTGCCCAAGGTCGACATTGTAGCTCAGGGCTACGACCTCAGCCTCAACCGCTACCGCGAGGTTGAGCACGACGAGGTCGCGCACCGGGCCCCGGCCGAGATACTCGCCGACCTCGCCGCCCTAGAGCGCGAGATCACGGACGCGACCGCCGAGCTCGCCAGCGCTCTGAGTGCTCGCCGATGACGTGGCGCGAGGTACCCCTCGGGAGTGTCGTCACCTTTCTAGATCACCTCCGAAGACCGATAACTGAGAAGGATCGGGTGCCAGGTCCCGTGCCCTACTTCGGTGCGAACGGACAACAGGACTCTGTAACTGGGTTCATCTTCGATGAACCACTCGTGCTCTTGGCCGAGGACGGAGGACATTTCGACGAGCGTGAGAAGGGAGTCGCCTATCCGATCTGCGGCCCGTCATGGGTCAATAACCATGCGCACGTGCTTCGTCCGAAACCGGAATTGAACATCGCTTATCTCGCCCGTGTTCTTGAGAATCGAAATCTGTTGCCCTTCATCTCGGGTTCGACACGAGGAAAACTGACTAAGTCGAGTGCCGAGCGAATTCCGATCCCCCTCCCACCCCTCCCCGAACAACGCCGAATCGCAGAGATCCTGGACCGCGCTGACGTCCTGCGCGCCAAGCGCCGCCAAGCGATGACTCTCCTGGACGAGCTCGCCGAATCGACATTTAATGAAGTGTTCGGGAACATTGTCCGGAATGATCGAGGGTGGAAAACCGCGGTGATTTCTGACTTCGTAGCCGGGTTTACTACAGGCAAGAGCGTTGTCGGATCAGGAGATGACCGAGATGAACGGTCTCCACGGGTGCTGAAGATCAGCTCAGTGACGACCGGGACTTTTCTTCCGAACGAATCGAAGCCGCTCCCGATTGGATATACACCTCTAAAGAGCCACTTCATCGAGCGGGGCGATCTTCTCTTCAGCAGGGCAAACACGGCTGAGCTTGTTGGCGCGACAGCGTACGTCCTCCACGCGGTACCCAGAGTTACTCTGCCAGACAAGCTCTGGAAGTTCGCATGGAAGCGAGATGGCCTCGTCGATCCAGTGTGGGTCTGGAAGGCGCTTTCGCGACCCGAGTTTCGGCGCGTTATCAGCGACCGAGCGACAGGAAGTGGCGGTTCAATGAAAAATATCTCCCAGCCGGTACTCCTAGGAATATCAATTGCTCTACCACCTTTCCAAATCCAAGAGGACTTCGCCCGGCGGATCCTTGAGATCGAGTGCCTGCGCGAATCACATTCAATTCACCTCTCCGAATTCGACGAACTCTTCGCCTCGCTTCAGCACCGCGCATTTAGAGGAGAACTATGAGCGACTCGCTTTCACCCGAGACCCCAGAGCGCGTATCCACCATCCCTCTCTGGCCGGCCTTTATGAAGCCGCTTCTCGAGGTGTTGTCTGACGGCAGTGTTTGGGATAAGCGACCCCTTGAGGAGGCAGTCCTGGAAATTGCGGGGACAACTTCGGCTGAACGTGAGGAGGTTCTGCCCTCGGGCCAGTATCGCGCGTTGAATCGCGTGGGCTGGGCGATGTCGTTCCTCACGAGAGCCCAGTGCATCGATAAGCCCGCACGAGCGAAGTTTCAGATTACAGATGCTGGCAAGGTGCTTCTTTACGAGAACCCCGGTGGCATCGAGGAGAAGGCCCTCAAACAGATCGCCGCATTTCAGGACTATGTGCCAACGGGCGGGCGGGCTGCCAACGGGAGCGCGAGAATGTCCGGTAAAGATGACGGCGACGAGGATCCCATTGAGCAGATCGAATCAGGCATTGCGAAATTCGAAGCGGACGTGTCGATCGAGATCATCCGCCGGCTTCGAGAACAGCATCCCGATTTCTTCGAGCAGGCAGTCGTAGACCTTCTCATCGCGATGGGGTACGGCGGGGCCGAACAGCGTGTCACCCGGTTGGGTCGCACAGGAGATGGAGGCGTTGATGGTGTAATCGACCAAGATGCCCTTGGTCTTAGCCGCGTTTATATTCAGGCGAAGCGTTACGGAGTCGGGAACGCGGTCCAGCGTCCAGAGCTGCAGGGCTTCGTCGGTGCACTCGCCGACAAGGGCGCCACTCAGGGTGTCTTCGTCACCACCAGTACTTTCAGCTCAGGCGCGATCGAGTATGTCGATCGCATTCCCAGCCGAGTTGTCCTGATCGATGGATCCCGTCTGGCGCAATTGATGATTCGGTATCGCGTCGCGGTGCAGGTGAAGCGAACGTATGACGTGGTCGAGGTCGACGAGGACTACTTCGAGTAGCGTCGCCGACATCTTCAACTGAGCCGCACAGGCACGGCCTCCTTTCTGGGGATCACGCCAACCAAGGACCGATGGCAAGATGTCGGAGGGGACTTTTTACTGTGAAATGCACCTCGTCCTTCGCAGGCCTTGCGTGCCCACACTCCAGGAGCGAACGATGGACAACGAGATTCAGCTGATCAGTGACGGCGATGGCCTGGCAGTCATCGGGGATCCATCGGCTGTCGAACGCTTTCTTGTCTCGGAGGGGTTGCAGTCGAAGGACCTTGGGCTGCATCGACTATCGCCTGCCCTGTCTAGGGCGACCGGATTGGCACAGGCGGGTTCGGCGATTGCCGAGGGCTCAGGTCGATGGGTGCAACTGACCCAGCAGTCTGCTCAGCTCATCGGGAAGCATGGAAACGATTTGATGACCAATTCTGCGTCCGGTCTGAGCATGGGAGTGGTTCAAGGGGCGGGCGGCCACATTCAGGGCATCGTCCAATTCGCACAAGGTCCGGCTTCGATCCTGGCCAATCCTGCGACCTTGGCTGGTGCTGCGGGCATAATGGCGCAGCTTGCACTGCAGCAGGCCATGGATGAGATCACTGAGTATCTCGCCATCATTGACGCGAAGGTCGACGATGTGCTTCGCGCGCAGAAGGACGCCGTTTTCGCGGACATGATCGGTGTGGATTTCGTGATTGAGGAGGCGATGACCGTGCGAGGTCAGGTGGGCCGAGTCTCGGAGGTTACCTGGTCGAAGGTGCAGGGTACGTCGATGACGATCGCGCGGACCCAGGCATATTCGTTGAGACAACTGGATGCGCTTGCGGAGAAGCTGGAGCTGAAAGCGAACCTGCCTGATCTTGCTCTGACAGCCAAGGAGGCCGAGTCGAAGGTTGGGGAGTGGCTCGCGGTTCTCGCGCGATGTTTTCAATTGCAGGATGCCCTTGCGGTGCTCGAAATAGACCGAGTACTCGACGCGACTCCGGAAGATCTGAACCAACACCGCCTCGGTCTCAAAACCGCCCGCGAGAACCGGCTGAAACTGATCGCGCGGAGCACAGAACATTTGATGGCTCGCATGGATGCGTCTGCGTCCAGAGCGAATACGAAGGTGTTGCTCCACCCGATAGCCTCCCGGTCTGTCGTGGAGTCGAGCAACCACGTCGCGAGTGGAATCGGAGATTTTCACGGGCACCTCGGCATTGAGCGTGGTCGCGAGTCCGTCGAAGCAAGACGGTGGATGGACGCGGCCACGGATGCGAGGGACACGGTGCTGAGGACGGGAGTAGAGGGGGTCGACGCCGGCAAGCGGCTCGGAAACGAGACCTTCGATGCCGGTATGCGTCTCGGAACTGAGACCTTTGATCGCGCCATATCGACGAAAGACAGACTCGCCAACGGATTTGCTGAACGCCTTCGTCGTCTGCGCGGTACGGACGAAATCGACGACCAGGAGGGCTGAGCGCAGGGTAAGACATCCCTGCGGGCCGCTGTCAAGAAGGCTTGGTTAGAAGTCGAGGCGGTCGCCCAGCTGCATGCACGTTGCGTCTGTACATCGGGGTGGAAATGTCCAGCGATCCCGGTGTTCTCGCGCGTGAGAGAGTGCGAGTCTGTGGGGCTATCTCGGCGGTCGCGGTTTCATTCCGAACCGAAGAGCGTGCCGGGCTCGGGTGCCCGGCACGCTCGGTCTCAGTTGACCGTCATCGTCCACGGTCCGTCGGAGGTGACGACTACCAGCGACGGTCCCTTCTGCCAGACGACGGTTCCGGTGTAGGCGCCGATCTCGTTGACGGCCAGGTTGGAGCGGCTGCCGTAGGTCCACACGGCGAAGTTGCTGCTACCGGTGTTGGTGATCGCTGCGGCGCCTGCCGCGCCGCGATAGATCACCACGTCGTCGCCGGTCCCCGTCGTCGCGTTACCCGTGAACGCGCGCAGGCTGGCCAGTGAGTGGATTGTTACTGTCCAGGGCCCATTCGATGTGATCTGGAGTGCCTTCGTGTGCTGACTGGTTTTCAGGTCCATGCCAACAGTTCCGGTGTATGCGCCGATCGTATTGACCAGCAGGTCCTGCTGCGCCATGCTCGCGTCGAGAGACCACACGGCGAAGTTGCTCGATCCGTTCCCGGTGATCGTGGCAGCGGCAGGGCCGTCACCGTCAGGGAGGACGACGGGAACGACGGAGTCCCCGGTGCCGGTGTACACGGTGTCCGCCGCGACGACGGGCGTCGCGGGGGTGGTCGGCTCTGGGCTGGGCGCAGCGGACGGGGTGGTGGAAGCCTTCGGTTCAGTGCTGCTCGTGCTGGGCTTCGTGCCGGCGGCCGAGTCGGATGAGACTTTGGAGAGCCCCGCCGCACCGCCGATGATCACCACCAGGCTGACAATGATCGCGACGATAAGCGCGATCGCGCCTATCACAGAGGCGGCAATGCCGCGCTTCGGCGTCGGATGCTTGCGGATGAGCGTCACCAGACCGAGCACGATGGCGACGATCGCGGGAATGAACGCCACGAAGCTTGGGCCGGGGATCACCGCGAGCACGGCCGCGACGATGCCGACCACGAGAGCGGCCTTCGACACTCCCCCTTTCGAGGCAGGTGGGATGGGGGCGGGCGGTTCGGACGCCAAAACAGGCGGGTTGGTGTTGTCAGACATGGTGTCTCCTGGTATTGGTGCGCGGCAAGCCACGCGGTTGCATCGGTAACGCTGTGAGCCGACGACCCGCCGGGTGGCAAGTAGAGCAGTTGACCAGCACCGTCCGACATTGCGTGTTTCGACCCTCCAATTGGGGACGAAAATGCCCGACCTCTCCTCACCGACCCTCATCAACGCCGATAGCCTTGGGAGAACTACGCGAAGGTGAGGAATCCACTTGGGCAACTTCGATTTCGCGCGTGCCCAGTGGCCTGCGATCGCCGACGAGGCGCGCCGAGCCGAGCACTACACGTTCGGTGATCCCCGTTCCGCAGTCTTCTACTCGAGGCGTACTGCCGAGCTGCTGGTGAATTGGCTCTACGAAGCGGACGAATCGTTGCGCAAACCGTATAAGGACGACCTCTCCGCGCTGCTGCACGAGCCAACGTTTAAACAGCTGGTCGGCCCTGCGATCCTCGCAAAACTGAACATCATCCGCACGCAAGGTAACTATGCCGTGCATCGGATGGCACCGCTGGGGCATACCGACAGCCTGCCGGTGGTCCGGGAGCTCTTCCATGTCTTCGTGTGGATCGCTGCGCGGTACTCACTACAGGCTGAGGACCGCCCATCGACGGGTCTGGTTTTCGATGCGGCATCCATTCCGCGTCCCCGGTCCGGAGCGGCGGCGAGAACGATCGAACAGCTTCAGGCGTTGGCTGCCCAACTCGCTGTCGCTGACATTGCGCTTGCGACATCCCGTGCGGACAACGAATCCCTGCAGGCTGAGCTGGAGCGTTTGCGTGAGGAGGTCGTTCTCGCTAAGGCGGCCAATGCCGTGGTCGTTGATACTCACGACTACCGTGAAGACGAAACCCGTGATCTCTTCATCGATGTATTGCTTCGCGAGGCAGGATGGCCGCTGACCGCGCCGCGCGAGATCGAGTTTCCCGTCACCGGCATGCCGAACGCGCAGGGCACCGGTTTCGTCGACTACGTGCTGTGGGGGGAAGACGGCCTCCCGCTCGGTGTGGTCGAGGCGAAACGAACCAAGAAGGACTCGAACGCCGGGCAACAGCAGGCGAAGTTGTATGCGGATGCCCTCGAAATAATGACCGGTCAGCGTCCTGTGATCTTCTACACGAACGGGTACGAGCACTGGATCTGGGATGACGCGATGTATCCACCGCGCCAGGTGCAGGGTTTCTACACGCGCGACCAACTCGCCCTGCTCATCCATCGGCGCACCAGTCGGAAGCGACTCGGCGACCTGCCGCTGAACAGTGACATCGCTGAACGTCCGTACCAGCACCGGGCGATACGCAAAGTGTCCGAGGCGTTCGAGCAGAACGAACGCCGCGCGCTGCTGGTGATGGCGACCGGAAGCGGCAAGACCCGGACCGTCATCTCGTTGGCGGATCTGATGGTGCGCGCGAACTGGGCCAAACGCGTTCTGTTTCTGGCCGATCGCGTCGCGCTCGTGAACCAGGCGACCAACGCGTTCAAGGCGCACCTGCCGGATTCCGCACCGGTCAACCTCGTGACGGATCGCGATTCGGAGGGGCGCGTCTTCGTGTCCACCTATCCGACCATGATGGGGCTGATCGACCAGGGTGAAGATGACCTCCGGCGATTCGGACCCGGCTACTTCGACCTGATTGTGATCGATGAAGCTCACCGTTCGGTGTACCAAAAATACGGGGCGATTTTCGACTACTTCGACTCGCTACTGGTGGGACTCACCGCGACGCCAAAGGACGAGGTAGACCACAACACCTACGGGCTCTTTGACCTTGAGGATGGCATTCCCACAGATTCTTACGAGCTCACAGATGCGATCGCCGACGGCTTCCTCGTGCCGCCGGTTGGAAGATCGGTTGCGACCCAGTTTCTTCGCCAGGGCATCAAATACGACGACCTGAGCGAGTCGGAGAAGGAGCATTGGGACACCCTCGACTGGGGTGACGGCCCGCCCCCCGACGAGGTTGATGCGAACGCCGTCAACGGCTGGCTGTTCAACAGCGACACGATCGACATTGTGCTGAAAGCGCTGATGACCGAGGGCCGGATGGTCGCCGGCGGCGACAAGCTTGGCAAGACGATCATCTTTGCGCGAAGTAATAAACACGCCGAGTTCATCGAGCGTCGCTTCAACGCCAACTACCCGCAATATAGCGGGCATTTCGCACGGATCATCACCTACAAAACCACCTACGCGCAAAGCCTCATCGACGACCTCTCGTCCCCGGAGAAGCTGCCGCAGATCGCGATCTCGGTCGACATGCTCGACACGGGCATCGACATCCCGGATGTCGTCAACCTGGTCTTCTTCAAACCGGTGCACTCGAAGACCAAGTACTGGCAGATGATTGGACGCGGCACGCGACTGCGCCCCAACCTGTATGGGCCGGGGGAGAACAAGAAGGACTTTCTGATCTTCGATGTGTGCCAGAACATCGAGTACTTCAACGCCCCGGTCGCCCCGGACAACAGCGTCGCGGCAGCGTCATTGGGGGAGCGGCTGTTCGATGCACGCCTCGCGTTGCTCGCCGGCATCGACGGCGCATCCGATGACCCCGAACTCGGTGCGCTGCGTGAAGGGTTAAGCGCACGCATGCACGGCCAGGTCGCGGGGATGAGCCTCGATAACTTTGTCGTGCGAACGAAACGTCAAGCCGTGGAGCGCTACGCGGATGCCGCGGTCTGGACAAAAATGACCGGCGATGATTATGTCGCGGCCGCGACCCTTCACGGGTTGCCGTCATCGGTAGATGTGTTGGATCAGGATGAATTCGCCAAACGTTTCGACCTGCTCGCACTTCGCACCCAACTGGGAGTTCTCGTTGGAGATCCCGGTTTTGTCGCCGCGAAGAAGCGGATTCAAGCGATCGCGAATGCTCTGGCGGCGCAGAAGAGCATCCCCATTATTGCGTCGAATCTCGAGCTGATCACAGCCATCGCCACGGACGAGTGGTGGCAAGACGTGACCGTGCCGATGCTCGAAATGATGCGATTCCGTCTGCGCGGACTTGTGTCTCTTATCGACATCGTTGATCGACCTATTGTCTACACGAACTTCGCCGATGTGGGCGGCGCCTCCGAAGCCAGCGATATCAAAATCGTTGCCATCGCCGTCGATCGCGCACGATTCCGGGAGAAGGCTTTCGCGTTCCTCCGCTCCCATGAAGACGACCTTGTGCTCTTCAAACTGCGTCACGGCCAGCAGCTCACCGCGCTTGACTTGCTCTCCCTCGAACGGATCATGATTTCAAGCGGACTTGAGAAGAACGAACTCGACTGGGCCGCAAAAGAATCCCACGGCCTGGGTCTATTCGTGCGATCAATGGTCGGCCTTGACCGCACGGCAGCCATAGCTGCGTTGGCCGAGTTCACCGCGGGCAGCACGCTGACTGGCAACCAGATCCGCTTCGTCGAGCTGTTGATCGACCAACTGACCCAGCGCGGAGTAGTCGATCCCGCGCTGATTTACGAGGAGCCGTTCACCGGCGTTGCGCCGACCGGGCCGGAGTCGCTATTCACGGGGGCGCAGGTGCTGGTGCTTGTGGAGGTGCTCCACAGGATTCGGGAGAGCGCGGTCGCTTCGTGACAAACGATTCGACGATATGCGCGCAGCGCGACTTCGGCAGCAACGCCGGTGCACAAGGAATGCGTTATGGGTCAGTTGCTGTCTGGCGGAATTGAACGTCAAAGGCTGGTGCACCCTATAAAATTCGAGCGCTTGCTGGGCCAGTAAATGAAATTGCAGAATCATCCGACAGCGATGGAGAACGCGCGTGCATTTCAATTCTCGCCCCGCTATGGCATTGAGTTTGCGCAGGCACTGAGATTCGCCCAGAACGGTCTTAGCCTTTGGCGCCTTGGTTCATTGCAATAAGGCGACTACGCCCGTGCGCCATCTTGACGTTCCTCCTCTTCCACGCTCGTCGCTGCGCGCTGAGCGATGTGAACGGCATTAGCTGCGCTGACGAAGCATCCAGCTGAGGTGCTGCGCACTCCGACTGTTTCCGTCAAAGCTGCGCTGATCCGGAACCCTGCCGGGGGCCACCTGCCGGGGCATTTCGCAACGCAGCGCACGTCTTCCCCGCACCGAATCGCCATCCGAAACGCCCATCGTCCCGTCCCCCGCAGGAACTGCCCCGACCCGTCCAACCCAACCGTGCGTGAGGCCCCCGGCAGGGTCTGGTGCTGCGGAGCAGTGGCAGGGCAACCGGATTGCGAAGCAAGTCGGGTGGGAGAGTCTGTGGTGTGAACCGGAACGGATCCCGCCATGCCGGCCGCCCCGTCCTTCGTTACGGAAGAGCAGAGCGCTGCCGAACATCCGCACCACGCCCAGCCGTCGACAAGCACCCGAAACGCTGGACGTCCCGACAGGCGACCCGGGAAGCTGCACGTCCGATCCGGTGAACGATCCGAGCCCAGCAGCGCACCCTCGACCTGCTCAACCCCAGCATGCGTGGAGCCCCGGCAGGGGAGCGACGACGAAGTCGGCGGGACAGGGAAACGCTCCGGCAGACGCGCTGTCGGACGACCCGAATCGTGAAGGCATTCGAGCTTACGTGCACCCCGGTGACCGCGCACTTCGTAACGGTGCAACGTGACGGCGGACATGCAGCCAGACGCAGATGAGCGGGGGAAGAGAAGGACGGTAGGAGGGCGCGCCAGCGCCCGGACAGGCGCGAGCGGGGGAGGGTTCCGAAAGGCGCAGCCTTATGGAACCGGTTGAGGTGCGAAGCGCATCAGCCCAGGCGCAGCGCCCGGAAGTTATGTGGAGCCGACGTGCCGGCGTCGGCGGTGTGACGGTCGCCGAAGGCGGCTGCGTTCTATGTCGGAGGTTGCGTTGTCGAGGTGGTGGCGGCGGGCTGTTGCGTTCAGAACGGCCGAGATGATCTTCGTAGAGGGGTCGACGTCAAGGGTTTCCGAATGGGTGTTCATATTGGGTGGAGGGTGCGCCAGCGCCCGACCTCTTTACCGCTCGAAAGACTCAGGTCACTCGCCGCCGTTGGGCTCCTTTTTCGGCCAGCTCGTCCAGGTCACGGCGACCGCCGCGCTCCCACCTCGTGCTCGCAGTTCTCGGCGCTTCGCTTCTGGTGGTGCGCGCGTGCGGCGACCGCCGCGAATTGTGCCAATTGTGCCAATTGTGCCAATTGTCCCAATTGTGCAAATTGTGCAAATTGTGCGACCTTCGCGAGAGAGTAGTGCGACCACGAAACAGGTGACTTGGCCCGCCGCCAAGCACGACGAGGAGAGGGTCCAACTACTCGGCAACTCGGAGGATCTCGGATGCGAGCTGAAGCGGCATGTGAGCATTCGACGGCGAGGCCATGAGATAGGGCCTGAAGGTAAACAAGTTGTCTGCTAGAGCTACGACGGAGACATACGAGAGCGCTTGTCCGACTGATACACAAAACCGATGATGCAAATGCGGTGTGAGGCGTGGCAGCCAAAAGCTCAGATCATCGACTCTGAGCCGCCGCACACATATAGTCACATGCAGACCTACAGCGTCCCGGCCAGCCAGCAGCGATCGCCGGCAGGGCGATGGATGGAGAAAGTCCAAAGCGCCCCCGAAATAGAGGCGCTGAATATGGCTACTAAAGAGGACACTCCTGAACGCCGCCTACGAATCAGGAAGCAGCAAGTTCTCGCTGGGCGCGAAGCCGCGTTTCTCTACGCGCACCTCGGTGAGCCTGGGAGCTCCGTTTTCGAATCCTTTGACCGGCTTGGAGAAATAGCCGCAGAACAGATTGTGCTGACGGCGGTCGTCGAGGGATGGTCTCGGCTGGGAGAGTAGCATCCGGCCCCTCGCATTCCTGGCCGGAGCAGGTCTCCCTCGACCAAAGAAGATGACTCCGGCTTGGGCTGAAGGTCGGTTAGTTCATCGAGCCGGGGCTATTTGCCGGCGGCCCGGCGTATCCTGAGGACATGAGCGGGAGCAGCGGATCCGAGTTGGGCATGACTCTTCGCGAACGCGAGCAACAGGAGCAGGCAGCCGCGATTGAAGCGGCCAGGTCGCCGGAGGAAGCGCTGCGTTTGCGACTCAGGCGCGAGGCATGGGAGCGCGCGGCGGATGAGTACGTCGCAGGTTCCATCACAGCGGCGCAGCTGGCTGAGCGTGCAGCGTCTGGTGTCTGAGCAGGGAGAGAATCCCTGAGCCGAGTACGGCCCCTTCTTCGACGCAGAAGCCTTGGCGGAATACCTAGGAACGACGACCGACGCGGTCGACCAGGATATCGCCGCAGGTGGTGCCCTTTACCTTTGGACTTCCGACGGCACAGCTCTGATGCCGGCCGCGCAATTCCTTGACGCCGATTCAGGACTAGTGCCTCGGCTCAGCGAGCTGACGTTTCGCATGGATCCAGCCGGTGAGGATCCAGAAGGTGTGATTCTCTGGGCGCTGACTCAGCAGAAGGCATTTCACGGGTGCAGGCCGATCGAGGTCAGGCCGACGTCGACCAGGCAAGCCACCCGAGCGAAGCCGTGCAGGGGGCCGCAAGGGCAAGTCGCCGCGTACACGAATTGCCGCGTCGTCGCCGGGCCGCCAGATCGGCCGCGATAGCCGATGACGTGCGCGGCGCGTTCCTGCTGCCGGAGGACGCGCCCGCTTGGGGGCCCGAGAGCGGCGTCATCCAGGTGACGTTCGCGCGCTGAGATCGACGGGGGCGCGGCTGCCACGCGGCACATGGACGCGGCTGATCATTCACCAAGCCGCGGGATGAATGAAAGCGGCGGCGGGCCTGCCGATCCATTGGGTGACGCGCATCACGAGTTCCAGGTCGGCGAGGCGGGCAGTTCGCAGATTGGTGAGGCGATTCGGTGTGCAGCCAAGCACCTCGGCCAGTTCGGCCCAGGTCAGGGCTAGCTGCTGTCGCCGATCATTGAGAGCGGCGTACAACTCGCCCAGATCCCATCGAAGCCGGCTCTCTGGGCCCGCCTCCGGTAGTCGGGTATCGCCAACGTCGATCGCGGGATCAGTCAGGAAGTCTTCGGGCGCCCGGCCGAGCCAACGCAGCATGAAGAGCGCGTACTGGCACGAGGTGGCCCCCCGTGCACTCAGCCGCGAGACTGCACCGCCACACAGGCAATTGTCGTCCGGCCGTTGCGTGTTGAGCTCCGACGACTGGTCCCACAAGTCGTCTGCGAACTCAAACCAACTCAGGCCGCGGGCGCGCCGCTCGGTGTCGAATGCGTCGGCGAACGCGTCGAAATCGAAGGACGGAAGGCTTGCGGAGTGTTGCTTCACGCCTCGTCGTCCACATCGCCCCACGCGACAATGTCGACACCGTGGTTGTCCGGGGACGCCATCGTCCACCAGTCCGGAACGTGCGAGTCGTCTGCCAAGCGGCCGCCGGCGGCTCGGACGGCGGCCACCCGCGCCTTGACCCGATCGTTCGGGACGGCCACATCAATGTGCGTGCGGCCGCGCCCGGGCGCGCGGAGCTCGTCGAACCACATTCGCGGCCCACGTCGCAGCGGATCGACGATAAGTCCGCCGATCACCTCGTACCCGAGCGCGGCGACCCAGAAGTCGCGTGTGCTGACCCCTTCCGCCTCCGCGATGGCGATCTGGATGGTGTGCAACCGCGAAGGATCGGGCTCGAGGCCCAGATCCCGGGCAATCGCCGAGATGCGCCGAGCGAGCTCCGCGTCAGCGGCGTCGATCCGACCCCCGGGCGACGCCGCCGTACGAACAACCACGGCCTCCGGACGCAGGTCGATGTCGGGTTCGCGGCCCACCTCTGCTGTCTCTGCAGCGATACGTCGAACAAACTCCACGCCCGTCGCGAATGATCCGGTGGGGAACACCGTCTGCGCGCCGCCGTAGAGCACGTGCCAGCCAGTAGTGCCCGGCTCGTCGTGGAACTGTCTCGCGCTGATCCATTCGGTCATTCGCACTCCTGACGGACACCATACGAAAATGCGCCCCTGACCGAGGAAGGGAAGGCAGTCGCAGCTTAATTCGGGGCACTGACACCGTTTCTACTCTTGCATAAACTGCAATCAGAGTAACAAACCATTGACATAAAGCCTGTTATCGGCGCGAGTATCGGTCGGTCGGGGCTGCGTGGACGAAGGGCGAAATCGGTCCGGCCAACAGGCCATCTCGGGCATTCGCAGGGCCCAGCGATCACTCCCGCTCGAGCGGAACCGGTGAAGTCGACCGCACCCTCAGTCCCCCTTACGGTCGACCCGACCTTGAGCTTCTCGAAAATTGCGTTTTTACCCCGCGCACCCTGGAGATGACCTACCGGCCCACCACGCACCGTTTCGGAAAGCCAAGCTATGCCGGCCGCTCGCGTCCGCAGGGCTCCACGGTGCCGGACCCAGGCAACAGGCGGCCCGCCTGCGCGATGGGTGGTATTCGATCAGGCAGAAGTGGTTGATGGTTGGTTGGTTAGGTTGGTCTGAAACGGGATTTTTGGTGGCTTCGCTTGACCTCGAGCGCGGTCGAGGATTCAGTATAAGAATCCAACTTTGGTCCGTGATTCGGGCTGCGAATAGGAGCAAATCATGGCCAATCCTTCGTCGAAGTCCCGTGCTGAAGGAAGGACGGTGCTGGTCACGGGAACGTCATCCGGGATCGGCATGATGGCGGCAGTTGCTCTGGCGAAGGCGGGATGGATCACCGTCGCCACGATGAGGACTCTTGCCCGGTCATCGGGCCTTGAAGACGCGGCCGCGGTCGCCGGCGTGAGTCTCGATATTCGTGAACTGGATGTCACCGACTCAGTGTCAATCTCAACCGCGGTAGAGGAGATCATCGCGAGCCACGGTCGCCTGGACGCGCTCGTCAACAACGCGGGTGCTGCCTCGGTTGGCACGATCGAGCAAATGGATATCGAGGGGTATCGCGCTGCGATGGAGGTCAACTATTTCGGCGTCGTCCAGCTCACCAAAGCCGCACTCCCTCACCTTCGAGAAACGCGTGGGCGTGTGGTGACGATCAGCAGTGTCGGGGGTGCGATCGGCCAGCCATTCAACGAGGCCTATTGTGCAGCGAAATTTGCCGTCGAAGGGTTCATGGAGTCCCTGCATCCGGTCGCAAAAACCGTCGGAGTCGACATTTGCATTGTTGAGCCCGGCGCCGTGGCGAGCGAATTCGTGGCAAACGCCGGCCTGGATCCGGAAGCGATGCTGTCGGCCGCTGGACCCTATGCCCCAGCACTCAGTGCTTACCTGGATCGCACGCTCAAGCAGTTCGATCCGAGCTCCGCTCAGTCGCCCGGCGAGGTAGCAGACAAGTTGGTCGAATCGCTGGAAATCACCGAACCTGTGTTTCGTGTGCAGACCTCCGCGTGGGCTCGCGACTTCGTCAGCACGAAACTTGTCGATCTCGACGGGTCGCGGGTAACTGAGTTGACGGCGACATGGGTGAACTGACCGGGGCAGACCCTGGATCGTTACCGACGAAACTGACCTACAGCATCAGGGAAGTGTCGCTCGAAACCGGACTCAGCATTTCCGCCCTGAGGTATTACGAGACGGCGCGTCTTCTCACCGTTCCCCGCAGCAGTACTGGTCAGCGCGAATACAGCCAGACTGAGCTGAACGCCGTCAAGTTTATTCATCAGCTCCGTCGCACCGGAATGCCCATCGCCAGGATCCGCGAATATGCCGACCTCGTGCGGGCCGGCGACGACACCACTTCCCTGCGAATGAGCCATCTCGAACAACATCGTGATGCGGTCGCAGCGACAATGACCGAACAGCAAGGCTATCTCGACGCGATAACCCGCAAGATCGACCTCTATCGTCGAGCCCTCGACCGTCCTATCTCAGGAGACAACGCAGCGCCACCTGAATAAGATCCCGTTTCAGGTCGTCGCACCAGTGGGCCGAGCAACGAGACGGCCTGGTGTCGGCGTTGACCTTCCTTCGTCTGTCGAGAAGGTGCGGCGAAGCAGTCCGGCGATGGAGCGATGCTCTTCGCCATGGGTGGCGAGGTGGTCATAAGCGCAGTGAGGACGGGGATTGCCCATTGCAGGGTCTATTGGTGGTGGTGCGCCGTGGCAAGTTTTCTGGATGCATGGCTGCCAGGGTCGGTCACTCCGTGGCCGTTTTCAGCGGGGTGGCCAGATATTGCCGCGCTTCCGGCCTTGGCGCGGTCGGCGCCGCATCCGCTGTTCCGAATGGGTGGGGTAAATCTTGGTGCACTCGACGGAGATCACGTTCCTCTGGACTCTTCCCTCCTTCGCATGTGCGATTCGCACGTCTGGGGGAGTGGAGCTGGCGTCTACTCGCCGGAACGTCGAAGAGAAATGGCCGACGCGGCGTTAGATTTCGCGGCCAGTGGGGTGATCGAGGTGGACACCGAGCATCGCGATCTTTCCGACATCAACTCGAACTGGAACGACCATGGTCGACCTTTTCACACGCCCTGACGAGAATTGGCGATTTTGCGGATCTATCGACTCGACTGTGGTCGTCAACGAGGCGATTCGCGTGCACCAGCGCGAGACGTCAGACGGCAGGCACGTTCAAACCGAGAAGCGCGACTTCCTCCGCAGTCCACGAGACCGTGGTGATACCCGCGTTCAGCACGCGAGGAAACACCGAGCGATAGCGGTCGAGGGGGATTCCAAGGGTGCGGCACAGGACGAGGCGCATGAGCGTCGAGTGCATGACGACGAGAACCGATCCGTCGGGGTGCGCCGCGACGATCCTCCCGAGGGCCTCCCTGGCGCGGGCGGCGCCGTCCGCCCCTGGCTCACCGCCCGGTAGCGGCGATGTTGCGGGACGGGCGGTGAATCGCGCGGCAGCTTCGGGAAACAACTCATTCATCTCAGTAGACGTGAGTCCTTCCCCTCGACCGAAGTCGATCTCGCGGAGTTCGGAGTCCACCGTGACAGGCACCCCGAGGGCTGTCGCCGATGGTGTTGCGGTGATCACGGCGCGCGACAGCGGTGAGGCATACACCGCATCGATCGGTTGTAGTTCGGCCCAGCGCGCCAGCTGCTCGGCCTGAGCTACGCCGAGCGTGGTGAGTGCAATGTCCGTGCTCCCCGCGTAGCGGTTCTCGGCGTGCCAGATGGTCTCGCCGTGACGAACGAGAAAAAGAGTCGTCATGATGTGATCCATCCCTTCGCGATGAGTGTTGCGATGAACCCGTCATAGTGGTCGTTCAATTCCGAAGCCGGCGCAGAGCGTGGCTCGACGACTCGCCCGACGGGCGACATTCGCGAGGCAGTCTCGGGGAGCGTGGCTCCGGCCGTTCCTGCCCACGCGGCGAGGATTGCCATGCCGATCGACCCTTCGGAGGACCGGGGGATGGTAATCGGTCGAGCCAGCAGGTCCGCGCGCTGCTGTGTCCACCAATCGTTTTTCGTGCCACCCCCCGAGCTGCTCAATGTGCCGTCGAGGGTGGCTCCCGCGCGGGCCATCATGGTGAAGCTGAGGCGCTCCACGCAGGCGATTCCGATCATGATCGATGCGAGAAGACGATCGGGATCGAGGAGCTGTGCGGCTTCAGCGAGGCTGAGGTCCACCCCGTCGACCGTGACGAACCCGTGCGCATCGGGGCGAATCAGCGGAAAACGCTCACCGACAGTGGCCAGCGGGTAGCACCTCGCCAGAGACCTGATCTTGCCGGCGCTGCCGCCGAGTCGGGCGGATGCCCCGGCCAGATCGATAGAGGGCAGGGCGGCCGTGATCGCTCCGGCTCCGACGCTCGACGCTCCTCCGGGAAACCATCTCCCATCGTGGGGGGCGCGATGTGAATAGACGGCGCCTGCCTCGTCGGTGATGATCTGGTCGGTCACCCCTTTGAGGACCATGGTCGTGCCGATCACCGTATGCCAGTCCCCGAGTCCTAAGGTCCCGGCGCCGAGCTGGGCTGCACATCCGTCGGTCATTCCGGCAACGACGGGCGTGCCTGCGGGAAGCCCGGTCGCGTCCGCCCATGCCGTGCAGGATCGGCCGAGTTCTGTACCCGGGGCGACCACGAGCGGCAGTCGGGCCGGGTCGATGCCCAGGGCATTTAGGGCGCCGAGCGGCCACTCGAGTTCGAGCAGGTCATAGCCGGACTTGAGGGAGTGGCTCCAGTCGGATGCGACCCGCGTCCCGACAATGGCGGCCGCGAGAACATCGGCCTGGTGGGCGATCCAACGGTTCTCGGACAGCAGGCCATTTCGCGCGAGCCAGACAACCTTAGGAAGAGCCCAGGTGGGCTGGATCCGGTAGCCGAGTCTTCCCCACAGCGCCGGGTCCGCCGCGTTCGCCTCCTGGCCGAGCTCACCTGCCCGAGCATCGTCGTACATGATGCCGGGCGAGCGCGGCCGCCCCGTTGCGTCCACTGTCGTGATGGTGCCCGACGTCGCGCAGATGGAAACTCCCGCGACGCGGCCGAGCGATGCTGGTGGGAGCGCTGCGAGAGCAGCGGCGAGCGCTGTGCCGGCCTGGCTGATCCACTCCTGAGGGTCCTGTTCGTGTCGATCGTCGGAGCGCTGACTCCTAAGGGGCAGAGCATGCGACCCGATCACCAGCCCGACTTCGTCGACGATCGACACCTTCGTGCTCTGCGTTCCGAGGTCGATTCCGACCCAGAGAGCAGTTATCGGCATGTTGTGTCCGGGTTCACTGTTTACCTATTTCCAGAGCGCGCGGGCGCTTTCGAGCTGCGCTCGGTACCGCGCGAAGCCCTCGTCATAGAACTTGGTTCGCGAAGGGTCGGGTTCGATGCGGCGGCGTTGGGAGCGCCAGAGCTCCTCGTCCACCGGGGTTCCGAGTCCGGCCCACGCGATCATCGCCGCGCCGCGTGCTCCGACCGCCGTGTCGTTCGGAAGCAGGAGCGGCCGCCCGAGCACGTCGGCAAAGATCGCTGCCCAGGCCTCGGACTGCAGACCACCTCCGCATGCGGTGACCTCCCCTTCGAGACCCATCTCTTCGAAGCAGTGACGCGCTGCGTATGCGAGTCCTTCGCAGAGCCCGCGCATGAGGTCGGCGCGTGTGGTGCGCAGCTGAAGGCCGGAGAATTGTCCGCGAGCCGACGGGTCGATGAACGGTGCCCGCTCGCCGGCTGGAGAGAAGAACGACAACACCTCGACGCCGTTCGCTCCCGGCGGGCTCTGCAGAATGAGGTCGTTCACGTCCTTGGGCGCGAGGGCGAACAGCTCTACGAACCAGTCGATGCTCGCGGTGCCCACCATTGAGGGCATCACCCGGAGAAAAAGTTCCCGATCTGTGGTGCAGAGCCACATGCCGGCGGGCTCGGAATTCGGGTCGATCGTCGTGTCGGTGGTGAGCACCTGGCAGCTGAGGGTCGTTCCGACCACGAGGGTTCCCTCGCCCGCGCGCGTAGTGCCGGACCCGAAGCCGCAGGCCTGCAAGTCGTACGGTCCACCGGTCACCGGGGTGCCGACCGGAAGACCGAGCAATTCGGCTCCGTGAGGGTCGAGTGTGAAAATAGTGCCCGACTCCGCCGGGGTGGGCAACAGGTGGCGCCACTCTGCGATGCCGCAGAGTTGGAGCGCCTCGTCGACGTATTCGCGTCTGCGCACATCGAGGAACGGCAGCGATGCGTTCGATGCATCCGTCGTCATCACGCCAGTGAGAGAGTGGATGACCGCATCGACGCAGTAGCCCGCGACGGCGGCCGCCTCGAGGGACTCCGGCTCGTTGGCGGCCAGCCAGGCGATCAGTGCCGCATGGCAACCAGGGAACAACCCCGATCCGGTAAGGCGGAAGACTCGATCGGACACACTCTTGGCCCCACCGGTGTTCCAGGCGTCCACGATGTCGGCGGCGCGGGCATCCATCCAGGAGATCGGCGGACGAACAGCACGGCCCTGCGCATCGCGAAGCCAGAGCCCATCTCCCTGGCCGGTGATCGCCACCGCCTCGATTCTTTCTGAGACTGATTTCGCGATCTCGCGCACCACTGAGGCGACGGAGGCGATCACGTTGTCCAGATCCTGCTCGACCCTTCCGCCTTCGCCCTGTTCGAGGAGTGATCGCATGCTCGCGGTTGCACCAACGGAGCCATCATGACGAATGGCTGAGGCCTTCGTCATCGTCGTGCCGATGTCCACTCCGATGATCATCGAGCACTCCGACCCTCGAGCACGCTCCACACCTCGGGGTTTGCCACGGCACGCGGTCGATCACCATCCAGATAGAGGGCGACGTCGGCCGCGGCGATTGTGGCGGCACGCTGGGCCGTTTGACGGGTGGCCCCGGCCAGGTGCGGCGTCATCACTACGTTTGGCGCGGCCAGGAGAGGCCATTCCGGTGGCGGGGGCTCGATGTCATACACGTCGAGGGCGAGCGCACCCAGCCGGCCGGATGCCAGCATGTCTGGCAGAGGTGCGTAGTCGAGGAGACCCCCGCGTGCACTGTTGACGAGGACTGCGCCGTGGGGTAGCAACTTGAGATTCTGCGCGTTCAGCAGATGGTGCGTCTCGGCCGTCAGGCGGGCGTGCAGGCTCACCACTGAGCTGCGGCTGAGAAGTTCCGGCAAGTCGACGAGTTCGACCCCGTCTGCGGCGACGGTCGCGGCATTCGCGTAGGGGTCATGGGCTAAGACAGTCGCACCGAAGGCGCGCAGAACGCGTGAGACGATACTTCCGATTGCTCCGTAGCCGATGAGGCCGACGGTCGCCCCATCCAGCTCCAGTCCGGCGTTCTCATAGGTGTAATAGTCCCCCCGCCACTGTCCCGATTTGAGCTCGCTGTCAGAGGTGACCACGCGGCGCATCGCGGCCAGCATCAGTCCGATGGCGAATTCGGCGGCAGCGACGGCATTGCGACCTGGCGCGAAGGCGACGATGACACCGGCGGCGGTCGCCGCAGCGAGGTCCACATTGACCGGTCCGCCCCGGCAGACGCTGATCAGGCGCAAATCCGGTGTGTTTTCGAACACCTCTCGGCTGAAGGCGGCCATCTGAGTAACGGCGATCTCGACGCCATCGAGCGCCTCGATGAGCCGCGGGATGCTGCCGCTGGCCTCGTCCACGGTGCCGATGCGACCGAAGGGCTCTAGCGGCCAGTCGAGGGTGAGTGAGGTGAATGCGAGATCGGTGCTTTCACCAACTCGCGCGCGGATCGCGTCGATGAAGAGTTCCGGTGCGACGAAATGATCGCCCGCAGCGAGAATGCGAGTCATTCGGCTGCCTTTCTGGTGTCAGGCGGGCGTTGGCCGGTCAGAGCACCTTTACCCGATGGCCGATAGTAACATGCTGAATGTTAATTACATCAAGTCGGACGGTAGTATTTGCTCGCCGATGACCGCATTTCACGTCGTCAGCGACGCGAGATGCACAACAGCGAGTTGCGAGACCTGCTCCACAATTTCCGGATCCACGTCGTCGGTGAGGATCACATCGGTGAAGTCGCTCACAGGCACGTAGCGGTGCAGCGAGGTGCGACCGACCTTCGTGCTATCCATCATCAGTACACGGCGGCTGCCGGAGACGAGCATCGAGCGTTTCATGAGGACGATGTCCTGCTCTTGGTGGAATGTCATCTGCGCGCTCATCGTGGAGGTGGACTGGAAGACGATGTCGACGGCGAAAGCGTCCACCGACGAGATGCTCGGCATCCCGATAAACGAGTCGTGGGTGCGCGAATATTGTCCACCGGCGACGATGAGCCGAATCTCATCATTCTCGCGAAACTCCTCGATGACCTGACGGTAGTTGGTGATCACGGTGAGAGGGCCGCGGTCATTGAGCAGCCGTGCCAGCGAAAGCACAGTTGTGGAGTCGTCCAGCATGATCGACATGCCTGGTTCCACCATGTCCGCGGCCACCTTCGCGAGTGCGCTCTTAGCCAGGGTCTGGGTCTGCAGCCGGAAGTCGGAGCTGCTTTCGAATACCGTCGTCGGCATCCCGGAAACCCCGCCGTGAAATTTACGCAGTATGCCGCGACGGGCCAGGTCATCAATATCCCGATGAATGGTCATCAGGCTCATCCCGGTGAGCGCAGCCAGGTCTGCCGCCGTCGCCGTAGGCACCCCGGCAAGGTGGTCGACGATTCGGCGCTGGCGCACCGTGCGGGACTGTCGGCTTGATCCGGTGTCGTTCAACTCGCCCTCATCCTGGGCCGGTGTGAGCCCGATCTGATGATACTGGCCCGAAAAACAGTTCGGACTTCAAAATAACATTGCAATTGACTTAAATCACGTCTTTAATGTTATTCTCGCCGAGTTGACTGAAATCGTAGAGGCCAACAGCCGGATTCAGTCGCATAACCTGTGTGCCGTCATCGCTGACGGACCCCATCACCAAGGAGATTCAATGAAGAAAATCTATTCACGGCTGACGGTGGCCGCAGTGGCCGCCGGCATCGCCGCCCTCGCGCTGAGTGGGTGTGTGCAGCAGACCGGAACGGGCGCCGCTCCCGCAGACGGCGCGTACAAGATAGCGTTCCTCATGCCCGACCTCGCTTCGACGCGGTATGAGCAGCAGGACAAGCCGCTCTTCGTTGCTGAGATGAAGGTGCTCTGCCCGAAGTGCAAGGTGATCTACTCGAACGCCAATGCCAGTGCCGACCAGCAGCAGCAGCAGGCGAACTCGGCCATCGCCCAGGGAGTCAACGCGATCGTCATCGACGCCGTCGACTCGAAGGGTGCAGCGAGCATCGTCAACTCGGCGAATGCCGCCAAGATTCCGATCATCGCCTACGACCGTCCGATACCGGACAAGCAGGCTGACTACTACGTCTCCTTCGACAACGAGGGCATCGGCCAGAAGATCGCCCAGTCCCTGATGGACAAACTCGACAAGGACGCGCCCGGCGGCGAAATCCTGATCGTGAACGGTTCGCCGACCGATGCGGCAGCCGGCCTCATCAAGAAAGGCATCCACAATGCCGTCGACAAGAGCAACCACAAGGTATTGGCCGAGTTTGACACCCCGGACTGGAAGCCACAGAACGCCCAGGACTGGGTGAGCGGCCAGATCACCCAGTACGGCAGCAAGATCACCGGAGTCGTCGCCGCGAACGACGGCACCGGCGGCGGAACGATCGCAGCGTTCAAGGCAGCCGGAGTCACCGCCGTCCCGCCGGTGACCGGAAATGACGCCGAGGTCGCGGCCGCCCAGCGGATCATTGCCGGCGACCAGTACAACACCATCTCCAAACCGATCAAGATCGTCGCAGATGCAGCGGCCAAGGTCGCCTACTCCCTTGCCAAGGGCGACAAGGTGGCGGCGAAGACCACGCTTTACGACACACCCTCCGAATTGTTCACACCGGATGTCGTGACCATCGACAACATCAAGGCGATCCTTTTCGACAGCGGCATCATGAAGGCATCGGAGGTGTGCACTGCCGACTACGCGGCCGCCTGCGCCACCGCCGGCATCAAGTAACACAGGCTCTCCCCGCTGCCGTCTCGCTCCCAGAGCGAGACGGCAGCGACCATCCACCACACTCAACGGCGAGAAGCGAGCGAGGCACCCATGCCGACCAGCACCACCAACCAAGAGACTCTGACCAGCATCCTGTCGCTGCGCGGTGTCAGCAAGAATTTCGGCGCCGTTGCAGCGTTGACCGATATCAGCCTCGAGGTCGCCCCGGGCGAAGTCGTCGCGATCGTGGGTGACAATGGCGCTGGAAAGTCCACGCTGGTAAAGGTGCTTTCGGGAGTGCACCTTCCCGACAGCGGATCCATCCACTTCCAAAACCGAGAAGTGTCGATCCCCAACCCGACCGCCGCACTCGACCTCGGTATCGCGACCGTATTCCAGGACCTCGCCCTCTGCGACAACCTGAACGTGATCAACAACCTGTTCCTGGGGCGCGAACTCCGCGCCGCTCGCCTGGACGAGGTAGCTATGGAAGTGCGCTCGTGGGAGTTGCTTCGTCAGCTCTCCGCAAAGATCCCCTCGGTGCGCATCCCTATTGCCGCGCTCTCTGGTGGTCAGCGTCAGACAGTGGCCATCGCCCGATCACTGGTGGGAAATCCTAAGGTGATCATCCTCGACGAGCCCACCGCGGCGCTCGGAGTCGCCCAAACCGCCGAGGTCCTGAACCTGGTGGAACGCCTTCGCGAAAACGGCCTCGGGGTGATCATGATCAGCCACAACATGGCCGACGTGCAAGCCGTCGCTGACCGGGTGGTCGTGTTGCGACTCGGTCGAAACAACGGCGAATTCCGAGTGGGAGACGTGTCACCCGAAACCATCATCGCCGCCATCACTGGAGCCACTGACAACGCCGTCACCCGCCGAACCGCGCAGATCGACCTGCGCTCGGCACCCCAATCCGACCTGGAGATCTCCTGATGAGCACCCTTCCGACCAGCCCACCGACCACCGCGGCGAGCAATCGGCCCACCGACCAGCAGGACGAGCGCCTTCGCGACCGGTCCGGCATTCGCGGTGCTATCGCCGCCGCTATCGACCAGATCCGCGGCGGCGATCTCGGAGTGCTTCCCGTCGTGCTCGGCCTCGCCGTCATCTGGACCATCTTCCAGATCCTGAACCCCGGATTCCTCTCGAGCGCAAACCTGGTGAACCTCCTCATGGAGTCTTCCGCAGTCGGCGTAATCTCGCTCGGCATCGTCTGCGTGCTGCTGGTTGCTCAGATCGACCTCTCCGTAGGCTCGGTAAGTGGGCTGTCGGCTGCGATCCTCGGCATCCTGTTCGTCAATCAGCGCTGGAATGTGGTCATTGCGGTGGTCATCGCCGTGCTCGTCGGCACCGCCATCGGCTTCGTCTACGGTCAGATCTTCAATCGCTTCGGCGTGCCCAGCTTCGTGATCACTCTCGCCGGCCTCCTCAGCTTTCTCGGACTCCAACTATTCGTACTCAAGGGCAACGGCACCATAAACATCCCATTCGACTCACCCCTTGTGTATTTCGCCCAGCTTGCCTTCGTGCCTCCGCTGCTGTCGTATGTCTTCGCCCTACTCGCCGCCGTCAGTCTGTTCCTCATTGGCTTCAACACTTCGCGAGCTCGCCGCCGGGCCGGCCTGTCCGCGCGTTCGACCGGTCTCATCGCAACTCAGAGCGGCGCGCTCCTAGTTGCACTCGGCCTGGTCTTCTACTACCTCAACATCACGCGCGGAGTGGGCTGGATGTTCGTCTTCTTCGTCGCTCTCGTACTCGTGATGCACTACATGCTCACCCGCACCAAATGGGGCCGATCTGTCTATGCCGTCGGAGGAAACGTCGAAGCGGCCCGCCGATCCGGCATCAATGTGCGCTGGGTATACACCTCCGTCTTCATGGTCTGCAGCACCTTCGCTGCGGTCGGCGGCATCCTCGCGGCATCACGGCTCGCATCGGCAAGCCAGAGCAGCGGAACCGGGGATGTCAACCTCAACGCCATCGCCGCCGCGGTTATCGGGGGCACCAGCCTCTTCGGTGGTCGAGGCACCGCATTCGCGGCCCTGCTCGGCATCATCGTGATCCAGTCGATCTCAAGCGGACTCACCCTACTCAACCTCGACTCGTCCTTCCGATTCATCGTCACCGGAATCGTGCTACTTCTCGCCGTCACCCTCGACTCGATCTCCCGGCGATCACGCACCTCCCACGGCCGCGCCTAATGAGCTGATTCGCGAAAATGATAGGCAATTTACGGCATGAACCTTGTCTACGCGGACGCATTCGCCTTGGCAGCGGCCGACGAACGAGAACACCAACGGGCTACCGCGTCAGTACTTCCCGAAAGGCACGGACCTCTCCCGTTGGTCCGCCGAGGACCTCGAAGCAGTCGCTCTCGACCTGAACAACGGGCCTCGCAAAAGCCTCGGCTTGGCTTGAGCGCGACATAAAGAACTCGAGTCGCGCGCGAGGGTCGGTAGCGCGAGCAAAAACCCAAAAACCGGAGATTCGAGCTCAGCGCGTCTGCGGAAAGTTCAGCCCAGGTTCGCTAAGGAGCTCGAATCGATGGCTCCCCTCACATACTCTTCGCGTCCCCGGAGGTTGCCATCACAATCCGCGCAGGCATTCTCCGCAACAGTCAAAACGAGTGAAAAGTTGATCTATCGAGGGTCGGCCACACCCGCACTAAGGAGGCCATCAGTCCGCTCCGGTGGG
The DNA here is from genome assembly GCF_046156175.1 of Lacisediminihabitans sp. H27-G8. Classification (NCBI taxonomy): domain Bacteria; kingdom Bacillati; phylum Actinomycetota; class Actinomycetes; order Micrococcales; family Microbacteriaceae; genus Lacisediminihabitans; species Lacisediminihabitans sp. H27-G8. The sequence continues at coordinate 431,911 of NZ_JAYLVL010000004.1, forward strand.
CGCTCTCCACTGCCTCGTGCAATGAGAGTCGTGGGCAAGGTCAGGTGCGCTATCTCATGCGACTGGCCGTCGAGGCGATCGAGCAAGCGAGCGGCCGCAGAGCGGCCGAGGGATCTGCCATCGTGGCTGATCACGGTGATTCCGAGCATTTCGGCGAATTCGAAATCGTCGAACCCGACCATTGCGATGTGCGAAGCGTCGCGCTTGTTCAGCGCGCGCACAACGCCGGCTGCGGCACGGTTGTTGTCGGCGAAGAGTGCGGTCGGAGGATCTGGAGTCTTGAGCAGATCGAGAGTGGCTGATTCGGAAGACAAGGCATCAGTAACGTTGGTCACCAGATATTTCTTTGGCAATCGGATGTTGGCCTCCTCAAGAGCGGATTCGAAGCCGCGACGTCTCTGCGTTCCCGTGAACACTTGATCGGTGTGCCCGACATATCCGATTTTGGTGTGGCCATGAGCGAGCAGATGCTGCGCCGCGGCACGGGCACCGGCGAAGTGGTCGATGGAAATAGTGTCGACATCGATGTTTGTCGCAGGCCGGTCCACAAAGATCACTGCTGTCCCCCGAGCGATGTCGGCGCGCAGGTAGGCGTGATCGGAGCTGCTCGGCACCACAATGATGCCGTCGACCTGTCTCGAGAGGAACATATCGAGATTCTGTTGCTCTCGACCAGGGTCCTCGGCGGAGCTGGCGATCAGGAGCGAATAGTTACGCGCTTGCGTCTGCTCTTCCACTCCACTAATCATCGCTGCCCAGAACGGGTCCGCTAGGTCTTCGATGAGAACTCCGATCGTGCGCCCGCGGGTCGGACTGGTAAGGGAGGCCGCGAGACTATTGCGCCGATATCCCAACTCTTCAGCCGTGTGGAGCACCCGCTCATGGATATGTGGGCGCACATTGGGCTCGCCATTGAACACCCTCGAGACAGTCTTTTGACTAACGCCCGCTTCGCGGGCAACGTCGGTCATCGTAGGTTTTCGCGCCGGATCGATCACGTGGGTGCTCCCTGGACTTCACGGTTGACTGCGCAAGCATATATCTATCCAAGTTCCTTGACTGCGCAGTCAATCACGGATACAGTCCATTTTATGCCTTGCGGCTCCCATCGGTTCGCCGCTAGGTAGCCCGGTCTTCGCCTCGAGGTTGAGTCGGCGGTGCGGCCCTTGGGCCGACCGCGGACTGGACGCACCGGCGCGACGATCAACCATCCGACCAGGAGTAACCCAATGAAGAGATACCCCCACAAGAAATTCGCGATCGCCTCCCTGGCCGCGATCTCAGCTGCGGCGCTGATGTTGAGCGGCTGCGCGGGCGCGGAGACGCCGCAGAAGAAAAGTGCCACCGAGGGCGGACTTATCCTCGACATCTCGGGTCCGCTCTCTGACCCGTTCTTCGGAGCGACCAAGGCGGGTTCGGATGCTGCGGCCAAAGACCTCGGGCTGAACTACCAATATGTGGCGGGCAAGGACTTCACCGACATCGTGAACGTCTACAAGAAGCTGACACAGGCGGCGATCGGTCGCAAGCCGGCCGCAATCGTCATAGGCAACTACTTTCCCGATGCGCTCAGCCCGTTGATCAAGCAGGCGGTAGCGGATGGCATTCCCGTTGTTGTGACGAACTCCGGCCGCACGACGTGGGAGAGCCTGGGGGCGATCGGATTCGTCGGGGAGGATCCCGAGGCGATGGGAGCGGAGGCGGGCAAGCAGGCCGCCGCGGCCGGAGCCAAGGTCGGCCTGTGTGTGAATACCGTTCAGGGCAACCCGACGCTGGATGCTCGCTGCGCAGGTTACCTGGGAGCGCTCAAGGAAGCTGGAGGCACGGGCACGGTGCTTCAGATCGCGAGTGAAGATGGCCAGAACAATGCGAAGATTCAGCAGGTCGTGGCTGGTGCGCTGAAAGCCAACCCGCAGATCAACGACATCTTCTCGCTTGGCGCCGGCCCGGCAGTGGCATCCATTGCGGCGGCGAAGCAGGTGGGTCGCCCGCAGATTTCGATCGGTACCTGTGACCTATCGGCGGCGGTACTCAAGTCGATCAAGTCTGGTGAGCTGCTCTACTCGGTGGATCAGCAGCCATTCCTGCAGGGGTACTACGGCCTGCAGATCGCGGCGCAGTATCTCAAGTACGGCGTCAAGCCTGCGGGTGCCGTAAACACCGGGCCCAATGTGATCACGAAGCAAAATGTGCAGAAAGTGCTCGCCGTGGCGTCGAACTTCCCCGGGATTCGCGGCGCCAACTAGCGCCCGGCACGACGACTTCCATTCCACGACCCAGTGCGCGGGGCCGCCTCTCGCGGTCCCGCGCTGAAAGGCCATCATGGCTATCGCAACCCAACCCCGACCAACCCCTGCCGCCGAGCAGTTGTCCCAGCGACGGCCCGCAGGCCGCAGGCTCGGCCGTGCGCTACTTGGTCGGCCGGATGCCGGGGCGCTGCTTGTAACAATCGCGATGCTCGTTTTTTTCGGCATCGCCGGGGCGAATGCGGGATTTCTCAGCGCAACAGGCTTCGCTGGTTGGCTAAATACCGCGGCAGAACTCGGCATAGTCGCCATCCCGATCGCTCTGCTGATGATCGCCGGTGAATTCGATCTTTCGATCGGGTCGGTTGTCGGTGCCTCGGGAATCTTGGTTGCAATACTCTCCGGCCAGTTCGGCTTGCCAACGTGGTTGACAGCGGCGGTTGCCATCGTCATGGGGGCACTCGTTGGCGCGTTCAACGGAGTCATTGTCAACCGCACCGGGATGCCGTCGTTCATCGTTACCCTCGCCGCGAATTTCATCCTGCTCGGCCTGGCGCTGGGCATCTCAAGACTCGTCGCCTCAACGACGACGGTCTCGATCACCGTCGACGGTCCGGTGGGGGCGATCCTCGGCGGCTCGTTCGCGGGGTTCAACGTGGCTATTCTGTGGTGGCTCGTCATCGCCGCTGCTGCGACTTGGGTGCTTACACGAACCCCGTTCGGATCGTGGATATTCGCAACCGGTGGCAATGTTGAAGCGGCGCGCCGGGCCGGAGTGCCCACACATCGGGTCAAGCTGTCGCTGTTCGCGATCAGCGGAGGCGCCGCGGCTTTGCTCGGAGTGATCACGGCCGCCGAGGTCAATTCGGGCAACGCCGTGTCAGGCCAGGGCTTTGTGTTCCAAGCCCCGGTGGCTGCGGTTATCGGCGGGGTTCTACTCACCGGAGGGTACGGATCGGTGATCGGCGCATGTCTCGGCGCAGCAATCTACGGAATTGTGAGCATCGGTCTTTTCTACACGGGTTGGGACACCGACTGGACATCCGCCTTCATCGGGGCGCTCCTACTGCTTGCTGTGCTCGGGAACAACTCGATCCGCAAATTCGCCCTCTCCGTGGGAGGAGCGTCGAAGGTGAGCAACAAATGAGCGTGGAAGTCCCGATCAAGCCGATACTCACCCTGGAGAATGCGTCTCGTCACTTCAGCGGAGTCGTCGCTCTCGACTCGATCGACCTCGCGGCGTTCCCGGGTGAGGTCCATTGCCTACTGGGAGACAATGGGGCTGGTAAGTCCACGCTGATCAAACTTCTCTCAGGAGTTCACTCTTTGAGTTCGGGTTCTCTCACTTTCGAGGGGCAGCGCCACGTCTTATCGTCGCCGCGTGAAGCGCAAGCGCTGGGAATCGCAACGGTCCACCAGGATGCGGCCGCCATCCCGCTGATGTCAGTCTCCAAGAATTTCTTTCTTGGCGTCGAGCCCACGGTCGGGCGCGGTCTGTTGCGACGCACCGATACGAAGCGCGCCAATCGCGTCGCCCTCGAGCAGATACACGCGATGGGCATCACTCGGGTGACTGACCCGGACCAGCTCGTCGGAACGCTTTCAGGCGGGGAGCGTCAGGCGTTGGCGATCGCACGTGCCAGCTATTTCGGAGCGAAGGTACTCATTCTGGATGAGCCGACCTCGGCGCTCGGAGTGAAGGAATCCTCGGTCGTGCTTCGGCAGATCAAGGCGTCCAAGCGGTCCGGAATCGCGGTCATTTTCATCACGCACAACGCAACCCACGCGATCGCTGTCGGAGACCGTTTCACGGTGCTGATACAGGGCCGCGTCGCGGACGCATTCCGGAAGGGAGAGCGCACGCGTAACCAGATCCTGGATCTCATGGCAGGCGGCGATCTTGAAGCCGAGCTCTTCGACAGAACGGCCCAAGAATGAAAGAGGCGACGGTCGTCGCAGGATCGCCTCACGACGCCATTACGCGGTCGCGCATGCGATTTCAGCGAACCGAGGCACTTTTGTGCGGACTTCCTGGTGCGGAGCTCGATCTGTCGGTGCAGGCGGCGGTGCTCGGCGTCACAGCGGCGGAACTATCGTCGTTTATCGCTCAGTCAAGCGACGCTATAGAACGCGCGGCTGCGCAGCTCACCTCAGGGGATCCGGACGATATCGATGTCGCCCGCGAGGGATTGCGAGGTCGACGAGTCGTGCTTTTCGGGGATTCAATCACGGCCGATCACGAATCCTGGGCAGAGATTCTCAAGATCGCCCTGGCCCCGGAAGTAGAGATCGTCACGTCGGGGCGCTCAGGTGATACCACCGGTGATCTGCTCGCGAGATTCGCGAGCTCAGTTCGCGAGGTGCACCCGAACTTAGTGGTTGTGCTCGCTGGTACAAACGATGCGCGCCAATACCGTCCTGGACGTGGAGCCGACACCCTCGGGCCATGCGCAGTTTCCGTTCTTGAATCCGAAAAGAATTTCGCAGAGCTGGACAGACTGATCTTCGCTGTTACGGGCGAGCACGGTATCTTCATCGCGCCACCGCCCATCGTCGAGAGTTGGCTGTCAGCCGATCCGTCGGCAGAGCTCGCCGGAGTGGGGTGGTGCCAGGAAAACGTCACGGCGAGAGCAGACGTCGTGGAGCGCATCTTTCCCAGCCGAGTCGCTCGGCTCGAGCGGGCCTTTAGCTCCGGCCATAAGCGGGAATCGATGATGCTGCCCGACGGCCTGCATCCCAACCTCCGTGGACAAATGGCAATCGCGCGGGTCGCGTTGACGGCTCTGGCTCACATAGTTCGGTCCGAGGCCGCACCCCGCTGACACGCGTCGGGGCAATTTCGTCGCAACGCAGCGACGGTAAAAGAGGAAGAAGGACATGAATAATACATTTCGAAGTCGAGCACTGGTGGCCATAGTCCTTGCGGGCGTGCTCAGCGGAGCAGGCGTAGTGGCCCCGGCATACGCATCGGACCCCAACGTCGTACCCATTGATTTTTCCGCCCTTCCAATTATCCCCTCGGACTCGATGTCCGTGTCTGCGAGGGTGATCCTTCGCAATTCAAATAAGTACGCCCTCACGACGTGGTGGAACACCGCCAAGAATTACGCGGCTCAGAGTGGAAGCACCTATCTGAACCTGGGTGGGGGAGCCGAGGACAACATCCGCCCGCCCGCCGCAGAAGCCATGGGGCTAGCGACGTCGATCCGCCTCGGCATCTACGACCCCCTGCAAACCGGTGTCTCGACTGCCACCGCGACAGCAATGACTAAGAAGCTCATCGACAGCATTGCGCACTCGCACTTCTCGAACGCCGGTGGGTGGGGGACATCCGCGCACCCTAGCAGCGTCAGCGGTGGCTCGGGTTGGCAGACGGCGCTGTGGGCCTCGCAAGCCGGCAATGCGGCGTGGATATTCTGGGATTATCTGAACACAACAGAGCGAGCTGAGGTTCGTAACATGGTCGAGGCAGAGGCCAATCGGATGATCGGGTGGACCATCCCTTATTATCGCGACCTCTCGGGCACAGTGCAGTATCCCGGCGACAGCAAGGCCGAGGAATTGGCATGGGACGCCAATATCCTGCAGCTCGCGACCGCGATGATGCCGAACCATGCAAATTACAACTCGTGGATGCAGAAGCGCCTCGAGCTGGCGCTGGGCGCCAATGCCCGACTTAGCGACCTGTCCGCGGCCAAGCGCAACCTTGTCGTCAACGGCAAGACGCTGGCGCAATGGCTGAACGGCACCAACGTCTACGACGACGGGACTGTTGTGAACCACAACCGCGTGCACCCCGCTTACATGCTTTATCCGCTCATAACGGCTCAGGGCGTGCTCGATCAGAGCCTCGCGGGCAAGGCGACGCCGGCCGCCGACATCAGAGGGTTCGCGCCCGTCTACGACGCGTTGGTCGACCTGAATTGGACACCCGGCGCCGCACCCGCGCAGTACGCCTCCGATCCGAACGTCCCGACGACCGTAAACGCCCCCGGCGGACCGATCTACTCGGGCACGTCAACGGTGGCCGGCGACCCGTCTGACATCTATTATCCGATGGCGAACGATTGGGGGTTCGGAAGCCGGATGGACTTTGCCTACCTCGACATGATCGGCACGACCGTCACGACAAATGGAAGCACACTAGACGCCTTCGCGTCCCAGGGCGGCGCGTACTGGGCGCCGATCCACCTCGCCAAACAACTCAACATGCAAGCCCGCTTCACCGACGGGCACACCTATGCGAGCGGGGAAAACACATACTATGGGCGAGAAGAGGCCATCGCGGACTACGCGGCACGCGCGTGCCTCTTGCGGCTGCTCTGGGCCAACTCGAAGATCAGCACGACGTACGCCGCCTTCTGAGTGGCAGTCTGATACAGGCTGCCGATCACGGTCGGCGCCCCGCCTAACCGTCTTGAGCGTGCTTACGCGGCGCAGAAGCGTTGTGATGTGAGGGCTCGTCGACCGAAATTGTGGCGGCTTGATGATCCGGTACTTGCGGCTGCGGTCGAAGAGCGGCTGGTGAAGAATTGGAGTCCTGAACAGCTCAGCGACGACCTCGCCCGATCTTTCCCTGACCGGCCGGAGATACAGGTGTCGCACGAGACGATCTACCAGGGGTCAGCTCACGAAACGGAATAAATAACACGGGAGGTTCAACCGGTCAGCGCACCATCTGGCAGTTTTGGAGGATGGTTATGACGGATTCGGTGGCACGGTTCTCAGCGCGGCTGGTTCCGGAGGTGACGGCCCGGTTGTGGGATCTCCGGGCGGCA
>NZ_JAYLVL010000005.1:0-207625 GCF_046156175.1 Lacisediminihabitans sp. H27-G8
TCACGGACTGTCGAATACGACAGATCCGTGGCGTCGTGCTCCTCCGCGAGACGGGCGAAGACTCGCCTCGCTGTGTGGCGCTGCTTGCGAGGGGCATCGAGGTCCTGGCGGAGCATCTCGTCGATCGCCGCCTTGAACACGTCCAACCTCGGCGCAGTCCGGACTCTTGGTTTTCGGACGGGCGGTTCCGCCTGAGCGAGAGCCTGCCGAGCTGTCGGCCGGCCGACGCCGTATCTTCGGGCTAGCTCTCTGATCGGATACGCACGCGTGTCCACGAACGAGCATGACCTCACCGCCCAATAGAACTCCCTGGAAGCTCTCGGCGTCCGATCGAACCTGATCTACACCGACCACGGTCTCACCGGCACCAACCGAGCACGCCCCGGCCTCCGCGAAGCACTCGCCGCCTGCCGGAACGGCGACGCTCTCGTCGTTGCCAAACTTGACCGGCTGGCCCGTTCACTCCGGGATGCGAAAGACATCATCGACGAACTCACCCTCAAGGGCGTCAAGCTCAGCATCGGCGGATCCGTGCACGACCCGACCGACCCGGTCACAGGCCTGCTGTTCAACGTCCTGGCCATGGTGGCCGAATTCGAATCCGACCTCATCCGTGCCTGGTTTCTCTGTCTCATAGAGGTTGTCGCTTGACGGCACCCGCGGGGCATGGAATTCAAATCTCGAATGGTCGTTTGAGAAACTCGACCAGGAAACGCTTTCGACGGACGTCCACGTTTCTAGGAGTTGTATGGGCGGGGAGCTCCTCCTACCGGAGTCGGTAGCCCATTCCCCTCACCGTTTCGATGCACTCCGGGCCGAATTTGCTGCGCAGGTAACCCACATATACCTCGACGACGTTAGATCCTGGGTCGAAGTCGTATCCCCAGACTCGGCTGAGGATTTGTTCGCGACTGAGGACCTCGTCGGGATGGCTAAGGAATTCTTCGGCGAGAGCGAACTCCCGAGCTGAGAGGTCCACGGTTTGATCGCCGACTTGAGCGCGGCGTGTTTTGAGATCGAGGGTTAGTGAGCCACGTCGAAGGGGAGCATTGCTGGCCTGTGCGGTGTCTTTTAGACGGACTCGAACCCGGGCCAGCAGTTCCTCGAATTTGAATGGTTTGGCGAGAAAATCGTTCGCGCCGCTATCAAGACTTAATACGGTGTCTTGCACGGAATGACGGGCCGTCAGCATGATCACCGGTGTAGTGGAATCAGTCAGACGAAGCCGGCGGAGGACCTCAAATCCGTCGAGGGAAGGAAGGCCGATATCAAGAAGGATGAGGGAGTAGGAGCCTGTTTGAACCTCCGCGAGGGCTTCGGCGCCATCGATTCGGGAGGTGCAGCCGTATCCTTCTGCAGTCAGGCCGCGGCGGAGGAAGTCGGAAATTCGTGTCTCGTCTTCGGCGATGAGGATAGTGCGCACGGCGTCGAGCCTCCAGTCGTGAGGCCCCGTTCACCGTCCGAGCATGCCAACAATGGGCGGTTGCCGCTCCGAAAAGCCTCTACTACTTCCTATCGGCCGGACACGGTTCGAATGTTAGCGGATCTGACGACAATTTTTCGACCGGTCTTCACAACTTTTTGGTGAGACTTCTCTTATATTTTCCCGCCCGGAACGCTAATCCGCGAGACTAAGTGGTGTGAAACATTCGCTGCTTGTGGTTGCCGTGTGTGCGACCGGCGCTGTCGCCGCTCTCAGCGGTACTGCGATCGCCGCGTTCGCTGTGCCGGCTACATCCCAGTCCATCGCCGTCAGCCGAGTTGCAGCTATCTGGGTACCTCTCGACTACCACCCGACGAATGTCACTGCATTTCCGTACTCCCGTCAGGCCAGCGTGGATGGCATCACTCTTGTCTCGGCGCCCGGCGCTCGCACAATCGGATACCCAAGCACTCCCCACAGTGCAGACGACACCGATTCTGAATCTACAGTCGCTTCAATTGGAGACTCTTTCTCGTCTCAATCTGAACCGGTAGCGCCCGGAGCGCCTGTCTCCGCTCAGCCGGTGGTGACGAGCCCAGCCGAACCCGGAGATCTGTCACCAGCACCGAGACCTGCAGGCACCGGAGAAGGAAACGCGACTGAGACTTCCCCCGCTAAGCAGGACCAGCCCGCCAAGCAGGACCAGCCCGCCAAAGACAAGCCCGCCAAGGCGTCGAAGGTGGAAGGTCCAAAGGGCAATGGTCCGACAGGGTCGAATTCATTGTCGGATCAGTCAACTGGTGGTGACGGATCCAATAAAGATAAGTCGGGCAAGAACGGCAAATAGTTCAGGTTGCTGTGACCTCCTCCTCGTCTTTCGTCCTTATCTGTCTGTCTCGGCGAGGCTCTTCTAGAGGAAATCCCGCCGGGAATTCCGAAGCACGGGAGTGGTCGCCAGGCGGGAAAGCTATTCCTGTCCACTAGCTGGTGGTTGTGGACATGTTTGGGGAAAGTGTCAGCGTTCGCACGTTGGTGTCCCGGTCGCTGGGTCGACTGCGCACTGGTTCACTTGTGGTGAGGGTGCGAGCACTGTTCGTTGTGTCCGCCCCCCCGTCCGGGAGACCTCCTTATTTGAGTCGGTACCCGAAGCCGTGGACGGTTTCTATGCTCGCACCGCCAATTTTTGATCGGAGCCCAGCGACTGTTTGCGCGACGACAGTCTGAGGCGACAGAGCCGCTCGGTCCCAAACTTCGGCGAGAAGTTGTCGGGGGCTGAGTATCTGGTTGGGATGCAGGAGGAACTCCTGAGCTAGAGAGAATTCTCGTGCTGTCAACTCCACCTGGCTCTGGCCGACGTATGCTCGCCGTGTGGCCGGATTCAGACGAAGCTCGCCGCGACACAGTTCGTCCGGGGTGGCTGGTGCCCGTTCGCGGAGCCTGAGTCGGACGCGCGCGAGTACTTCATCAAATTTGAATGGTTTGGTGATGTAGTCAGTGGCTCCTCCGTCGAGACCACGGACGATGTCATCGACTGCGTATCGCGCTGTCAGGAGCACCACCGGGGTTGAGACGTCGGTGAGGCGAATGTGGCGAAGAATTTCAAACCCGCCCATTCCGGGAAGTCCGACGTCCAGGAGCATGAGGTCGAAATGCCCAGATTTTGCGTGAAAGAGTGCTTCGGAACCGTCAGCTACGACCGTGCACGCAAACCCGGCTGACTGTAACCCACGGCTCACGAACCCGGAGATCCTGATCTCGTCTTCGGCAATCAATAATCTCGTCACGATTCCACCAGATCTGCTGGGGCCGAAACTTCGCGGGGAAGCATCAGGGAAAATCGGGTCCCGTTCGGCGACGAGACGAAGCTGACAGTGCCGCCATGCGATTCGGCGATTGCTTTGACGATGGGCAACCCCAGCCCAGAGCCGGCGATTCCGCGCCCCGAATCCACTCTCCCGAATCGGTCGAAAACTCGATCGGCCGCCTCCGGTGGGATTCCTGCACCTTGGTCGGCCACCCACAACTCCGCCCCCTCAACATGTGAGGTCGATCCGAGCTCGATCGGAGAACCGGGTGGCGAATACTTCGCCGCGTTGTCCACTAGTTGCAGCCATGCTTGTGTGATCTTCGCGGAATCGATGGACACCGTTACCTCCGCGGTATCGCCCAGAATCCACTCATGGTCGGGCAGGACAGATGCTTTCGCGAACACTTTCTGTGTCAAAGGGGCAATGTCCACTGCCGTCAGTTTCGGGGTTGCCCGTTCAGACTCGGCCAATAGTGCAAGGTCTTCAACTAAGCCGGTCACTCGGTCAAGTTCCTCGATTGCGAGCGTTCGAGTGGCGATTACCTCATCCGGGTCGAAAGCATTAAGGATTTCCAGATGACCGCGGACAATGGTGATCGGGGTATGGAGTTCGTGTCGAACATCGTCAAGAAGCTGCCGTTGGTCCGTCATCGCTTGATCTAAGCGGTCGAGCATCCTATTCACGGTGCGGGTAAGAGATGATAGGTCATCGTTTCCAACGACTGGGATCCGCTCACTTCGATTCGTGGAGGTCACTCGAGAGGCGGCCAAACGGAGAATTCGAAGTGGGCCGAGAAGTCGGCCTGCGAGGAACCAGGCTGAAGACCCAATGATGGCTATTGCCAGACCGATGACAATCCAATACGTCGTGAACGCCGATGTTAGGTCTCCGAGTTTCGCATTTAGATCTACCGCTGCCACGTAGACGCCGAAAGTGTGGTCCTCCGCGACCGTCACTGGCGTGGCCACATAGCGAACAGGACCGAACGCAGAAGTGATCGTCCCGATGTGAGTTTTACCGTCGGCCACCTCGCGATTTACCCGGGATACCAAGCCGGGGATCGCTTGCAAACGAAAGTCTGTCGGAACGCCGGGCGCGAATCGTGCCCGCGAGTCGAGAATACCGAGAGAGCTTTCATGCCGGGAGGGAAGCACCCGTCCGACCACGGCCTGTAAGGCACTGGAAGACGTGCGGAACGGCTCCGGGATCGTCGTGGACAAGCTTCCGGAGTCGGTGATGTTAGAGGCGCCGAGCACAACAAGACGCGCCGCTTCCAGACGAGAAAGGAGCGACGCATCCACCGCGCTCATGATCCGTTCCCGCTGAATGAGAAACGTCGCAGCGCCACCCGCGGCCATACCAAGAGCAGACACCAGAACGATAGCCACGACCAAACGGGCACGCACTGACCGGAACGGCCAGCGCAACCGGCGTCCCCCGAGACGATTCACCTCTCCAGTATGACCAGACAGTCCCGCTACAAGGTTGGCGTTCGGTACCCCAGAGAGGGGGGGCGCAAACCTTTCCCCAATTTTCCTTGGCGATGGTGCGGACTATTCGACCACGGCTTGAAGCTCTGCCGCTCCCCCTCATCTGGCTCGCGAGGCGCGATCCGAATGATGATTCAATCGACACTACGGGGAAGGTGGGCGACAGAAACGGGAGAGGGAGGCAGAGCACAACTAGCGCTCGGCTCCGGAGTCTTCCAATGAAATGCCGCAACCATCACACTCAAGCTCAACAGGGAAGTGCCCGGCTCCACCCGGACCGGGCACTATCACTGGCGTCATTTTGTGCCGGACCCGAACCAGCACCAAAGGACAACTCTGGAGAAACGTTCCACATGAACGACAACACTCACCCTCATGAGAAGTGCTGAACGATCGTCTACCCGAAAGAGATCGTTTTTCGCCCGTCTAATCCATTCCCCCGCCGGTACCCCTTGGGGTTCCCGGTAATACGATCCTGCCGCGTCGCGGAGGTAACAACGGAAGACGAGAATGAGAGACTTCTTATCTTCGCCTCTGAGCTGGGCCAACTCGTTATCGGGTTACCGCGGCCGGACAGCGGTCTTGGAATGGTAAGGCGAACGCTAGCCGCCTTTAAGCGCACCGCTCAATCCTGTCCCGTTCCCACCAGACCCAATTCGGTGCGTGCTGACCAGGTCGCTGCCACAGCGCGTAGGATCTCGGAGGTCGTTGACACCCGCCTTCGCTCTGAGATGAGCCCGCTGAAGTCTGCGTTGGCTTCCCAACCAGAATCGGCTTACGCCGGCCCCGGGCCTGGTACGCCGACGACGCGACCACCGACACTGTCGTGATGTTCATCTCCCCGACCGGTTCATCATTTGACACAGCTCTCACCGTCGATGGACTCACCGAATTCAGCTACCGGAACACCTCGGAACAGCCTGACGGTGTCACCGATCAGCAGTGGCGCGAACGGGAAGAGTACTGGGAGCGAGTCACTCCGACCGGAGCGCTCAAGGCGACGATGACTGACCTCGCGATCGAATCCCCTGTACTCGATTCGGCGGACCCCGCTGTGATCACTCAGCTGCTCGAGGTAATGCCTTCGTCGAACCGCTGAGCCCGGAGCGTGACAGTCATAACAGTCACCGATTGTGGCGAAGGAGGGCATCCGTCCGGATGGGCGAACTTTGTTCGTGAACGCCCATGACGTGAAGTGGACTCCGTTGTCGGCGTGGACAATTCCGCCAGCAGCGGGTTGCCTGGTTGATTGGGCTGTAGATGACTGCAGCATTTTTTCCCTTAGTATCAGCCATTCCGTGACCGTGAGTCCTAAGTGACGAACTTCAGAATCCGATCAGCCGGTTTGACCCGAGCGTGCAGTACCGGTTGATCGGCGAATGAGCAATGGCGAGACGCGAGATGAGGATTGTGATGAGCCGGGCGATCGCGAACGCGAGCACAACAATGACCAATTCGCTCGCCATCCACCAGCGGGTGTTTCGCCTGTCGCGCGGTTAGTGGGACTGAGCTGCAATTACCCGAGGCTGAGCTCGTACTCGCCGAGTCTCTCCTTCCGATGGGAGGAAAAGTACCCTTCCAACCAGACGTGTGCAGGAGTACAAGTATCTAAGTAAGTTACCTAATCCACACACTGTTAGGGGTTTCACACATGATTGACACGATTTCTCCCTGGAAAGCGAGCTTGACGCTGGCTGAGCATTCCATCATCGCTTATGTTCTCTCCATAGCGGGCTTGGCGCTGTTCGCGTTCTTCGTCAAATCGTGGGTATCCAGGAATGAAGTCACCTCCCGGTACCGCGACGGCGTGTACGCAGCCATGGGCGTCACCGGTATCGCTTTCCTGTCCTACCTTCTCCTTGTTGTCGAGTTCGCGATCGGATATGTGCAGAAAGGGCAACTCTGGGTGCCCAACTCGAACGCCATCCTCTCCTGGGCTGCGCGATATTTTGACTGGACTGTCACCGTCCCTCTTCTCGTCATCGAACTTCTCGCTGTGGCGACCCTCGCGGGCGCCGAAGTGACTCGTTTACGATTCGTCGGAGTCGGAGCCGCGATCCTCATGATCTCCACCGGCTACATCGGAGGCGTCGTCATCGATGAGGGCCAAAACATCGGCGCGCTGTGGATCTGGGGAATCATCTCTGGTGTTTTCATGCTGATTCTCTACTTCCTGGTCATCTATGTCATCGTTCGCGGCAACCGGGATCTCCCCGGCACAGCCGCCGCGGTCACGTTGCGAAATGCCGGCATCTTGCTTCTGATCACTTGGATGGCGTACCCGGTCGTGTTCGGTCTCCAGGGTTGGGGCCATGGCGGTGCCGTCACCACTTGGATGCAGGTTGTACTTTCAGTGGCAGACATCATCGCAAAGGTGGGATTCGGGGCAATGATTCATAAGGTCGCCAAAATTCGCTCGGCGATGGACATCGTGGAAGGCATCGACACGCTGCCCGAGGCGGTGTGGATCTCGTCCGAGAAACTCTCCGACAGCACCGCATTAACTGTGCCGGGCGTAACGCCTGCTGGCGGGCACGCGGGTCAACGCTAAAAGCACCTTGCACCGCTCCACCCGCTGGGAGGATCACTCGGTCTTCACGGGAGCCTCCCAGCCGGAGGTGCACGGGTCCCAGCCGACACCATTTGTACGGGACGGGCTGTGACCTACTGGGCTCTCCCCGCCCCCGGGGGGTTGGGGGGCGATAAACGGCGGAGAACGCGCCGGGCTCGCGGCGGTCACATCCGTTGCCCAGGCCGGCTCCAAGAAGCTAATCGTGATCTTGGACAGACGTCCGGAAGACGATGTCCGGCGTATCCGGTGCTTCGTGGGATAAGGGTGCGAACTTAGTTCCAGGAGAGATGACTCACAGCTGTCCCCACTGGGAGGTCCGGACCAATGCCGACATGGTCACCGCCTCAGACCGGGGATAGCCATGCCGCTTTATTTCCGCGGTCGAGTCGCCCTTCCGTTAGCACGAATAATGGTGGACCTTTTGGTCGTCTGCGCGTTGTTCACCGCGGTCCCATCTGTGATGGCGGTCGGATTTCACGTCACCTTCCGGACCTCAGTTCGTCACCTGACCGCCCCAAACGCACCGGGGTGGCTCCCGCTGAACGTTCACGGCCAGTGCGCGTCCTCGCTCCCCTGATGTTGCACACTACGAATCCGGAACTGCACCTTACCCTTATTGGCACCGTGGCAGCACGCCACGCCCTCATTGGCGAGTATTCACCAGTATGGAAATGCGTCAAAGATGTTGGATAGAACACCCGATGCCGATGATTTCTCTCGAGGCAAAATGACCACACGTGAACCTGCAGAGATATACCCCTCCCCTCATTTTGTGGACCCGGGAAAACTGTCGCACGATAATCCCACAGCGCCCTCGGTAGTAGAGCGATGGCTGTTGCAAACGCACCAATTGGGGCGGGCATTACTTACCTCGAATTCAACTCGTGATCCATCCACCGTCGTGGTGGAGCGTCTTCGCCGGGCTGCGCGCGCATCCCACGCCGCAATAATCAGCGGCCCCGGCCCCGAGGTCCAAGAACCCATCCCGTCCACGACCCTCAACCAACCCGCGATAAACCCCCACTCCCCCAAGCGCATCACCTCCCCGCCCCTGCCGGAGATCACCAATTTGTCGACCGCCTCGATCAGGACGGGAGTCTCATGCCCGGTACTGTTCTGATCGTCACCCTCACCGGCATGGGAGGGGAGAACACGACCCTCGCCCTCATCCGTTATCCTCCGCAACCTCGTTTCGCCCGGTTGAATCATCGCTCGCGCAACATTTTGTCGCCTCCGCTGCGGTGCTGGTCCAGTACAAGCAATCTCAAGAAGCGAAAATAGCCCAGGCGGTCCAAGCTGACCGTTTGCGTATCGCGTCAAACCTTCACGATCTCGTGAGACAGGACCTGTTCGGCTTAGCGCTCGCCCTTCACACAGTCGCAACACAGCTCCCCGACTGCACGCTCACCCAGGCGATCAGAGACAGCGTGGAAGAAATTGACGATGCTGACTATGTCAAGCTGACATGGTCACAAACTCTATTTTTGCGCTACGTCAACCCGTGCTCGATCAGACGAGTCTGAGGTCACGAATACTCAATATCGTGACCGCAACTCCGTTCGGGTTCGATCCTTCCGTAATGTTTGCCGGACGAATCGACGCCGCGTTTCCCGAGGAGCTTCATGAACCACTTTTGCATCGCTGAGTGAGATGCTCGCGAACGTGCTGCGTCACTCTGCCGCTCTCGCGGGTAGGGTTTCGGTAACTGCTGACCTTGGGTTCCCAATTGACCCAACTCATGGTCGTAGACGACGGTATCGGGTGGACCGGGAAACCCCACACCGGTCACTTCACCGAACGCATGGTGGACTGGGCAAGCGAACTCGGTGGCTCGTGCACATTCTCGACTTTCCCCTCAGGCGGAACACAGGTCCAGTGCAGCGTCCCATTTCGCCCAGCTTTAGCGACGTCGGAAAGCCCAATCTCTCCGTGGGCTGAATCAATCAGCATCGATTGCCGCGACCGCCCTACAGTGTCAACCACTGGATCGACGCATTCATCTAAGGGGACCGGTCACTGAGACGCATGATTGGTCACGAAGGTTTCAGGATCTCGATCCTTCGCAATGATGCCGCCCGCATTCTCTGATTCGAAAGTGACGAATGCCACAGCGATATCGTGACGTAGCTGGAAGTCCGCGTGATGCCGGAAGTCGGCGAGGTCCTGGCGTTCTTCCTCGGCCATGTGGTCGCTGTTTGCTTCCCGCGCCTTGACCACAGCTTCCCGCCACGAGTCGCTACCGACCTCGTGCCGTCCCACGTCCGCGACCGCGTCCCGGATCTCGTTGTGGTCTTTGATGACGTCCAAAGTTTCGCTGGCAGCCGTGTCCTCGCCCCCAGCGCCGGTGCCGATGTCCAGCAGGTGAGGATAAAAGAATTTCTCCTCCGCGGCGGCGTGAACGTCGAGCAAGATTTCCAGCCGCTTCCACACTGCGCTGAGCGCCTCGGTGTTATCGCGGTCAATTTCGTCGAGGTATGCAAAGAGGCGACGTTGTTCGTGGTGATCGTTCAAGATCACATCGGTGATGTCCATCAACACTCCAAATTGTCGGACCCGCGCATCCCGTATCTGCCGGGTCCCTGCGGTGGAAAGCGAGACTTCTGCGACGGGAGATTTGCCACGGTACCCCCAAATATGGTTGGTTTCCAGAGGCTTCAAATCTTCACCTCGCCGCTCAACACCATGTACACCACCCGGGGGAACCGCCGAGCGGACAAGTGGGCACGTATCGGACTGTTTTGAATCGCCCTGGGTTTCGTTCCTAGGTGTTCTCTTGGGAAGCGGTCGCTTCCAAGAGTGATTCGGTTTCAGCGTAATACTCGGTTTCGGCTTCAATGGGGGTGCGGTAGTCGAGCTCGGAGTGAAGTCGCTGGTTGTTCCACCACCACACGTACTCCAGGGTCGCGAGTTCGACTTGCTCGACCGTTCGCCACGGCCCGCGAGCACGGATCAGCTCGGCTTTGTAGAGCGCGTTGAGGGCCTCGGCCATCGCATTGATGCTCCTATGTCTGTCAAGTCGTGATTTCACCTGTTGTCGGGTTGACTTTGATGAGCTGATAGACCTCGCGGATGACGTAGCGCTTGAGGCATCGGATGATGTCTCGTTTGCTTTTGCCTTCGGTGGTTCGGCGGGTCACGTATGCCTTGGTGGGCTCGTGATGTTGCATGCGCACGATGACGGTGCGGTAGATGGCGGCGTTGAGTTGTCGGTGGCCGCCGTGGTTGATGCGATGCTTGCCGGAGGTCATCCCTGAACCGGTCGGGACGGGGCTGATCCCGGCGAGTTTCGCGAATGCCGCCTCGGAGCGGATGCGTTCGGGGTTGTCGCCTGCGACGATGAGGATTTCCGCGGCGGTGTCAACGCCGATGCCGAACTCGTCCAGCAGGTGCGGTGCCCGCTTCATGACGAGCTGCTCGATCATGGTCACGAGTTCCTTGACCTCCTCCTCGAGGGCAAGCCAGCGTTTCGCGATCGAACGCAGTGTGTGACGGATCGAATCGTCCGGGGTTTCCAGCGCACGAGGTCGTAACGCTGCGCAGTGTCGGGCGAGCATCCGCTGCGTCTTGTGGGCGGTATCAGCGCGGAGTTGTTCCGGTGCGTGGACGATCATCGCTTTGAGGGTGATCATCGCTGCAGAGCGATCCTTAACCGCGGTGTCGTGGGCGACTTTCAGTTGCCGGATCATCTCCACGGCTCCGTCGGCGGTCTTCGGGATCGCCGTTGCGAACCCGGCGAGAACAGCTCTGGCTGCGTTTTCCGCATCGAGGCTGTCGGACTTGCCATTGAGTCGGCGCAGGCGCCGGTCGGGCCTGGAGACCTCGATGACCTTGTGCCCGTGCCGCCGGAGGAACGAGGCGAGACCGGCCCCATAGGAGCCGGTGCCCTCGATCCCGAACGCGATGATCCTCCCGAACCCACCAGCCCAATCGAGGAGCTGCGTGAAGCCCGCAGTATCGGTCGCGATGGTCAGAGCTGCGAGGATTCCCCCAACCGAGTCCATCACTGCAGCAACATGAATGTGTTTGTGGGTGTCGACGCCGATGACGACGTGCCCCGATCTGACCTGCTCTATTTGGTCCACTGTGGTGTCTCCTTTGCCGGTTAGCGTGGTTTCCACGCTGTCGTCGGCGGGTGGACAGGACTGTCACGGGGACGCTGTCGAAAGTATGCTCCAGGCTCCTATTAGGTCACGCCCGTCCGGCGGCAGCGCTTGATACGTGCCCGGCCGGACGGTCGACAGATCAACGCAAAGGCACCATGCGGGCCAATCGTAAGCAAGGGTCAGACCGTGCCGGCCAGGACTACCCGATTCTTGCGGAACCCGGCAGAAACAGACTGACAATCGTATGAATCGCCGACGGTTCCAGTTGAGGGGATCGCGCCGAGTTCCATGATCCGATCCGTGTAGACCAACGCCATATAGTTCGACCCGTGGTCCGAATGGTGCGTCAGCCCGGTGAGATCTCCACCCGCGTCGAAGGCGGCCATGTCCAGGGCCTGGAGGGGCAAGATGTCGGCTTTCAGTGTGGCGGCGACGTTCCAGCCGACAATACGGCGGGAGAAGACGTCGGTGACGAACGCGACATAGGCGAATCCCTGCCAAGTGCGCACATACGTGACGTCAACGACCCAAAGTCGGCGTGGTGCATCAGCACGAAAACGTCGCTGCACTAGATCAATCGGGCGCTTGCCGGCGGGATCCGATTTGGTGGTGAACACCCGTTTCGAACGCTTCACCCCGCGCAGCCCAAGGGATCGCATGAGTCGGCCCGTCTGATCCCTGCCGATGCTCCAACCTTGTCGCCCCAGCAGTCGGTGCATTTTCCGCACCCCGTAGACGCCGTAGTTCTCCGCATGCAGGCGGCTGATCTCGCCGCCGATCAACTGATCCGACAGGGTTCTGGCCGATGCCGGGCGGCATTTCGCCGCCCGATATCCGCGGGCGCTGACAAATCCCACCTCAGCTGCCCGCATGGTGCGGCAGACGAGCTCGACCGGCGAAACGCTGCTTCATCTTGTCGATGAAGCGGATCATCTCGATGAGGGGCGGCCGAGCTCGGTGGCGAAAAACACGCTCGCTGAGCGCAGGATCTCGTTAGCTTTCTCCAGCTCGACGATCTGTTTCTTCAACCGTTTGATCTCCACCTGCGCCTCCGAGGTCGTCCCCGGTGTCCGGCCGGCATTGATATCGGCACGCTTTTTCCACAACCGCAACGTCTCAGGATTCACCCCAAGACGACCCGCGACATGATTGGCGGCAGCGAAATCAGACAAGTGATCAGGACGCGCCTCGGCGAGCATCCGAAGAGCACGCTCGCGAAACTCGGCGGGATAAGGGTTCGGCATAGTTCAATCCTCCAAAAGGAAAGAGCGGAACGAAACCCAGGGCGATTCAGAATCCCTTGTGGAGGCGATCGGTAAGGGACCCTTTTGACTTCTACGGGTGCCCGCAAGCCGAACCTTCCCCGAGCCAAATTCCGGCAGTAGTGCGATTGGTTGTGACGTGGTTGATGGTCTTTCCGTGATGCCAGACCCGGTCGGTCTCAGTCGTGATCGAAGTCGATATCGGCTCCGCGTATTGCGGCGACCGCTTGGATGGCCAGCTGGGCCCCCGCGTAGCCGATAACGGCGGCGAGGATGAGGGCGATGACTGGGTCGAGCCAGTAAAGCCCGCCGGTGAGCCAGATGATGGTGCCGGCCACGAGTACTCCAGCAGCTGCTGCCGCATCCGCGAGGGTGTCCAGGAGCACTGACTTCATGTGGATGTCTTCGCGACGCGAGGACAGGCCGAGCACAATTGCGCCGGCGATCATTACGGCGAGGGTGATCAAGCTGACCACGGCCATCGGGAATCCGAGCACGGCTGGAGAGCCTTCACGCAATCTCGCGATCGCTTCGACGGTGACAATGACGGTCACCGCGATGAGGATCGCGGAGTTGATGAGAGCGACGATAGCGATCGGCCTGTTAGCGCGGAGGTGATCCGGGTTTCGGTCGCGCAGGGTCACCGCGATCAGCCCGAGGGCCAGAGCCACTGAGTCGGCCAGCGTGTCGCCTGCTGCCGCGAGGACGCCCACCGAGCGGGCCGCGATGCCGACTGTAACCAGTCCGCCGATCAGGGCGAGATTCAAGGCGAGAACGATGGCAAGCCTGCGCCTCTGGCTGAATCGTACTGTGCCTGGATTCGAGCTCATGCGCTGGCAACGGATTTAAAGTAATACCTGTTGCACAGCGGACCGCACACCGAATCAACAGAACTGGGAGAACTCACCAGATCATCCTTTCAGACCAAGGCTGCGGCCTCGTCGTAGCGGCCCGCACGGGAACGGTCGGCGGGACGCGTCCCTGCTCCGAAGGCGGATCACTCTGCGGGCGCTTTTGCCTGTCAGCGATGGGATGGTGACGCGATTCGCCTCGCCGCTTCGACGACGAAGCGGCGACGTGCGGCACGTTCTGGCTGGTCGTCCGGTCCTGCGCCGGTGATCATCTCGGCCAGCTGAGGTACGGTCTGCCACCAGGCGGCCAGGGCGATCAGAGCGAAGACGAGATGTGCAGGATCGATGTCGCGATCGAGTAGGCCGTCACGCTGAGCGGTGGCGAAGCGGGCCACCTTCTCCCGGTAGTGCGTCGTGCGCACTGCGGCGTGGGCGGGCTGGCTGGCCTGCAGGCCCTCCCACTGCAGCAGACGGCCGAGCTCGGGATGGGCTGCGTGGTAATCATACGTGGCGCCGGCGAACTCGCCGATATCGTCCAAGGCAACCCCGGTGAGCTCGACGGCAGCGGATAGGCGCTCCAGCTCCGTCGCCAACACAAGTTCCCAGAGAGCCTTCTTGTCGCCGAAGTAGCTGTAGAGCCTCTCCTTATTCACGCCGGACCGGGCTGCGATCGAGGCCACCGTTGTGCCCTCGAACCCCCGAGCGGCGAATTCTATGAGTGCGGCATCACGAAGCCGGCGCTTTGTCCCATCCGTATCCCATGCCATCTTCACAGATTACCAACACTTGAGTTGGAGATGAGATGGATCTGGGATAGTATTCCAACCACATCGTTGGAGTTGGAGAGGAATATCATGACAGACACTAACCGTCTTCCTGCAGAGGTCCGTTCACCTGGGCCGGGTTCGGTCGCACTGGTAACTGGGGGAAACAGCGGCATCGGATTCGAGACGGCGCGACAGTTACTCGATCACGGCGCGACCGTATGGATCGGGGCACGCGACCTCGACAAAGGACACCGTGCTGCCACTGAGCTGGGCTCTTCCGCGCGCGTCGTGCAACTCGACGTCACGGATCCGTCATCGGTCGCGGCGGCCGTGCAGCAGATCGGCGAGCTTGACATCCTGATTAACAATGCGGGAGTGAATCCTGGCGGCGAAGACATTACCGGCGCCACCCTCGAGCAGCTGCGGACAGCGTACGAGACCAACGTCTTCGGTCTTATTTCCGTCACGCAGGCGTTCCTTCCCGCGTTGCGGAGATCGGCGCACGCTCGCATCGTCAACGTGTCCAGCGGGACCGGATCCCTCACCTGGAACAGCAGCCAGAACCCGCAGTTCGACTGGGAACGGGTGAAAGGTGGCGGCTTGGCCTACCGGAGCTCGAAGACCGCCGTCAACGCCGTTACGATGCTGACCGCTCAAGCACTCGGCGAGGAGATCAAGGTGAATGCCCTGGCGCCAGGGCTGCGCCTCACCAATCTCATAGCCGGGATGACAGCCGGCGGCGACCCGGCCGAGGCCGCTACGGGAGCCGTGCGTCTCGCGCTGCTGCCCGACAATGGCCCCACAGGAGCCCTCTGGTCCTGGGACGGCACCCGCGCCCCCTGGTAATCCACGGCCCCGTCAGCACAACCAGCCAACCAAGAAGGCATAAAAGACAAGCGCTGAGCCAACTCGAACTTCATGCCCGCAAGCCGGACGGCGACCGGACGGTATTTCCCACCATCGCGGAAGCAAGCTCAAGAGCACTTTTCGACCGATTCGGCCGCCCGTTAGCGGAACGACCACCGGACGGTATTTCCTCCCCTCGCGAGGGCGCGCGCGACACCACTTTTTGTCCGCATCGCCCGCCCGATAGTGGAAGGGTCAATGAAACATTTGGGTGGTGACGATTGGGGCCATCCTCGCTCGGGAAAGTATAACTAGTTATACTTTGGCTATGAAGACAGCGATTTCTATTCCGAACGGCGACTTCGAACGCTTCGAGCGCGTAGCAGCGCGGCACGGCATGAACCGGTCCGAGTTCTACCGCCTAGCGGGCAGTCGCCTCGCGGAAGAGTTGGAAGGCGAAGCCGAGTTGACGGCGCTTGCCAACTCGGTCATCGCCCGCGTCGGACAACCCTCCGCGGACAGCCCATTCCTTGGGGAATCGGAGCGCACCGTGCGTGAAGGTACGGACTGGTGATCGCCCACGGCGATGTCGTCTGGGTCGACTTCGGGTCACCACGTGGTTCTGAGCCAGCAAAGCGCCGTCCGGCCGTCGTCATGCAGGAGCAATGGCTTCTCGCCACTGAGATCGCGACAGTACTTGTCGTTCCGCTGACCTCGAACACTGCACTCGAAGCATTTCCCGGCAACGTTCTCGTGCCGGTCGAGGCGTCTGGGCTCGGGCAGGACTCCGTTGCAGTAGTGTCGCAGGTGGGCCCGGTCAGCCGCGAGTTCGTCGAGCCCTATCCCGTTGGACATGTCCCGAGCTACGTCCTCTCCAAGATCGCCGACGGCCTTCGCCTGGTCTTGGGTATCTGAGGGGCGCAGCATGCGCACCTGCCCACAGGCGGATCCCGCATGAGGGACGGCCAGCGGGCGGAATATCACGCCGGCGCGAGAGCGCGCTCGAGACCACTTTTCGTCCATATCGGCCGCCCGTAAGAGGAACCTCTTGCGGGCTTGGCAGGCCCGTTGCTTTCTAGACCGCCCCTGTTCGACCCCACCGCTCCATCATTAATCGGATATGCGAGGGAGTGAGCATGAACTTCGGCGTGAGCTCTTCCCACCCGCGTTCCTTTGTCCTTCGCGCATATGCATCATGCTCGGCACCCACGGGGTTCGACGTATCCAGGCCGCTACCGCCCTCGCCCATCAAGCTGAGGTGATAAATCCAGACGGACCCGTCGGCTTCGGTGTGCTGGAAAGTCGCTTCAAAGACGGCGCGTTCCGCTGGCAATTCCTCCAGGCACTCGTCATAACGATCGTTGAGCATATGCATCCACTCACCGAACTCCGCGTCCTTACCATCAAGCAACTTGGCACGGGACAGTTCCAGTCGAAGGCCATCCGGGACGGACCGCGGCATCGGATAGCCGTGGAACTGGTCGGGATCCACTGGTCGGAACGGGGTGTGCGGCACTGGCTCTGTCATGCACGCATTCTCTCAGCTTTGCGGGACCGCCTACCGATCGACCTTCGCGCGGAGATTTACCGCACGCGGAAGCCCAAGAGGAACAGCCGATAAGCCATTGACCTGTCCCTCGGAGGCAGAAATACCGTTCGCAGGAGGGACGATCAACGGGCGGTATTTCTCGGCGGCGCGAGAGGACGCTCAAGACCTCTTTTCGTCAGGATCGGCCGCCCGTAAGCGGAACGGCTACCGGGGCAACTTTTCGTCCGAATGCGAGTCAGTTCATTTTCAGAGGTGAAGCCGGGTCGGATGAATTGGGATGAAGAAGCCAACAAAGGTGGTCGCTTTGGTGACGCTATCGGTAACGGGCTGCGGCAGATTTGCCGCCGGTCAAAGATTTGGAGTTACGGGCTGTGATCGTCCACCAGGTGACTCGTACGAATGCTTCGACGACGATCCGGGTGCTCATTTTGGATCTGCCGTGCAGTCGTTCCACGAAAGTGATGGGGACTTCCACGATGGTTGCCCCGGCACGTTCTAGTTGCCAAGCAAGTTCGATTTGAAACGCATAGCCTTGCGCATCAATTTTGGAGAGGTCGAGGGATTTGAGTGCCTCGGAGGAAAATGCTCGGTAGCCAGAGGTGAGGTCATGCAGTCGTGACCCTAAAAGGGTGCGTGCATATCGGGTGCCTGCACGGGAAATGAATTGACGGTACCACGGCCAATTCTCAACTGTTCCCCCCGCGATCCAGCGCGTTCCGATTGCGAGATCCGCTCCGTTGCCAACGGCGGCGAGCAGCGTAGGTAGCTCTTCGGGCTGATGTGATCCATCAGCATCCATCTCCACGATTGCGGTGAAACGTTTAGACAGTGCCCAGGTGAAACCGGCAATGTACGCCGGTCCAAGACCCTCCTTGTGCGGCCGTTTCAAAACGTGTACCCGGGATTCGTCGGCTGCGAATAGGTCAGCCCAATCACCGGTGCCGTCGGGGCTGTTGTCATCGACGACGAGGATTTCCGCGGTCGGTACGGCAGTCAGGATGCGAGAAAGGACGCCAGGGAGAGTCTCTCGTTCGCAGTAGGTGGGAAGAATTACGAGAGGTTTAGGGGTTGCGGAGGAATTCACAGATCGTTTCTCTGTTCGTGGTGGATCGCTCGATCAATCGGTATCCAGCATTGTGCAAGAACCGAATATCAGAATTGTTGTCGCACGACG
The DNA here is from genome assembly GCF_046156175.1 of Lacisediminihabitans sp. H27-G8. NCBI lineage: Bacteria > Bacillati > Actinomycetota > Actinomycetes > Micrococcales > Microbacteriaceae > Lacisediminihabitans > Lacisediminihabitans sp. H27-G8. The sequence goes on from NZ_JAYLVL010000005.1 coordinate 17,846, forward strand.
CGTTCTGCCCGGGACGCAAATACCAGAGTCTCGAATGGGTTTGAAGCGTGCCGGCGAGTTGAGAGAGCGCCGCTGTGGTGTCCGAAAATGACCACCGACCGGAATTGTTGAATGGCTTCAACAATCCGATATCGGAGACACGTTCAAAACTGTGCGGATATCCGTAGAGCGCGAGCCGTGGCCGAAGCGTTGACGGACCCGTCTCCGAAAAAAATATCGCGTCGCCCTCGCGGGAATTCTTCTGAATGTAGGCGGCCACCTCGGCTAAATCGCTGCCGCCGTTCTTCGCGTACAGGCTGCGCTGTGACACGTATGTGGGCACAGACACAACCACGATCAGCAGCAACCCCGCGACAGGCAACCAACGACGCTCGAACGAACGAAGAGCGAGGGCGATTAATAACGCCGCTCCCGGCGCACAAAAGGACAAATATCGCGCCAGGAATAACGGTCCGTCAATCGTGTTCGCAATCAGCAAAAGGACCAACGGAAGCAAAGTCCACGCGGCCGCCAATGGGAACAACGGCATGCTGGTAAGACGTCTTCGAGTTCCGGGTATCGAAACCGCAATGATCATCAAAACAACCACGACGCCAGCAGTCCCGAACGACGAGTCAAAAAAGGGTTCAACAACTATCGACCACACGTTGACCACATTTTGATCAGCCAGCCAAGAAATCTGCCCTTTTTGTGATGCGACCGCCGCCAAGAACGGGGCCGATACAGCGATCGCGATCGCCACAGAAGCAACCCAACGGATCTTGACGGACTTAGACGGTCGTGAAGACAAGAGGTACACGGCGTGAACCGGCAGGAGAAGCAGCGAGTAAATAAATAGGCCGGTGCTAGCAATGATCGTCGCAACATAGACCAGCCAAGGCAGGCGCCGGGGCTGAGAGCTGCACCACAACAGGGCAATAACCGCCCACACTGCCAGCGCGGCCGTGATCGCGTAAGAGCGCGCCTCGGCCCCCATATATGTGGTGCGCGGGAGCACCACGAATACCGCGGCGGCAAGAAGTCCCAGTCGCTGGTCCTGCATACGTATCCCGAGGATTACAAGACCAGCAGTCGCACATCCAATCGCCATCGCGGAAGGAGCCCGCAATGACAACTCGCTCGACCCGAAAAAATCGATCCACACATGCATCAGGGCGTAATACAACGCATGGACTGCGTCCTTGTGTCCAACGAACTCGACCAACGACACCCAATCAAGCCGCGCAGCACGAACTGTTGCGACTTCATCGCTCCACAACGATGGCCGCCACGACCAAGCAAAAGAAATCAGCGCACCAACAAGCCCGCACGCGATCACAACGATCCTCGAGAATGTCCCACCGCGAACGCTGTGATCGGTCGAAACGTGACCTGATGCCGGGGTCATATTGCCTCCCGTTCCAGCCATGACATCACGCGTAGTGCGACTCACTCGATGTCGATCTGTGAGCAGGAGAGCCAGAGAGAAGGGTGACAATGGCTGTAATAGCGCTCACGACAAAGCCATTGATTCTTCCAACTATTCAGCTTCCCGGCATTCACCGTGCTGGGATCGCCCATGACAACGGCCCGCATCGACACCGAGTCAGGGGCGGTTCGTGAGCGATCGTTGACAAGCACTCGATCAACAATAGTGAACCGAGTCTCCAGAACCAGAGCCTCAGCCGCCCGCCGCCCGGTGGTAATTGCAAGCTTGCACGAGAGCCATCGAGGCGCGACCTCGACTGTATTCGCCCGCCCGCAAGCGGGACGTCCTACGGGCACTCCCCCGCCGTTACTGGCATCGAGACATCAAAATTTCCGAGGGTGCCCGTTTAGGTGTTTCGACATTAAGCCCGATGACGGGGCGTCCTACGCAACAAATCACTGTCTCGAAAACCAAAGGATTTTCGAGACACTCGAGCTGGACGGGTCTCCAGGATCGCGTTCCTTATATGTAGGAACGACTTCACCGTCTCGGTAAGTTATCTCGCGGGCCGCGAGTGTCTCGGATGCGGGCCTGAGGGTTTTTGAGTCAGCGCTATTCCTGTTCGGCGGGCCCGTCAGTCCAGTCGAGCGCCGCTGCCAGCCGTTCAGCGTCAGGAAGCGCAGTTCGCTCCTCCGCCGGCAGGGTGTCATACGTGTACGTAGACACAGCCAACGGGGAACTGGACTGCCCCAGAGAATAACGAACAGTGTGATCGTTGCGACTGCCGCAGATCAAGATCCCGACTGTCGGGTTGTGGGCGGGTAGGCGCATTTTGTCGTCGACAACGGCAACGTAGAAGCCGAGCTTCCCGGCATACTCCGGCTGGAACTTCCCCGTCTTCAACTCGACGACGACGTAGCGCAGTTGGACAACATGGAAGAACAGCAAGTCCAGGTAAAAGTCGTCGCCGCCGACGTCGAAATGCACTTGCCGACCGACGAAAGCGAATCCGGCGCCGAGCTCCCGGAGGGTCTCGACGATGCGGTCCATCAGGGCCTGTTCCATGTCCCGTTCCGCCACCACACCGGTCAGGCCGAGGAAGTCGAACACGTAGGGGTCTTTCGCGATCTGCTGCGCAAGCTCAGAGTCAGGCGCCGGTAACTGCCGGGTGAAGTTGCTGGGACCAGCCCCGACACGTTCCCGGCTTCGGTTCATAATCTGGTTCATCAACACGTTCCGTGACCAACCATGCTCGACCGCTGCTGCTGCATACCAATCGCGTGTCACAGGGTCATCGAGTTTGTCCAGCAAGACGGTGATGTGACCCCACGGCAATTGTGCAACAGCCTGTTGCACAATTGGCTCGCCCGACCACGCCGAGGCGAACGACCTCATATATTGCAGATTGCGATACGACAGGCCGGTCATCTGCGGGAACTCCGCGCGGAGATCATCCGCTATGCGGCGGATTACCCCACTCCCCCACGCTTGGGTCTCCTGCTGCGCCAGGATCTCGTTCCCGAGATTCCAATACAACTCCACCAGTTGCGTGTTGACCACGCGTTGAGCACGAATCTGAGCGTCTCGCACACGGGTCTTCAACCCGGCGAGGAAGTTGAGGTATCCGTCTGGGATCGCTGCAACGGTATCGGCCATGCCCCTATTGTGGCCGACCCCTCCGGCATCAGCCCATCATCACCACCGGCGGAGTGCGTCAACACAAACTGCCGGTACCGATAAATGACACCGGCCGGCTCACCCGCGCCGCCGCTGAACCCGATCAGGGCGTCCCATCAAAGGATCCTTAGACAAGACGAACCGTCCGCATTCCACCACATCGAAAATTCTTGGCGTGTTCGCTCAGTCCCCTGTCTCAACAATGTGTCTCACACTGCTATTCTCAAGATTACAAGATTTAGACCTTTGGCGAGAAACTAAGAGGTAACCCCTATGACAGTTCTTGGTTATGCGCGAGTGAGCACTGCGGACCAGAACACCGAGCTCCAAATCCGGGAACTGGAAGCCGCGGGATGCCAACGCATCTACCGCGACCAGGGGATCAGCGGGACCAAGATCAGCCGGCCCGAGCTGGACAAAATGCTCGACCGCCTGAGCCAGGGCGATGAAGTGGTGGTGTGGAAGCTGGACCGGTTGGGACGCAACACTCGCCACCTCCTCGAGCTGCTCGATGGGTTCACCGAACGCGGCATCAAGTTCCGTTCCTTGCGCGACGGAATAGCCACCGATCCCGACAGCGAATTAGGGGGTGCCATGGCCAAGGCGATGGTCACCATCATGTCCGCTTTCGCGCAGCTCGAGCGCGACCAGCTCTCCGAACGAACTCGCGCCGGCATGGCCGTGGCGGCCTCCCACGGGCGGAAAGCAGGGCGGCGCGAAGTCACCGCCGACCATCGTGCCGTCACGAGAGCCCGCGAACTAAGAGCCCAAGGCCTGAAACCAGCTGACATCGGAAAGATCATCGGCACGAGTCGTGCCACCGTCTACCGATACCTCAACATGAATGCCGGTTGACACCAGCACCGGAAACAAGCGATTCGCCCAAACTCGGCCATTCCCGAACTTGATTCTTCTCATGCGCCAAAATGTCATAGAGCTCTGCGGGGCGTATTTAACAGCAAGCGGGACACGTTGCTACTTGTCCTCAGTCCTCGACGGATCGGTCTGTGTGCGACGGTGAATGGGTGAGCTTTCCCGGTTGGGCCACCGGTGCGCCATTGGCCCAGATCAGGCGATCGATGTACATCTGCCGTCGGGTGCGTGCGGGATTCCATGCGTGATAGGCGATGAGCGCGGCTCCGTCGGGGTCGTGGGTCACGGAGTTGTGGCCCGGGCCGATGAGTCCTGTGATGGCCGTGCTGAGAATATCGGCTTGAGCGCTGGGCGTGTGCGTCCAGGGGCCGAGAGCGGATGATGCGGTGGCGACGGAGACACCGTATCCCGCGCCTTCCCATGAACCGCCCGAGAAGAATAGGTGGTAGCGGCCGTGCTGCTGCACGACGGTTGGGCCTTCGAGGGTGTGCCAGTTCAAGACGCGACCGTACATGTGACGGGAGCGTTCGTAGATCTGCCAGTCTGAATCTGGCGCGCGGACTGCGGTCGTCGCCGTTTCCACGTCTGTCATAGTGATCATCCGTTTGACCGCAAGATGGGTGCCAGGTCGCGGTGCATCGAGCACGTCGCGTGCGAAGAAAAGGTATCGGTCACCGTTGTGGTCTCGGAACGGGTGCGCGTCGATCGCAAAAGTCTCGTCCGGGGTGAGGTTCACGCCGGTGTCGTCAAATGGCCCGAAGGGCGAATCAGCGACTGCGACTCGAAGGTGATGGCCCGCTATCCCATGTCCGACGGAATAATACATCCAATATTGACCGTCAGCGAATGCAACTTCTGGCGCCCAGTAAGAGTCGCCGAGCGCCGGATCCGTGCCGGCGAAAACGGTACCGATGGGTGTCCAGATTTTCAAGTCCGGTGAGCATAACGCTTCGAATCCTCGGGTGGAGAGTGCGGGGTCACCGGTGCCGTAGGCGAAGTATTTTCCCTCGAATCGGGTCAGGAATGGGTCGGCGAAGTATCCGCTGAAGACTGGTTTACGCATTCGTTTTTACCATTGGAATACCGGCAGCGAGCTCGGCAAAGCGGAGCGCTGCTGATGTGGGCGCTCGCCCAAGGTGCCCGTCCTCCCCTTCCTCGAGACGGATGAGGCCCATTCGACGCAGGAACGGTGTCTTTCGTCTGTCGCCGAGCTGCGAGGTGCTCGACGTTGACCTCGCGGAGATAATCGCGTCGTCGACGACAAACTCTTCGACGTTTTGCCCGGCTGATGCGTAGGACCAGTCGACGAAGTCCATGATCGGCCACCAGGTGTAGCCGCGGAGGTCCATTCCGTCGGCACGTAGTTCCTTGACGCGCTGCGCTGAGTCGTTCAGCCAGTTCGTTCGAGTTGCATCGTCGCCTTCAATGCTCGTCTCGGTGATCAGCATCGGCAGCGCATAGCGGTCCGCAAACCGAGCCAACGATTGCGTCAGTCCCGCTTCGCCGAGGTTTGTGGCGACCTGGGAAACAATGCCATCTGACTGTGTAAGCGTGCGCGGGGAGAGATCAGGGTAGTAATTGACCCCGAGCAGGTCGATGACGGGAACATTAGTGCGCATCGAGTCGAGTTGTTGCCGAGTAGCTCCGTTGTCGATGAGCCATTCGTACATCTCGTGCGATGGATCGACTCGTCCCAATAGGAGATCCGTTGGCAGCATCCCCAGCGATGACAGCTGCCTCGCGTGATCTTCAAGATCCTTTTCGGCTGTCTGGTACAAAGTCGCTGCTTCGACGTGCACGATGATCGCCTCAGGGTTCGCTGCCCGTACGGCGGCAATGCTGCTGGAGATTCCGGTGACGATGCCGAGCATCACGGTCGTCCAGCCATTCCAGCCCGTAAGCGCTGGTGGCCAGACCCCGCGAAGCCCGCAGAATGAGGCGGTTGTCAGGGGTTCGTTGAGGGGGGTGATGTGGTCCACCATCCCTCGATATCGTCCCGCGAACGCTCCGGCGAATTTCGCGATTGTCTCCGGGTATTCGGGATCGGCGAAGGAGTGCCTCAACCAGGTGGGGGTTCCGTAGTGGACGAGGTCGGCGATGACGGTGAGGCCCAGCTCATTGCTTGCATACTCGAGTCTCTCGTCGAGGACAGTCCAGTCGAACTCGTTGGGGCCTGTGTGCACGAGTGGCCAGTTGACGCCGTAGCGAACGGATGTTCCACCCATTTCGCGCACTGCCCGAAGGTCGGCCTGCCAATGGGCGCTGTGCTCTGTTAGCTCATATTCGTCGAGTGGCAGCATGCCAGACTCGAGAGGTGGATAGACGCAGGTGTCTTCTATGCCGCCGATCCAGGAGAACGAACCGGGAATAAATGGGTTTGTCATCAGGTCACTTCAATCCGGTGGTGGCGACTCCGGCTACGAAGTATTTTTGGGCGAAGAAGAAAGCAACTGCAATAGGGAGCAGTGAAATTGTGGCTCCCGCGAGTAGGACTGCATGGTCGGTGATGTGCTGCCCGCCGAACAGGGTGAGCCCGGCCGGGAGCGTCAACATGTCTGGCGAGGTAGTGACCACTAGCGGCCAGAGCAGGTCGTTCCACAGGTTCATGAAGTTGAGGATCGCCACTGTGGCGATGGCGGGTTTCGACAACGGCAAGATGACCTGCCAATAGATGCGCCAGTGGCTGGCCCCATCGATACGTGCCGCTTCATCGAGTTCTGTGGGGATGCTGATGAAGAACTGGCGAAATAGGAAGATACCGAATGCGCTGGTTGCCCTCGGGATGATGAGTCCCTGATAGGTGTTGAGCCAGCCGAAGTGGAATAGCTCAATGAAAACCGGGATTAGTGTCACCTGGAAGGGCACCATGAGTGTTGCAAGCACAATCCAAAAGCAGATCGTCCGCCCACGGAAATGCAGACGGGCGAGTGCATACGCGCACATTGAGTCGAACAGCAGGGTTGCCGCTGTGGTGACTCCCGCGAAGATGAACGAGTTGAGAAGCAGCCGCACGAAGGGCAGTTGCTGCCACACCCCGATGTACCCGTGAAGCGTGATCGAGGTAGGGAACAGGCTTGCTGGGTTGTGGAACAGGTCGTTTTCGGAACGCAGCGAGCCTGACAGCATCCAGATGAATGGGACGATCGCGGCGGCCACGCCGAGTCCAAGGAAGATCCATTTCGCGGAGGCCTGCAGCGGATGGGGGCGTGTCTTGCTGCGAACGCGGAGAGTGTCAGTCGACATCGTTGAACCTAAAGAATCGGAGCTGGAGGGCTGAGATGAGCATGATGATAAGGAACAGCACGAACGAAATCGCGGACGCATAACCGGTCTGATAGTTCACGAACCCGTCGCGATAGACGAGGTTCACGAGAGAGTCTGTTTTGAATAGCGGACCACCGCCGGTCATGACGTAGACAAGATCGAAGATCTGCAAGGACTGGATGGTGAGGATCAGCGTTGCGAACAGCATGGTGGGCCGGATTCCCGGGGGCGTGATGTAACGGATAATCTGCAGCGTCCCGGCTCCGTCAAGGCGACCTGCCTCGTAGCGTTCCTGCGGTACACCTTTGAGTCCGGCGAGCAGCAGGATCATTGCGAATCCCAGGTTCTTCCAGATGCTCACAAAAATCACGGTTGGCAGAGCGAGGCTGGTTGAGGTGAGCCACGCCACCGGCGGCAAACCGAGAAGGTCGAAAATACCGCCGACCAATCCGATGCTCGGGTCCAGCAGAAACTTCCAAACCAGTCCGATGCTGACCAGCGACACGATGGTGGGGAAGAAGAAAATGGAGCGAACGATCCGTGTCACGATCCCTTCGCCCTGGAGAAGAAGCGCCAGGATAAAGCCGACAACGATGAGCACGGCGACCGAAATTACTGTGAACTCCAGGGTGACTCCGAGAGCATTCCAGAATTGGGGATCTTTCACGAGCGTGACGTAATTGTCCAGCCCGATCCAGGCGGCCGGACCCCCAATCGTGACGCTCTGGAAACTGAAGATGAACGACTGAACGATCGGATAAATCACGAAGATGCCGAGGATCAAGAAGCTCGGCACCATGAACAAGACGGCGGGCTGCCAGCGACGACGACGAGGTAGCCTCCCGCCCGAGCGACGCGTTAGAGCGTCGCCCGGGCGGGAGGGGATTCCTGCTCGCGAGGAACGAGAGAGAATCCGATCAGATGCGATCACTACCCCTTGCATCCCGTCAGAGCGTTGATCGTGGCGGTGGCTGTAGCCGCGGCCGTGGAGACCGATGTACCGCGCGTGATCTGGCCGATCAGGGTGACGTAGCCGTTCGCGTCAACCTGGGTGGCGTTTTTCACCTTCGGCAGATACAGACGGGCATCGGGAAGCTGCGCTGTGAAGACCTTGACCGTTGCGTCATTGTTCAGCTTGGTGTCGTCGGCCATGTCGGTCCGCAGTGGCGGGAATCCGGTAGTCAAAGAGAACTTCTGCTGCTGCGCCTTGGAGGTGTAGTAGGCGAGGAATTCCTGAGCCTGCTTTGGATACTTCGTCTTTGCCGAGATGGCGAGCGGCGCGATCGAACCAAGCGTGACATTGCCGTTGACACCAGTGGGAATCTTCACAATTCCAAAATCCAGCCCGGCTGCCTTGTAGGACGACGCTGCCCACGGGCCGTTCATCTCCATCGCCGCCTTCCCTGCGGCGAACAGCGAGTCCGCCTGCGCGCCAGTCTGACCGACAGGAGAGATGTGGTCGTTGACGACGAGATCAGCCCATGTCTTGAGGCCGGCCTGGCTTTTCGCGGTCGACAGCACGCTGCATCCGGCCGAGTTGACGATATCCCCACCGGTCAGCCACTGCAGTATCGGCCACATCTGGATCGTCTGGTTGTCGGCCAGCGACAGCCCATACTGCGTCCGCCCGCTATCGAGTGTGAGCTTTTTGGCGTCCGCCTCGAATTCCGCGACAGTGGTGGGCGGCGTGAGGCCGGCGGTGGTAAACATCTTTTTGTTGTAGTAAAGGCTCAGGGACGCAAAGTTCGCCGGTATCGCGTACAGCTTGCCATTGTAGGAAGGCTCCTTAACGGCCGCCTGGGCAAGGTCAGTGGAGTTAACCTTCTCGCTGCCTGATCCGGTTTCGATCGGCAACAACGAATTCGTCTTCACGTAATTGGCGATGACGTTCGGGTCGGGGCTGGGCGCCGCGATGTCCGGACCGCTGCCAGTGAGCCACGCAGTGGGAAGCTTTTGCTGGATGGTGTCCCACGACTCAACAATTTGCTTCACCTTGATGTTCGGGTGGGAAGCGTTGAAATCCTTGACGATCTCTGCGTAGCCCGGACGGTCTCCGCCAGTGAATCCCGTCCACATGTTCAGGGTGACCTTGCCGGTGGAAGCGGTGGAGCCACTGCCGCTCGAACACGCGGACAGCGCAAGCGCTGCTACCCCGACGACCGCGATCGCCGCGGCCAATTTCCTCTTATTCACTGTGTACCTCTTCTTTGAGTGCTGCTGCCGATAGTTGTGGTGGTGCTCGGGTGGGAATCAGCCTGGTGCGATCCTAAAATCTGGCACTGCTAATCGCCCATTTGTTTTATCGTTTAAGCAAAGGATAAAAAATAAGCGATTCCTACCAGCGCTGGTCGAATCGACGATGTGCTGAATCGTTAAAGCTTGAAGCTAGCTTGACAAATGTCCTTGATCAAGTGCATAAATTTGTTTGGCGGCAATAATCGGTCCGGTAATCACGGGCAGCCGCACGATCGCCGCAGGGTGAGGGTGACGGGCAGCTCTAGTTGAGATGGTCCGACCGCAGTGCCGTCGATGAGCTCGAAAAGCAAGGTAGTAGCAATCCGTGCCATCTCTTCGGCCGGAGTGTGCATGGTCGTTATGCCGGGGGTCGTCACCCGCGAAAGCCCGAAGTCGTCGAATCCGACGATCGATACATCCTCGGGAACGTGTATGCCGTGCCCTTTGAGGGCCGCGAGCCCCCCAAAGGCCATATCGTCGTTAGCGAACACGATCCCGTCGAACTCGACGTTTTCATCAAGCAGTTGTTCGACTGCGCGACGACCCGACTCTTCGCTAAAATCTCCGTCGACGATGGTCGCGGCAGCAGCGACGCCCTGATCTTCCACCGCGGCAAGAAACCCCCGGCGGCGGTCGATTCCGGTTTGGTGATCAAGCGGCCCAGTCACATGGACAAGGCGCGACCGTCCGTGGATGTCCAGTAGATGGTTGGTAATTTTTCGACTGCCGGCTACGTCGTCGATCCACACGGTCACCGCGTCCGCCAGATAGGGAAAATTGCCGATCAGCACAACCGGAAGACCGGTGGCGACCAGAGCGCCAAGACCTGCGTCTGTCACTGCGGCGCTGGTGACTATGGCGCCGTCCGCGCTCCTCGAGCGCATGACTCTCTCGTACGCCACACGCTCCCCTGCCTCGCCAGTATCCGAGGTAGTCGACAGGACCACTTGCACATCGTGCGCGTTAGCCGCGGCAGAAATACCCGTGAGGAGGTGCATGAAATAGCTGTGTCCGAAAACGTGTTGTGAAGTATCCGGAACGATCAGCGCAATTGCCCCGGAGCGCTGGCTGCGAAGCGCGCGACCGACGGAACTCGGAACGTATCCCAGGTCGGCGGCAGCCTTGCGTACCGCGTCCTTCGTCTTCCCGCTAATGCGGGAGTGATCCGACAAAGCCATCGACGCCGCTGCCGATGTCACCCCGACTCTCTCCGCCACATCCTTCAGCGTCACTGACACGCGCGCCTTCTTGGGCATGAAAACTCCTTACGTCTCGACAATTATGTCTTAGGAGCACCTGCCAAGATTTATCGATTAAACAGTTTCAGAAGCTGTGATCGAGATTCAGGTTGCGTGCGAACGATAGATTGCTGAAGTCGCTTGCTGCTGAGCCCTCGAATATCTAGTCACGCATTGGCTAATTGTGGGATGCGTTTGGAATAAGTGCGGAAAGAACCTCCTGCGAGGGCTCACCATCGTCGCCGGTTTGACCGACCTCGTCGGCTTGCGCAGCCGCATCATCGTGTTCCGACATGTTTCGCAGTTACAGCCCACCCGTTCCTGAACTCACTTCTCATCGTGGATATCGGAGCAGTTCTCCAGTCACTCTTGCCACCCACAATTTCGGGCGCTCAACGTAATCATTCACACTTTACATATCGGCAGTTATCGGTCATTGAGCAGAACCAATTGCTCGTGAAGCACGGACATGGGGGGCAGCAAACTAAGTGATAGCGCGTTATGAAGAACCGAAAAACGGACGACCGCGCACGGCTGTGGCCCCGTACCCTTCGGATATGGCTCCAGACGAAAAGACACAGGACGAACCGATCATGGACGGCGCCACAGAAGCGAAGGCGCAGGAGAAGCTGGACGGCGGGCAGGATCAGGCGCGTGCGGATGCGAAGCGCGATGCGACTCTCGACGCCAGGGTTCGAGAGGTCGGCGGGGATCAGGCTGGGGACGACCCTGACAGTGATTAGATCGCCGTTGTCTGCACGTGACGAGCCAGACATGACCGGTCGCATGTTCGCTCGACTTCTTCGTTCTGCTGGTGCCCACTATCCAATTTCTGATGTCTATGAGCGGGATTATTTATCCGGCCGACATTGGTGGACCAGTCAGCGCGAGCATGTCACCGCATGGCTCGATGAGATCGAAGGACCAGGCGCTTATGAGCGAGCGAGCCGCGGCCTCGGCGCTCGGCGCTCGGCATGCATTCACGCACTTCCAATGCGCTCCGGGTCTGCTTTGGATTGCCGAGGCGCTGGGAGAAGATTGGGAAACGGTGCAGCTTGCCGCGGATACTGCAGCAGGCGTCGGCCGTCCTGGGACGCAATGCGCGGCCATTCGACGTCTGATCCCCTGGCAACGGATCCAAACGCTGCCGCGGTACGTTCAGATGGATGTGAATCACAAGTAGACTGCCGATCATGCGGCGCCGTACGCCGAAGGGGTCCGATCTCAATTCCAGTGAGATCGAACCCCTTTTTTTATTGGCGAGCTAGTACTACTACCCCTTCTCTGTGAGGCTCGTCTTCGGGTGCCTGCCGGCTGCCGCCGATGTGATGAAATGCCCGGTGATCGCGCTCCGGTGGTGCGTGCCGCTTGAACGGTTAGCACCGCTTTCGGTCACGCTAGTGCGCGGGTGGCGTGCGGCGGCTGCATTCGAGATGTAGCGACCGGAGATTGAACTGCGGTTTGCCATTATTTGGCCTTTCTGTCTTGTGCAAGCTATGTCCTGCAACGCTTAGAATACTATGCAACTCTGCTCCAATGTGCAAGTTTTTACCTGCACCGCTTGGTGGTCTACGCAAATATGCGTCAAACTAGGGGTATGCGCACGACCGAGCAGCAAGCCCCCCAAATCCCACAGCCCTTGGGTCCCTACCTCAAGAGCGCTCGACGATCGGTGGGGATGACTCTTCGTGACGTTGAGGCGAAATCCGAAATCACCAATGGCTATCTCAGCCAGATCGAGAACCAGCTGATTTCGAAGCCATCCCCGAACGTCCTATTCGAACTCGCAGAACTGTACGGACTCGACTACTCGAATCTTCTTGCGCGAGCTGGCCACCGGGTGCCTTCCAACTCGGCGCCTAATCAAGCGGCGTCTCTCAATGGAATTCCCCTTAGGGCATTGGAAGATCTGAATGAATCCGAGCGAAAAGATCTGATGGATTACGTTCAATTTCTGAAGAGCAAGCGGTAGTCGAGTGTCAGCGGGATCAGCTGGATCAGCATCAAAGAAGAAAATTCGTCAATATGCTCGAGGGTCGTTATCGGCCGCGGGAGTCGGCGACGTCTCTATGGTGCCTATCGATCAAGTTGCAGCAGCAGTTGGGCTTCAAAAGAGCGATCTCTACGAACTGGGAGAAGATGCACCCCAACGTATTCGCGACATTGTCAAAAAGCTGAAGGGAAATGTTCTCGGTTTCCTGGCAATCGAAGAGCGGAAGTATTTTGTCGACCGCAGCATGCCAATCCCGCGGCAGCGATTCACCGAAGGTCACGAAATCGGCCATGATGCCCTGCCGTGGCATCAGGCGGCCTTCTGGGGAGAAGACAAAACTACGATCGATCCCGCGACCAAGGAAACTCTCGAAATTGAGGCCAATCAGTTTGCCGCTGAGCTGCTGTTCGGGGCGGGACGATTCACCAACCAAGCGGATCAATATGCGCCAGGACTAGAAATTGCTCTCTACCTCGCAGCTGAGTATGGCGTGTCGGTTCATGCGGCCATCCGAAAGTATGTGGAAGACAGCAAACATCCCATTGCCGTGCTTGCGCTAGGGCGTTATCCCTCACACACCGGTGGAGTCAGACGATTCGACGGGCAGACTTTTGAGTCAGAGAAATTCGAAGAGAAGTACGGCCGGCTAACTGCGTTGATGCACTCCTCGATCGGAAGTACCACATACCCGGAATTGCCGGCACTTCTGAAACTGCAGACGGGAAGAGCACCAGCATGTGATGTCAAATTAGACACGGCACGCGGGTCTGTGACTTTCACAGCTGAAGGATTCACAAACGGTCGACTGAATTTCATTGTGCTTCACAAGCCCAGCAGACTCAGGGGCCAGAAGTTTCGACTTATATCAGCGAGCGGCTTCGAGCTACTTCCGGCCGGTTAAATACAGTTCGCGCTCGCCCGGCGACCAGCAGACACGCGACCCTACCGAGATGGTAAAGCCGAGTGAGGCAGTTTGCCTGCTTCAACATCTCCGCGACATATTCTTCATCAAGAATGGATCATCCGGCGACCTCCCGCCCGAGGAATTCGAAGCCAACTATTACGATGGCAAAACCGGCCCAACAGCCGATGAATTGACCAAAACAGCGGCATGAAACCTCGGACGATTCAATGACCCGTTTTAGTTGGCTAGGAAGTCACGTCCACCAGGGTGAACGGATCGACAAACTCAGGCAAGCAACCGACTAAGTCCGGAAAATCCATTGTTCTTCCAGCAAGCTGGTCAACCAGCAGCGCGTTCGGCCTCGTCGCGTGTTTTCTCATACAACCCCATCGCCACGAGAACATTGACCAGGGGCGCGAGGTTCTGCATCTGCAGCAGCGCTTTGATGGCGTTGTTGTGGCCGATGCCGGAGGCGTAGATGACGTCTTCGAGCTCGGCGAGGATAGTGGGTGATGTTTCGAAGTCGACGGCGGTGTTTGCCATCGCTTCGGCTTGAATCTTTTGGTTCTCGATGACGTGGCGGAGGATCGTTTCGGCACTGCTGACACCGTTCACTTCGTCGATATCCGTGCCGGTGAACAGCACATTGATCTTGTCGATGACGTCCTGAAGCAGCCCGTATTTCGCTTCCCGTGGTTGTGCGGAGCCCGCCGCGGTGATGCCAGTCAGTTCGCCCCCGCTGCCGGAGGTTAGCCCGAGGTTTTGTGCGTCGAGCTTGCGTAGGCGGTAGTGGGTGAGCACGATGTCGTCGGTGTTGACTGATGACGGGTCAGCGTCTTGGCGTTCGATCACGCGGCGATACACTCGCAGGAAGATGGCCCACTTCTCAATGTCGGTGTCGCCGTAGTCGAGAATTTGGGAGAGGAAGTCGTAGGCGCGAACGAACGCGTACACGGTGCCGCGGAACTCTTCCAGCCGGCCTTTCTCGAGGTCGTCGGCTGCTTCCACTGCGTCAGTCCAGCGGGTCCAGAACACGTCACGGGATGCTTTGATGTGCGAGTAGAGAGTGTTGTGGCTGATCTTGTTCAGCCAGGCGTCAACGACCGCGTCGACGTCGTGGGGGTCGATGATGTTCATGCTTCGCAGCTTGCCGCGCATGTCGTGGATGATGTTCGGATCCGACGGCACGGTAAGTTCTGCGTCTTCGTAGTAGGTCTGGAACGCTTCGAGAATCTCGGCCGGGTCGTTGACGAAGTCGATGATGTAGGTGTTCTCTTTACCCGGGATGACCCGGTTCAGACGGGACAGGGTCTGCACGGCGGTGATGCCGGAGAGTTTCTTGTCGACATACATGCCGACCAGTAGCGGCTGGTCGAAGCCGGTCTGGAACTTGTTGGCGACGATCATCACCTGAAAGTCGTCCCCGGCGAATGCCGCCTCCAGCGCGCGTCCTTTGAGTCCCGGGTTCATGTTGAGTTCGGTAAAATCCTCCGCACCCGACGCCTCATCGGTCACAGCGCCGGAGAACGCGACGAGGGCGCTGAGCTGCCCGTCGAGGTTCTGGTCTTTGAGGTAGTTGTCGATAGCCAGCTTGTAGCGGACCGCTTCTTTGCGTGAGCCGGTGACAACCATCGCTTTCGCGCGTCCGCCGAGTTCGCTACGCACGTTCGACCGGAAATGCTCAACAATGACGGCGACTTTCTGGGCGATGTTCGTAGGGTGAAGCCGCACCCACCGCATCACTTCGCTGTTCGCCTTCGACGTGTCAATTTCGACATCCAGCCCGGTCGCGGTGTCGGTGTGGGCAAGGCTAAATGCGAGATCGTATGGCAGGTAGTTCTTCAGCACATCGAGGATGAAGCCCTCCTGAATGGCCTGCTTCATCGAGTACAGGTCAAACGCCCGCTTCACCCCGATGTCGTCGCCAAGGCCGAACAACTCAACAGTCTTACCCTTGGGCGTTGCGGTGAACGCAAGGAACGAGATTGTACCGATGCCGACCTTGCGGGCCATCACATCCGCGAGCACATCCTCAACGTCAACAACCACATCCTCGACCTGCTCGTCATTCTCTGGTGCACCAGCGGTCAACACTTGCTTCAGGGATGCGGCTGCCTCACCCGTCTGGGACGAGTGCGCCTCGTCAGCAATAACGGCATACTTACGACCTGCCAGCCCCGCGTTCTTCTCGATGACAGCCAACGCATGCGGGAAGGTCTGCAACGTCACACCGATGATCTGTTTACCCGCCAGCAGCGCCTCAGCGAGCTGCTTCGACTTCGACGAATCAACCCCACGCGTGATCGCCTGAAAAACACCGGCTGTTGTCTCTAACTGCTCCACCGCACGCTGCAGCTGCCCATCGAGCACCTGACGGTCTGAGACGACGATGACCCCGTCGAACACTTTGACTCCGTCGGCGTTGTGCAGCTGCGCCATCCGGTGGGCTGCCCACGCAATCGAATCGGTCTTGCCGGAACCTGCGGAATGTTGGATGAGGTAGTTGTGCCCGGGGCCTTCGGCAAGCACCGCACGCTCAAGCTTGGTGACCGCCCGCCACTGGTGGTACCGCGGGAACCGCAACATCCGCGTGTAAGTCTTCTTCCCATCGATCGGGTCGGTCTTCTCCTCGAACCGGTAATGCAGAAACCTGCCGATGAGATCCAACCAGGTGCCGCGCTCGAGGATCTCTTCCCAGAAATACGCTGTCGGGCTGGTGCCAGGAATGGGTGCGTTACCGGCACCGTTGTTGTTGCCACGGTTGAACGGCAGGAACCGCGAGTTCACCCCATCCAGCTTCGTGGTCATGTGAACTTCCTCGTTCGTCACCACGAAATGCACCAACGCACCGCGACCGAACGACAGCAGCGGCTCCCCATCAGGCTTCCGATCCTGCGCATACTGCTTCAACCCCGCCGCAAGATTCTGCGTCAGGTCAGTCTTCAACTCGATCGTCGACACCGGGATGCCATTCACGAACAGCACCAAGTCGATACGGTTGCCATTCTTGGACGAGTACTCGACCTGGCGCATGACCCGCAAACGGTTGGCAGCGAACCGCTCCGCAGTCTTCGGATTCAGAGTCGTCGCAGGCCTCGCCTGGAACATCGTGAATTTCGCATTCAACACCCCAATGGATGCTTTCAGGACGTTCAGCGTCCCGCCACCGTTCATCGTGTCCGTCGTCTGCGTCTGAACGATACGGTCAAGAATCTGCTTCCGGCCAAGCTCACGCGATGCTTCGGACGCGTCGGCTTTGACAAGCTTTACCAACTGCTCCGGCTGCGTTGCCTCAAGCCACGCGAACACATCCGCCGGGAACAGGGCTCGGTCCCGGTCGTACCCGTCGTCGTTGGGCGAATACTCCCACCCGTGCGCCGCGAGGTATTCACAGATCTCGGTCTCGAACGCGTCCTCATGCTGAATCGCCAACTACGCCACCGCCCCATGCTCTCGTACATCAATCTTGCCGGTAACAGCGGCAGAGATGAGCGCGGCTCGACGCTCACGGGAGAGAGAGATAGCCTCGCGCGCGTCAGTCACGGCTGCGTCGAGTTCTTCAACCGCGATTCGGGCAACCTCCGCGATTTCCCTTTGCTCGCCGACTGCAGGAAGCGCTAGCAAAAAGGACCTCAGGGCGGACATCGGCAAGTTGTTGGCGAGACCCTCTGCGCCACTGATTGCACCTAACACTTGCTTCCGGTAGGGGTTCGAGTTCATGAATAGTTCGAGGAAGTCCAGGTCGATGTCCCTCCGGGGTTCAAGCCTGAACGTCTTGTCGGAAAGAATGAGGTCAAAATCGAGGACTCGGACTCGTGCGGCGGACCCGACGAGCGTTGGACTTCCACTTGCCCGATTCACGATCAAGTCTCCGATTCGAACCCTAATCGCGGCGTCGAACTCGAAACCTTCCGGCAATCGCTTGTGCTCTAACTGATTGAAGACCCCACCGTTAACGCATCCTGCTCGGAGCACCCCGGTTGAATTCTCGTCCGCCAGGCCCCCATCTGCCTGAGGGCTCACCCCTTGGGAAATGCGGCGGAGAGCCCGCTTGAGCGGCAACAACTTCCAGTGCTCCGGCACCTCGCCCATCCACTCAACCCCGCTGTCCTTCATCGGAACATTCGGGTCGAGCCCCTTCGTCACCGCGTGGCTGATCGTCGCAGCGCGCCGCTCGGCGAGCAGCCCGACGAGCTCCTCCTGGTCCGCGATGAACGCGTCGATTTCGGCTGTCTCACGGTCGAGGAAATTTGCGATTGATGTCTGCTCTCGAAGCGGCGGGAGTGGCGCTTGGATAGCGCCGATGTGCTGCAAATTTAGGCCGTCTCGCAGGTCGCCCCCGGCCATGTTCCTGATGGGCTGGTAGTTAGTCCGCAGCCAATACTGCAGAAATCGGTACTCGAGCAGATTGGCGCGCGGCACGATGGCCGCCATGGACTGATTAAAGGTGCTGCTTATTTCGAGGCGCGCGGCCATGCCCTTAGTTTTGCCTTGGCCCGCGAGGGCAATAAGCACTGAGCCTGCATGTGCCCATCTGGTACTGCTGCCTGTCGCGGCCGCAGGGGTGATGAGTTCGGAGGGACTCGTGATTGTCCCGTCATTGACCGAACCTGAATTGAGCCATGGAACGGAGCCATCTGTCCAGAACTCCGCCTTTGTCCGGTCCGGCGTCCCACCAGCAAAGATGGATGCCACGCGGGCGAGGCTCGTCGACTTCCAACCAGCGGGCAACCTCGAGGCCCAATCCATCGAGGTGTTTTGGTAGCTCGGGTAAGGCTCCAGTTCTGTCACGCTTTGACCGCCTCCAGCCGTGCCCGAATACGCCCGAGAACCGCATCAAGGTCTGCGTCAATCTCGGCTAGCGACCGTGGCGGCACATACTCGTAGAAGTGGCGGGTGAACGGTATCTCGCAGCCCTCTTTGGTTTTCGATTCGTCTATCCAAGCGTCGGGCGCGAATGGTGTCACCTCGCGTAGAAAGTATTCGTGAATATCTTCAGACCATGGGACGTTCTCGGTATCGCGCAGCGTCGGGTCGGCCTCGGGCTTGCGCCTCGCATCTGTGACGATCGGCGCATTCTCATCCCGATTAGAGAGCCCGGCGAGAAATGCCTTGAGCTGCGGAGCGGTGAGCGAAACCCCGCCGGCGGCGAGACGCGCGGCGAGCTGCTTTCGGAACTCGGCAACATCGGCTGTGGCCTCGATTGGGTGAGCGTTCGTGTGTGCCACCATCGCGTCGAAGTCGAGGGAGGCAAGCGCCTTCAACTCGCGGGCCACGGCTAGGCGCTCGGGGGTGAGCGCCCAGTTCAGACGCAGCGGCCGTTCAACGGTGATGGTGCGGTAGAAGAAGTCGGCGACAGGGAAAGTTTTCGAGCGGGGGTCATCCGTTGTCTGTTCGTAGAGTTTGACAAGCGTGCTGATGTCCTCTGGCCCGAGCTCGTTGCGCTTCGAGCCAAGTCCTTTGCGCATTTTGCGGAACAGCTTTGAGCCGTCGATGAGTTGCACCGTGCCCCTGCGCTCGGCGGCCTTTTTGGTGGAGAGCACCCAGATGTAGGTACTGATTCCGGTGTTGTAGAACATGTCTGTCGGCAACGCGATGATCGCCTCCAGCAGGTCACGCTCGAGCACCCATTTGCGGATGTTCGACTCTCCTGAGCCTGCGCCACCGGTGAAGAGCGGGCTGCCGTTGAGGACGATGGCTGCGCGACCGCCGCCGTCTTGTTCTGTGCGCATCTTTGAGATGAGGTGAAGCAGGAACAGCATCGACCCGTCTGACACACGCGGGAGTCCTGGTCCGAAGCGGCCGGCGTACCCGCGGAGGGTGTGCTCTTCGGTGACGGTCTTCTGCTGTTTCTTCCAATCGACACCGAACGGCGGGTTGGAGAGTCCGTAGCTGAATGTGGCGCCAGCGTGCCCGTCGTTGATGAGGGTGTCGCCGAAGAAGATGGCGTCAACCGACTGGCCTTTCACGGTCATGTCGGCTTTGCAGATGGCGTACGACTGCGGATTTATCTCCTGGCCGGCAAGGGTCAACGTCGCGGTCGGGTTGGCGCTTCGGATGTGGTCCTCGGCGACGGAAAGCATCCCCCCGGTGCCAGCCGTCGGGTCATACACGGACCGCACCACGTTCGCCTTCGCAAGCGTGTCCGACTCTGGGGCAAGAAGGATGTCGACCATCAACTCGATGACGTCACGAGGTGTGAAATGCTCACCAGCAGTTTCGTTGGATGCTTCCGCGAACTTGCGGATGAGCTCCTCGAAGATGTGGCCCATCTCCTCGTTCGGTACCTTCGCCGGCGACAGGTCTACTTGGGAGAACTTCTGCGTAACCATAAACAGCAGGTCGTGCTCGTCGAGCTCTGCGATGCGTTCAGAGATTTTGTACTTATCGAAGATGTCTTTGACGTTCTCAGAGAACCCGGTCACATAGTCGAGCAAGTTCGCGGCGAGGTTCTCGGAGTCACCGAGTGCGGTCTTCAGATCGAAGCGCGATTCGTTCCAGAACGAATACTCGTGCCCCGCCTTGTTGCGAAGCAGCGACGCGCGCACGGGAATCCCGTCCGCGGCGGCTTGCTCGACCGCAGCGAACACAGCCTGCTTCGTTGGCGCGAGCACGGCATCGAGACGGCGGAGCACAGTAAACGGGAGAATGATGTCTCCGTACTGGTGGGCTTTGAAACTGCCCCGGAGCAGGTCAGCAATCGACCAGATGAACGTTGCGTGATTGTCGCTCAAGCGCTTTTCCCCTTGTGTGTTCTGGCCACTCACGAGCCAGGCCGGCCTCTGCACGAGGGATCTGATGAGAACTTCTCCCGCATCCTACCTTCGGGTCGCAACGGCAGGGTTGCCCGAGGGAACGCCCGCCGTCGCGCTACTTGTTCTGTCAGTCCGCGAGAGCTCGAGACCTTCTATAGAACGTCGCACGCGACATTCCTAGATCGCGGGCGACTTGCGCTGCTGGCTCACCACTTTCGACAAGGCGGATGGCACTGCGGATCTGGCTGTCGGTGACGCGTTGTGGGCGTCCACCGAGATCCTTTCCGGCGTCGCGGCGTTTGCTGACGGAGTCGATGATCCGCTCGCGCTTGATATCGTGCTCCATTTGAGCCAGAGCCGCCATGATCGTGAAGAGCATCGATCCCATCGGCGTCGAGGTCTCCACGTCGCCACCGCCGAGGTTCAACACGCGAAGGCCCGCGCCACGGTCGCGGAGCCCTTGAGCGAAGTCGAGCATGTTCTGCGTTGATCGGCCGAGCCTGTCCAGGGTCGTGATGACGAGTGTGTCCCCGGCTTCGAGCGCGGTGAGGGCACGATCGAACTGCGGGCGTGAAGCGCGAGCCCCTGAGACTCCCTGATCGACGTAGAGATCATCGCGCCGGACGCCGGCGGCAAGCAGATCAGTTTCTTGCCGATCCGTCGACTGCGGCCCAGTCGATACGCGCGCGTAACCGATCAGCTTCGTCATGACGCTCCAGGTGTCTCGTAACTAGCGGTGAGTACTGAAATCCAAGCACATAGTTTCGACACATAGTTATAAGAATCGCGAGCCCGCTGAATTGCTGCACGCTGATGCGCTAATTGTTGCGACCGTCGAGACGTCTTACAACCCTAGGGATACGAGATCGCTGTCAATCTGTGTCGCTCCTCGTACTATTGGTCTGGGCCGAATAAATGAGGATTTGGAGCGAATGTGGCAAATCTAAGGGTCCACGAAATTGCGAGCCGCGCTGGCGTGACAAGCCAACAGGTCCTGGACTGGTTAAAAGCGCAGGGCGAGTTCATCAAAGGCCCATCGAGCAGCCTCGAAGGACCAGTCGCGCGAAGAGCCCTTCGACACTTTGGGGACGGCGCATTGGAAAAAGCTCTGACCCCCGCCTCTACCGCGGGAACGCCCGTCGAACATCGAGACTCGACCACGGAAATAGCCCGAATACTACAACGGGCGACTCCTGCTTCTAGGGAGATCGGCTGGCGAGCTGGGTCGGTGAAGCAGCCTATCCATCCCGATTTGCTAGCAAAGATGGATGAACTAGGACGCGTGTTCCCGGATTTCGTGGCGCATCGAAAAGCGCTAGCCGAGTTGGGCTCCCAGATCGTCTTTGCCCGGTTCTCCAAGAACCCGAAGTTCCTAGACTGCGGCGTCGCACTGGTCCGTTTCAGTGGCGCGATTGAATCGGGCTTTGGCCTGACTCGGGAGCTCCTGATCTTTTACACGCCCCACCATGACCTTCAGGTGCGCACCTACCAAGCCGCATTGGCTGAGATGCAGACTGTGGACCGGGAAATAACCCCAGACATTATTTTTGTGAGCGCTCCGGATCCTCGACTGCGTACCAAATTAGACGACTGGTCATCGGCGACACCGTCGTTGCGCGCAATTCCTTTGTCGCATGAAATGGATCCGAATGCCATAACGTTCATCAAACTGATCCGCGACTATGTCTACAGCAGGGATCTCTTCTATGAGACGACTCCCGTTCGCGGTGCCAGCTTCTTCGGTCGGAAAACGCTTCTGCAATCTCTCCGAGACGACGTCTTAAGTCAGCGGGTAGCTGGCGTGTTCGGTCTCAGAAAAGCAGGCAAGACCAGCGTTCTTTTCGAGCTTGCAGATCAAATGAGGCAGCAAAACGTTATCCCAATCCTTCTCGACCTTGAAGCTTTCCCTTCACCTCCCGAGGATCCAACTCCGGAGATTCTCTCGGACCTTCGTCGACGCTGCCTGGAAGAGCTCCGCGATCGAAAACTGAGAACGAAAGAGCTAGCCGAGCTGTCCCCCTCACCGACCATTGTTGAGTTCAAAACTGCGCTGCAGGCTCTACTGAGACGTCTCGAACCCGAGGGCGTCCGCCTCTTGATCATGCTTGACGAAATCGAGTACTTGACGCCCGCCGACAAGGTCGACATCGCCGAAGGCGACATGCCGCGAATTTCTCAGCTTCTTGCTTCTCTACGAAGCCTTGTTCAGGAGGCTTCAAATTTCACTTTTATGCTGTCGGGACTCACAAGCGCCATCATTGAAAGCGGGCGGCTTTACGGCCGCCCAAACCCTCTCTTTTCATGGGCAAAGGCTTATTACGTAGGCCCCTTTGCTCGCGATGAAGCGGACGACTTGGCATTGTCGACGGGCGCAAAAATGGGTATCGAGATCGAGGAGAAAGCACTGGAGGCACTTTTTGAGGCATCCGGCGGCCATGCGTTCCTTTACCGGAATTTCGCCTCGAATGTCGTGAGCGCACTTCCGCTGGAGGTCTTCAGAAGAATCATCACACGGCCCCTGGTCTTGTCCCGACTGATGGACTGGAAGGCGCAGGTCGGCGGAAACATCTCAGAAATGATTAATCACGTCACTCGCTACTACTCGACCGAATCGGTTCTGCTGGATGTTCTCCGCGAGCTTCCCGCAGAGTTTATGCAACTAGCAGAGGATGAACCACAAGCATTGCGTCATCTACTGGACCTGGGACTCGTCCGGAAGGTCGACCATCATTACGAGCTGAACTCGCTATTGGACCTGCTGTGACAATCGCGCGGAATTACAAGTCGGAATGGCTAGACACTCTGATCGGACAAGCTCAGCGATTCGGACTCATATTCCTTCAGCTCGGCGCCGCTCAGGGTCCAGTCATGGAATTGCTTCTCGCGTCTACCCACTCGTACGACATAGCAACGTACGTCTATATGCCGAAAGGGAACCGCAACGGGGACCCGACTTTCCTCACTGGCCTCAGCCCAAACGGCATTACTGCTGGGAATGGCGTGTCCTTGGGGGCCCTCAGAGAGCGTGTGATGGAAGACATGGCCTTGGGTGGGCGATTCGTTCTCGTGTCAGCCAGTCCCCGGATCGCATACCCGCTTGTTCCGGGAAGCTCACTTTTGGAAGACGCCAAGTTTCTCGCTGGTCCACTCGCTCCCGAACCGGCTGATCGAGACAAAAGCCCTGAGCTGGTCCTTCCAGAATGTCTTGAACGAGAAACAACTCTTTCGACTGTGCTCGAGACCGCCCTTTACGAGCTTGGCTTAGAACTCTGCGCGTCTCTCGACCATGCTTTGTTCGAAGCGCTGCTCGACACGAACGAATTATTCAGTACGCTTTCTGCGCGCGAGATCGAGGGTCTTCGTGGAGCTTCTCTCGTTCGAATGTCCGAGATCGGTCCGCAATGGACAATGCCGAAGCGAGTAAATGAACTTAAAAGAGCTCTCAGCGCGGTCCTCGCTGATCAGACCAACACTCAAGAAGCGATCGCAGCTGTCTTTGCGGGATTGTGGACTATAGAACGGACTATCCGCAGGGCGCTTCGACTGCGGGCTATAGACCTCTGGGGTGAGAAGTGGCGCCGACAGATTCTGGCGGGCGATTTGACCCCGAAAGTTGAAGGTCGAGCAATGACATCGGCATATGCGGCAGCAACAGGCGTTAGCCAGATCCGTGATCCTCTGGAATGGCTGACCATGGGTGAGCTTCTGGAAACCAGGGCACGGACCGTAATCGGCAACCTAGGCCTTGAAGATCCTCTTTGGAGGACCCTTGCGAACGAAGTTCTTCCTGTTCGAAACCAGATCTCGCATATGCGCCTCATCCGCCCGAGTGACTTGGGCACAGTATTGAAGTGGGTCAAGGTGGTTCAGCTCAAGCTGAGATGAGAGAGGGATTGCTGTCGCTTTACCTGACCCTCACGACGGGATTCCAAACGGCTAGCTGCAGCTCTGGCTCGGAGCTGAACCGGCGCAATAATTCGCCATCGCGCGCCCGAAAGCTCTATTTCCGGGTCCCCAGTGGGAGCCGACGAGACGCCTCGTAACACATGCGATCCAAGACGTTCCCGCCTCTATTCGCGCCGCCGAGTAACCGCAGAACACCGCCACTAACCGATCAACTCCACAGCGAAGTGTTCAGCATCGTTGCAAACGATGTCACTGCCTCCACAGCTGGAACCCGTCGTACGACGACCACTGACCGGAGGACGCCTTCGAGTACGCACCGAGCTGGAGCGTGCCGTTGGTCACGACGATGCCGCTGATCGAGATGCGCCGCCACTGCGGGAAGCCGAGCCCAGGGGTGCGAGCGGTCAACTCGGGCACGCTCGATCCGTAGCCCTTCGCCGAGAGGAATGCCTGGGTCTGCCCGCCGCCGCCGGTGGCCCAGGCCGTGAGCGTGTACGTGCCGTTGGTCAGACCGGTAAGCGTCTGGCCCGAATACACCTCGTAAGTGGCCGCCTTGTACTGGGTCAGCCGGTTCGTTCCCTCGAATCCGCCCGTCTCGACGAAGTCGGCGTCGGCGTCGGTGCCCGCGGTACCCGGCCACGTGGTCCAGTTGGCGGGTGTCTGCGCCACCCCGGCGGTCTCGAAACCGGCGTTGCCGACGGCGATGTCGGTTATTGCGCCGTAGACGGGCGTCGGCGCTGTGGACAGCGTCAGGGCGTCCAGTTCGACGAATCCGCCGTTGGCCGGTCTAGTGAGACGGATCGTGTTTGTCCCGGCCGCGAGCACTACCGGTACGTTCACGATGTTGCGGGAGAACGTGCCCCAGGCGGGCGTTCGCGGGAAGGGCACGGTGGCCTTGCTCGCGCCGTTCACTGCCATCGCAAGCGTACTGGTGCCCGTCGTCGCGTTGGCAAAGTTGATCGCCGCGCGATACTCGCCGGCCGCAGGCGCGGTCACTGTGAACAACACGTAGTTGCCTGTGTCGTCGAGTCCGCCGACATAGCTGCCACCGGACGCGCTCGTCGCGGTGCGGATGTCGCCCCCGCTGATCGAAGCGGCCTCTGCCTGGTAGACCGTCGCGCTGGGCGTCGAGATCTGCTGAACGCTGAGATCGTCGATGGCGCCGAATCCGTCCGGTCCAGACGGCATGTAGAGGCCGACCTCGGCTGTAGATCCCGTAGGTGTGAACTCGATGGATCGGTTAACCCACTGCTTGCCGGAGTTTGCGTAGGAGCCAACCACGCTGGCATCCAACTCGGATCCGCCGAAGTTGCTCGCGTAGAGGGCGGCCACCTGGTCGCTCTGTATGAACGCGCTGACGCGATAAGTGGCCCCGGCTTGGAGCCCCCTTAGCTGGGTCGAGAGTCGGGCCTGGTCGATGGCCGAGTCGGTGACGACGGTTCCCTTCCATGCGCCGGACAACGCCGTGCCGTTGCTCTCGGCGAACACGTTGGGAGAGCCGGTGTCGGGCGCCGACGTCCACGCCGTCCAGCCGGCAAGAGTGCCCTGCTCGAAGTCGTAGTTGTCGACGAGGACCGTCTTCTCGGGCAGCACTGTTTGCGCGTTGACGTAGAAGTTCGTCGAGTCCTGCGATCCGCCGTTGGCTACGATCTGTGCTGCGGCATTGCTTCGGTAGAGCGCGGCGATCGAGTCCCAGGACTGGCTCGTTGGATAACCGGACTTGATATTCGGCGGGAAGCCGGTCGTTAGGTCATTGATATATCGACCCGCGCCATTCTGGTAGATCTTGTCCTTAAATGGCTGGGGCGTGCCCGCCATGCCTTTGATGATGCCCATCAAGCCGGCAACTCCCGACGCGGTGCAGTCCGCATCGTTGCCGATCAGCGAGGCGATCTTGAGCGTGGTCAGATAGTCATTGTTGCCGTAGAGGATCGACAGGATCATCGAGCCATTGTTGCGGTCGGGGATCGCCTGCACGTTGTCCTGGCCGTAGACGTTGCGCACGAAGGAGAGCAGCTGACCCTGCGCCCAGCGCCAGTCGGTCGTGTTCTGATTGTGGAGCGCGACGGCCTTCTGGTAGATCTGGTAGGGCCAGCTGTTCCTGGGCAGCACGACGGACGCGTCCGCGAGCACCGTACGCGCGTCGGTGGCGAAGTAGCCGAGCGAGTACATGGTGCCGTACAGCTTGGCCCACGTGATCGAGTCGAACTCGGTGGTGACCGACGCGAACTTGCCCGTCAGGTCCCGGGCGGTCGAAGGCATTCCGGGGGCGACCATGCCAACGGTGTCGTTCTCGATGTAGCCCTCCGTCAGCCAGTAATACTGGTCGTATTCGGCTTGGCCCGTGAAGGGCGGGAGGTAGCCCGCATTGCGCATCAGGTCGTTCGCCACGCCTCCCGGACCCCAGTCGCCGATGTTGTGGGCCACCCACTCGTCCTTGATGTCCTGATAGCTGACATTCGGCCCGTGATCGCCCAGGATGAGCTGGTCGAAGAAATCGATGTGATAGTCATCGTCACTTCCGACCTCGTTGCTGGCGAAGTTGGGCAGCCCGACGCGGTCATAGCCCGGGTAGCCGTTGGGGGTCCAGCAGCTGGCCGGCGCGTCGCCCGAGTACGGTCCGGAGGCCGGCGAGAAGCAGGCGTCGGTCGGGTACGGATTTTCGCTCGCATACTCGTAGCCCGACGTCACACCACCGACCTGCCCAAGGATGCCCGCGAGCGTCTTGTCGAGATAGCTCGCCTTCGAGATCGTAAGCGTGGCCGCGTGCGCCGGTGGCGCGACCTCCGACACGGTGACTATTCCTGCTACCCCGATCGCGACAACTGCCGCGATCGCCCAGGCGGGTCGATATTTCACCATTGAGAACTCCTCGTTGAGATCGGTGGGTGGATTGTCAGAACGTGCGGGCGGACTCGGACTCGAGATACAGCTCGGCGTACTCGCGGGCGTCGCTGATGATCTGCGAGACGCGATCGGGGGCGAGTGCGAGGGTGTCCTCGACTACGCCCATCGTCGGGATCACGCCGCGCCGTACCGGCAGGCGCCACGCGGACACATACCCGGCTTCGTGGACGCCGGATGAGCCGTGCGCCGGGTCTCCGAGGCAGACGTGCCCGAAGGAGCGGTTCGTACGGGTGAAGAGCTGATCGTCGGGCAGGTCGTGGTACACGGGCACCGTGTCATGGTGCCCCGTCTGCACGAGCGGGATGATGCTGCTGAGGGCGTCGAACCAGGCCTCGCCCGCGATGAGGTGGCCGGGGATCGCGCGGAGGATATCCCCCGCCAAGCTTCGCAGTCCCTCGGTGGTGTCGCCGTTCGGGTCGTTAGAGTGCATGGCGGTGATGTCGAGGAAGGTCGCGTCGAAGCCGAAACGTTCGTGGAGCGATCCGATCTGCTCGACCAGGTGCGCACGCCAGGGCGCGAAAGCGGGGTTGATCATTGCGCCGGACCCGTGGTCGTAGTGGCGGGAGCCGTCCCAGTCGACCGATCCGGCGTCCATGAGCCCGCTCGCCCGGCGCACGATGCCCGGCTCGCCCCAACGCTCGAAGCCGGGCACGTCGCGAGAGGCGATGTTGGCGCCGAACATCGGCATGACGTGCACGCCGAGCTCGCGGGACTCGTCGACGAGGCGGCGGAATCCTTCTTCGCCGCCGAGCGCGGGATCGACGTCGTATCTTCCGTACCACCGGTAGTAACGCCCCTCCCAGCCGGGGAGGTAGGCGAGCACACGGGATCCATCGATCTGCCGGGCGACCTGGCGGATGACGTCCAGCATTGCGCTGTAGTCGAGGAAGGTGCGGCCGGTGAAGTGCTTGCCGTGCAGGGTGAGCACGAGCGACTTCTCGCGCATCCACTCGGGCACGTCGCTGCGATGCTCCCACGTGTCGGTGGGGTAGGCGCGGGCGATGTGCTCCCGGTGCTCGGTCACGAAGGCCGCGACATCCCGGGGCGGCTCGATTACCCATCCCGGAGCGTCGAACGCGGCCGACGGATGTGTGGCGTCCGCCTCCACGAGTAGGTCGACGTCCATGATCGCCGCATCGTCGAAGTGGGGGATAAAGGCGAACGTCTTGGGTCGCGGTTGCCCGTCGATGGAGCGCACGGCGAGGGCGTCTCCGATGATGAATGAGGGGCTCGACAGGTCGAACCAGCCGTTTGGGTACGAGAGGATGCGGCCAGTAGGCGGCACCTCGAGTGCATCCTCACGCACCCCCGAGACTGCCGAGGTCGGAAGGTCGTGAACGGTGACACCGATGCTGCGGATGCCGTCGGCGTGCTCGCCGCTGACCTCCACCCGTACCCCGCGCGCCGTGGGTGTGATGGACGCACGAAGGGTGCCGGGCGCCGTGGCCTGCCCGCCCGCCCAGGAGAGACCCCGCGCGTCCACCACCATCGAGCCGTCGGCGCTCACCTCGACGCTGGTGAGCGCCGGGTCGATGCCGTACACGTTCTCGAAGGTGTGGAGTCGGAAGCTGAGCTCGCCGATCGCCGTGCTGTAGCGCGGGTGCGGCCAGCGGAAGCTGAGGTCCATCATGAGGTCTCTCCTGTAACGGGGGTGGTCGGGGCCGGTGGGCTAGTTCTTCAGTCGGTCGTCGAACGCGCTCTTGGTGGACGCGATGGCGCCGTCACCCTGGCCTTCGAATACCCATGAGCGGATGAACTGCAGGAACGGACCGGTCGAGTCGATGAAGACCGAGTTGTACTTGGCCGTTTTCGGCACCTCGGCCACCGAGATCAGCTTGTTCGCGGTGACCCGGCGCGGCTCTGCCGCGGTGACGGGGTTGTCGACGAGGTCGGAGCGCACGACGAGCGATCCGGCCTTGGCGACGATGTTCGTCTGCGCGCTCTTGGACATGCTCCACTGGATGAACTGCCACGCGGTGCCCTTGTTCTTGGCGTTGGTCGGGATCCCGACGACGTCACCACCGAGGAAGGCGGAGGTCTTGCCCTTCGCGCCGGGAATGCCGGTCACGTCGAAGTCGGGGCCTCCCTTGGCACCGTAGATGCCGATGCCGAAGCTCCCGAGCGCGACCATGCCAATTTTGTTCGATTGGAATGCGGTGATCCAGGTGGCGCCGTTCTCGTCTTTCGCCGTCGGCGGCATGAGTTTCTCGTCCCACATCGACTTGAGAAGGTTCATTGATTTGGCGACGGCCGGGTCATCCAGCGTCGCGGCGGTGCCAGCTTTGTTGAGGATGTCGCCCCCGTCGGCCCAGATGAACGGGAGCGTCGTGTATGCGTTGCAGCCCGCGCAGTTGCCGGCGAAGTAGAAGCCGTAGGTGTCGGTGCCGAGGGCTGTCACCTTGCGGGCGTCGGCCAGGATCTCGGCCGAACTTGTGGGCGGTCCATCGATGCCGGCCGCCTTGAACAGCGTTGGGTTGTAGTAGAGAAGTGAGACGTCGAGCTGGTGGGGGACGCCGTATATCTTGCCCTTGCTGCTGGCGATGTCCACCGCGGCGGGGGCGAGCTCCTTCTCATAGGAGAGGCCCTTTACCTTGGACGTGATGTCGGAGAGCAGGCCCTGGGTCACGAGCGCTTGGGCGTTCGCGATGTCGACGACGGCGATGTCCGGGGTATCGCCGGACTGTACGCCCTGCACGAACTTCTGCACGTACTGCGCATCGGGAATCGCGACGAGCGAGATCTTCTGCTTGGGGTGATCCTTGTTCCACTGGGCCACGAGCGACTTGTCGAGCGGGGCATCGTTGGCGCGCACCCACAGGGTGGCAGGTCCCGTGCCCTCGGTGGCCGTCGGGGTGGCTGAGCTTGCACAGGCCGACAGCGCCAGCGCTGTTGTCGCCAGCAGGCCGACTACGGCGAGACGGCGGGACGCTTTCCTGGAATTCATGAGGTGCCTTTCGTTGAGTGGGTGCTCTTCTCTGAGCGTGGATGTGATGCGGACGGTGTGACGGGTCACTCTTTGACCGCCCCGGCGGTGAGGCCGGCGACGTAATAACGCTGAAGCAGGAGAAAGACGATGATGCAGGGCACCGCGGAGACGATCGCGCCGGACTCGAGAACGCCCCAATCCAGGGTCCCGAACGCTCCCGACTGCAGGTTCGCGAGGGCGACGGGAAGCGTGAACGACTCCTGCCGGGTGGTGAAAATGAGCGCCGCGAGGAACTCGTTCCATGCGTTGAAGAAGGCGTAGATCGCGACCGTGGCGATGCCGGGCACGACCATTGGGGCCATGACCGACCGCAGCGTCGTGAACGTGCTTGCTCCGTCCATGATCGCGGCCTCCTCGATCCCGAGCGGGATCGCCTGGAAGGCGGCGCGCATAGTGAAGACACCGAAGGGAAGCACGAAGCTCGTGTATACGAGCACAAGACCGAGGATCGTGTTGGTGAGGTGTGCACCGCTGAGGATCGCGTAGAGCGCTGGGATGATCGACTGGAACGGGATCATCAGTGTGCTTAGCAGCAGTACGAAGAGCACGCTGCTTCCGGGGAAACGGAACCGGGAGAATCCGTACCCGGCCAGCACGCTCAGTACCGTGGCGAGCAGCACTGTGCCTATGGACGCGCCGATGCTGTTGAGCACGTACCCCCAGATGCCGGCATCCGCCAGCGACTGGTAGTTCTCGGTGCTGAACGAGTGCGGCAGGAAGGTGGGCGGCACCTGGGCGAATTCGGCGGAGGTCTTGAATGAGCTGAGAAACAACCACGCCAGTGGCGAGATGAACAAGATGGCGAGGATGCCGGCGCAGATATAGAACGTCGCCGAGCGGAAGAATCCGCGGCTTATCGAGCGCGTACGGGCCATCAGTCGTTCCCCCGTCTCAGTACGCGGAACTGCAGGATGGTGAGTAGCAGCAGGATGACCATGAGGATCACCGAGAGTGCTGAGGCGTAGCCGAGGTCGAAGTCGATGAAGCCAGCCCGGTAGATCAGGTAGACGACCGTCACAGTCGAACTGTCCGGGCCGCCCTGCGTGAGGATGAAGAACTGGTCGAAGGCGAGGTAGCTGCTGATCACGGTAAGGATGAGTACCAACGCGATGGTCGGGCGCAGCAGCGGGATGGTCACGCCGAAGAGCTTCGTCCACCATCCGGCACCGTCAAGCTCTGCGGCCTCGTACAGGTCGCTCGGGATGGCGTTCATGCCCGACATGAGCAGGAGCATCGTGAGCCCGACCGTCTTCCAGACCACCATGATGATGACCACGGTGAGAGCGAGTCCGAAGTTGCCGAACCACGAGATGGGGGCGTGGATGAGGCCGAGCCGGGTGAGCACGTCGTTCACCACACCGATGCGCCCGTCAAGGATCCAGAGGGTCACGTAGCTGGCGGTAGCGAAACCGATCACCACCGGCACCACGAAGATCGTGCGGAAGACGGGAATGCCGCGGCGCTTGGACGACACGAGAAGCGCGAGGCCGAATCCGACGACGAATAGCACGACCGTGACGATGACCGTGTAGAGCGTCGTAAATCCGAGGGCCTTGAGCAGCGAGGCGTCGGTGAAAGCGCGCGCATAGTTGGCGACGCCGATGAAGCTGAGGTTGCCGAGAAGGGAGTACTTGAAGAACGAGACGACGATCGTCCAGATGGTCGGCGCCACGAACAGCACAGCGACGAGTGCGATGGCCGGGAGCACGTAGAGCACTCCCGCAAGTTGACGCTGCCGAAGCGGCCCACCCCGACGGCGCGGCACGCGACTTCGCGTTCCTGCGCCCGGGGGCAGTGGCACCGTCGCCATCAGAATCGTATCCTTCGAATAAATTACGAAATCGTTCCCGTAAGGTCGTGAATAGAGTTACTCACAAACGATGGCACAATGTCAAATAACGATTTCGTAATTCCGTTCTCCACGTTGCTATCACCAACCGAATCGAGGTCGATCGTGGCTACTAAGCCAGAGGCTGTCGACGCCCGCATCACCCTGAAAGACGTAGCCCAGCGGGTCGGCGTCGCGGTATCCACGGTGTCGAAGGTGGTCAACGACCGTCCGGATGTCGGTCCCGAGGTCAGGCAACGGGTGCTCGAGGCCATCGAGTCCATGGGATTCCGCCCCAACACGGTCGCGCGGGGGTTGCGCACCCATCGCAGCGACACGATCGCCATCGTCACGGACGACCTTGAAGGCGTCTTCACCAACGCGATGATGCGCGGGGTGGAAGAAGCGGCCTGGACCGCGGGCATGGGTGTTCTGCTCTGCAACACCTACGGCGACCCGGAACGGGAGCGCTCACAGCTCACCCGGCTCCTCGACAAGCAGGTGGACGCGCTCATCTTCATGTCGGGCAACCGGGTCGGCGCGCGCCCGAATCCCTCGGTGCACATCCCTGGCAGTGTGCCGGTCGTGTACCTCTACGAATACGGCGACCCCACGATCCCCTCCGTGCTCCCCGACGACGAGGGCGGCGCGCGCCTTGCCGTCGACCACCTGGTCTCGAACGGCGCCAGTAGGATCGCGTTCCTCAACGGACCGCCGGCGTGGGAGGCTACGCGCGATCGCCTGCGCGGATACCGCCGTGCGCTGGAGGCCGCGGGGATCATGTTCGACCAGACCCTCGTGCGGTCGTCACTGACCTGGCAGCCGGAGGACGCATACTCCGAGATGGTGGAGCTGCTTCGAACGGCTTCGCCCCTCGATGCCGTCTTCTGCGGCAGTGACGACCTGGCAACCGGTGCGCTCGCCGCGCTCGTCGACGCGGACGTGCACGTGCCCGACCAACTCCAGGTCATCGGCTTCGACGATCGCTCGCTGGCGGTGCACCAGCGACCGCCCCTCACCACAGTCGCGCTGCCGCTGATCGAAATGGGGCGAACCGCGGGGGAACTGGTGCTCGCCTCCATCCGCGGTGAGGCCGTCGAACCCGGAATCCGACTGATCCCGTGCGATCTGAAAGTGCGTGGGTCGACGCGCGACTGAGCTGCCGTCGAGCAACTTCAAGTGAGGGCGAGGCGCTCGCCCAGCACAGAGACATGTCAACGCGGTGACCCTCGCCGGTTGGCGATGGTTAGACGAAATTAGTCGCGCACCCAGCAGCGCCGGTAGACCTGTATGTTGTCCCTGCCCTTTAAAGGGTGAGATGTCATCTTCTCCGCGCCATCGATCATGCGGGAGCTGCTGAGCATGAGTGACGACGGCTTCGATGTAGCCGTACCGACGCTGGAACAATCGCTCCAATACTTCCGCAATGAGCACCTCGACGTTCCCAGCTACCTTGTCCTCACCGAGGGCGGGTAGACCGTCAACATCACAGTGGGAACCCCGAGACAGACGGGAATGCTGCGATCGATTATGCAGAGGCCCGAAAGGCATAGAGGGTCTGTGGCAGTGTCGGTTCGTGCGACGGGTGGATCTAGCACGCTGACGGCCCGAAGCTGAGCTTGCGCAACAATTTGCCGGCGCGCGCTCGAAATCGTTGTGCAAGCGACAAGAGCCCGAGCCGACGAGACGTCTCGTAACCCTAGGGCGGTCTCAGCCGGTCGTCGCAACACCTCATCGATATGGAGTGTTGCGCATGCCTGCAAGCCAGGTTCAGAAGGATCGTCAGTCTCGTTTCTGGGAATTGATCATCGAGGGACTTTCGTCGTCGACAGCGTGTGAGGCTCTCGGGGTGGACCGAAGCCAGGGGTATCGATGGATCAAAGCAGCGAGCGGACGAATACCGGTCCCGGAGCGACCGAGGTCGGGTCGTTACCTCGAGCAGGATGACCGGCTGCGGATCGCTGACCTGCGCATCACTGGCGCTGGTGTGAGGGAAATCGCCCGCGAGCTCGGCCGGTCTCCGTCGACGATCTCGCGGGAGTTGCGCCGAAATAGTCGCCCGAACATCGGTGCCTACCGGCCCTATGCAGCGCAGAAACGGTGTGACGAGCGGGCGCGTCGACCGAAGTCGTGGCGGCTCGATGATCCGGTCTTGGCGGCCGCGGTCGAAGAGCGGCTGGTGAAGAATTGGAGTCCTGAACAGATCAGCGACGACCTCGCCCGATCGTTCCCTGACCGGCCGGAGATGCAGGTGACCCACGAGACGATCTATCAGAGCTTGTTCGTTCAGGGCCGCGGGCACCCGCGCGCTGACCTCTACAAACACGTCCGCACCGGGCGTGCTGCCCGGCGTCCGCGGGCTCAGCGGTTCAACCCGAAGGGAAAGATTCGCGACAAGATCCTGATCAGCGAACGCCCTGCCGAAGCCGCCGACCGAGCCATTCCCGGGCATTGGGAAAGAGACCTCATCATCGGGTCAGCGTCAGGCTCGGCGATCGGAACTCTCGTCGAGCGAACAACCCGCTACGTGATGCTCGTGCACCTGCCTAACGGCCACAGCGCCGAGAACGTCCGCGACGGCCTCGTCGCCACGATCGCGACTCTGCCTACACATCTGCGCCGGTCGTTTACCTGGGACCAGGGCACCGAGATGGCCCGACACCGCGACGTCACCCTTGCCCCCGACATGGCGATCTACTTCTGCGACCCACACTCGCCCTGGCAACGCGGATCCAACGAGAATACGAATGGCCTGCTGAGGCAATATTTCCCGAAGGGCACTGACCTCAACGCTCTCGGCCCGGAACGCCTTCTCGAGGTCGCTACCGAACTCAACCAGCGACCCCGGAAAACCCTCGATGGAACCACCCCCGCCGCCGCTCTCGAGAAGCTACTCTCGAACCCACCAGAACCACCTGTTGCGACGACCGCCTGAGACCACCCATGCGATCCAAGACAGATCTGATGCCGACCGCGACACCGAGCGATCACAGAACACCGCTACTTACCGATCAACTCCACTGCTGAAGACCCCGGGAAAAACGGGGGTCAGCTTTGCCGGCGAAGACCTGGTGATAAACGATCGTTTATGACTTTCCGGTAGACGATCACTCATTGGGGCACTGCGTCAGGAAACTGTGGATGCTCTGCCGGACGGTCCGACGCGCACTCGGAGAGGTTGGTATTTGCTCGCATAGGGCATGTGAGTCAGTGTCGATACTGTCCGAGTGTGCCGGTCCTGACTGGCATGAATCGGGAGAAGTCGTTCAGGTCGTCCAAAGTGATGAACTCGTCTGCGCTTTCGTAGGCGAGGACCGGGTTTCTCGCTGTCGACGACCACAGTACGTAGGCATGATCCGGAACTCCCCGTTTGACTGCCGGGTAGGCCGCAGCTGTGACCGACGGTTGGACGTCAAGACTGCTTTCGTACTGCAAATGAACTCGAGCCACCAGCAGCGCGGCGCGGCCAAACTCGCTCAGATCGAACACGACCCGTTGCTTATCGCCGCCGATCAGCCCCCTGTTGCCCAGGCTGAGAACCGCGCGGCTTTGGTCAACTGTCGGGTGGTCAAGGATTGCAATTGACCAACCAACCCGTTGAGGCCACTGCTTCTCCCGTGTGCCTACGTCCCCGACACGAGACTCCTCGAAGGATGGCAGTTCCCAAGGCCGTGTGGCAGTCAAGCCGAGGATCTGCGCACGCGACAAATCTTTCAGGGGCGGGTACTGAGCGATTCGTTTTGGGATCCGCACGCCGGACAGGCTCGCGGCGACTCGTCCGGTTTGGTGGTAATGCAGCTTGGGTCGCACAGATACCTCCGAGTACGAGCCTCGGTCCGGTACGACGTTTGCTTGCAGTTCTCCGTACCGCCATCGTGCGCCCTGCACTTCTACGGGCGCGACGATCACGCCGCCGTCGGTGGCGAATACGAGTGTCCCGAAGGGTACGAAACAGCCTCGGGGGGACCACATACCTAGCCGGACACCCTTTCGTAGGGGCTTCATCTGGTGCTCAGGCATGGGAGGAGTTTACGATCCAAGCCCGAGGTCCCGACTAGTGGTCCCTAGGCTCAATGCATGGACGACGACGAGCTGCCCGACCTCGACAACATGACCGAGGCCGAAAAATCGGACTGGGCAATGAGTGTTCTCGACTCCTCGCCCCCGAACCTCGTTCGACAAGAAATCCTCGACAGGGGCGTGATCGAACCGGCGCTCGACCTCTTGAGAAAACGGGCCTACTCGGATGATCCCGAGATACGGGCAGATGCGCGGAGAGCCATAGCGGAGAGCAGCCTCGGCCTGTTGCTCTCTGAGGATCCGAACGACGAAGGAACGACACCGTAGCCACTCGCGGCGGCTTTCACAAACAAGGAATACCCGCGACCGAGGTTCCGGGATCCCGACGTCACCCCGAAATCGTTTCTGGCCTCGCACGGACGTCCCGCCAAGCGCTCGGTAGCGATCAGTTTCGGTCGATCAGGTTTCCGTGCTGAGCCAGTCCTCGGTCCCCTCGAGTGCCATGACGGGTTCGATGAGAGCTGGACCGTTGCCCCGAAACGGTATCGGTGCGACTTCGTACACCTCAAGCGCATTTGCGACAGGCAGGGCGGCCGTCACAGCGGCGTCGACCAGCTCCTGCGTGCCCTCGACAGCAGGATCTAACCACTGGTCCCACCACTCTTCGGGGAGCATTACCGGGTTGCGGTCGTGGATGTGAAGTAGCTCGTCGACCGCGCCGGAGGTCAGGATCGTTGCGGTGAGCGTCCACGCGTTCGGATCCTCATCGGTTACGGTGTGGTCTCTCCACCAGGAGTACAACCCGGCGAGCATCAGCTGTTCGCCGGCCGGATGGTGGATGAAGTGCGGCACTTTCGTCCCATCCGCGAAGGTCTGCCATTCGAAATACCCAGTCGCCGGCACCAGGGCGCGATGTGCTTTCAGCGGCCCTTTCCAGGTCGCTTTCGAGGCGAGATCTTCGGAACGCGCATTGAAGGTGGGGTACTTCAGCTTGAGGGTCTTTGACCAGGTGGGCACCAGTGACCAGCGGGCCGGCTCGAGCCGCCGCACCACCTCGGCACCGCCTTTCGCGGCCTCGAGCAGCACGGGGATCGTTTGGGTCGGGGCGAGGTTGTAGGACGGACGCCAGTTGCGGAAATCGCCGCCCTCGGCGACGAACTCGGTGATGAGCTCGTCGGTCTCTTTCGTCATAGCGAATCTGCCACACATGGTTACGACCGTACCGGCCTGCACGTGCGGTGGCTAGGCACTCCCCCGCCGCTCCACAGCAGACGCCCATACCCACACCTCGCGCGGTGTTCCGTTATACATCGTCCAGCGGATCTTCACGGCACGATCGGTCCAGGCGATCAACCATGTCCTATTGCATTAGATGCAACGCGCTGTTTCTATGGATCCTGCTTAGCGACTTGCAGTGGGGTCGAAGTTCCTGTGGCATTTATAAGCGGCTATTGACGGGCATGCGTACCGTCGCTGAGAGGACGGGGCTCGATTGCCGCGAATTCGGGGAGCATGAGTGTGCTTGTGTCGCGCATCGAGGACTATCCAGCTCCGATCCGGCGAACGTCGAAGGCGGCCGAGAACGTCTATTGAGTCATCTATTGCAACTTTCTTGCTTAAAGTTTACGCTCAGGGTGTGAGCAATGCTGCACTTCCGGGATCTGCACAGCTTGCTCTTGTTCCCGGCGTCCAGCATCTCGACGAGCACGATGCGGTCTGGCGGGGGATGTTGGAGGGCTGGGCGCGTCAGCAACGTAGCCGCGGCGTTGGGTCGTCGACCATCGAATCGAGCGTCCGGATGGTCAGTCGCTTCTGCGACTTCGCCGGGTCCTATCCATGGCAGTGGATGGCGGCGGATGTTGAGGAGTTCACGGTCCAGCTGATGTCGGGCACGTCCCGTATGGCTCCAAGCACTATCCGGCGATATCACGGGGCGATTTGTGCGTTCTGCGGGATGGTCACCGACAATCGGTACGGTTGGGTGTTTGAGTGCGAGAAGCGCTTCGGGGAGGGCCCTCATCAAATCTGCCATGAGTCGAACACACTCGCGCACCTGGCGGAGTACGAGGGGAAACCGGGTCGGCGCCCGTTCACGTTCGATGAGATTCAGCATCTGTTCGACGCTGCCGACGAAGAGGTTGCACGGACTGCGGGACTCCGGACGAAAGGCGCGGTGAGTGCACTTCGCGATGCCTACATGGTGCGAGTGACCTATGCGTACGGGCTTCGTCGGGGCGAGCTAGTGATGCTGGAGCCGGTCGACCTTCACCACAATCCCGCGGCCGCGGCATACGGTCAATTTGGTTCGCTGCACGTCCGATTCGCGAAGGGCTCTCGGGGGACCGGACCAAAGCGGCGGACGGTTCTGACCGTGCCGGAGCTCGACTGGGTCGTCACCTCTCTCCAGGAGTGGCTCATCT
Source organism: Lacisediminihabitans sp. H27-G8 (assembly GCF_046156175.1). Classification (NCBI taxonomy): domain Bacteria; kingdom Bacillati; phylum Actinomycetota; class Actinomycetes; order Micrococcales; family Microbacteriaceae; genus Lacisediminihabitans; species Lacisediminihabitans sp. H27-G8. The sequence continues at coordinate 56,260 of NZ_JAYLVL010000005.1, forward strand.
ATCGCCAGGACGCCGGCATCGAGGATTCTGCACTGTGGCCGTCCGAGCGCGGAGGCAAGATGGGTTTGGGCTACTGGGACCGTCGTTTCAGCCATATCCGCGAGGTCGCAGGGCTCGACGTCCATCTGACGCCGCATTCGCTCCGCCACTCCTACGTCACGCATCTCACCGAGTTCGGTTACCCGATGGAGTTCCTCCGTCAACAACTCGGACACGTGTTCGCGGCGACCACACAGACATACGCCGGCGTCTCTGACGACTTCCGCCAACGTCTCATCCTGAAGTCCCTGTCCCGCATCAACCAGATGGGATCTCCAACATGACCACCACGATCAATATCAGCTGGCATCTCCGTACCCTCCTCGCGGAGCACGGTATCTACCAAACCACCCACGTCGTCCCCCTGCTGAAAGAGCACGGCGTGCACCTCTCGCGCGAGCAGGTCTATCGCCTGGTCACCCAGACGCCGCAGCGCCTCAACATGGAGGTGCTTGCAGCTCTGTGTTCAATCCTTAGCTGCACCCCGAACGACCTCATCACACTCGCGGCCGAGGAAGCAGCCTCGCCCCGACGCGCAGCGACCAACGGAAAGCGGTCGACTGTTCCTCCCCCACAGCCGCCCACCAAAACCACCCTGCGACGTCCTGGCAATCAATGAGCGAGAGCTCCGCGGAAAGCATCTCGCGTCTCACCGCGGTGTTGTCCGCTCAACTTCACGACCTTGGTGAGATCGGCGTCGACGAGAGCTTTGTGACGACCGCAATTGAATCGATGCGCGGCCGACCGAAGCTGGACCGACTGGCCCGAGAGGCAGAGGCGCACCCGAGCTTTGTAACCAGCCCGACCGTCGACTTGCCCGCCATGTTGCAGCGACTGAACGTCGCTCTCACCGCTTCCGGCGCCCGCCTGCCCCGATGCCAGACGTGCGGCTTCGAGCGACTGCTGCTGCGTTCTTCCAGTTCTGGCCTTTTTGTCTGCCGCTCGTGTCGGACCCACGAAACTGTTGAGGACTGCGCGCGGTGCCGCCGCCGCCGGTCTATCGCCGCTGTGATCGACAACGAGCGTCTCTGCGCGCCATGTGCGCGACTCCATCCCTCGAGGCAGACGGTCTGTATCGAATGCGGCAAGTTAGCTGCGCCGGCGGTCCGTACCCCGGAGGGTGGGATCTGCACCGCGTGCTACTGCCCGCCTCGCGAGATTTGCGGAGACTGCGGCGGACTGGAGCCGGTGACCGCTCGCATCGGCGCCTCCCCGCGGTGCTCCCGATGTTGGATGCGCACCAAGCGCACGGCATCGATCTGCCCCCGGTGCCAGCAGCTCCGAATCGTCACCTACCACGACGCCAACGCGCCCAAAATGCTCGTCTGCGCGCGCTGCTCAGGGCGAGGCCTGCGAAACGCCTGCGAGCAATGCGGGCGCGAGGACCTGACCTACGGACGCCGGTGCCAGATCTGCGAACTCACCCACCGCCTCACCAGCCTGTTTGAACCTGCCCACCCGCTTCAACTCGCCTGGACACGCCAGTTCCAGGCGAGCCTGCTCACGGTCATCACGCCCTCGAGTGCCCTCCGATGGCTGAGTAAGCCCGGCGGCGGAGAGCACCTTCGCCGCCTCTCACAGCTGGACCGGGTCATCGCACACGACGATCTTGATGACCTCGGCGACCGCCGCACCGCCGAGCATCTCCGAGCCTGCCTACGAACAGTCAGGTCGCTCGATGAGCGGGACGAGCAACTCGCTCTGCTCGAGCGCCGAATCGCCCTGTTCCTCGCCGCAGACCAGACACCAGACGCTCCCGCCCTTCGCGCCTACATGAACTGGGAAGTTCTCCCCCGATTACGGAAACGATCGAGCCGCTCCGAGCTGACCGCGAGCACGACGCGCCACACCCTCAGCCGCATGCGGGATCTCCACAAATTTCATCAATGGCTCGGAACTGAAGCCACCGACCTCGGCGACGCCACCCAAACACTCGTCGAGCGATTCATTAATAGCAACCCGACCCCCTGGCTCGCCGGTTACCTGAACTGGGCCCGCAGAACCCGTCGATGCGGCAACGTCGACGTTCCCGCCCACCGACACGGCACGCCGAACATCACCATGTCTGAAGCGGAACGATGGGACCGAGTCAACCAGCTGCTCACCTCACCCGATGGCGGTATCTCGGCACGTGTCGCTGGCCTATTCGTACTGCTCTACGGACAGCAACTCAGCAAACTCGTTCTACTCAGCAAAGGCGCCATCCATACCCTCCCAGACGGACACACGGAAGTTGCCCTGGGCACGCATCCAGTCCCGCTGCCGCGTCCGCTCATCCCGCTTCTCAAAGAGCTTCTCGGAGGCACTGATAGCAGTGCCTCCTCGGTCACCCGACCATGGCTTTTTCCCGGAAAGCACCCCGGAACGCACGCAACCGTTGGCGCACTCTCGCACCAGTTGACCAAGCTCGGCGTCAATGCGACACATGCACGAAACGCCGCACTCATCACCCTCGCGAGAGACCTTCCCACCCCCGTGCTCGCCGGCGCAGCCGGCATCGCACCAAACACCGCATCCAGCTGGGCCGAGCTCGCAGGCGAACAATTTCAGACCTACCCAGCAGCCCGCCAGACAACCAGTCCAGATTCGCAATAGTCCACTCCGCAATACTCCACTGCGCCGATAGCTTCACAACCCGGTCGGATAACGGCCTCATGGAAGCGAACATACGCACGCACGGCAATCGGAGCAGCTGCCTCGGTCACCGGATGGTGTGGAAGGTCAAGCTCAGCGTCGGTGAGCCCCACAGGGCGTGGACGCACTACAGCTTCTTCTATCTGCCGCTCGATACCACCGCCGTGGCGCTTGTTGTCTCCCATCGATTTAGTAGAACACATATTCGAATGTGTGAGCGTGCGGGCGCACAAACGCCCCCAGCCGGGGGAGAGAATGGCTGAGGGCGTGGCTTGTGAGACCTATCACCGTCGGTAGGTCGCGGCGGTGGGCTATTCGGGTGGCATCGCGGCGTCTTGCCGCTCGGGCCAGACGTGCTCGAGGATCGCGGTGCGGTCATCGAAGTATCGGTACAGAGTGCCGATCGACACATCCGCACCTCTGGCAACCTGCGCGGTAGTGAACCTGTCTCGGCCGATTTCCGGATCCCGGAGCAGCTGCCTGGCAGCAGCCTCAATCCGTTCGAGAGTTGCCCGAGAACGCCCCTGTTGTGGAGGATTGCGAATCAAACCGTTCCCAATGAGGTGCGTCGTATCAGTCATATCTTGTTCCTACTCTCAGGCCCGAACCGACGCTACTGCCCGGTGTCATCCTGGGTGACGCGCCGTACCTAGGCCGCCGCGCGGTCGATATCAACAGTGACCAGCGGGCCGGCTCGAGCCGCCGGACGACGTCGGCACTGCCTCTCGCGGACTCGAGCAGCACGGGGATCGTTTGGGCAGGGGCGATGTTGTAGAACGGACGCCAGTCGCGGAAATCGCCGCCCTGGGCCACGAACTCCGTTATGAGCTCGTCGGTCTCTTTCGTCATAGCGAATCTGCCACACATGTGTACGACCGTACCGGGACACCCACCCCGAGATGTGCGTTCAGACTGCTCTGAGAGTGCTGGTGGCCGGTTATCCCCAGAAGATAGCTGTCGGATCCCGCTCCACCTCCGACAACAGGTCCTCGATAGTTGCTGTCGCCGGCACTAAATCGTAGAGATGGAAACGTAGGTGCCGGTCGCGCCAGAACAGTTCCCACAGGCCCGTCGTTTTCGTGAACCGGATCCGGGCGATCGGAAACCGAGACCACTCAGAGCCGGCCTCCTCGTCCTGCCAGGGTGGTCGGCATTCCATGATCGTGAGATGACGGTCGGCAACGTCCACCTCAACCCGGATCTCATCCCGAACATGCTCCGGCACCCTCGTCCGGCACCACCGTTGCACCCGAGCAACATCCATTTCCGGTAACCCCGTCATGACAACCACTCTGCAGCCCACCACTCGCAGCCCACCGAACTGTGGACCGCTCCCCCGGAAGTGGAGGCTCCGATTCGACCAGGCATCACCTTGACCGTCCACGCAGCCCTCCGACCCGTAGGTGCTTCTATGGTCCCTCCCCCGGTGATTGATCATCTTCACGTGCTCGCTGCGACGAAATGGCTCATCGAGCATTGATTCGAATATGTGTTCGAATATGTGTTCGAATGGCTGAGCGCGGGAACAGCAGGAAAGGAGTGCGTCCATCAGAACGAGTAAGCGGTATGCGGCTCACTACGACCGTCTGATGGGACAGAACATTCTCAAACGGATCGCCGCCACCTCCGGCCCGCTGCAGTCCCTAACTCGCGCCGAACTGGCACTGGATACCGAGACGGTCACCCGGGATCCTCAACCCAAACCAGTGACCGCGTGGGTACGGTTCGGTGCAACACCTGCACAAGTCGATGCTGAGGCGTGCAGCTGGACGACGACCGCCGTGTCGATCAGATTAACGATCGCCGGCACCGAATAAAAAGTCTGAGTATGGGGATCAGCCGTACAACCACAAGGCCCACCCCGACCTAATCTCATGCTGATCTGACCTACCGGCCAGAATCAGGACTGCTCACCGCCGCGTCACGACGGTCGCGTGCTCACGGCTGCGACATCACTGCTGTGATATGTGTGCTCTACGGACCTCGCGCCCGTCGTGAGGCTCAACAACGCACCCCCAGCCGGAAGGGAGGAGGCGACAGGAAGCGCAGCGGCCACTGCCGCGTCGACGAGCTCCTGAGTTCCCGCAACGGTCGGGTCAAGCCACTGGTCCCACCATTCCTCCGGGAGCATGACCTGGTTTCGGTCGTGGATATGCAGAAACTCGTCTACCGCACCGGCGGTCAGGATCGTAGTGGTGAGCGTCCACTCGTTCGGATCATCGTCGCTGACGGTGTGGTCTTTCCACCAGGAATACAAACCTGCGAACATCAGCGGTTCGCCGGCCGGATTATGGATGAAGTGTGGGACTTTCTTCCCGTGCGAAAAAGTCTGCCACTCGAAATACCGAGACGCTGGCACCAGGGCGCGATGTGTTTTCAGCGGACCCTTCCAGGTAGTTTTGGAGGCGAGATCCTCCGACCGTGCATTGAAGGTGGGGTACTTAACTTTGAGAGCCTTCGACCAGCCCGGCACGAGTGACCAGCGTGCCGGCTCCAACCGTCGCACCACCGTGTCATCGTCGCCTTTCACGGCTTGGATCAGTACGGGGATCGTGTCAGTGGGGGCGATGTTGTAGGACGGTCTGAATTGCCCCGGGTTTAATGGAGGTTCTTGATTCCCCGAAAGTGGATGAGGACCAATGGCAGTACAACGTAGGTATCCGGAAGAGCTTCGCCAGCGTGCGGTTCGTCTTGTGCTTGATGCACGTGATGATGCCGGTGGCCGTCGTGGGGTGTGCACGAGGGTCGGGCAGCAGCTCGGTGTCCCGCCGGACACGCTTCGCGGTTGGGTTCAACGAGCCGAGATCAACGAAGGGGCACGGCCCGGGACGACGACCGATGAGCATGTCCGGCTGGTCGCGTTGGAGCGGGAGAACCGTGAGCTTCGACGGGCGAATGCGATTTTGAAAGCGGCGTCGGCTTTCTTCACGGCGGAGCTCGACCGCCCACTGAGCAGATGATCCAGTTCATTGACGATCACAAGGACGAGTTTGGGGTCGAGCCGGTCTGCAGGCACCTGCCGATCGCCCCGCAAACGTATTACGCGGCGAAGGGCCGGCCGCCGTCGAGGCGAGCCTTCTCGGACGACATCATGACCGAGAAGATCCACCAGATCCATACGGTCAACTATGGGGTCTACGGGGTTCGGAAAGTTCATGCCGAGCTGCGTCGGAACGGCGACCAGGTCGCCCGTTGCACCGTCGAACGCCTGATGAAGAGGGAGGGCCTTCGCGGTATCCGTCGGGCCAGAGGACCCCGCACAACAATTCCGGGGCCGTTGGCGGATCGGCCTGCGGACTTGGTCGACCGCCGGTTCACGGCGACCGCCCCGGACTGCCTCTGGGTCGCCGACATCACCTATATTCGGACGTTCTCCGGATGGGTTTACGCCGCCTTCGTCATCGATGTGTTCGCCCGTCGTGTCGTCGGCTGGCAACTATCGACTAGCCTGCACACCGATCTGGCCCTCGACGCGTTGGAGATGGGGATCTGGACTCGCCGGCGAGCAGGCCGGGACCTCTCTCAACTCATTCACCACAGCGACCGCGGAGTTCAATATCGAGCCATTCGTTACACCGACCGTCTCGCCGAAGCCGAGGCTGTCGCCTCGGTCGGATCCAAAGGTGACAGCTACGATAACGCCCTCGCTGAAGCGTTCAACTCGCTCTTCAAAGCCGAACTGATCCGCAACAAAGGACCCTGGCGAGGCATCAACGATGTCGAGATCGTGACGGCCGAATACATCGACTGGTTCAACCACCGCAGGCTCCACGGCGAGATCGGCCACCGACCACCCATCGAGGTTGAGAACGAATTCCTAAACAGCACCACCCCGTCCATCACACAGATGGAACGGGTCTAACCGACCCTCCACCAAACCCGGGGCTTGACAGTCGCCAATCACGGAAATCCCCGCCCTCGGCCACGAAGTCGGTGATGAGCTGATCAGTCTCCTGGGTCATCGCATAACGGCCACACATGTGTACGACCGTACCGGGACAGCCGCCCCGAGACCATGCGTTCAGACTGCTCGTCGCCGGTTATCCCCAGAAGATGGCGGTCTGACTCTGTCGGTGTTCTTTGATCCGCGCGCGGGGAAGAAGGATCAGGCTGATGGGTCCGAAGCAGATGAACTTGATTCCGTTCCAGAGGCCGAGGGGGACGAGCAGATTGAGCCACCCGGGCCTGCCGAGTTGGACTACTGGGGTGAGTGCGGCGGCCGCGATGAAGTAAACGACCCCCAAGAGCAGGAATGGGGTCCCTCATTTCAGGCCGTTGCGGGATCGGAGCCAACTCAGCAACATGTTGGCGGACGCAAAGGGGGGCCGCTCGGATTGTGATTGCCAGTTGCATAGCGAGAACGAGCAATGGTGGTGTCCTGTCTGATTGACGCGAATGGTTGCGGTCGGGCAGTTTCACGAAATCAGTTATCGGACACCCGGCGGCGGGGTTGTGCCGCCCAGACTTGAGTGCTGGGTCGGCCAGAACAGACTGCCTACTCGCGTTTTACCCCGGACTCTGGAAGCGGAACAGGTTGGATTTCCGTGTTCTCCCGCCCTGAGTCAGAGTGTTGGCTGAGATCGGTCCTGTGTGCGTTCCGCGTGTCGGCTCGGTGTGTGCGCGGGGGAGATTCCGCCAAGTCTCCGCGCGTTGCGGAGGGCGACCCGCGCGCGTTCCGCGTCCAGCCGCTGGTTGGTGTCTCCGGCTTCTTTTCCGATTGGCGTGTTGCCTGAGATGTTGTAGCGGTCCCGGTACGCAGCCACGGTCCTTACATGTCGGAGCCACACTTGGTGTTGTCGGGGATTGGTTGGCGGCTCCCCCAACGCCCTGGTCCAGGGTTCGTGGGTCTTCGTCGCTGTTTCGGCGATCGTCGTGGCGCGGTCTTCGATGAGGTGTTTGCGTTCCTTGAGCGCAGTCCGCATTTCGGCGGGCATGTCGCCGGTGGCTTCGGGGATGAGTCCTGCGATGAGCCGAGGCGATGGGCGCACCCGGCTTGTTCCACTGCAGGTGGCGGTGGCGCGTTGGAGGCGGTGTCGAAGCACGGCGCCGATGTCGTCGGCGTCGCTGAGATCCCGGGCGGTGACCAATCTGGGGAGCAGGGTGCCCGGGTTGTGGTGGTGGGCTTCGGCACGACGGAACTCGGCGGTGAGGGGCCCGAACGATTCGGCCTCCACAACTTGGCGGGCCTGCGCCGCGTTCAACCCGCTCGCGCTGACGAGCGCTACCCAACGTTTGTGTTGCGCAACATCTGCGATGGTTTCGTATTCTGCGGCAAGGTGGGCGATCCCCGCCCAACTGTTGTGCTCAGTGACGATGGCCTCGTGAGCGCTCTTCTGGGCGCCCTCATGGCCCAGCACTCTAGCGAGGATCCCTCTTACTGTGACCTCATCGTCGGGGAAGTGCTGGTGTTCCTCGAGGTGGGCCTGGTCGGTAGCGACGTAACAGGTGTTCGCATCCCGCCCCCGCGTCATCGACACGTAGAACGTCTCCCGGGTCATGGAACTGGAGTGCACGACCGCGTGGGCAGTATCCACGGTGGAGCCTTGCGCCCGGTACACGGTCAACGCGTAGGCAAGCTCCACATTCTCCGCCACATACCGCGCTGGCAGACGCACCGCACCCCCGACACGTCTCCCCGCACGTCGGACGGAGACTGAACCGTCGGAGTGGGTGGCGGTGATGATCCACCGGTCACCGTTCTTCACCCACGCCTTGCCAGTGGTCAGAGTCCGGTTGTTCTTCCGGGTGATCACCAGGTCCCCACGGCTGGCCTGAGTCTCGTCATGCAAATTTACCGGTCTGATCGCGGACACCTTCCCAGCGATCATCCGGTCCAGGCGGGCCCTCTCGTTTAGTACCCGAACAGTGTCAACCGTTTCGGCGATCATCACCGATACACGCCCCTGAGCGAGGTCGGCCCACCACGCACCGTACGCGGTCGCGAGAGTGTTCTCGAGGTCCCCGCCGACCACACGGTGGTGTTCCAGATAGGTGTCGATCACGGAGCTGTCACCAATGCGTAAGGCGAGAGTCGCTGTTTTCTCCCACTCGTTTCGGAACCGCCGCACATCAGAAAGTTCGGGGGCCCGGTCCCTGTCGCGGGCGATCATCCCGAACGCACCACCGGCATCCACCGCGGAGAGTTGTGCCCAGTCCCCCACCAGTAAGACTTTCGCCCCAACCTTGGCGGCGTGGGTGGCGAGAGTGTCCAGTGTGAAGGTGCCGGCAAGGGATGCCTCATCGACAATGAGGAGTTGACCGGGGGTGAGCGCCCATCCGTTGTGGGTGTGGGCGTGCACCCATTTCGCGGTGTTCTCCGTCGCAATCCCCAACTCTTCGGCAAGGACCTTTGCGGCGGCCGCGGACGGCGCCAACCCCGCCACCGACCCCCTCCCGTATTCGGCCTCCCACACCGCGCGAAGAACACCAAGCATTGTCGTCTTCCCCGTCCCGGCAGGACCGACGAGAACATCGACGACCCGCCCGGACGCGACAATTTGCCCGATCACCTCCCTTTGATCCGCGGATAGAACCTGCCTATTCGAAGCCGGCATGCCCGTGACTTTCTCAACCGTGGCCGCGTCCACCCGGCGTGCAGTGGTGGTGTGGGCGAGGTCAAGGAGGCGATCCTCGGCCGCAAGCAACGCGGTCGAGGTGAACAAGGTGCCATGCTTCGGACGGAACACACTCGACCCATCCGGACGTTGGAACACGACCGGGGAAGTCGCAAGCTCCGGTGGAGTGATCCGGATCGAACCCTGCTCAGCCGCATCCACCACCAGTCCCAGGGCGGCTTCACGATCGACGGTGGAGACGAACCGGACGCCCATCAGTTGCCGGGATGCTTCCGCGTGCAAATTCCATCGACGCCACGTCGACCGCTTCTGCCCCACCACCGCGACCACGGTGTGCCCGATCCCCTCCAACATCTCCAAGGACAGCTCGTCGGCGCGCAACAAAGCCGGGCGGCCGCTGTCGGCGACGATGCGGGTGGCCCAGGTGGTGCTGTCCTGGCCAAGGAGTACGCTCGCCCGTTCCCGCCACCCGGCAGTGAGGTCGGCAAGGGAATGCACCGTCTTCTCCGCTCTGGTCATCAACGTTGCTTCGGCCCGCAACCGCAGTATCGCCTTTCCCGAAGGGCGGCGCCCGTGCTTGTCCACGAACTCTTCGATCAGCCCATCGGTGGCGACTTCGATGTCTCGGGAGCGGGACGAGAACTCATGAATGAGCTCATCTGGCACCCCGACGATTTCGAACGCCGGATTACGGCGCTCCCCCCGCTCGCGCATCTCCCAGCCCAGACCGAGGTCGCGGGTGAGGTGGTCGGCGAGGATCGCGTTGTAATGCTCCGACAACGCCACCACCGCCGCATGCATCGGACGACCATCCAAGGTCCGCCATCTCCCGTCATGTGCACCCTGCACTTTGTTCGCCACCACCACATGGGTGTGCAACTGCGGGTCAGAGGACCTCGAGTCGTAGTGATCATAAGCGGTCGCAACAACACCCCGCACCTCCACTTGCGCAACCGAACCGCCCCCGGCGTCAACACCAACCCTGGTCATGGCAACCTCCCGCTCCAACATGCCGATCACCTCCGCAACAGCATCATGGTGGGCCTGCACAATCAGCCCCTGGGTGGCACCATCCGCAACAGCCCACACCGTGCTCACACTCTTCGGCACAGAAAACGTGTAATCGAACCCCGCAACAGCACGACGGCGATCGCGTGCGTCCTCCTCAGACTCGATCAGGGTGATTGCCTCAGCCCGCTCCACAACACCCAGCCCCGCCGGCAGGTCCCGGACGCGGGCATCGATGCGGTCTGCCGCGGTCTTGAACGTCAACCGTGCCTTCCCGAGTGGTTCCCCCGTCAGCGGATCACAGCCCGCCCCAAGCAGCAGCCGGAGGTGCTCGTCCGTCACCTCGCAGCCAGGCACCAGCCCCCCGTCGCCGAGCCCGCTGAGGCCCGAGCCGATCCAGTATCCCGGCGGCGCTCCCTTCTCCTGGTAATACCGGGTCAAAGGTGTCGATAAATCCCGGTTCCCATCCCCCGCCGCAACAGTCTTCAACAGGTAGCGGTAACCATCCCCGGCCGACATCACCCGCATCGACACCGTCACACCCACCACCCCCGTTGTTCTCACTCCTGCTCCGAGTGAGGTACGCGCAGCCCACCTCGACTGCAAGAGGTGTGTGGGCACCTTGAGCTGGTGCAGGCTCCGTACCTTCTCGATGAAGGAGAGCTCAGGGACGAGCGTGGAGGTTCTGGACGGACGGTGAGAAAGTGAGGCGAGTTGCCACAAAGAATAGACCAGCTATGTGCGGGCATGGCGAAAGCCCCCACCGGGTGGGCGGGGGCCTTCATGTGTATTGAGTGGTCAGTTCGCGGTTCGCACCAGCTCGGCGACCTCCTCTGCGTTGGTGACCAGCGTCGCCCCGAAGTCGCGGATCAACCGGTGGCAGCCCGCACTGGCGGCGCTGGTCACAGGGCCAGGCACGGCCCCGAGTTTGCGCCCGAGGGCGTGCGCGTGGCCAGCGGTGTTCAGGGAACCCGACCGCCACCCGGCCTCTACCACTACGGTGGCGGCGCTGATGCTGGCGAGAATCCGGTTCCGTTGCAGGAATCGCCAGCGAGTGGGTGGGCTACCCGGAGGGAGTTCGCTGATCACGAGTCCTTCCTCGGTGATCCGCTGCAGCAGGGTGTCGTGCCCTGCCGGGTAGAACCGGTCGACTCCCCCAGCGAGCACGGCGATGGTGTCGCCGTGGGCGGCGAGTGTTGCCCGGTGCGCCATCCCGTCGATGCCGTATCCCGCACCGGACACGACCGTGTACACGCGCGCGACCAGCCCTGCGGCGAGTTCCATTGCTACGTGTTCCCCGTACCCGGTGGCGGCGCGCGCTCCGACCATGGCGACGCGTCGTGCAATCGGTTAGGTGAGGAGTTCAGTGTTACCTCTTGCCCACAGGGCGATCGGTTCGTAGATGCCAAGGTCGGCCAACCCTTCGGGCCACTCCGGGTCGCCGGGAATGATGACGCGCGAGTCGAACTGTTCCGTGGCGCGCAGCACCTGCTCGAGCTGGGTGCTCGTCGTACGATCGGTGACCTGCTCACGGAACTGCGCGACCGTGCCAGCGTCCGCCTCGTTTCCGTTGTGCACGCCGAGGACGATCTGCGCGGTGCAGGATGCACCGTAAATTGCGATCAGCGCCCCCGTGATGGGGTCGGCGAGTTCGCTGAACAGGGTCAGGGCGATGCGGGCGAGCCGTTCGTCGGTGCCGTTCTCCACGGCGGTGATAGGTGAAACGTTCATGATCTGTTGTTCCCTTCCGGAAGCGTCGAGTCCGGGGTACCGCCCACACGTTTGGCGTGGGCGGCACCCTTTGGCGACTACTCGCCGTCCGTGTCCTGATCGACTACGTCGGTTGGCCCCGAATGATCCGGATCGGAATCAGCCGCGTCCGATTCCGGGTCGGCAGGCTCGGCCACATCGGTCTCGTCGGGAGTGGATGCCTCGTCTACCGGGGCATCGTCCTCGTCGGCTGGGTTCGGCTGAGGGCTGATGCCGAGGACAAGATCCTCGACCTCTGAGAGGGTGTAACCCCAGCCCTGCAACGCGGTGAAGTACGCCACATCGTCGGAGGTCGGGTTACGCCACGTATTCTTCGATGTGGCACCCTCCATCGCGGCTACCGCCACCGCGACCAGCACCGTCCCAGTTTTGGCGGGGTTGTGCTCGACCAGGGGTGCGAGTGGGCTTCTGGTGCCCCACTTGTACTCGAAGCCGAGCAACTCCAGCGCCACCGCGTGGTGGTCGTCCAGTGCACTGCGCAGCTGACTGGTGTGCGCCACCAGCACGGTCGCCGCGAACGGCAGCGCGTCCTTCGGTAGGGTGCGGCGGGAGAGGAACGAGGCCAGCCATTCCCGCCGAACAACCTCCGCGCTCCCCCATGCCTTGTTGTTAGCGATCAGGGTGCGCCGCTCCGTCTTCTCCTCCTCCGTCCACTTCCCGACCGGCGCACCGGTCGCGCTCGGCTTGCGCAGCCCGTGGGCTTTGAAGTCCGTGACGAAGTGCCCGAACTCGACACCCCGCCACGACTCGTGCACCGCGATCGCGTGACCGGGCTTCCCTTCGTAGCCCTCGATGGTCAGGGGCGCACCGTCCGCGTACTCCAAGTCCTCCACTCGCGCAGTGGTCTTGTCATCCCATCCCGGCCAATCGATCACCCGAATACCACGCTGAGCGAATCCCTCGATCAGGCTCGCAACCTGCCGGTCCGTGTCACGCTGGTCACGCAGCCGCTGGGCGTAGTGAGCGAACCCGTCCGGGTTGTTGCGCGCCGACTCCTCCAACGTCCGCACGAGCTCCGGGTCATCCTCGAACTTGATCAGCACAAGAGCCTGATCAAGCGTCAACTGGTGCTCGGTCACCGCGTTCGTCGCAACCTCACTGTCGACCACCGCAAGACCGGCCTTCACCCTTTTCGGCTTCTCGCCCAACTCCCTTGCGATCGCCGTCACAGACAGCCCGTCCAACTCCAACTGCTTCCACGCTGCCGCGCGTTCCCCGTCGGTCAGCGCCGTGCGCTGGTCGTTGGCGATCAACTGCCGGATGATGCGGATCGCTTCGGTGTCGGACTCGGGCACGATGTAGGCGGGAACTTCAAAGCGTTCCGCCTCAATCGCCCCTAGGATGCGGCGCTGGCCCTCCTCGACGGTCACCCGACCGTCCTCACCGGGGTATCCGATCACCGGGACGATGACGCCGTGCCGTTTGATCGACGCGACGAACTCGCGGGTCAGGTTTACCTGCGTGCGGACGTTCGCCTTGATCACCACTTCACGCGGGTCAACGTACTGGACGCGGATCCTGGTGCTTGTTTCTGTAGTGCTCATTTCGTGTTGCTCCCTCTGATTTCAGACGGAGGCCCCGGAGACGTGGGAATCACGTCCCTCTCAGAACCTCAGTGCCTTTCGGCACCTGCCGAAATTCGGGATCAGGAGGGAATGGTCAAGCCCGAAGAACGAAAATCTTCGACTTAAAAGCGAAGCGGTTTGGTCGAAGAATTTCGTGTGGCTTGACCAGGAAGGAATGATCCCGAACAATCACCCGCCGAAAAGGCACCTCGGTGCCAGTAAGGACAGGGCGGCGAAGCCGCGCAACTGAGCACTTCAGTCCGCGAGAGGAACTCGAAGCGCCAACACACAGGAACGGCGCGCAACGGGAACGCTGTTTACCGCCAGCATTGCACCGGCCGGCTTGTGAGGGATTGCGAATGTTCGGGGAGCCAGCCTCTGGCTGGCCCCCGGACGCGATGCGCGCTTTACTGGCAGCTATCGCATTGGACGAGGTCTGCTGGGTCGACCGGTATCTCGTAGCCGTCGATGTTCTCGTTCTCGTCATCCATGATGTTCTCCGTGGTTCTGATCGTGTGTGCCGGTTTGGCGAGAGACGACCAGACGGCCGACCAGAGAGCTCGGGGCAACGGACCGTGGAATACCGCAGGCACAGCCGAGGATATGCCGCGAAAGCCGTTGAGCCGGGCGAACGCCGGCCGTAGTCTCCTCAGCTAAATCAGCACGCCCACACGACCACCACAGCGGTCATCAATCGCAGCAGCAGAGGTGCGTGGAGTATCCCGGAATTGCTTTCCAGGACTGCAGCCGATCAGAGGCGAGAGACACTACGGTGCAGCGAAAAGGCCAAGCACTGCAGTTGTCATAATGCACACAGCGGCCAATCCAATTGCAGGGCCATGAGCACGAGCGTGCGAGACCCTCCCGGCCGCACGGCCGAAGAGCATCCCGGCGGCGGCAAAGACGATGGCGAGCGGTACGAGGTACATTGCCGCGAAACCCGCATAGATCGCCACCGTGACAGCGAGAGCACCCGCGAATTTGGCGTCACCGAATCCGAACCAGCCCACCAACCCGAGTAGCACGTAGACGGCAAAGACCGCCACCGCGGCGATCAGCGACTCCAGCAATCGCGTTCCATCGTGAGCGGCAGTCGATACAACCGCAGCTTGAACCAATCCCGCGGCAGCAACGGCTGAGACGTAACGATTCGGGAGCGTGTGAGTTCTGACGTCCACAACCGCCACTGCAGAGGCAGCTACCGTAAGGCAGACAGTGAGCGCCCACGCATACGCTTCGCCGGACACGTACGGGAACAGCAGAACCGCGACTCCGGCGCTGACAACGGCCGCGCCGGCGGCGGTGACCGCCGACCGGCGGAGGAGCCGCGTGTTCAATTCAGCGTGGTCGGTCACGCACGGATCCTCTGGTTGGCCCGGTCGATGAGGGCGCGGGTGTCGTCATCGACGTCATAGTCAGGGTCGTCGCCGCCGACCCTGGCGTAGAGGTCCTCGAGGACGGCATGGAACGTGTCGATGTCGCCAACCTGAAGTGCTGCCTTCAGTTCGATTCGCCAGCCGGCTTCGTTGAGAGGGTCGACCGCTTGTTGGATGCGGGCGGCGAAACGCACCAGTGGCGCGTTATGGCTCGTGAGGGCACGGTCGCCAAGCTCGTTCGCGGCGTCCATGATGGCGGCGATCATCACCTCTTGGGCGATGGCGATCCATTGCCACCAGCGGCGGGTGTTGGATCCGGCGAACGGGGTCCCCCTGACCAAGTGCAAGGCAGCGATAAGACGCTCGCTGCTGGCAAGCGTCGGATCCTCACCGATCAATGCACGGAAGTCGTCCCAATCGGAGCGAATGTCCGGGTGGAGTGCGTACCCGTGGTGGTTGGCGTTTTCGGGCAGGAATGGTTCCCCGGAGGAACTGCGCCCGAGGGCCACGCGGACTTGTTTGGCGAGTCCGCGCTGGTTGTTGCTGGCGTCTCGGGTGTCCGGCCAGAATGCTCGCTGAAGTTGCAGCCCGTCGACAGGGCCTTCGCGTAGCAGGAGGTACGCCATCAGCTCGATCCCGCGTCCAGGCATCTCGGTCGCCGGATCCAGACCCTCGGCTTCCACCGGGCCGAGGAGGCGGATATAGGGCGCGCGTGGCGCGGGCACCTCCCGGGCAGGCAGCGTCGTCGGCGAGATGGCCGCCTCACCCTGAGCAGGTAGCTCCGTGACGTCATCCGGTGAGTGGGTCCCGGGTTCCTCTGACGAATCTGATTCGGGTCGCGCGGCGATAACAGACGGCTCGGGCGATGCGTCATTGGTTTCGCGGCTGGCCGCAACGGCCGGAGCCGCTTCGTTGTCGGTGGTGTCGAATAATTCTTGGAGGAGCCCCAGTTCGCCTGGCCCGAGAGTTTGCGGAGTGAACGGCAGGGGCGGCATCACACCGCCAGTGAGGATCAGTTCGGCCCGGCCGGGGGCACCGATTCGGATCGTGGCGCTGCCAAGGTTCAGTTCTCCGGCCGCAATGACCGCGAATCCCAGCCGCGCACCCTTGGCCGTAGCAGTGATCAGTGCCTGTCGGAAAGGTTCGTCGGGCATGGTCGCCAGCAGAAGGATATGAGGTGCCCATGACTCGGTCTCTGATGCTAAGACGCGACCGGAATGAACATCATCGACACCATAGGTTTTGAGCGCTGCTTCTCGTTCTTCGAGCTCGGCTTTCACGCCGGGAAGCACCACTGCGATGTCGCCGCTCTGTTGAATCCGGAACCGATTAATGGTGCGAGACAACCGGCCGGACAGTCCGACCGTGGTGACTTGAATCTGTTCACCCCACGGGTTCCCTGCGAGTTCCGCCGCCATCGCGTTGAGAATGCCCTCGGCGCTGTCGTGATCGCCGGTGACGTTCAGGATGCCCAACCGCTCCAGGTCGAGGAGCAGCACTCCCGCGTTGTCGTCGACGCCAATGATGATCAACGCCGGATACGGGGACAGGACCGTGCGCGGTGGGGTGACGCGACTGCCGGCCTGGATCGTCCACACCGTGCGCTCCGCGGTTCCAGCCCGGAAGGGTTCCGGTAGTTCGGCTGGGTGGGTGAGGTAGAAGGTGATTTCCTCTTCGGCCATGCGAATCGCGAGCAACTCCGGGAGGGCCGTTCCAGTGTCCTCGGCGAAAACCTGAAGCAGACGCAGGGCATCGTCGATGTCGGCGAGTTCGAGCGGCTTGGCGAGCATCCGCAGCTCCTGCTCAAACTCAGCGACCGCACCCTCCGGCATCGCTATCCGCTGCCCCGACCGTCGGCGTCGACGTTGATTCAACCGGCGCCGACCAAGCGCAAAAAGGATCGCCGCAGCCAGCAAACCAACCACGCCTCCGGCGGTGCTCAGCGGTACAGCGAAATCCGACACGGTCCTCACCCCGTCTTCTCGGACCGACCGGCTCGATGTTGACGGGCTCGATGTTGACGGGGTCGTCGGGGTGGCCGATGACTCGGGGTTCCCGGTCGATGCGACCGCTTGCGGGTTCGCCGCGGATACGGGCGGCGAATTGGCGGGCTTCTTTGCAGCATGTCCGTCGGGGACGGGTTCTGGGACGGCGGACGAAGTCGGTGCCGCGGCGACCGGAACGCCGGGAACGGTCAACTGCCACCCGGGGCGAATCAGGTTCGGGTTAGTGAGGCGTTGCCCGCCCGGTTGCAGGGTGCCGGTGGAGGCTCGGAAGATGTCCATGTCCCGGGTCCCCACCCCGTAATACTGTTCCGAGATATCCCACAGGTTGTCCCCCGGCAGGACAGTATGGATGACATTACGCGGCTGCGGGATCGCGTCCGCAGCAGCGACAACGGGATGCTCCGGTACGCGGGACGGTGCCGGCATAGTTCTCACGGGCCCTATGGAGATGCTAGGCGCAGGGGCCGCCTGCCCCACGGGCGACGCGACCGTGTGGAATCCGGCGAAACTGGCGAACATGATCAGCACGGCAGAGACGAGAGCAGCTGCTGCGTATTGCTGTCCTTTCAGAACCCAGACCCGTTTTGTTGTCTGCCTGCCCGCGATGCTGGCTCCGATCTCGACCAGTAACGGACCAGCAAATAGAACCCACGCGACCCACGCGAGGCACGGCAGAACCTTCGTCAACAGAATGACGTTGCCGTAGTCGGGGATCAGTGTCACGATGTCGTGAAACTGGGTTGCGGTCGGCACTGGGTTGCCCGCCGCAAGAATCAGCGCGACGGGCACACCGATGAGGATGACGATGATAGTCAGCAGCGCGCCGGCGCCAAGGAGAAACTTTCTCATCACCGATCGGCTCCTAATATCCGAGACCGGTGGAGGCGGTGACCGTGTTCACGGACTCCAGCTGACCCACCCGCACCTGGGTGACGCTTCGAACAGTGGGAACTGCGATGGTCCCGTCAGTTCCGCCGCCTGTCCACCGCACCAACCAATTGCTCGTCGCCGTCACCGTGAAGGTCCCGTCTCCTGACGTTTTCTGGTATCGGAAGCCGCAGGTGGGTGAGTCGCTCGCGAGCTCGTCCTGCATCGCAGCTTCGTTGAACGTGGTTCCGGCACCGCAGGTGACTGTCTGACCATCCCCGCCGCTCCAGGTGACGGATTGGACCGCCGCTGTTGCGGTCACCGTCACTCCTCCCAGCGTTGCGGATTTCGAGTAAGGGCCGAAGGTGAGAGGTTGCGGGTTGTCGACCCATAGCCAGACCGGGATCCCCACCCAGGTGCGCCGGTAAGCGGCGGTCCCCACCGGGTCGTCGGTGTGTGTCTTGTCTTGGGGAGCCATGCCGATCGTGATTCCAGCGAGCGGGAAACTCTTCACTAGGAGTGCCGCTGCTTCAGCCGGCGTGTAGGTGGTTACTCCGGCGGGTGGGACATCGGACCAGAACGTCGCACCGAAGCAGTCCCGTCCACCTGCAGCGGCAGGCGGACAGTATGTGGTGCACAAATACCAGGCACCCGCTCCAGCGCTCTGGCCCGATGGCGGCGGCGACTGCTCCGCCGCCGGCGCGAGGCGCACGTAACCCACACAATTCCCTGGCTCGTTGCTCCACCACCCATCGGCGGTCTCGCACGGGACGGGCTGTCCTTGATATGAGCAATTCGCCGGCGCGTTAGTGAACCCGGCTGGCGCACCGGTGGTGCCGCTCTGGTTCGAGGAACCCCCGGAACCGCCATTGCCAACACCGACGCCGCACACGACGACGACACCGGTCGAGCAGTTGTTTCCGTCCCCTGAGTCCGCGTTAGCTGGCGTTACGAGAACGAACGTAGCAGCTGCCCCCAACAGCAGTGCGGTCAGAGCCTGGATGGACTTTGTCATCAGCATTGCGGTGCCCCGCTTTGCCCAGTGATGTTCGTTTGGTCAGTTACCCTCCAGGTCCGCAGTTCGGGTGAATATGCCACATTGAATTGGATAGGAAAGACTTTCACGCTGCGGTCAGGCGGGGGTGTTCCCGTGCTGGCCATTGAGCTTTGCTTCGAGAGGTCCCAGCATCCGCGGGCGTAGACGATGCCGTCGGGATAGCTCTTCCCGTTGCTGTCGATGAGCGTGCCGAAGGACGAAGCTGCGGCATTAGGTTCCCATGTAGGAGCCCCGCCGATGATTTTCAGTCCTTTCGCGCTGAGGTCTGAGGCGATCTGCTGCATGCTCGACCGGGCACCGTTTGTCGCGATCACGTCGATTCGATCGACATCCGCACCGCTGTCGTGTTCGATTTGGTACTGGATTTGCGTAAACGACTCGATCGTTTTGTTCGCCTGAACCCATGCGTCGTCGCTTGAGGTTGGGGAAGCAATAGAGGAGGATGTCGGTTTCGGGCTGGACGCGGATGGTGACGGGGTCGGATCTGTGTGTCCCTGCACGCAACCTGTCGCCATGATCGTGACTACAACGGCTGCTGCTGTGAGGACGGAGACCCGTCGGAACTTTGTCATTGCGTGATCCTTGGTTGTTAGTTCTGGTCGATGAGTTCGGCTGCGGCGGTAGCTTGGACGGGCATGGGGCCGAATCCGAAGTCGCCGAGGATTTTAGGAGTGTAGGTGAGGTCGACGGTGACGATGACTTGGTCGCCAGCGACGCGAACTGTGCCGGTGGCATCGGCGTCGTGGATATAGTTTTCGGCGGCGTTGATGGCGGCTTGGGGTGAGAGGTTGAACGCGTCTCCGTTGACGGCATCTCCGGTGGCCGCGTTGGTGCCTGCACGGGCGGCACCTTGCGCGATGGTCAGGGCTTGTTGCACTGATTGGGTTTTCCCGTCGCCGTCGACGACGACTCCGGCGATGATGACCATCGCGACAGCGAGGATGAGGACCAGGGGGATGTACTTCATCTGTTCACCTCTCCCGGTACGGGTCGACGGGGCTCGCGGCGGTCTCGGTGATGGTAAGAGAACCGGGGATGAGCGGGAAGGACAGGTCCGCGGTGTCGATGCGGCAGGTGATCGTGGCAGTCACGGTCCCGGTTTGACCCAGGGCCGTGTGAAGACCGTCACCACCAATGAGAACCGAGAGGGATTGGCAGGTGACGTTGCCGGCGAGGGCGAGCTGCGCGGCCTGGGTGGCGTGCGGGACTGCGTCTGAGTCGGAACCGGACAGCGAGGCGTCGCGGGCGGCTGCAGCCGCTGCGGACTGCACATTGTTGTCGGCGAGGCCGTAGCGTCCCATGAAGATGACGACGGCAACCAGCGGCACGAGGATGCCGATGAGGACAATGGCAAGGCCGGGGATGTCTTCCACGTCGCCGCGTTCATCTCGGAGGATTCGGTGGAGATGGTTCATGGGGCGGGTACCCATCTTTCGACGGGCCCGGTGATGGTGCGGGTGACCGGTGGGAGTTGCACTCCGGGGATCAACGATTCTGCGGTGCCGGTAATGGTGACGGTGACAGTTGTTGGGGTGCGGGTGATGTCGACTTGAGGGTGCTCGAGGAAGCCCGGCATCCCGTCGATTATCTGGTTGGCGGCGGTTTGCCCGATGGCGGGGGCGGACTGGTAGGCGCGGGCGTTGTTGTAGGCGGCGATGGCGGCGGTCTGGGCGACGTTGCTGCCCAAATACCAGAGCGCCCCTTGGAGGGCTGTGATGAGGATCAGGAACAGGCCGGGCAGGATGATAATCTCGGAGGCAAAGCCGTCCTCCCGGGCAAGGCCGGCCCGGAGGCGGCGTGCACGTATTCGCATCGTTACCCGGAACGTCATTGGGGTCGTGCCTAGGGGAGTTTGGCGAGGTAGCCGTTGACGAATGCGGTGACCAGCCCGATCACGGCAAGGCCGAGGACGACGCCGCCTACGATGTAGATCGCTTTCTCGGTCGAGGAATCGATACCGGCCTCCGGTTCCGCCATCAGCCTGTCGGCCCGCGCGCGGACGGACAGCAAGAGACGAACGGCGAGGTCGGGAACTTTCTGGGTGAGCGTTTTCATGGCGTTCTCCGTGAGGGGGTTAGAGCGTGGTGAGTTGCAGGAGGGTGGGGGTGATGGTGATGGCCAGAATCGGGAGGAGGCAGCATAGGACGGGGAGGTCCATTCGGGAGGTGAGCCGTTGGGCGGCGTCTTTGTCGTTGGCTGCGACCTGGGCGCGCAATTTCCGGCATGCCGCCCGGAGTTGGTCACGCAACCCCACGCGGGCTTCCGAAAGTCTGAGCAGCCGGGACATATCCACCAGTGCGGGTACCTCCACGGCAGTGCCGAGGCGTTCGAGGGCGTCCCATTTGGATACCCGGGTGAGGTCGGCGATCTGGTATTCACGGCGGATCCGCCGGAACACCCAACTGTCGGAGACGGTGGCGGCGCTGGTGAGGGCACTGTCGGTGGTGGTGTCCCCGAGCAGGGCAACGGAGACGAGTTCGAGGTAAACGGTGACGAACCGGGTGAACTCTCGCTGCGCATCCCTTGCTTTCGTCCGGACGGTTCCGTCGGGGACGGTCCACATGATGGCCGCGAGCACCGGGCACAACAGAAGTGGCAGGGCGAAGAAATAGCCGAGGACGAGTTGGAAGAAGGTGGGCAGGATGATGGGAGCGGCGAAACCGATGGCAGCAAGTTGCAGTTTCTGAGCATAGAAACGGCTGACGGGGATATCGAGCAGGTCGAGTTGTTTCAGTGGCGGCGTGAACCCGGGGATCGTGGGGGCATGCTGATGAATCCAGTTCCCGACCCGCTCCGAGGTGGTGGATGGGGGCGCGGCGACGGCTTGGGTGGGAGCGACGTCGCCGAGGCGGGCGAGGGCGTCGCTGGTGCGGATCGTCCGCGGGGCTGCGCGCAGGATCAGCAGCGCAAGGCCGGCGCTGATGGCGGCGCCGGGCAGGAATGCGAGCAGCAGCGAGCTCATGATCGGCGTCTCGCGCTGGGCAGTGCTGGGAGGATGATGCGAGCCTCCGGTTTGACCCTGGACTGGGCCCGCGCCCAGACCAACAGAACCACGAAAACGCCGAGAATGATGGCAAGGATGACCTCGCCGAGTGGGGTGCGGTAGAGGGCGATCTGGTTGGTGTGGGAGAAGAGGATGATCCCGACCAGCACGACGGTGATGATGCCGGTCATGGTGATCAGGCTGCGGCGGGGTTTCTCCCGTTCGATCGCGGTGTCCAGTTGCAGTTTGTTCTCCTCGGCGAGCATCTCCGCGACCGCATCGAGGGCTTTGGTGAGTCCGCCGGCGTTGTATTCGGCGGCCTGGATGAGGTAGATGATGACCTCGTCGACGTGGGCGCTGTTCATCTCCGCCGCGAACTGGCGCAGCGCCTCACTGGTGTGCCAGGATCCGCTCATCCGTTGGTTGAGCCGGTCAGCCGCGACCCGCAGGATTGGCGGTGCTGACCCGCGGGTGATGCTGATCACTTCGCGGAGGGTGAAGGCCCCGGTCTCCGCCGCAGAGGACAGGCTCCGCGACCAGGTCTCCAGCGCGGAGAGCAGGTCGCGCTCCCGGGTGTCCGGTTTGCCCAGCAGTACCGGTAGCCCGATCACCGCAGCCGGGACAACGACAACCAAGATGATGATCCCCGACACTGCGGCAGCAAGCACGCCCAGAAGCACCCCAACCAAGACCGTGGTCTTTGTTTGGCGAGTCACCGCCGCCCACCGCTGCGTGAGGGTGAATTGGGAGCTGTGGCGGTCCGGTCGGTTCGGGGCTGGGCGGAAGGCCACGACCATCATCACGATCCCGCCCACGAGCAGGCCACCAGCAAGGGCGGCGTAGATGAGCATCAGGTCACCTCCGCGAACATCTCAGCGTCCAGCCCGTATCGGGAGAAACGCTCCATCAACTGGACGCTCGGTTTTTCCGGCTGGGTCTGAACCCCGCGGTGGTGGTCCCATCTGAACAGCGGGGAAGCCATGGGAAGTTGCTCAGTAGGCCTGGCGATCACCTCAGCAATCTCGGTGACGACACGGCGACGGGTCCCGTCCTCGTTCAGGACGATGTCCAGATAGACGACAAGGTCGATGCTGCGCAGGATCTGCCGCAACGGGACCATGTCATCAGCCAACCCTTGTTCGCTCATCAGGATGTCGGCGAAGCGGTGCAACGCGTCGGTGGGGTTTCGGGCGTGGATGGTGGAGATCGATCCCTTCCCTGCCTGCATGGCCTTCAACGCGACCGGGCCTTCCGCTCCACGAATCTCGCCGAACAGGATGCGTTGCGCGGATGAGCGAAGCGACTCCCGGAACGCGTCCTCGAGACTGTACGTGGAGGTGAGGTCTGTGCCGGTAAGGGTGGAGGGAACGTATTGGAAGTCCGACACCTGGGCATGCCGGTGCGGCAGTTTGTTCAGATACAGTTCCCGCTCGGTTTCGATCGTGACGATCTTCTCCTCCCACGGCACCGCCGCCATCCACGCACGTAAGAACGTCGTCTTCCCCACCTGCGGGTACCCGGCAACAAGCGCGGACAGGTTCGCTTCGCTGGCGGCCGTGAGGAACTTCGCCATCTTGTTGGTGATCGTACCCAGGCTCACCATGTCGTCCAGAGTGACATCGACATGGTTGTGTTTCCGCAAGGTCACATTCGGCACCGAAGTGATCGAAGCGCCGGTGGCTGAGAAACGGGCGCCGCCAATGTCGAGGTCGATGTGACCGTTCGGGCGACCGAATGCCCTCCCCCGCCAACTGGCAAGGTCGGCGACCATCCGCTCGAGCTCAGCGTTACTGTCCGCGATCGGCGGACGCGTCTCACGCAGCCCGCTCGAGGTGGTGATCATGACGTTGTCGTGCCCGACAATGCTGACATCTTCGATGTTCTCCTCCCGCAGGTAGGCCTGGAACCGGCCATAGCGGAACGCCGAATCGAACACCGCCTGCACATGCCGAGCCGTCAACTCCGGACCCCACGCGTTATCAGGCCCATCGTTGAGAGTCCGATAGTCGGTGTGGTGTTGAACCAGCCGGCGGATCTCCTTCAGCGTGTCCGTCTCGAACGGGGTCTCGGGTCCCGCCGACGCGGTGGCCACATCGAAGTCGGCGCGACTGCGCTGCGCGGCAGGGTCGAGGCTCAACTCCTTAACGATGCTGTCCACCACTCGCCAATCGACCTCGTCAACCGACCCGCGAGCACCCACCTCAAGACGCTCCAATGCAGGTGCAGGGACTTCGTCGAGTTCGCGGGAGTCCGTCGCGGCGGCGAGCTTTGTTCCGGTGGCTGCTGCGAACAGGTGCAACGATCCTGTCGTGGGGTTGTCCGAGTTGGGCTCTGGCCCGGCCGACGGTAAACCACGGACCCGTTGCGGCGAGGCAAGCATGTCGTCGAGGAATGGCCTGGCCCGCTTTCCAGAGCCGGGCATGGGGTCGGCCATCAGCTTGCCTTCCCGACGATCGTCTCGCGGGCGGGTCGGGTTTGGTCGTCGAGGATGGTGACAGCGCGACGGATGGCCTGTCGGTAGAGGTTCCGGCCGGGACGGGGGTCGGGTTTGCCGAGGGAGAATGTGGCGGCCCCGCCGGGATCAAACGGCAGGCTCGCAAGGACCGGCATGACATGGGTGGCGAAGTCGCTGGACGGAATCGACTCGGCAGGTGGGTCGGTGAGGAGGAGCCGGTATTTTTCCGCTCTCCCGATTCCGTCGAGCCTGTCGGCGAGGTCGGGTAGTTCAATGCGCCGATACACCCGGTTGAGGTCCACCATCGTCGCTGCCGCGCATACCAGCACCCGGTCAGCCTCGTCCAGGATCGGCAGCCGGATATCGTTCGCTGTTGTCCGGCCGAGGTCGACGATCACGTCGATGCCGGCGTCGCTGAGAGACCGGAACAAACCAGGCAGACGGGCCCACAGCCCCCTGACCCCATCGATGATGGTGAGGTGAAAAAACCCAGGCACAACCCAGAGGCGGTGGTCGGGTGGCAGCGCTGGGGTTGGCATTGCGTCGATTGCGGGCAGGTCGTGAACCGCGATGGACAGTCTGGTCTCCGGGTTGAGGAGGTCTTCCCAGGTGAGAGTATCGCGGGCGTAGGCCATTGCGACCTTGTCCAGGCCTGCCACCGTCGGCGGAAGGTTGGACCGGAAGAACCCGGCCATCGCGGAGGTGACGTTCGCCGTCTCCGCCTCAAACAGGACGACCGGGCGAGGCCAGTGCACCGCGAACGCGAGGGCGGCGGTACTGACACCGGGCGACCCGGCGAACGAGGTGAACGCGATGACGGTCACGGTCAGCCGTTCGCCCCGGTCAGGTAGATCGCTACCGTCCCGGCCGCTGCCCGGCCGGTGAGATCCGCGGCGACCGTCTCGCTGACGTACACATCGACAATGGTGGTGCCCGATTGCTGGTTAATACTGGTTTCGAAAACCACCCCCGGAATCGTGGAGGTGGTGACGCTCGCATCCCCGATGGTGTTCGAGGCGATCGGAACAATTTCGACGCGGTTGCCGGCGACGAGGCGTTCGGCGGGCAGTTGTGAGGGTTTGAGCGAGAGGCCGACGAGGGCGCGGCCCATCGGGATCTGCTCTGTCGCGGCGATAGCCGCTGGGGTGACGAGGCTGCCTTTGGGTAGGTCGACGGTTGTCACTTTTCCGATCACCTCCGAAGGCGTGCTGGTTGAGATAGCGGGCGAGCGTTGGCCGGAGGCCAATGCCAGGGAGGTGAGGTCATCCGCGGTGATGGTCGTGCCCCGCGGGATGGTGTGGGAAACGGCGAAGACTTCGTCCGGGTGCCCGAGGGAGGTGTAGAGGAACACGCTGAGGAGACCACCGACGAGGATAAGCGCGGTCGCCCCGGCCACCCAAATCCACGACCGCCTCGTCCGGACAGGTCTGACAGCTCCAACTTCGGTCGCCGAGCGTGCCGGTCTCACAGCAGACGGCGTCGCCGTAGTGGTCGCCACAGGCCCAACCCTTCTCACAGACAGTCGCTGCCTTAAAGGGGTACGACGAAAGGGAGGAAGTGGTTCAAACAGGTTCTGAGTTTTTTCCCCGTCGACCGGCACCCGAGGCAGGGTGATACGGTCAGTCTAGGGTCCTTGCGAAAACGGCGGCAAGGAAATTTCAGCCCGAATTTGCTTTACTTGTGGCCCGTGATGGTTCGACGAAAATCGTTCACGGCATCGTCGAACGCCACCGCATCGATCCGCCAACGGCGGCGGTTACAGCGGCCGACGAGGTTGGTGTTGTGAAGATCGGTCTCCGCAACCAACAGACCTGCCGCAACAAGTGGACGGATCTGGCCGGTCACCGCGCTGCGACTGATACCGAGTTCACCCATCAACCCGGCGGCGGTGCAATATCCTTTCACGGAACGCGGTCCGCAAGATGCGGACGCGCGCGTCCGAGCCGCCGAGCGCGCGGGAAAGCGCGAGTAGGGCGATGTTCTCATCGGGCGACGATCGTGGCACGCCCCCATTGTCGCGCGCGGGCACGGAGCGTGGGAAGCCCCAAATAGGCGTGCGCCTGACTTTCCTAAGCCGCGAGGTATTCGGTCTGGGCGGCGGTTGACAGGCGCCTGCGAATCCGGGTGAGGC
Organism: Lacisediminihabitans sp. H27-G8; assembly: GCF_046156175.1. Taxonomy (NCBI): domain Bacteria; kingdom Bacillati; phylum Actinomycetota; class Actinomycetes; order Micrococcales; family Microbacteriaceae; genus Lacisediminihabitans; species Lacisediminihabitans sp. H27-G8. Next base: position 82,726 of record NZ_JAYLVL010000005.1, read on the forward strand.
GGCTTCGCAGCCCCTCGAGGCTTAGCCCCATCTCCGCCGCGATCGCCGCATGGGTCTGCTCCCCCAGCGACGCCTTGATCAACAACGCAACCTCGGCACGCTCAAGAATGCGCCTGCCGACCGCCCAAGCAAGAAGGTTAGCGAGCTCCGCCTCCGGTGTGGGCTCGGGGGCCCACGCTGCGGAAACTGTTTCAAGAAATTGGTCGGTGACGGTGATGGTCCGCGCCGCGATAAGACGTTCGTTCGCGGACGGCTCGGGGGCGAGGAATCGAAGCATGTTCATCGTCAGGTTCGCCATCACGCGCACTTCCAGATGCATCCGGTACGTCCGGATACTCTCCCACGCAGCACCGATTGCGTAGCCTGCACGGTCGGCCCGCTCCAGATCGTCCAACCCGCGTACGCGTTGGGCGATTCTCTGCGCGGCAGGAATCAGTGCTTGAAGCAGTACCCGGTCGGCTGCAGCGTTCCCGTCACGGCCGAGCCTCAGCAGAAGGTGCAGGAGTGCGTCCTGGTCGCATCCGCTGGTCTGACGAATCATTGCAAGCAGCTCGGCTCCGCTGTGTCGACCTGGTGCGCCGCAGTCGATGGCGCGGCCGGCCAGGGTTGCCCATTCGCGATTCAACTGGGTGATCAGGGACGGTGCTCGCAGAAAAGTAGTCGACATGGTGTGCTCCTTTGAGTGGGGGAATACGGTCACCTGCGATCCTCCTCACCGCACGTGTATGGGTGCGTGTAATGGGTGCGTGTACTGCGCGGGAGCCTGGTCAGTGGCTCGGCAACCCGGACGCACTGACGCGTGTACTGGAGAGCGCGAACGTGTTCCCACGCGTGTGTCCTCGCCGGTACTGGAGAGTGAAATGTCATCCCGCGCGACGAGATTGACCCACTCCCCCATCCCCCACCCACCCCTTGAAGGTGGACAGGTCATTTGGACCCGTCCTGACGGAGGAACCATGGACGTTGAGCGAAACACGGAAGACGTGGACGGCGGACTCCGGTCCGCTCGGGAACCGGCCCCGAGCGCGCCCGATCGCCCCGCGTGGGCGTTGACTGAACTCACCCGCACGGGTGCCGGGCGGGCACCCACCAGCCACCTCGGCACCGACCCGCGCGGCATCGAGTGGGTTCGCCCGACCGAGTTGGCGCCTCGGATCGGCGCGGGCATCATGCAGCGAGGCGCGGATGCGCACCGCGACGTACACGCCTGGGTACGGGGGGCGGCAGAGCGGTCGGACCGTGCGCGCCGTCTGGCGCCGCTGTCAGCGTTCGGCAAGAACGGGCCAGCACCATCCACGGGTCGCGATCCAATCGGCCGGTGATACGCCATGTCCCACTACTCATCCCATCACCGAGCACCCCTGTCGAAGGAGTCCACCGCCATGAACACGCACATCCCGCAAGAACAATTCACCTCGCCGCGCTTCGATTCCGCAGAAAGGCTTCGCGCTGTGCTGAAACGGCTTGACGCTGCCGGTCCGGGTGCGTGGAAGGCTGACCAGGAAGCCCGGGAACTCATGCTGTTCGCGGAGCACAAGTATCGGCGGTTAGCCTCCACCTGGCATCGCGATGCTGCCGATGCCGCTCAGGCCGCGTTCCTTGCGATGATCGCGCCGACAACGCGAAACGCGGACGACCCCTGGGCGGTAGTGACTACCGCGGTGGCCCGAACCCTCAAGGCGGAGACCCGGGCTGAGCGGCACATGATCTCCACCGAACGAGCCCGCCACCCAGCGACTCTCGTGGATGACCCGCCGATCCGAGCCGGCGAGCACGAAGAATTCGTCTTCGACATCCTCCACACCGAACCAGACCCCGCCCCCAGCGACGGGCACATCGATCGTTCACTCATCGCGGAGGCGGTGCGGTTCCTTGCCGTCCTGGGCTGGCCCGATGACCTCGCCCAAGCGGGCGTCGACTATGTCACCGACCGGCTGATCGACGCCGGGAACCGCGAGACCGCTTTCGAATCGTTGCGCCGGGACGCGTCCATTCCCGCACAGCTTGACATCTCGCGAACCTCGTGGACACGGTTGGTGCGGTTGCTTCTCGGCGGCAAAGTCTCCCCGACGGTCCCTTCGCAGCACGGAATCCTGGCGCGAGTGGCGCTTGGCGAAACCGCGGTAACCCTCCTCGCCGACGACAGCCTCGTCCTTGCCGTGGTGGGGTCTCCCCGGTTGGGGTGGGCGGCATGACAGAAGGGCATATCGAACTTGCCCGAGCGGTCGCCTCGATTCGGGTCGGACACCGCCTGCGCACGGATTTGGGCGACCTTGATGAGCTGGTGCAGTCGATCGAACTGCAGGGGTTGTTGCAGCCGATCACGATCAGCCCAGACGGGACTCTGATCTGTGGGGTGAGGCGGTACGCGGCAGTGCTCGAGCTCGGGTGGAAAACCGTCAACGTGTGGGTGCGATCCGGAATCTCCACAGATCTCGAACAACTCATGGCTGAGCAGCATGAGAACACTTTGCGCAAACCCTTCACCCCGCTCGAGGCCGCCCGGCTGTACGCAGAGCTGAAGCCCCTCTACCAGGAAGACGCCGCCCGGCGGAAAGCCGCAACCCAATACCGATTTGACCCCGAAAACGTTGAATTTGCCGGTCCCGCAAAATTTGCGGGACCGTACGGGGACGCCCGCGCGCAAGCTGCTCGCGCCATCACCGGTAGACGATCAGACCTAACCCTAGAACGGGTCCTTGAAGTCCAACGTCTCGCCACCGACCCCGCCGCCGCCCCGCACATTCGTGAAACCGCGGTTCGTGAGCTGGAAGCAATGGACAACGACCACAAGGTCAACCGCCACTATCTCGTCGTCAAGGCCGCGCTGACTTCAGGTGCGTCGGAAGTCAGCTCACCCCAAACTCAGCCGCTGAATGAGTTGGATGCGCCGACGTCAGGGATGCCCTTCCGTCCCGCCGGGGACGAAGACGATCTTGTGCAGGCGGCCCGGCATGCTCTCACCCGCGCGCGCGCAACACGAAGCATCGCCCGCACGACACCCGACGGGGCTGTTCGTCAGCCACCGACGGAGGTGGCACATTTCGGTGTTCGGGCGTTCCTGATGACGATCACCGAAACCGATTACTGGTGGCTGCATTACGACGCAGAAGAGATCGGTGGCGCCTTGAGCGTCGATCAGTGGGAACGGTTCAACGACTGGGTTGCCCAATCCGTTGCCTTCCACGAGACCGCCCGCACGGCCGCGAAGCTCGCAGCCGTGGCACCGGCCACCGCAGGTGAGGGCATGTGACACACCTGAGGAGAACATCCCTCCATGAACGGAAGCTCCTGTGAAACCACGTCGTCGTCTGATCATCGCCCTCATCTTTGCGGGCGCCCTGCTGACGGGCATGGTCGGCGTCGGAATATACGGGCTACTTCAGCCCGCGAAGCAAATCCCCATGCCGACCGTGACAACAGGCGTTGCCACTGCAAGTCCGGTCCCGATCGCCCGAACGCCCCTGAAGCCCTTGCCTCGCACCGGCGACGCGGTGGCATATGCGAAAGCCGTGACCCCGGCGCTTTTCAGCTGGAACACGATGTCCGCGTTGGAGCCGGAGGACTACGAATCCGTGGTCACCGAGGACGCCGCCCCGACCGGAGTCGAAACCTCGGCTCTGGTGAACGACCTCGCCGCCTACTTCCCGACCGACACCCAGTGGCAACAACTGCGGGACTACAAGACCGCCGAAACGGTAACCATCCAGCACGCCGACATCCCCGCCGCCTGGGGTCAGGCCGTGGCATCCGACCCGACCGCGGTGCGACCCGGGACGGTTGCGGTAAACATCGCCGCTGTCCGACACCGCACCGGAGCCTGGTACGGGACACCAGCGGTAACCTCCGACCCGGTGACTTTCACCGTGTTCGTGACCTGCCAGCCGACCTTTGACCGCTGCCACATCCTGCGGCTGTCGGGGCTGAACGCCCCGCTGAAGTAGGCCCGGCCATGGTGAAGATCATTCTCGGCGCTGTCGCAGCACTGACCCTTCTGTTTGGTCCTGCAGCCGCGATGATCGGTGTTGGCCTGTTCGTGAACCCGGCGCTGGTGGAAGCCGAGCTGTGCAGCACATCCCACCTCAGCATTGCGGGGGCGGTTGCGAACAGTCTCACCGCGACCGCGACGAATGGCACCACCGTTACCCTGGACCACACCCAACTCGACAGGGCGGCCACCATCATCACGGTGGGTGGCCAGACATCCGGGGTTGGAACGAACGGGGTCCTGGTCGCTCTCATGGCGGCGCTGACCGAATCCCGGCTGCGGATACTCGCCAACCCCACCGTCTACCCCGCCTCCACGGACTACCCGAACGATGGTGACGGGTCCGATCATGACTCGCTCGGCCTGTTCCAGATGCAACCCACCGCCGGATGGGGATCGGTCGCCCAACTGATGGACCCCACCTACCAGGCCGCCGCATTTTATGGCGGACCCGACGGGCCGAACCACGGTTCCCCCCGAGGGTTGCTGGATATCCCCGGCTGGCAATCCCTCCCTCCCGGATCCGCCGCACAGGCGGTTGAGGTTTCCGCCTACCCGGACCGGTATGCCGACTTCGAGCCGGTCGCCCGCAGCATCCTTGCGACCCTTACGGGGAGCGCCCCGCCGGCAGGTGCCCCGGCCGCGGTCGCATTGTGTTCGAGCGTGTCCGGTAACCCGCAACAACTCGCGCAGACTCTCGTCGACGCCCACCGACAAGGAATCTTCACCGCCCTCGTGCCTGCCATGTACACGCAAGAGATCGAAGCGACCGCCAACGGAACCGTCACCAGCAAATGCCAGATCGACGCCCGGATCCTGCAAACCATCGTCCTTGTCCTCAACAAGTTCGGCTCGGTCGGGGTCAGCGATCTCGGCCGGCCGTGCCTGGGCGACACCCTGCACTGCCCGTCGTCACCGCACTGCCACATCCCCGACCAGGCAGTCGACTTCACCAGCGTCGGCGGTCATGCCCTGGACGGTTCCGACCCGCCCGACATTGCCCTTCTGCGCTATCTGGACACGATCCTCCCGGAGGGGTCATGGGCTGGACAATCCGAATGCCGCACCGCCTCCGGCGACCCGATGACCTTGACCCATATCGGGCAGTTCCCCGACACCTGCACCCACCAACACATTGACATCCGCGGCGCCGGAACTGCGCCCCTCACCCCATGAGCACACGACCCCGCACCGGAGGGGTGTACCCGAACATCGGTGCCGTTGGTGGAGCATCCACTCTGGTGTCGATCATCGGCGCCCTCTTGACGATCATCCTGATCATCGCCTGCCTCATGCTCATCGTGTGCGCAGCGACCTGGGCTGTGGCAGCCGCGCACGGCAACTACCACTCTGTGACGAAAGCCCGCACCGGCGTCCTGGTCGCGGTCGGCGCGGCCGCTCTCGCCGGTGCCGGTGTGGCGTGGATGAACTTTCTCCTCCATCTGGGAAGCACCCTCTAATCAATCCCGAAGCGAGGCTCGAGGTGGTGTGGGACGGCTGGCGCTCCTCACCATCAAACCCCGCCCACGCTCTCAGTGCGGGTCCCCAGCCTGGAGCTCAACCTCATGCCGATCCTCGTCCACTTTTCTACCCCACGTGCGGTCCTGGTCCGTCTGTCGCCAACGGACATCAGCATTCCGCCGAACACCACCGGGCTGCCAGGCATCGAAGCGTTGCGCACGATTGTCGGGGCGATCATGACCGTCGGACTGATCCTCTCCGTCCTGGCCCTGCTGATCGCAGCGATCGTCTGGGGATTCGGATCCCACTCCTCCAACCCACACCTCGCCGGCCGCGGCAAGACCGGAGTCCTCGTCGCCTGCGGGGCCGCGATCCTGTGCGGGGCCGCGGTGACGTTAATCAACTTCTTCTGGAACGTCGGCCAAAGCGTCTAGCGACAGCGGAAAGGAGAAAAGCCTATGAGTGGGGTGTGCGACATCCCGGTCCTTGCGACCGTGTGCCAAACCGCGGGACAGGCAGCCGGGTCGCTAGTTGAGGCGCCGTTCGATTGGCTCGCCAAGGCAGCAGGGAACTCTGCCCAATGGATGTTCCAAAGCGTGTGGTCGGTGTTCGACACCACCACCCTGGTGGATGTCACCAGCGACAACTACCTGAAGGTCTACAACGTCCTGTTCGGAATCGCGATCTTCATCATGCTGATCTTCTTCTGCCTACAACTGATCACCGGTCTCATCCGCCGCGACCCCGGCGCCCTGCACCGCGCCGCCCTGGGCCTCGCCAAATCGGTCCTCGGCTCCTTCCTGGTCATCACCCTCACCGCCACCCTGCTACAAGTCGTCGACCAACTCTGCGTCGGCATCGTGAGCGCCACAGGCACCACGCTTGATGAGATGGGAGCCAAGATCGGCGCCCTCACCGTCGGGCTCGGGTCGATCAGCGTCCCCTCCCCCGGGGTCGGGGCGATCATCACCATTTTTCTGTCGTTCCTTGCCATCGCGGCCGCGGCGATCGTCTGGTTCTCCCTCCTTGTCCGCAAAGCGCTGCTGCTGGTCGGCATCGTGCTGGCGCCGATCGCTCTGTCCGGGTCGGTGTGGGATGCTACGAAAGGGTGGGTGGGGAAGTGGGCGGCGTTCGTGATCGCCCTGATCGTCTCCAAACTTGTGATCGTGGTGGTGTTTCTGGTCGCCATAAACCAGCTCAACGCTCCGATCAATTTCGACCTGGCTTCCATCTCAGATCCGATCGCCGGGATCGTGTTGATGTTCGTCGCGGCGTTCGCCCCCTACATGGCCTACAAGTTCGTCTCCTTCATCGGTTTCGACATCTACCACGCGATGTCCACCGAGCAGGAAGCCAAGCAGGCCATGAACCGCCCGATCCCGGTCCCTGGGAAACCATCCGGCGATGCGGCGAAGAAAGTGCTCGACGGTGCCAGCGGGAAAGGAGGTGGCGGCGCTCCCCCGCCAGGACCAACCGCAGGCGGTGCGACGGCGGCCGGAGGTGGCGAAGCTGGGGCGGCTGCTGGCGCGGGCGGGGGTGGTGCCGGCGCCGGTGCGGGCGGGGGTGGAGCTGCTGCCGGGGCTGGGGCGGCTGCGGCTGGTCCCGCCGCAGCCGCAGTGATCGGTGCGGAGGCGCTCAAGGCTGCCGCGACGGCGGGACCGAAAGCGGGCGCCGCGGTCGGTGGTGCCGCGGACCAACACATCACGGCCAGCCAACAACCGCTCACCCCAACCAGCACCGCCGGCACGGCGCCTCCTATAGCAGCAGGGAAGCCGGCATCACCGACCGCGCAGGTGTGAGATAAAGGAACATTGATGACAGATCCCACGCCGGACTTCGTATTGCGGCCCGTGAAGTTCTCCCGTCTTGCCGGTCGAGGAATTCTTCTCGGCCTGACCGTCCCGCAATTGATCACCGCCTCCGTCGCTGTGACGTCGATCATCTTCTCCCTCTACTTCGCCGGCGCCCCGGGCCTCGCCTGGACATCGCCAGTCTGGGTCACGAGTGCCGCCGGCACCTGGTTACCGGTCGGCGGACGGCCAGCGATCCTATGGCTGCCCGTCGCCGGGCACTGGTTCTGGCGATCCGCACGCAAACAAACCTCCTACCGGAAACGTGTCGCCACACCACGGCCGACCGGGACCCTCGCCCTCCCCGGGGATGCGGCCGCGCTGCGTGAATGGGAGGACCCGGAGACCGGGGCTGTGATGATCCAGGACCCCTACGGGCAAACCCTCACCGCCATCCTTGAGGTCACCCACCCGTCATTCATCCTGTTAGATCCGATCGAACAACAACGCCGCGTCACCGGGTGGGGGCGGGTTCTGGCCACAACGTGCCGCTCCGGCCGAATCGCTCGCCTCCAAGTCCTCGAGCGAACCCTGCCGGACTCCGGGTCCGGTCTCGCCCAATGGTGGGCTACCCATGGCAACGATGACGGGTCGTGGGTGGCAACCACCTACCGGGAACTCATCGAACGAGCAGGCCCTGCGGGGGAACGGCATGTGTCCACGATCAGCCTGTCGCTGGACCTCAACGCGGCGGGCCGGTCTGTCAGGGCAGCCGGTGGTGGGATGAAAGGCGCCGCGCACGTCCTCCGACAGGAGATGACGACACTCACATCAGCGCTACGCACCGCAGATCTGAAACCTTCCACCTGGTACCCACCGAGACAGCTCGCGGCGATGCTGCGCAGCGCATACGACCCCGGTGTTGCTGTCACCCTTGAGCGCGCGAATGGAGTCGGCCGCGTCCTCGCCGACGCAGGCCCCGTCGTGGTGGAGGAATCCTGGGACCGGCTACGGAGCGACACCGCCTTCCACACGGTGCTGTGGATCAGCGAATGGCCCCGCAGCCTCGTCTTCCCCGGCTTCCTCGCCCCAGTGTTGCTGACCGGCGGCATCACCCGGTCGTTCTCCCTCATCTGCGACCCGATCCGCGCCGACATCGCCGCCCGCGATATTCGCAAAAAACGAACCGGCTACATCTCCGACGCGCACCAACGCGCCAAGGTCGGGCAGATCGAAGACCTCCGCCAAAGCGCCGAGTACGACGACGTCCTCCAACAAGACGCCGACCTCACCGCAGGCCACGGGCTGCTGCGCTACACCGGCCTCATCGCCCTGTCCGCCCCCACCGAAACAGAACTGGAAGCCGCCGTGGCCACCATCGAACAGGCCGCAATCCAGGCCTCCTGTGAAACCCGGCGCCTGGTCGGACAACAGGCCCAAGCATTCACCGCCGCGGCCCTCCCCCTCGGCAGAGGCATCTAACCCAAAGGAGTACCGCATGGCCAAACCCTCGACGATCCTCCACACCAGCTCGCTGGTCACCCCAGCGAAGCAAACCCGACGCAACAAGAAGGAACGCCTCCGCGAGACAGCGGCCATCCACGCCGCGTCCACCAGCCGGACCCGCGCTGAGGCGAAGGCACGATATGAGATCGACCGCGCGCTGACGAACGCGACCAGTTACCTTCCCCGGGGTGGGGAGAGAGGACCGAGTGCGCTGCGGTCGTACCGGCGCTTCCGGGTGCCCACCCATCAGGACACCTCCGCGAGCCTGGCTGGCGCATACCCGTTCCTGGCCGAGGGCGGCATGGGATCAGCCGGAGTATTCGTCGGCCAAGACCTCTACTCCGGCGGCTCGTTCGTATACGACCCATGGGATCTCTACAGGCAAGGGATCATCACCGCCCCGAACATTGTCCTTGCCGGGATTGTCGGTGCCGGCAAATCCTCCCTCGCCAAAAGCCTTTACACCCGCTCCATCCCGTTCGGCCGCCGCGTGTATGTGCCGGGAGATCCAAAAGGTGAGCACACCGCCATCGCGGAAGCGGTCGGCGGGAAAGCGATCATCCTCGGCCACGGAATGATGAACCGCCTCAACCCGCTGGACGAGGGATACCGTCCATCGGGCCTTTCCGATGCCCAGTGGAGCGCCCAGGTCACCTCCCGGCGGCGAGACCTGATCGGTGCGTTGGCAGAAACGATCCTTGATCGAGCATTGTCACCGTTAGAGCACACCGCGATCGACGTTGCCCTGACGGCGGCAGTCGCATCCACGACCGTGCCGGTGCTGCCGGCGGTCATCGACCGGATCCTCAACCCCGACAGAGGCGAGGATGCCCGGCTAGCAGAGGATGGCCGCCTCCTCGGGCACGGCCTACGCCGGCTGGTCTCCGGCGACCTCGCCGGACTCTTCGACGGTCCCTCCACCGTCCAGTTCGATCCCTCGCTACCCATGATCTCTCTCGACCTGTCCCGGGTCGCCGAGAACTCCGCCCTGATCTCCGTGCTGATGACCTGCTCATCCGCGTGGATGGAATCAGCATTACTCGACCCCGCCGGAGGTCAACGCTGGGTGATCTACGACGAAGCATGGCGGCTGATGCAGTTCCCTGCACTACTTCGACGGATGGACGCGCAGTGGAGACTCGCCCGCCACCTAGGGATTGCGAACATGCTGATCTTCCACAAACTCACCGACCTCGACAACGTCGGAGACAAGGGAACCGCCATGCACGCGCTCGCCTCCTCGTTGCTCGCGAATGCGGAAACCCGGATCATCTACCGGCAGGAAGCCGACCAACTCGGCACCACCGCCAAAACCCTGGGACTGACCGGAACCGAACGAGACCTCCTCCCCGGGCTCGGAGTCGGGCAGGGACTTTGGCGGATCAAAGAACGTTCCTTTGTCGTGCAACACCAACTGCACCCCAACGAACTCGCAGCCTTTGACACCAATTCACGATTCCTGTCTTCCGCGAGTCCCCCGTTGCCTGAATAGGTCGCCACACCCGGCCCGCTGGCGAGGCGACGACTCACCGGCGGCCTGCGCGCACCTGTGAGGCATGCGCATCTGGCCGAAGACCACCGTCGAGCAACTCACCCGGCTAACCCGCGGAGTCACTGCTCTGCCAGTTGCCGTTGGGTGGTCATGACGGGCAACCAAGAAAGCGCGAAGGCGCGTGCGAAGGCACGAGAGTGGCAACAGCGTTGGCGTGCGGCGAACCCGGAACTGATCAAAAAATACCGGCTGAACGAGCGGGAACGGCGCGCCGAGTATCAGGCCGCTAACCCGGAAAAGTTCCGCCAAGACAGGCGCGACTACGAGCAACGCCGGCAGGAACACCTCAAAGCGCAGGACGCGCGCCGAACGCAGAACCGGCAGCGTGCGAAGGACTGGGCCGCAGCCAATCCTGAGCGGGCCCGCGCGAAGGGAGAGGAATGGAATGAACGGAACCCGGGGCGAATCCGCGAACTTAAACGTAACTACTACCAGCGCAACTCTGAAGAGCGAAAACGAGCGGCCCGTGAACAGAACACGCGACGCCGGCAGGATTCCGCACAGCGCCAACGCGAACGCGAGTACCAGGCAGCACAAAGCGATGTGCGAAGCACGGGCCAGAGGGTTCGCCGTGCTGATCCGGAGCTGCGGGACAAGCTCAACCAGGAGCAGAACGAACGCCGCCGCCGCGAACGACGCCGCCGACAGCTGGGCCTGCCGCCTCGACGTCCGCATCGTGCCACCATCAATGCGCGCGCGGAGAACAAGGCAGCAGCCAGCGCATTCTTCTCCCGACGACATGCACCATCCGCAATGAGAGCGCTTCTCCAAGAGCAGGCGGAGGTGCGGGCAGCGACCGCCCTCATTTCGGACGCTTTCTGGGCCGCGGAACTCGCAGCCCAAATCCGAGCCGACACGAGGCGACCTGCCCGGATCGCAGCACTCACACACGAATTGCTTGCAACGGTCGAGGGTGCCCAATTGCGAGAGGAAGTCCGGATGGACTCCCTCGCTCGCGCACGTCGCGGCGCACAGCCCTACCCGAATCTGGAGGCCGAGGCTCGGCGACGTGCGCTGGCGGCACTGACCATCCCGCGCACGCCGGTCAGAGACGGCAATGCCACCCCAGCTACAACGAGGCCAAAGTTCGGAACGTTCGTGGTGGGGCAACGTGGGACAAGAGCCGTTCAGCCTAGTCGCGGGCTTCCGGCCATATGAGGCTCCGCACGTCTCCCGTCCCTCCGACCGGCCAGGGGCCCCTGCCGGCGGCACCGGGACAACCTCGAGCAGTCTCTGGGGAACACCACGCACCTCAGAAGAACAAACGACCACCTTTTCGCAACCTGGGAGCACTGTGCAACAGTTTTCGGCCCACCAGTCGGTCCCACACGTTGTTATCGCCATCGGCGAGGACGGGACTATCGACTCGACCCTAGAAGGTGAGTTGTTCCTGCCTGGTTCGCTCGGGCGGAACCTGGTCGGCGAGTTGATCGCCCACATCGCAGAGCAAGACGGCGGTCCGATTCGCCTCGAGATGCGCGAAGGCGGCCGTGCCGCCGATGTGCAGGAAATGATTGGTGAAGGGTTCCTGCCAGGTGAGAGGGTCGCCATCGCCGTCATCGTCGGTGAACGCCGAGCAGCAACGAACGGACGTGTGTATGCCGTGCTCGAGACGATTCCTGCACCGCATGGGACTTCCGATTTGATCCTGTTCGGGACGAGCTCCGGCACCCTGGTTCGTGGCGGCACCCCGTGAGCGCACAGCAGGTACGACCCGTCAACGACCAGCTCTTGAACCTCGGATTAGGTGCCCTCGGCGGAGGTGTCGCATTTGCTCTCATCCTGCGGGGTGCTGGCACGGCCACGGCATGGCTGAGCGGGTTGCCGGTGCCGACCGGAGGGGCCGGTTCCGGTCTTGGAGTGTTTGCCCATCCCCTCGACCCCGGGATCCCTCTTGGTGTGCACGGGTTGAACTGGATGCTGTACTGGACCCTCGTCACCGTGATGCTCGCCATCATCATGGTCCCCACGGTGTGGGTGGTTGCGAAGGTGCGCGCTCATCGCAGCCAGGCTGATCCACGGAAGCTAGAAGGTACGGCCACCGCTTCCGAAATACACCGGCTCGCCTCAGCGAGACAACTCATGAAACTAGCGCCAACAATTCGGCCCTCAGTGACGCATCCGACCGCGCGCGATGTCGGATACCTCCTGGGCACCGCGCACGGTCAGCAAGTGTGGGCGACCGTCGAGGATTCCATCCTGCTGATCGGGCCGCCCCGCAGCGGGAAAGGGTTGCACATCGTCATCAACGCGATCCTCGACGCCCCCGGAGCGGTCATCAGCACCAGCACCAGACCCGACAACCTCACCGCCACCCTCACCGCGCGCCAACGACTCGGACCCGTTGCGGTGTTCGACCCGCAGCAACTTGCCCCAGGACTGCCGGTCGGATTGCGGTGGTCGCCGGTGCGAGGCTGCCAGGACCCGTTGACCGCGATAATCCGAGCAACCGGACTCGCCGCCGGCACCGGGCTCGGCGGCAACCAGGTCGAGAACGGGTCATTCTGGGAAGGCAAAACCCGGGCAGCCATCCAATCGCTGCTGCACGCGGCCGCCCTCGACGGACGGGACGCCCGCACCGTCTACCAGTGGGCGCTCAGCCCCGCAGCAGCGGGGGATGCGGTGCGGATCCTGCAAACCAACTGTCACGCGGCATACGGGTGGGCGGACTCCCTGGACTCGATGATCCAATCCGACCCGAGAACCCGAGACTCGATCTGGCAAGGCGTCGGCCTCGCCTTCCAGGCTCTCGCCGATCCCCGCGTCCTGGCCGCCGTCACCCCCTATGACGGCAAAGAATTCGACCCGGCCGACTTCCTCACCCGCCGCGGCACCCTCTACCTGCTCGCCACCGGCGCCGGAGCTGGGGCATCCGCGGGCCTCCTCGCAGCGTTCATTGAAGACCTGGTCGAAACGGCGCGGAAGCTCGCCGCCCGCTCCCCCGGAGCCCGCCTCGACCCACCGCTCCTGATGGCACTGGATGAGATCGGAAACCTCGCACCCCTCCCGTCCCTACCCACGTTAATGGCAGAAGGAGGCGGCACCGGAATTACCACCATGCCCGTCCTGCAATCACTCGCGCAAGCGCGTCAGAAATGGGGCGACAACAACGCAAACGCCATCTGGGACGCCTCGATCGTCAAAATCATTCTCGGCGGAGCGTCCAACAGCCGCGACCTCCAAGACCTCTCCACCCTCATCGGCGAACGCGACGAACAAACGAACTCCGTCTCCACCGACCAATACGGCGGCCACTCCTCCCAACGCTCCCTCCGCCGCGTCCCCGTCATGCCACCCAACGTGCTGCGAACCCTGCCATTCGGGATCAGCGTGACCATGCTGCGAACTGCCCGCCCCATCATTACCGACCTGCGCCCCTGGACCGCACGGGGCGACGCCCGCCAACTCCAAGACGAACGCTCCAACCTCGAAGACCAGCTCCGAACTTCCTGACCTACACCGCTCACCGCGCCATACCCCCGGGCGCGCGGGCTGCGCGGCGCACCTCTACGAGTGCATGGAATGCGTGCGTGAACAGTCGGACAGGGAGCAGGAAGCGGGATGCCGGAGTCGGACGAGCAGCGATCCGCGCGCGACGAGCGGATCGCTCAGCTGCACGAACAGTTGGTCGACGCGGTCGACGGGTTGGTATCCAGCGATGACTGGCGTCGGGCGATGGAATTCGCCGCCCGGTTCCGGGGCCGATCCTTCGGTAACACCCTCCTGATCTGGGTACAGCACTCCGCCGCATACGAGGCCGGGCGGGTACCCGAACCGATGCCCTCCTACGTGGCCGGGTTCAGGCAGTGGCAACAACTGAACCGGGCCGTCGCCAAAGGCCAAACCGGGTACATGATCCACGCCCCGGTGACGGCCCGGTTCGCCACCATAACGCCTCAGATTGCAGAATCGTGGCGACGTCTCGGTCGAGCGGAGCAGCCTCGGCTTGGGGAGGTTGTTCGTTCCCGGATGATCGGGGTGAAGCCGGCCTACGTCTGGGATATATCCCAAACCGCAGGCGACCCCGTCCCGGTGCGTCCACCCGCACGGTTGCTGCGCGGTGCCGCACCGGAGGGGTTGTGGGATGGGTTGGCGGCCCAGGTTCACGATCACGGTTTCAGGATCCAACGGGTGTCCGACGAACGTGCCATCCGCGGGGCGAACGGGCTCACTGACTACACCAGCCGGACCGTGTCGGTGCGCAGCAACATGGACGACGCCGCCCAAGTGAAAACCCTCGCCCACGAACTGGCCCATGTGATGCTGCACGGCCCCGACAACCCCGACGCCGCAGCCCACCGGGGCATCGGCGAGGTCGAGGCCGAATCGGTGGCGTTGATGATCGGTGCCGCCCACAACCTCGACACCAGCAGCTACACCATCCCCTACGTCAGCTCCTGGGCCAGTTCTGTGGAAGGCAAAACCCCGGCCGAGGTGGTACAGGCAACCGGGGAACGAGTCCGCGCAACAGCGGTAGCTATCCTACGCAACCTGACGACCGCGCAGATCGGAGACGGCGACCCGCCGGGACTGGTCCGCGAAGCACCCACAGCCCAAAGGTCGGTGCCCCCACCGGTGCCATTTCACCGTGTGACCTCCCTCCGGCAGGGCAACGCTTCTTCGGGGATGCCTGCGCTGTGATCGGAATCGTCCCCATCCTTGCGGAGGTCGCCGCCCTTCCGCTGCCGCAAGCGGCTGCCCGTTTTGCTGCTGAATCGATACCAGTGTTTCCGTGCGTACCCGGCGAGAAACGGCCGCTCACCACACACGGCTTTCACGACGCCACAACTGATCCGCGGACAGTGCGTGCCTGGTGGGACAAGTGGCCGATGGCGAACATCGGGATCCCCACCGGGGCGTTTTCGGGGATCGACGTAGTCGATATCGACCGGCGTCCGGAACACTCCGGGTTCGCCGCGTTCGAACGAGCACGTCGCTCCAGGATCACTGGGCGCTGGGAGGCGCTGATTCGCACCCCTTCGGGTGGCATCCACGCGTACTACCCGACCGACGTCGATCACCCGCAGCAGTCCTGGCAAGCGCCGTCTGCACACATCGACTTCCGCGGCGACGGCGGCTACATCCTCGCCCCACCCTCAATTGCTGGGACCGCATCAAACGCGCACGGATATACGGTGATCGCGACAGCGAACCGGCAAGGGGCAGCCATCAATGCTGACGCGCTCCGCTCGTTCCTCGAGCCGCTCCCCGCCGTACCGCCTCGTCCGCGCCGTCTCCAACCGGTCAACGTTGAAGGACTGGCTGCCTGGGTTGCGGCCCGTGGTGAGGGTGAGCGGAACAGAGCCCTGTTCTGGGCGGCATGCCGCGCCGCTGAAACCGGGACTCAACCCGACCAGCTGCATGCGGTCCTCGGTGCGGCGGCCGAAGAGGCAGGACTCACCGCACGGGAGGCCGCAACAACGATCCGGTCCGCCCTTCGCGTCACCGCCGGGCGATGTAAGCCCACCTTGCCAGCCCGCGCCCACCAGGGTCCCCCACCGAAACGACTGGACAACGGGCCGCTCGGGCTATGAGCCAAACGGAACACCAGCAAGCCATCGAGCCATCGAGCCATCGAGCCAACCATCGGGCGCGAAGGGGCGACCGGATCCCGCTTCTGGCGCGGCCATCGCTCCTTACTGTGGCAAGCCATGAGGCACCGCCATTTCGCAAACATATTGAAGGAGCAGTCCCATGACTATCCGCACCCAACAGTCCCTCTCCGGATTCATCCTCACCGACCCCGAACTGTCCATGACCAGCAAAGGAGAGGCCCGCTTGTTCTTAAGGGTCGGGCAGGAACACTTCCAACGCAACGACGACGGGTCCTTCACCCAACTCGAGTCCAGCTTCCACAACCTCGTCCAATATCGCAAAGCCGCCGAACGCTCCTACGAGCGTTTCCAGAAAGGCGACAATTTCATCGCCGAAGGGTACGTCCACGAATACGAGCATGAGGTTGATGGGGAGGTCCAGGCAGGAGATGAGTTCGTGGCCAAGAAAATGGGTCACGATGCCGCACGCCAGAGCTACACCGTGAACCGCAAAGCACCCGTCGGCAGCGCCGCAGACCCGGAGAGCATCGCGGCCAGCGAAATTGCCGGAGAACTCCCTGCTGGGACCGCTCCAACCCCTGTGTCTGCACGGGCTGCTGCTGCCCGTGGCAGTTCGGAGCGGCGCGAACAGCTCGCCGACATCAGCACGAACCACCCCCACCGGAGCGCACCCGCGCAATCAAACGCGCTATCCCTGTAAGGAACGAGCCCGATTTGCTGGTGCGGCCGAGGCCAAACCTTGACACCCTTCCCCCCGCTACCAGCACCCCATTTCCCGGACGTAACCATCGAGGGCATGACCATGGATGACCACCCCACACTTCCTATCGATGTGCCAAAGTTGGACGAGCCCGAAGCAGGCGATGACGAATTCGCTGGCCCGTCCGAGGAAGAACTGCGCAGACCAGAACCTCCGCACCCGGTCAACTGGAATGTGCTCACGGCGGAGGAAGCGGTCCAGGAGTGGTTCGCCCTCGACGGCTGGGTGAATTGGCTGCGCCGCAGCTACGGTCTCCCTGTCACGATCATCCCCCCGTACTGGCACCGGCACCCAGAACTGGTCTGGGAACTCTCGGCGCTCCACCTCCACTGGCTCGGCGCTTACGATCCGGAACAAGAAGGATCCGCACCCGTGGCGTGGCACGCCGACTTCGCGGCCGCCCGTGAACGACTCCGAGACTGGACGGCAATCGCTGGCACCAAACTCGACAGCGATCGCCCTACCCGACAAACCACTTGGCCCGGAGCGGAATCGGCGCCGGACCAGGCGGAACATGCGATCGTCAACCGCGAGAAGGACTTCGCCCAGTTTGTGAAAGACGACTTCGCAGCCCGAAGAGCGGCGGAAGAGACGTTCTTTAAAGATGCGGCGGTAAAACCGGTCGTTTCTTGAGTTACAAAGGCGGGCGACTCCTCCCCGGGCACCGCATGAATCACTGCCGATCGCCGATCGAGGAGCAGGTGGTTCTGGTCGAACCAGTGCACCCAGCCAGGTTCGCGAAGACCGCAACGAGCGCGACAGGGCCAGTCAGCTTCCTAGCAACCCGTCGAGAACGCCGACCGTGATGGGGTCGACTTGTTCGGCGCTGACGACGTAGCTGGTCCGGGTGATTTGCTCGCTCGCGTGCCCAAGCAGCCGGGACGCGAGCGTTAGCCCCACCGCGCGCTCCACAAGGGTGGCGGTGGTGCGGCGATAGATGTGAGTGCTGTAATGCCCCACCTCCACGTCGAGCTTTTCCAGTTCCTCGAAGTTGTCGTGGATGAAGGATCGAAGAAGTCGTTCGTAGTTGCTGACGCTGATAGGGTTCCCGTTTTTCGTGGCGAACAGCAGTGCGTCCTTTCCTTTGCCGGCCAGTGCGAGTCGGCGGCGGACCGCCGCGGCCGCGAGCGCCGGGAGCGAGACCCGGCGGCGCTGGCGGGAGCGTTTGGGGGAGTTCTTCCGGGTGATCCCATGTTCCTTCGTCTGCACGATGGTTCCGTCGATAAGTAGCGTCGGCGGAGCGGTGGTCATGTCCACATCACACCGGCGCAGCCCGATGCACTCCCCCACCCGCGCCGAGGTCCCGAGCATGATGTCCATCCCGTCGATGAGAGCCCGGTAGTCCGGGCGCGGCCCGTTCGTGGATGTCTCCCGCCAGTGCTGCATCAGTTCACGAATGCCGACGATCTGCGCCGGGATGAGGATCGAGGTCTTCTTCTCGGCCAACGGCAGCCGCTGCACATCCCGGACAGGGTTGTACCGGATGGCATCGTCACGCACCGCGTATCCGCAGATCTGTCCCAACACGACTCGGGCGCGGCGGGCGGCGGAGACGCTGCGGTGCAGCATGATCGCCTGGATGATCCGGTCGCATCTGCCCACGGTCAACACGTCGAGGGTGATCCCGCCGCACTGCGGCAGCAGGACGCACCGGACGGTCGTCTCGTAGGACTCGTAGGTGGAGAACGTGAGTGACCCGGCGATCGCTCGGGCGCGCACCTGCTCCAGCCAGCACGCTGCGGCCTCGGCGATCGTGTTCGTGCCAGTGAGGCCGGCGAGCATTGATGTGCTGAGCGTGTCGGCTTTGTGGCGGAGCGCGATGCGTGCGGCGTCTTCGGTGTTGGCGACGGCCACAAGCTGATGCAGTGTCCCGGCGTCGTCCCTCGCCCTGGCTCGGGCACGGTAGCTGTCCGCGGCGAGGCGGGTGATCTGGATTGCGCCGAGCTCGCCGGCGCGGATGCGGGGCCTAGCCATGCCGGCGCTCCTTCACCCATCCGAGCAGGTCGTCCTGCTCGTAGCGAACGTGCCGCCCGAGTTTCAGCCAGGGAGGTCCGTTCCGGGTGAGCCGCCAATCCTCGACGGTTCGGACTGGAAGGCGCAGGAGTTCGGCGACTTCGTTCTGGGTGAGAAAGACCGGCGCCGAGGGCGGCAACGTTTGCATATCCAGAAGGTGCGCGAGCCGCTCCAGCACGTTCCGGGAGTGGCCAGTGCCGCCCCGTAATCGCGGACCGAAAAAGCCTCGAATCGGGCCCGTTGTGGGGTTTTTGGTAAAGAATCTGTTTGTTGACACCAGATTGGGGCGACCAGAGGCCCGGGTGGATGGGCTGTTGAGCCGCGGTTTCTCGCCGAATTTACTGCTGGGGTACCTGGACTCGAACCAAGAACAAAAGAATCAGAATCTTCCGTGTTGCCAATTACACCATACCCCACCGCACTCCGGACGAACCCGAGCCGACTAGTCACTCTAACCTACCGGCGGGGGGTCGCCCAAATGCTGGGCCGAGCTCTCGGCGAGGCGTGACAGAATTCGTTCGAACCTCCCGCAGATCTCCACGCTTCGCTGAATCGAGCCGGCCACGCCTTCCCCCCTCACCTTCCTCACCACCTGGCGATTCGACGCAGTTTCCGTGGGGGTTGTCGTGCTGGCCGCAGCCCTCTACGCCGCGGGCGTGCTGGCGTTGCGCCGGCGGGAAGTGCCGTGGCCGGTCATCCGCACCGTCTGGTTCTTCGCACTCGGTCTCGGCTCATTCGCCGTCGTGAATCTGGGGTTCCTCGGCGTCTGGAGCACGGACCTCCGCTGGGCCTTCACGACCCGGATCGCCCTCCTCCTCTTCGCCGTGCCCGGCCTGCTGAGCCTCGGTGCACCCGTCGCGCTGGCGAGGCTGGTGCTCACCGGCGGCTCGCTACAACGGATGGATGCCGTGATGGGTTCGTGGCCCGTACGGCTGGTGGGCAACGCGGTATTCGCTCCCCTGTTCGCACTGGCGGCCTTCTCGGTGTTCCTCACGCCGCTGGCGGGCAGCCTGCGCGAGAATGCGTTCGCGGGCGCTGGGCTCACGGTGGCAGTGCCCCTGGTGGGCCTCCTCATGGTGTTGCCGATCGTGGAGAACACCACGCAGCGCACGAGCTTCTTCATCACCGTGGAGTTCCTTTTCGTGTTCGTCGAGCTGGTGGTCGACGCGATTCCGGGCATCCTGCTGCGCCTGAACAACCATGTGCTCGACGGGCTCGGTCAGGTGGCGGGATCACTGCCCACGTGGTTCCCCTCGGCGTACCACGACCAGCATCTCTCGGGCGACCTTCTGTGGTTCATCGCGGAGGTCGCGGATGTGCCGGTGCTGATCCTGATGTTCCTGCGATGGTCGCGCGTCGACCGCTCGGAAGCGAAGGCGCTCGATGCGCTGACCGACGAGGAAATGGATGCGCTCACCCGGGAGCACCTGCGGGGGCCGCGCGAGTAGACCGCGCCGGTCGAGCAGCTTCCCGGCGGTCGAGTAGCGAGCGCCAGCGGGCGTATCGGGAACCCGCACGCGACCTACAGGTCCCGGAACGGGCGCTGAGCGCCCTACTCGACCAGCGGAGCGCCCTAATCGACCAGCGACGCAGCCAGGCGGGAGAGTCGCGCGAGCGTCGACTCTTTGCCGAGCAGCTGCATCGACTCGAAGAGCGGAGGACTGATCCGCTTGCCAGAGAGCGCGGTGCGCAGCGGGCCGAACGCGATGCGCGGCTTGAGCCCTCCGCCGTCGATCAGCTCGGTGCGCAGCACCCGCTCGATCTCGGCGTGAGACCAGTCGTTCAGCTGTTCGAGCGCACCGACCGCGGCATCGAGGATCTCGGCCGAGCCCGCCGGGGGCGTCGCATCCGCGTCCACCTCGATGGAGTCATCCGGGGCGAAGAAGAATCCGAGCAGAGCGGGTGCCTCGCCGAGCAGCTGCATGCGCTCCTGCACGAGCGGGCCGGCCTCACGCAGGATCGCCTGCTCGGTGCCGGTGGGCGGATCGGAGACGAGCCCCGTCAGGTACGAAAGAAGGCGCTCCACGAACACGTCCGGAGCGAGCAGACGGATCTGGTCGCCGTTGATCGACTCGGCCTTCTTCAGGTCGAAGCGGGCCGGATTGGGGTTCACGTCCGTGATGTCGAAGGCAGCGACCATCTCGTCCATGCTGAACACATCGCGGTCGTGGCTCAGCGACCAGCCGAGCAGCGAGAGGTAGTTGAGCAAGCCCTCGGGGATGAAACCGCGTTCGCGGTGATGGAACAGGTTCGACTCCGGATCCCGTTTGGAGAGCTTCTTGTTGCCCTCCCCCATCACGTAAGGCATGTGGCCGAAGCGCGGGATGGCACTCGCCACTCCGATCTCGATGAGCGCGTGATAGAGCGCGATCTGCCGCGGCGTCGACGACAGCAGGTCCTCACCGCGCAGCACGTGGGTGATGCCCATGAGCGCGTCATCCACCGGGTTGACGAAGGTGTAGAGCGGGGCGCCGTTCGGTCGGACGACCACGAAGTCGACGAATGACCCGGCGGGGAACGTTATCTCGCCACGAACCAGGTCGTCGAACGAGAGGTCGGTATCCGGCACCCGAAGGCGCAAGGCCGGCGAGCGGCCCTCGGCGCGGTAGGCGGCCTTCGCCTCATCGCTCAGGTCGCGTTCGAAGTTGTCGTAACCCTGTTTCGGATCGCGCCCGTTCTGGATGTTGCGGGCCTCGATCTCCTCCGCCGTGGCGAAGCTCTCATAGAGGTGCCCGCTCGCCCGAAGTCGCTCGATCAGGCCGGCGTAGATCTCGCCGCGCTGGGACTGGCGGTAGGGCTCGTTCGGACCGCCGACCCCCACTCCCTCGTCCCACTCGATGTTCAACCAGCTCAGCGCGTCGAGAAGCTGAAGGTAGCTCTCCTCGCTGTCGCGCGCGGCATCCGTGTCCTCGATGCGGAAGACGAGCTTGCCGCCGGTGTGCCGGGCGTAGGCCCAGTTGAAGAGGGCCGTGCGGATGAGTCCGACGTGCGGGGTTCCGGTGGGCGAAGGGCAGAAACGGACGCGGACGTCGGCTCCGGTGGCTGTGCTGAAGGAGGGTGACATGGCGCATCAATCCTACCGGGGAGTGGTTTCACTCAGCCTGACGGTCGCTCGCACGGATGTTCCCGCCAGGCGGTTCTGCGCACGCACGAGAGCGACCGAACTCGACGAGCGGGATAGAGGCGGGGTCACTCAGGAGAGATACACCGCGGCAAGGGCGAGACCGAGGATGACGACCCACGACACGAGGCCGGCCGCGACCGCCCTCAGGCCAGAGCGCGCGAGCTGCTCGACACGCAGCGAGGCGCCGATGCCGAAGAGCGCGGCGGCAAGGAGCGCCGACTGCACGATGTCCGCGATCGCCAGCACGGTTTCCGGCAGCGGCACGAACGACCGCAGCAGAACGGCGACGAGGAACCCGATGATGAACAGCGGCACGATCGGCGGTCTCTTCGTGGAGGCGCGCGACGAGGCATCCGCTGCCGCATCACGCCGCCGAGTCTGGATCGATGCGATCGCGACCATGGGTGCGAGCATCAGCACCCGGGTGAGCTTGACGACCACCGCGACTGCGAGAGCCGCCGCGCCCGCGGTCTGGGCGGTGGCGACCACCTGCCCGACGTCATGCACGCTCGCTCCGACCCAGTGCCCGAACTGGCGGGCGTCGAGCTGGAACAGGCCCGCCAGGGCGGGCAGCACCACGATCGCCAGCGTGCCATACAGGGTGACGAGCGTGATCGGGGTGCCGGTGTCCTTCTCCGGGGAGCGCCGAGCGGCAGCCATCGCGCCGACCGCCGATACGCCGCAGATGGAGAATCCCGCCGCCATGAGCACGGCCTGGTCACCCTCGAGCCGGAACGCGCGTCCGACGAGCCAGGTGATGACGAAGCTCACGATGACGAGCGCCACGATGGCGAGGATCGCGACCCAGCCGAGGCGAGCGATGTCGACGAGGCTGAGCTTGAGCCCGAGCACCACGATGCCGAGTCTCAGCAGTCGACGACTCGCGATGGCCAGGCCGGGGGCGAGCACACCGTCCAAGCCGCGACGGAATGGCGGGATCGAACCGACGATCACACCGAGGATGAGTGCTGCGGTGAGCCAGGGCAGGCCGGGGAGCAGCAGATGCAGCCCGAAGCCGGCCGCCGCACCGACGGCCGCGAGGGCGAGACCGGGGAGCCAGCGGAGACGAGTCACGAGAGGCGGGTCTCGATACGGTCGCTGAGCGACCTACTCGACCACCGGGCGATGCCGGCCGAGAATGAGTCGCCGCATCGAGACCACCGCGCAATGCTGGCCGAGAACGGGCCGCCGCACCGAGACCACCGGGCGGGGCGAGTCACACTCGGTTCTTCGCCGGATTGCTGAGCGTGCCGATTCCCTCGATGGTGATATCGATCGTCTGGCCGTCGAGGAACCCGCCGAGGCCGGCCGGTGTGCCGGTCATGATCACGTCGCCGGGAAGAAGAGTCCAGACATCAGACACGTATTCGATGATCTCGGGGATCTTGTGCAGCATGTCCCTGGTGTTGCCGTGCCGGCGAGGCTCGCCGTCGACGTAGGTCTGGATCTCGAGGTTGGACCAGTCCAACTCGGTCTCGATCACCGGACCGAGCGGAGCGAAGGTGTCGTATCCCTTCGCTCTGGCCCACTGTCCGTCGGCGAACATCTGGTCGCGAGCGGAGATATCGTTGCCGATGGTGTACCCGAAGATCACGTCCGCGTAGTCCGCGGCCTTCACCCGCTTGGCGATCTTGCCGATCACGATCACGAGTTCGCCCTCGTGGACGATCCGCCCCTCGACGGGCGGCATCTGGATCGTGTCACCCGGTCCGACCACGGCGGTGTTCGGCTTGAGGAAGATGAGCGGCGCCTCGGGAGAAGCCGCGTCGTTCTTGAGCTCATCGCGGTGAGCCGCGTAGTTGAGGCCGATACAGACGACCTTGGAGCGAGGGATGACCGGGGCCAACAGCTTCACGTCGGACGCGGCGACGCGCTCCCCCGTGGTGCCGAATCCGCTGAACATGGGGTCGCCGGAGAGCACGACGTAGTCGTCCCCGTCGAGGATGCCGTAGCGGGGATCCCCGCCGTCAACCGAGAAGCGCGCGATTTTCACTGTGCCACCGAATCCGAAACCGTCGCCGAATCGTCGCTGTCGAGCCGCATCATCCAGCCGTGCCGGTCTTCGACCGTGCCGTACTGGATGCCGGTGAGTTCCTCGCGAAGCGACAACGCGAGTTCGGTGCTGTCGTGCCTGATCTCGAATCCCTCTGCCTTGAGCAGGCCGATCGGCGCAACGACCGCCGCCGTGCCGCAGGCGAAAGCCTCGACGATGTCGCCGGATGCCGCACCCTCCCGCCATTCGTCGATGGTCACCCGCCGACGTTCGACCGTGTGGCCGCGGTCCTCGGCCAGCTGAAGGATCGAGTCGCGCGTGATGCCCTCGAGGATGCTGTCGGACGCCGGGGTGAGCAGCGTGCCGTCTTTCTTCACGAGCACGATGTTCATGCCACCGAGCTCCTCGAGGAACTTCTCCTCCTCGGAGTCGAGGAAGAGCACCTGGGCACAATCGTGCTCGTAGGCCTCAGCCTGGGCGATGAGCGACGAGGCGTAGTTGCCACCGGTCTTCGCCGCACCCGTTCCGCCCTTTCCGGCGCGCGAATAGGTGGTCGAGAGCCAGATGCACACGGGGGCGAGACCGCCGCTGAAGTACGCCCCGGCCGGGCTCGCGATCACGTAGTAGTTGACCTTCTCTGCCGGGCGCACGCCGAGGAAGGCCTCTTTGGCGAACATGAAAGGCCGAAGGTAGAGGCTGGTGTCCGGCGCCGTCGGCACCCAGGCACCGTCGGCGGCGATGAGTTCCCGCAGCGAATCGAGGAAGTACTCGGTCGGCAGCTCGGGAAGGGCGAGCCGGCGAGCCGAGCGCTGCATGCGCGCCGCATTGGCCTCCGGACGGAAGCTCCAGATGGAGCCATCGGCGTGGCGGTAGGCCTTCAGCCCCTCGAAGATCTCCTGCCCGTAGTGCAGCACGGCCGCGGCGGGGTCGAGTTCGATCGGACCATAGGGCTGAACCCGCGGGCGGTGCCAGCCGCCTCGCGCGGACCAGCAGATGTCGACCATATGGTCGGTGAAGTGCTTGCCGAACCCCGGATCGGAGAGGATCTCGGTGCGCTCGAGCTCGGCGAGCGCCTCGGGGTTGAGCCGACGGGTGAAATTGAGTGTTGCCGGAGCGAGCAGGTTTTTCATGGAGTCCCTATTTCTTACGAACCAAAATTCTGGCAGATCTTAAGTGTGCGGCAGTTGCGAGCGGATGGCGTCGCCGACCTGCGAGGTGCTTCGTGCCGCGGCCCCGCGCGAGGCGAGATCAGCAGTGACCGCCGCCGTGACCTGCGCCGCGGCATCCGGCAGTCCCAGGTGATCGAGCAGGAGCGCGACCGACAGGATCGCCGCGGTCGGATCTGCCTTCTGCTGCCCGGCGATATCGGGAGCCGAGCCGTGCACCGGCTCGAACATCGACGGAAACGTGCCGTCGGGGTTGATGTTGCCCGATGCGGCAAGTCCGATACCGCCGCTGATCGCGGCCGCGAGGTCGGTGAGGATGTCGCCGAAGAGGTTGTCTGTGACGATCACGTCAAACCTAGCGGGGTCGGTGACGAGGAAGATGGTGGCGGCGTCCACATGCAGGTAGTCCACGGTTACGGCCGGGTACTCGGCCGCGACCCGGTCGACGGTGCGCTGCCAGAGGCTGCCGGCATGGGTGAGCACGTTGGTCTTGTGCACGAGCGTGACCTTCTGGCGCGGCCGAGCGGATGCCGCAGCGAATCCGTAGCGCACCAGGCGCTCGACGCCGAACGCCGTGTTCACCGACACCTCGTTCGCCACCTCGTGCGGCGTGCCGACGCGGATAGCACCCCCGTTGCCCACGTAGGGCCCCTCGGTGCCCTCGCGCACCACGACGAAGTCGACGATGCCGGGATCGGCGAGCGGGGAGACGATCCCCGGCAGGAGACGGGTCGGACGCAGGTTCACGAAGTGGTCGAGGGCGAAACGAAGTCGAAGCAGTAGCCCACGCTCGATCAGGCCGCCGGCGAGACGCGGATCCCGGGGATCCCCGCCCACGGCGCCGAGCAGGATCGCGTCGTGCGTCTTGAGTTCATCGAGACCGGCATCGCTCAGGATCTCGCCGGTGGCGAGGTAGTGCGCGGCGCTGAACGGGAAGAGCGTGGTGGTGAGCTCCACGTCCATCGGGATCACCGCTTCGAGGACCTTCACCGCCTCACCGACCACCTCTGGACCGATTCCGTCACCGGGGATGAGGGCGAGGGCGATGCTGCGGCGCATGGGATGACTCCAGGGGAAGAGAGCTGGTAAACGGGGCGTTCCGGTTTGATTCTGGCCCGCTCCCAGCGTACCCGCAGGAGATTATCGCAAATCTTGCCCCCCTTTTAGGGGACAGACGGCTACGATTGTTGGTGGACACTGATTATGTGTGCCGCCACTCGGCGCACTTTCACTCACCAGGGCAGCACCGGAAGGACTCATCATGGGTATCGGTACAGGCATTTTTCTTTTCGTCGTCGGCGCGATCGTCGCATTCGCCATCAGCCTCACTGTTCCGGGGGTCGATCTGCACGTCATCGGGTACCTCCTCATGGGAGCCGGCGTCGTCGTCTTCCTGATCTCGATCATCATGGTCTCGCGCAAGCGTTCGACGGTGTCGACCACCCGCACCGCGGTGGACCCGACGGGCAACGAGAAGATCACCAGCCAAGAGACTCGGGGCGACGTCATCTAGTCCCCCCACACGAACCGACGCGCCCCCCTCCGATTCGGGTTCGGACGGGGGCGCGTCATCGTTTTGGGCGCGTCATAGTTTTTGGCGCTAGATGTGCTTTCGGAGCTAGATGTGCTTTCGGACCTAGATGTCGAGGTTTTCGGAGCTAGATGTCGAGAACGAGATCCGGTGTGGTCGCCCGCGAGACGCACGGGTACATGATGCCGACGCGATCCTTCTCTTCGTCGTCGACGACCGAATCGAGATGATCGGGAAGCCCGCTCACCACTCGCACCTCGCAGGTGCCGCACACGCCCTTGCGGCAGGAGCCGAGGATTGGGAGACCGTTCTGTTCGAGGGCGTCGAGGATGCTCTGGCCGGCCGGCACGTCGAAGTTCTTCTTACTCTTGCGGCAGCTCACCATCACGGCCTGGGGACCGCCGATCGCCGCGCGCTCTACGGGCTGGAAGCGCTCGAGGTGCAGGCGCTCCCGCGGCACAGCCGCCGCGATCCGCATCATGAGTGCCTCGGGGCCGCAACAGTAGACATCCGTCTCCACCGCCTGCAAGAACTTCTCGAAGTTGAGCGTTGCGGCGTTCTCATCTGAGGCATGCACCAGCACACGGCCCGGATAGCGGTCGACCAGTTCGTCCGCGAAGGCCATCGACTTGCGGCTACGCCCGACGTAGACGAGGTGCCACTCCCTCCGGGTGGGAAGGGATTCGATCATGGCCTTGATCGGCGTGATGCCGATTCCCCCGGCGATGAAGGTGTAGGAGAAGGCGGGTTCCAGTTCGAAGTGGTTGAGCGGCCCGGTCACCTCCAGTTCCAGGCCGGGACGCGCATTGGCGTGGATCCAGCTGCTGCCCCCGAGCGAGGGCTGGGTCTGTAACACCGCGATGTCGAAGTGCGACCTGTCGGCAGGATCCCCACACAGCGAGTACTGGCGCTCGAGACCATTCGGGAGCGCCAGTGTGATGTGAGCCCCGGGGTGCCACACCGGCAGCAGATCGGTGGTGGTCGGCACCAGCCGAAGTCCGAGCACTTCGTCGGAGACACGGAATGTCGCGGCCACCCGCATGGTCGTGCGGTCGAGAACGAGAGGTAGCGCGGCGGACCCTGTTGCGAGACCGTCACCCGAACGCACGGTCGTGTCCGACACCGTGGTGTCAGGGACACTTCGCACCGACGCGCTACCCCGGCTTGTAGTTGCTTTCGTGCCGGCCAGCACCCGAACGAGCACCGCAACGACCGAGAGACCGATGATGGAGATCGCCACGATGCGATACCAGAGAGCCGCGACATCCGTTCCCGTGAGGCCGGCATGGAACGACACCAACACGACGATCAGGTAGCTGGAGTAGTGAACGGCCTTCCAGAACCGCCGCGGGAGCCAGCGCATGAGCAACGAGGAGCCCTGCACCGCCACGAGAAGGTAGAACCCCAGGATGCCGATCGCGACGGGCAGCGCTCGATAGTCCGAGGAAAAGGGCACGAGGACATTCGCGACGGAGAAGTGCAGCCATCCATCGAGCATGAGCGTGACCATGTGGATCAATACCATGACGATCGCTGTGCCTCCGAGATAGCGGTGGAGGTCCTGCAACCACGAAGGGTTGTCGACCTTTCGCAGCACCCGGGTGGAGAGCAGGGTGCCCCACACGACGGACAGCGTCATGAGAGCCCAGGCCACGATCGCACTGGCCCGGGTGATGTACCACCACAGGTGGGGAGAGTTCATGCGTAGTCCTGCCAGTTCGGTGAAGTGTGAAGGGTTCCGTCACGATCGATGACGCATCCCGCAGCCCCGACGGAGGGGAGCCACGACAGGTAGTCCGGAGTGGGCCTAAGGAAGCCGGGTTTCGTCAGCGTCTCCGCATACCAGCCGTAGGCGGCGATCACGGAGACGGTGTGCGCGTCACTCACCGCGCTGGTTCCGGTGGTGGCATCCATCAGGTGGTGCCGCTCGCCAGGGCCGGAACCCCATCGACGCTTCAGCTGGCTCGAGGTCGCGATTGCCCCGGCACCGAGTCGGATGATCGCCGCGTATTCGCCGTCGGCGTGGGGATCCTCGAGGCCGATGCGCCACCCCTGCGCGCCTGGGGCGTCTCCGGCGACCGCGACATCACCGCCGATCTCGGCCATCACACCCCAAGCGCCTTCGGCGAGCGCGAGTTCGCAGATCAGGTCGGCGGTGAGCCCCTTGCCGATTCCACCGGGGTCGAGAGTGGTGCCCCGGGGAAGCGCGATGGCGTCACCCTCGATCAGCATTCCGCCGATCTCACCGGGCGCGCGGGCCGAGTCGGGCAGGGAGGTGGATCGCTCGGGATCGACGCGGGAGTTGACATAGCCCGCTTCGAGCAGCTCAGGCAGGAGGGTGGGATCGAAGTCCCCTCCCGTTCGCGCGAATCCCGCGAGCATCGCGGTCGCGAGCCGCACAGTGAGCGGATCGACGTCAACCGGGTCGCCTTCGGCCCAGTTGAGCCGGGTGATGTCGCTGGTCGGGAGGAATCGGCTCCACAGCTGCTCGCACCGGTGCGCGAGTGCGAAGCAGGAATCGAGCGCTGACGACGCTCCGCCGACCACGGTGATCGTGCTGTGGCCACCCATGTGCGGCTCGCGTCGCATCTTCGCCACCGGTTCCGTTCCGGTCATGTCGAAGACTGCCCGAACGGCATCCCCCGAGATCGAACGAGCCCCCACTCGAATCAGCCCCCAGAACCGCCGGTGGACCCGTTCACGGGTGCGGGTGCGGGTGCGGGTGCGGGTGCGGGTGCGGGCGCAGGAGCAGGCGCAGGCGCAGGAGCTGCTGGAGCAGGAGCCGCGGCAACGGGTGCTGGGGCAGGAGCGGCCGGTGCTGCCTTCGCCGCGGCAGGGGCCGCAGCGGGAGCCGCTGCCGGTGCGGCCGCAGCGGGAGCCGCCGGGGCAGGCACTGCTGCTGCGGGAGCCGGATCGGCCGGATTCGTGGTGCCGCCCGCGGCGGGAGACTGTGCCGGCGTGGTTGCCGACGGAGTGGTGCCGGATGCGGGGGTCGCGCCCGTACTCTCGGCGCCCTGGGCGTTCGCGGTCAGCTGGAGACCGGCCACGATGCCGACGAGCGCGACGATCGAGGCAGCCCCGGTGAAGGTACGTGCACGCTGGGCGGGATGAATGGGACTAGTCATCCTGGTGCCCCGATCCGCCATCGTGCGAGTCGTCACCCTCGGGTTCGTGCGTCCGGGTGGGGCTGGGGGTGGGGGTCGTCGAGGATGACGGGCGAGTTTCGGACTCGTGGGTCTCGGACTCGTGGGTCTCGGCGGGAGGCGTCTGGGTCACAGGGCCGGGCTTCGTTGCCGCGTGAGCCGGCTCGGCGGCCTCGGCCGAATCATCCCCGGCTTCAGGTGCCGGAGTAGAGGTCGGCGCCGTGGCCGGCGTTGCGCTCGGAGTCGGGGTGGGGATGAGCACGGAAGTCGCATCCGTGGGAGTCGAGGAGGAGACGAGCGAAAGCGTGCCGGAATTGACCGCCATCGCCGCTCCGGCGGTGCCGAGCACCGCGATAACCGTGAGGATCGTAATTGCGGGAGATTTCATGTCTTCAGACTAGGAATCGATCACTACACGTTCGACCCGCGGAAATCCAAGAACTGTCAAAGATTGAACTACTCGACGCGACATCCACGCCAGTTCCCACGGTGGGGTCCAGAATTGGGCCATGCGGGTACTGGTGGTCGAGGATGATGCCGCCGTCGCGGGCGGGATCGTAGACGGCCTCACCATCGCCAACATCGAATCCCGGCTCGTCGCGACCGGCGCAGACTGTCTTTCGGCGCTCGGCGCCTTCGCCCCCGACCTGATCCTGCTCGATCTCGGTCTGCCCGACATGGACGGCACGGATGTGTGCCGCGCCATCCGACGTGAAAACCTCACCCCGATCATCGTGGTGAGCGCGCGCAGTGACGAGATCGATCGCGTCGTCGTTCTGGAGATGGGAGCGGATGACTTCGTCGTCAAGCCCTTCGGCATGCGCGAGCTCGTCGCGAGGATGCGTGCGGTGCTTCGGCGCACGGGCGCCGCGGAGGCCGCACCCCCGACGGCTGCATCCCAGACGAAGAACTTCGGTCCCCTGTCGGTCGACCTCCGGGCACAGAAGGTGACGGTCGGGAACGAGGAGGTCTACCTCACCCCGAAGGAATTCGAGCTTCTGGCCTACCTGTCGCAGGATCCGGGGGCGGTCTTCCGGCGATCCGAGATTCTGCACACGGTCTGGGACACCAACTGGTATGGCACCACCAAGACGCTCGACACCCACATCGCGTCGATTCGCAAGAAGCTGGGCGATCCGCGCTGGATCGAGTCGGTGCGGGGAGTCGGTTTTCGGTTCGGCGTGCCGGCGTGAAGTGGCGCTTCACCGCGATCCTCATGATCGTCGCCCTCATCGTCGTGCTCGTTCAGGACATCCCCCTCAGCGCGCAGCTGCGGGTGGTCGAGCGGGATCGCATCATCACCTCCCTCGAACGGGACGCGTTCATCCTCGCCGGGCGAAGCGAGGAGTCCCTCGAGTCCGCGACCGACACCGACCATGCCGTCATCGCTGAGCTCGCGCGACAGTATCGAGCCGCGGGAGGCTCCCGGGTCGTGATCGTCGATTCGTCGGGCACCGCCCTGGTCACCAGCGACGACGACAGCGCGTCGGTCGGCAGCTCCTACCTGTCCCGGCCCGAGATCGCCAAGGCGCTGACCGGGCAGATCGCGACGGGTGAGCGGTTCTCCGACACCCTCGACGAGCAGCTGCTCTACGTGACGGTGCCCGTACTCAGCGGCGCGAGGATCTTCGGTGCGGTGCGCCTCACCTATCCGGCCCAGGTCGTGACGGATACCCTGAACCAGCGTCTGCTCACTCTGTGGCTCGTCGCCCTGACGACTGTGCTGCTCGCCGGCATCGTGGGACTCGTGCTCTCCACCACGATCACGCGCACCCTGGAGAAGCTCGAGGAGACGACCGGGCACCTCGCCGAGGGCCGGCTGCACGTGCGGGCGGATGATCGCACTGGCGCCCCCGAGCTTCGATCGCTGTCACGCTCCTTCAACATCATGGCGGAACGGTTGGATGCGCTGCTCGAACAGCAACGCACCTTCGCCTCCAATGCATCCCACCAGCTGCGGACCCCGCTCACCGCCCTCCGGCTGCGCCTCGAGTCCGCGCGGGTGCTGATCGACACCGATCCCGCCGGCGCGGCCGACCGGATGCTGACGGCGGAGGCCGAAGCGGAACGGCTCGGCGAGATCATCGAGGGGCTGCTGCTGCTGAGCCGCACCGAGTCCAGTTCGGCGCCTCTCGAGACCGTCGATCTCGCGGCGATCGCCCGGGCGAGAGTGGACCACTGGCTGCCGCTCGCGCAGGAATCCGGAGTCGCCCTGGAATTCCGTGGGCCGCCGTCGGCCTCGATCTCCGCGGTGGCGACAGCCGCCGACCAGATCATCGACAACTATCTCGACAATGCCCTGACCCACAGCCCCTCCGGCAGCACGATCGTGGTGCAGACGCAAGAGAGTGACGGTTCGGTCGCGCTTCACGTGCTCGACCAGGGTCCGGGAATGCCGCCGGAAGAGCGCGCGCAGGCCTTCGAGCGGTTCTGGCGGGGACGACCCGACGGCGCGGGCAATGGTCTGGGCCTCGCGATCGTGGCCCAACTGGCCTCGGCGAGCGGAGCCACCGTGCACCTGGACGATCGCCCCGGAGGCGGGCTCGACGCGAGCGTTCGATTCAACGCATCGAGTTGACCATCTACGCGCCGAGCCGCTCGGCCACCCGTGCGTAATATCGCAACACCGCCTTGTTCTTCTCGCCCAGGGATGCCCGCAGCAGTGCCTCTCTGGCCGCATCGCGCGCTCCCCGCCGTTCTTCGACATCGACGAGGGCAGCGAAGACGCGCCGGTCGAACTCCTCGCTCCGCCGCCCGACGAGCTGCCGCAGCTCCTCAGCGGCGCTGTCGAGTTCGGATGCCCCCAGATGGCTGCGCGCAATGATGGCCCCGAGGGTGACGACCGGAGCCGGCCACACCCGCGCCAGGCCGAAATAGAGGGTCGAGATCGCGGCCCAGTCCGTCTGCTCCCAGGTCTCTGCGGAACTGTGCAACCCGGCGATGCCCGCCTGCAAGGCGAACCGCCCTCCTCCCGGGAGCGCCCGCGCGGCGAGGTCGAGCCCGCGCCGGATCCGCTGCCGCCCCCAGGCGGACCGGTCGACCTCCGCGAGGGTGAGCGGCATCCCATCCGCGGTGGTGCGTGCGACGCCGCGCGCCTCGCCCAGCTCGATCAGGGCGAGCAGCCCCAGGGATTCGGAGTCCGCGGGGTATTCCGCGACGATCGAGCGGGCCAAAAGCAGAGCGAGCGCGGAGAGTCGGGGATCCATGAGGCCGCCTCCGGCCACGGCCGTGTGCCCGAGCGTGTAGACCCCGTAGACGGTGGTGAGCGCGACCCCGAGGCGCTCCGCCCGGGCTGCCGCGCTCGGCCAGGCGAATCTCTCGCCGGAGCGGCCGATCACCTGCTTCGCGCGGGTGAGTCGCGCCGCGATGGTGGCCGGGGAGGTGCCGAAGAAGTCGGCGATGTCGGAAGTAGGCACGCCGCAGACGATGCGAAGGGCGAGGGCGACCTGCTGCTCGGGCGAGAGCAGTGGATCGCACGCGACGTAGACCAGCCCGAGCCGATCGTCTTGCTCCTCGACCTCATCCTCGCGGATCTCCGGCTCGGCGAGCAGCGGTAGTTTCTGACGGAAGACCGCCTCCCGACGCAGGATGTCGACCGCGACATGGCGCGCCGTAGTGGTGACCCACGCACCGACGTTCTGGATGTGCTCCCCCGCCGCGATGCGATCGGCCGCGCGGGCGAAGGCCTCCTGGGCGCTCTCCTCCGCGACATCCACGCTCCCGGAGGCGCGAAGAATGGCCCCGACGACGCGGGGCCATTCTTCGGCGAAGGCCGTCTCGAGAGTGGAATTCATGCGTCCATTCCGGTGTAGCACCTCCGCCTGTCGGTCGGTCTACATTCCGGCCATGTCCCAGATGGGATGCAGCTCGAGCCTGTCACCGGTCGGACAGAGTGCAGCGAGTTGCTTGGCCTCCTCGAGCGTCTCGGTCTCGATCACGTAGTAGCCGCTGACGACCTCGGTGGTCTCGGCGAGGGGCCCATTCGTGAAGACTGCGGGCTTCCCGTCTGTTGCCGGCACGATTCCGACCGATGACGTCGCACCCTGGAGGGCCTCTCCGCCGAGGATCTTGGCTCCGGCCGCGGCGACCGCGGCAGAGAACGCCCCGTGCGCGCGACTGGCTTCTTCCATGCCGCCCTCCGGAACGTCGTTCGGATCCCAGGTCGGTTCGATGATGAGAATGAGGTATTTACCGGACATGATCGCTCCCTTGTGTTGGCGGACCGACCTCCACAGCGGCTGGCCCTTTCCCCTACGACGAACGAGCCTCGCCGAAATCGACACCGGTGAGCGGATTCGTTGCTCGCACCATACTCCGGGTGCGGTGTTCGGGGTGGGCTGCGTTCTGCGCGGACCCCGCCCGAATCCGGCCCGCTCGCGCTGCCGGAGAACCTAGTCGGTGATGTCGATCTCGCAGAGCAGGTCGGCCTGGATGGCGACGCGCACCGTCTCGAGCAGTCCCTCTGGCGCCGGAGAGTCGACGGTGAGCACGCTCAACGCCTGGCCGCCCGCCTCGCGACGGCTGATCTGCATGCCCGCGATATTGATGCCCGCCTCTCCGAATTCCTTGCCGTAGACGGCCACGATCCCCGGGCGGTCGGTGTAGACCATCACGATGAGATGCTGGGCGACGGGCACCTCCACGTCGTACCCGTTGATCTCGACAATCTTTTGCGTCTGCTTCGGTCCGGTGAGCGTGCCCGAGACGGAGACCTGGCTGCCGTCGCTGAGCGTGCCCCGGATGGTCAGCAGGTTGCGATACTCGTCGCTCACCGCATCCGTCGTCAGGCGCACGGTGATGCCACGCTGCTCGGCGAGCAGTGGCGCGTTCACGTAGCTCACGGATTCGCTCACCACATTGGTGAAGATTCCCTTGAGAGCGGCGAGCTTCAAGACCTTCACGTCGAATTCGACGATCTCGCCCCGGATCTCGACATCGACGGCAGTGATCGGGCTCGAGGCGAGGCCGGCGAAGACCTGCCCGAGCTTCTCCATGAGCGGGATGCCCGGGCGCACCGTCGGGTCGATGACGCCACCGGCCACGTTGACGGCATCCGGCACGAGCTCCCCCGAGAGGGCGAGCCGCACCGACTTCGCGACCGAGACCCCGGCCTTCTCCTGCGCCTCGTCGGTCGAGGCGCCGAGGTGGGGGGTGACGACGATGTTCGGCAGCGCGAGCAGCGGAGAACCCACCGGCGGTTCGTGCACGAAGACGTCGAGGCCGGCACCGGCGATCGTGCCCGCGGTGAGGGCACGATAGAGGGCATCCTCGTCGATGAGTCCGCCGCGGGCGACATTGACGATGAACGCCGTGTCCTTCATGAGAGCGAACTGCGCGTCGCCGATCATGCCCGTGGTCTCCGGCGTCTTCGGCATGTGGATGGTGACGAAGTCGCTCTGGGCGAGGAGTTCGTCGAGGCTGAGAAGGGTGACGCCGAGCTGCTGGGCGCGCGCGGCGGTGACGTAGGGGTCGTAAGCCACGATGTTGGTGCCGAAGGCCTGCATGCGCGCGGTGATGAGGGCGCCGATGCGACCGAGTCCGATGATGCCGATGGTCTTTTCGAACAGTTCGACCCCGGTGTACTTCGAGCGCTTCCACTGGCCGTCGGCGAGAGCACCGTGGGCCGCCGGGATGTGCCGGGCGAGGCTCAGGATGTGGCCGACCGTGAGCTCGGCGGCGGAGATGATGTTCGAGGTCGGTGCGTTGACGACCATGACACCCGCCTCGGTGGCGGCCTTGATGTCGACGTTGTCGAGTCCGACGCCCGCGCGGGCCACGACCTTCAGCTGCTTCGCGGCGGCGATCGCCTCGGCATCCACCTGGGTGGCGGAGCGGATGAGCACGGCGCTGGCCTCGGCGAGAGCGGCGAGCAGGGCCGGCCGGTCGGTGCCATCGACGGAACGAACGTCGAAATCGGGGCCGAGGGCCTCGACGGTAGCAGGAGAGAGCTCTTCAGCGATCACAACGATCGGCTTTGCCACGAATCGGATCCTTCGTTTGGGAAAGGGGAGATGCCGCGCCGCGACGGACGCTTCGGCCCTTGAACTTTATCCCACCGCCTGCGGCCCGCCCCGCCGTGTGACGCCGTGCGCCGAACCGACCCGCCGTCGCCGGTCTGCATGACTCCTGCAGGAGTTGTGCGAAGCCGACGGCTGGGACAATGGACGGATGACCGCCTTCGAGATCGTTCAGCTCGTGTTCCGCATCCTGCTGGCCATCGTCTTCGTAGGGATGGGCATCAACCACTTCCGTCCGGGACCGGCCCGGGGCATGGCCGCGATGATTCCGGAGTACTTCACGCGGGGCGGCCTGATCAGCGGGACGACCCTCGTGCGGTTCACGGGCGTCTGCGAGATCGCAGGCGGTATCGGGTTGCTCGTGCCGGTGACGACATTCCTCGCCGGCATCATGCTCGTGGTGTTCCTCGTAGCGGTCTTCCCCGCGAATCACCTCGCGTCGGAGCATCCGGAGAAATTCGGGGCGGCGGCCATTCCGTTCTGGCCGCGCTACATCGCCCAGCTGGTTCTCATCGCGATAATCCTGGTCTCGATCGTGACCGTTCCCCGCTAGCGGGAGGCGGAATCAGGCGAGGGCTTCCACCGACAGGGTCGTCGCGGCAACGAGGGTGAGCCCGATCACGAACAGCAGCACCTTGAGCAACACGGTCTTGCGGCGCCCGATGATGAAGGCGAGGGCGAACACCACCGGCGCCAGCAGCACGTCGATGACGAGCCATCCCCAGGGGATCGGCACCGGGTCGAGCTTCACGACGGCCCGCGCCTCGTTGTAGAGGGTGATCTGCGAGGTCACGCCCACGACGTTCGAGATCGCCTCGAAGAGGTCGTAGACATAGAAGAGGCCGAACAGGATCGCGATGGTGAGGCCGAGCCAGCCGATGCGCGCGCGGCCCGGCGTGGCATCCGGTTCCGGGGCAGGCGACACGGGGTCGACGGGGGTCGGGTCGGTCATCAGGCTCCCAGTCCGAGGATGAAGGGCCACGGCGCGAGCAGCACGACGCCGAGCATGAGCCAGAGGATCCGCACCCCGGATCGGCGTTCACGGGCGAGCACGAGCACGCCGACGAACCAGGCCGCCGGTGCCACGACGGCGAGAATCTGCCCGAGCCGGTACATGAAGGTGAAGAACAGCCCCGTGGATGGCACGGTGCTGCGCTGCACGCCGACGATCCAGCCGACGGTGAAGAGCAGGAAGATTCCGCCGAAGACGCCCAGTGTCACGAGCAGAGCCGAACTCATTCCCGGTTCGTCGAGCTCGGTGGCATCCCTGGGTTCGTCGACGAGGGGTGCGTCGACATGGGTCGGGTCCGTCTCATCGCCCCAACTGAGGCCTGCGTCATCCGGTTCGGTCGCCACGGGCTCAGCGATTCAGACGAAGTTGGATGACCTCGACGAGGTGCGGGAACAGGGGGTGATCCGGCTCGACGCCGGTGATCGCCACCGCGAGCTCGTCGGCCGGAAGGCCGCTGGAGAGCAGCTCCTGCAGCTGCACGCTCTCTTCGTCCCCCGGCACATCGAAACGCAGTGCGGCGCCGACGGCATTGAGCAGGTCCCAGGCGGGCATCCCGCGCTCGGCGAGCTCCGCCGCGGGCCCGATGAACCGTTCATTGCGGCTGAGCTTGCGCATCGGGTTGCGCCCGACCCGCTCGCAGGTGTCGGGAAGGTGCGGGTTGGAGATCCGCACGAGAGTCTTCTCGATGTACGCCTGCTGCTCGTCGGCGTCGAATTCGTGCTTGGCCACCATGAGCGCCTTGGTCTCGGCCAGGGCGGCACGCACCTCGGCCTGCAACTCTGGAGTGGCGAGCGCCTCACGGATGGACACCCAGCCCCGATCGATGCCGTGATAGGCGGCGGCGGCGTGAGCGGTGTTCACGGTGAAGAGCTTGCGTTCGATGTAGGGGGCGAGGTCGTCCACCCAGGTGATGCCGTAGATGTCGGGAGTCGTGCCGGTACCGTCGCGGCCGCGGAACGGGGTGCGGTCGACGACCCACTCGAAGAACGATTCGATCGTGACATCCAGCCCGCCGTCCTGCTCTGGCACGATGCGGTCGATCGCACAATTGGCGAAGACGGCGTTGTGGGCTGGGGCGTGCTTGCGCACGTGTTCGGCGAGGATGTCGGTGCCGCCCAGCGCGTTCTCGCAGGCGATGACCGTGAGTTTGGGCGCATCCTTGTGGCGGGAATCGAGTCCCTTGGCGATCACCGGGGCGATGAACTGAAGGATGCGCGCACCGACTGCTGTGGTCACCACCTCGGCGGAGGCGATGGCGGCGACGACATCAGCCTCATGGGTGCGGCTGTTGATGGCCCGGAAATTGTCGACGACGCTCGACTTCGAGTTCTCCCCCACCTCGTGCACGTGGTAGCTGTCCGCGGCCTGCAGTTCCGCGATGATGTCGTCATTGACGTCGGCGAAGATCACCTCGTAGCCGCTCGCATGGAGGAACTGGGCGACGAAACCGCGGCCGATGTTGCCGGCTCCGAAATGGACAGCGGTCTTGTTGCTCATGGCTGGTAATTGTACCGGGGTGTCTACCGCCGCGGCGTTGTCATAAACCTGTCACATTGGTGCGGTTTACTGAGGGGACAATGGACCTCATCGACGTGCAGGAGATCCGGGTGCCTGCGACCCGGGCGGATATCTCTGTGGGGCCGAGCGAGAAGATCCTCGCCGGCGGAACGTGGCTCTTCTCCGTTCTGGAGACCGGCCTCACCGGCCTCATCGACATCACCCGGCTCGGCTGGGCGCCGGTGACCCGCACCGATTCTGCACTCGTGATCGCGGCGACCTGCACGGTCGCCGAGCTCTCCCGACTCACCCCGCCCGAACTGCGCACCGACCCGGTCCGTGCCGGTCGCGGGCTCGACTCGCCCTCCGATCCCCTCGCGCTGTTCTGGCAGTGCGCGAACTCCTTTCTCGCCTCGTTCAAGATCTGGAATGTCGCGACGGTCGGGGGCAACATCGCCCTCGCCCTCCCCGCCGGCCCGATGATCTCGCTCGCCGCGAGCCTCGATGCCGAAGCGGTGATCTGGATGCCCGGGGGCGGTGAGCGCCGGATGCCCGTCGCCGAGCTCGTCACCGGTGTCATGAAGACCGCGCTGGTGCCCGGCGAGGTGTTGCGCGAGATCGCCATCCCCCTCACCTCGCTCGAGTCACGCACGGGATTCCGTCGCATCGCCCTCAACGACCTCGGCCGCACGGGAACCCTCGTGATCGCACGGCGGGCACCGGCCGGTGAAACGGTGTTCACCGTGACCGGGGGCACCTCGCATCCCGTGCAGCTCAGGTTCGCTGAGCCCCCGACCGCTGCACTGCTGCGGGACCGCCTCAGCGCGATCGACTGCTGGTACGACGACGCGCACGGATCACCCGACTGGAGGCGCGCCATGAGCGGGCGATTCGCCGAGCAGCTGCGGCAGGAGTTGGCATGAAGTTCTCGGTGAACGGTTCCCCGGTCGAGGCGACTCCGGCGGCCGGGCAGGTGTTGCGCACGGTGCTGCGCGACCTGGATGAGTTCGACGTGAAGAAGGGCTGCGACAGCGGCGACTGCGGCGCTTGCACGGTGCTGCTCGATGGCGACCCGATCCACTCGTGCCTCTACCCGGCCCACCGCCTCGAAGGCGCGGAGATCACGACGGTTGCGGGTCTCGGAACTCCGGAGCATCCCCATCCCCTGCAACAGTCCTTCGTCGATGCAGCGGGATTCCAGTGCGGATTCTGCACCGCAGGCATGATCGTGACGGCATCGACCTTCGATGAGAGTGACCTCGACGACCTGCCGCGCCTGCTCAAGGGCAACATCTGCCGCTGCACCGGCTACCGGTCGATCCGGGATGCCATCTGCGGCACCTCGAACACCCAGACTCCGGCCTCGGGCGAGGCCGCCGGACAGTCTGTGCGAGCGCCGGCCGGAATGCGGATCGCCACCGGCGAGGAGCAGTTCACCCTCGACTTCCGCACGACCGGACTGCTGCATCTCGCGGTGCTGAAGAGCCCGCACGCCCACGCACGCATCCTCTCCATCGACACCTCCCGGGCGCTCGCCGCCGATGGCGTGCACGCCGTCCTCACCCACCGCGACTCCCCCACGACGCTGTTCTCGACCGGGCGACACGAGATGCGCACCGACGATCCCGATGACACTCTCGTGCTCGATCCGGTGCTGCGGTTCATCGGACAGCGGGTCGCCGCCGTCGTCGCCGACACCGTCGCGATCGCCCAGCGCGCGCTTGCTCTCATCGAGGTGGAGTACGAGGTGTTGGCCGGCGTCTTCGACCCGGAGCTCGCGCGCCAACCCGGCGCTCCCCTGCTGCACGCGGAAAAGGGAGCCGAGCAGCGCGTGTCGGCTCCCGAACGGAACGTGCTCGCCCAGATGCACGGGGAGATGGGCGACGTCGACGCGGCGATCGCCGCAGCGGATGCCGTCGCCACCGGCACCTGGCGCACGCAGCGGGTGAACCACGCCGCCCTCGAAACCCACGCGACCCGCGGCTGGCTCGACTCCGACGGGCGGTTGGTGCTGCGCACCTCCTCCCAGGTGCCGTACCTGGTGCGAGACGAGCTCTGCCACATCTTCGACCTGTCGCCCGACCGGCTGCGGGTATTCACCGCCAGGGTCGGCGGTGGCTTCGGCGGCAAACAGGAGCTCTTCACCGAGGATCTCGTCACGCTCGCCGTGCTGCACACCGGGCGGCCGGTGCAATACGAGTTCACCCGAGAGGACGAGTTCACGCTCGCTGCTCCGCGGCATCCGATGCGGGTGTCGGTGACGCTCGCCGCGACCGCCGACGGCACCCTCACCGCCATGGCGATCGACGAGCTCATGGACACCGGCGCCTACGGCAACCACGGCATCGGCGTGATGTTCCACAGCGTCCACGAGTCGATCAGTGTGTACCGCTGCGCGAACAAGCGGGTGGATGCCGAGTCGGTCTACACGAACAACCTGCCCTCCGGTGCCTTCCGCGGCTACGGCCTCGGCCAGGTGATCTTCGCCATCGAATCGGCGATGGACGAGCTCGCGCGCACGCTCGGAATGGATCCGTTCGAGCTTCGTCGGCGCAACGTCGTCGTGCCAGGGGACGACATGGTGGTCGTCGAGCCGCACGCCGAAACCGACCTCATCTACGGCTCATACGGGCTCGACCAGTGCCTCGACCTGGTGCAGGGGGCGCTCGCCGGCCCGCCGCCGACGGCCGATCCCGGCTGGGGCATCGGCACGGGCATGGCCCTCGCGATGATCGCGTCCCTCCCTCCCCGCGGACACTACGCGGATGCCACGGTCACGCTGCAACCCTCCGGCGACATCGAGATCGGGGTGGGCACTGTCGAGTTCGGCAACGGCACCACCACCGTGCATGCCCAGCTGGTGGCATCCGCTCTCGGCACGACTGTCGATCGTGTGCGCATCCGCCAGTCGGACACGGACGTGGTGACCTACGACACCGGAGCCTTCGGATCCGCCGGGGTGGTCGTCGCGGGCAAGGCCCTCCTGGCCGCCGCATCGGCGCTGGAGCAGCTCATGCTCGAGCGGGCATATTCGATGACCGCACTCTCCGCGGGGGTCGTCGAGCACGGCGGGGTTCGTTTCGGGGAGCGCGTCGTGCCCGCGTCAGAGCTTCTCGCGGAGGGTCCGCTCACGGCGACCGGCCGCCACGACGGCACTCCCCGGTCGGTGGCGTTCAACGTGCACGGCTTCCGCGTCGCCGTGAATCCGGCCACCGGCGAGGTGCGCATCCTCCAGTCCGTGCAGGCGGCGGATGCCGGCACGGTTCTCAACCCCGAGCAACTGCGCGGACAGATCGAGGGAGCCACAGCGCAGGCCATCGGTACCGCGCTCTACGAAGAGATGCGTCTCGATGGCGCCGGGCGAGTCACC
The DNA here is from genome assembly GCF_046156175.1 of Lacisediminihabitans sp. H27-G8. NCBI lineage: Bacteria > Bacillati > Actinomycetota > Actinomycetes > Micrococcales > Microbacteriaceae > Lacisediminihabitans > Lacisediminihabitans sp. H27-G8. The sequence goes on from NZ_JAYLVL010000005.1 coordinate 124,204, forward strand.
ACCACAGCGTTCCGCAACTATCACGTGCCGCGGTTCGCGGACATCCCCCTTACCGAGGTGTTCTTCGCCGAGACCTTCGATGCGCTCGGGCCGCTCGGAGCGAAATCGATGAGTGAAGCGCCCTACAACCCGGTGGCGCCCGCGCTGGCCAACGCGATCCGGGATGCCCTCGGCGTGCGACCGCACGAGCTGCCGATGTCGCGCGAACGGCTCTGGCGCCTGGCCGGGTCGGCCGAATAGCCGCCCGTCGCGAGCCGATCCGACCTAGTCGGCGCGCACAGCGAGGGCGGCCGCATCCCTGACGGGCACCGGATGGATGGCCCCGGCAGTCGTCGACAGCGGCAGGGCGGATGCCGCGAACCGGGACGCAATGACCTCCGCAAGGATCGCCACCGCGGTCTCCTCCACGGTGCTGGCGCCGAGGTCGAGGCCGATCGGTGATCGCAGCCGGGCAATCGCCTCCTCGCTGACGCCGCGCTCGCGCAGGGAGGCGACCCGACGGTCATGGGTGCGGCGCGACCCCATCGCACCGACGAAGGCGGCAGGCGAATCGAGTGCGAGGGCGATGAGCTCGGCGTCGAACCGGGCGTCGTGGCTGAGAACGCAGATCACCGTGCGCTCGTCCACTTCCGCCGTCTCGAACCACACGGTCGGCCACGAGACGACGATTTCGGCTCCCGGGAATCGGGCGGGAGTCGTGAAAAGGGAGCGTGGGTCGCACACGGTCACGCGATATCCGAGCACCTGGGCCGCCGACGAGAGGGCCGCCGAGAACTCCATCGCCCCGAACACGATCAGGTGGCGCTCGACCGGTGCGCGCTCAGTGAATCCGGCGCAGACGTCGAGATCGCGCTGGGCCGCGAGCGCGGAGATCAGGTCGTCATCGAGAATCTGCACATGGATGCGCAACTGTCCGCCGCAGGTGAGCCCCACCGAGTACGCGGACTCGTCGCTCACCCCATACTCGACAGTGCGCGGGATGCCGTCGGAGAGAACGAGCTCGCAGGTCTCGACGACAGCGCCCTCGACGCATCCGCCCGCGATACTGCCGATCACCGAGGCGCCGTCGAAGGCCATCGAGGTGCCGACGGTGCGCGGCGCGCTGCCGTCGATGGACACCGCGGTGGCGACGGCGAGCCGGCTGCCTGCCGCGACGGCGGCGAGCAGGCGATCCGCGATCTCGAACATGCTTTCAGCATCGCACAGGCTCATCACGCGGCGGTTACAGCCTGCTGTGTAGCAGCCGAGCCCGTGATCAAGTCGAGAGAGCCACGGTCGAGGGTGGCGGTGTCACGCGTCGGACACACGCGGGTGCTAGAAAATCACCATGCTCACAATCGCAAACGCCACCCGCATCGTCGTCGATGAAATGACCGAACTCACGGGCACGCTCGTGATGCGGGACGGCGTGGTGTCAGAGATGGCGAACGGAAAGGAGACGGCGCCCGAAAGAGTGACGGCGACCGGAGCAGTGACGGCGACCGAAAATGAGAGAGCGGCCAACGAGCCGCAGAACGCCGAGACCCTCGATGCGAGCGGATGCGTGGTCACGCCGGGTCTCGTCAACGCTCACCACCACCTGCTGCAGTCCGCCTTCCGCACGCTCCCCGGCACGCGTGGCGTGGCGATGCGGGACTGGCTGCCCACCATGGCAGCGGCCTACACCCGCGCGGGTGTGGACGCCGATCTCGCCGCGGTCGCGGCATCCGTGGGTGTGGCCGAAGGGTTGCTCTGTGGCGTCACGACGGTCGCGGATCATCACCTCACCTGGCCGAGCGGCGCGGATTCGGTGGCCATCGCCACCGCGACAGCGGACGCCGCGCGAGCCCTCGGCGGCCGGCTGGTCTTCGTGCGGGGATCCGCGCGCGACGATCCGCAGGAGGCCGCGAGCTCGGCCGAGGCCATCGTGCAGGCGCTGCTCCCCCGCACCGGCGACGGGATGCTGCAGCTCGCCGTCGGTCCGGCCGGAGTGCACAGCGACAGCCGGGAGACTTTCGAGCTGCTCGCCCAGGTCGCCGCAAGGCACGGGCTGCGGCGGCGGACTCAAGCCAACGAGCAGGTGGATGTCGCGATCGCGCTGGAGAAGTACGGCAAACGGCCGATCGACCTGCTCGAGGACTGGGGCTGGCTCGAGTCGGACGTGACACTCGCGCACCTCTGCGACGTGACCGGTGAAGAGATCCGGCGGCTCGCGGCATCCGGCATCACGGCCACCCACGCGCCGGGCTGCGACCTGCCGATGGGGTGGGGGATCGCGCCGGTCGCGGCGCTGAGGGCCGCCGGCATCGTCGTGGGCCTCGGAACCAGCGGCGGCGGGAGCAACGACGCGGGACACCTGCTGGTGGACGCCCGGCTCGCGATGCAGGTGGCGCCGCTCGTCGGGCCGCCGATTGCGGCGCGAGAAGTGCTCGCCATGGCGATGGCGGGCTCCGCCGCCGGACTCGGTCGTCCGGAGCTCGGCAACCTCCGCCCCGGATCCGCCGCGGATCTCTGCGTTTGGGATGTGTCAGGAGTCGCCGATGCCGGCGTCGCGGATCCCGTGGCCGGCCTGCTGTGGGCGAATCCCGGGCGCCGCCCGAAACACGTGGTCGTTGCCGGCCGTCTGGTCGTGCGGGACTACGAACTGGTCGATGCCGACGAACGTGAACTGGTGGCGCGCCTGTCCGCTCGCGTTCCCCGGGAGGCGTAGGAGGCTAGAGCTCCAGCACCAACCTCGGGCAGGCCGCCCTCGAGACACAGATGTACATCACGGAATTCTGCTCTTGCTCGAGGGGCGTGAGGATCGAGTCGCGATGGTCGACCTCGCCCTCCAGAACCGGCGTCTCGCAGGTACCGCAGGTGCCCTCGCGGCAGCTGGAGAGCACGAACACTCCGGCCTCCTCCACCACCTCGAGGATGCTGCGGTCCGGCGGCACGGTGAGGGTCTCGCCGCTCAGGGCCAGCTCCACCTCGAAGACACCCTCGAACACCGGAGCCGCAAGTGGTTTGGCTTCGAAGCGCTCGACGTGCAGCGGATGCCCCCCTGCGGCCGCCTCCACCGCCTCGATGAAGCGCGTGGGGCCGCAGGCATAGATCGTGGCCGCCGGGTCGAGCGAGCCGAGAAGCTCGGCGAGATCCACCCGCGTGCCCTGATCGCTGAGATGGAGTGTCGCCTCCCCGATCTCGTCGAGCAGTGCGAGGGCGGACCGGGATCGCCCCGAGTAGTGGAGCTCGTACCGGATGCCGGAGGCCGCAGCCGCGCGTGCCATCGATGCGATCGGCGTGATGCCGACCCCGGCCGCGAGCAGCAGCACGGGAGAGCCGGGGAACGGCGCGAATTCGAAGTGATTGCGCGGCCCCCGCGCCCGGATCGTGTCGCCCACCGCGAGTGCGTCGTGAAGCCACACCGAACCGCCTCTGCCCGAGGGCTCCCGCAACACGGCGATGCGCCACGTCGGGGCATCCGCAACCAGCGAAGGAAGTAGCGAGTACTGGCGTTCGTCGCCCGAGGGCAGCACGAGGTCGATGTGCGCGCCCGGCTGCCAGTGCGGCAGCGAGGAGGAATCGGATCGGGCGATTTCGAATACGTCGATCGAGTCGGCGACCTGCACGCGCCCAACCACGACGGCGTCGAACTCTGTCTCGTGCGAACTCATCGCGACTCCGGTTTCTCTTTCACGACGAACAGCCGGTAGCCGCCCGGTTCGGCGGCATGCCACCGATGACGGATGCCGCCCGCGAAGTAGACCGAGTCGCCGGCGCGCAGCACCGAAGACTCGCGACCATCGAAGTCCACGATCACGACACCGGAGACCACGTGCAGGAATTCATCGCCCTCGTGCTCGTAGAACTCGCCGGGCACCTGGTTCGAGCCGCGAAACTCCATCGGATGAAACCGTCGCCGGCCATGCACGAGAAGGCGTCCCTCTCCGTCACCGTAGGGGCCGCGGGTGCCCTGGTCTGCATGCACCACCACGATGTCCGACTGGTCGGCCGCATCGTCCTCCGCGGCGGCCATGAGCTCGAGCTGACTGCTGCCGAGGGCGCGCGCGATCTTCTCCAGCGAAGTCATGCTCGGGCGCGCCCTGCCCCGCTCGAGCTGGCTCAGGAAGGGGTGGGACAGGTCTGCACTCACAGCGAGCTGGACTAAAGTTAGTCCTCTGGCTCGACGCAGTTGACGGATACGGCTGCCGATTCGTTCGGCTTGCAGGTCAATCGCGGAATCGACGGTAGTAACGGGGTCCTCCTCACTGTGAGAGCGCTAGCGATCTTGCAGGACGGGAGCGGCCCGGGCAACCCGACGGACTCAGGCTTAATAGATGGAAACGATGCCGTTACATGTCGGAAACGGGGCGTCCCTAGATTCGATGATGTTGACGATATCAACATTTTTCAGCGACCAACTCACCGGTGCGATGGTCGCCCACCCCCGTCGTTCGAGGAAGGTGCCGCACCGTGTCATCCCTGCCCCGCAGCATCCGCCAGCTGACCAATGCGACTCTGCCCGATGGCTCGCGAGTGGATGTCACTCTCGACGGCGGCACGGTGAGCGCCGTGTTCCCCGCGGCGACGCTCGCCGCCAACGCTGACGTCCAGAATGACGGCTCGACTCTCGACCTGACCGGCTTCCTGCTGCTGACGGCCCCCGCCGAACCGCACGCGCACCTGGACAAGGCCCTCTCGTGGGATCTCATCGATCCGCCGATGGGAGACCTCGAGCTCGCTATCGAATCCTGGCGTGACTACACCGCGGTGATGACGGACGAGAGCATCGCCGACCGGGCTCGCCAGGCGGCGATCCTGCTCCTCCGTCAGGGCACCACCGCCGTCCGCACGCACGTGGACATGCTCGTGGGCGACGACCCGATGCGCGGAGTCCGCGCGCTCGTGCGGGTGCGCGAAGAATTCCGCGAACTGATGGACATCGAACTCGTCGCGCTTGCCGGGCCGTTCGTGCCGAGCGAACTCGTCGACGAAGCCCTCGACCTCGGAGTCGATCTGGTGGGCGGTGCGCCGCACCTTGCCGAGGATCCCCTCGCCGACCTCCGCCGCCTCATCGCCATCGCCGAGCGGCGCGGTGTCGGCAGCGACATCCACACCGACGAGAGCCTCACCGGCGCACCGACCCTCGGAGAGTACGCACGGCTCGTCCGCGACTGGACGGTGCCGGCATCCGCGGGCCACTGCGTGCGCCTCGGCACTCTCGAACCCTCCGAGCTCACCGCCGTCATCACCGAGGTGCTCGCGAGCGATCTGGGCATCATCTCGCTGCCCATCACCAACCTCTACCTGCAGGGTTGGCAGCATCCGGTGGGCACCCCGCGCGGGCTCACGGCGCTGAGGGCACTGCTCGATGCCGGAGTGCGCGTCGCGGCCGGAGCCGACAACGTGCGCGATCCGTTCAACCCGGTCGGGCGCAGCGATGCGCTGGAGACCGCGTCGCTTCTCGTCTCGGCCGGGCACCTCACTCTCGACGAGGCCTACGCGGCCGTGAGCTCCGGGGCTCGCTCCGTGATGTCGCTTCCCGTCGCCGGCGTCGAGGTCGGCGCTGCCGCCGAGTTGCTTGCCGTGCGCGGAACCAATCTCTCGGATGTCATCGCCAACGCCTCGGCTGACCGCTTCGTCATCCACGCCGGCCGTCTCGTGGCTCAGAGCACCGTCAGCTATGACGTTGCGGTGCCTCGCGTCGCCGCGGAATCCCCCACACCCTCCCTAGCCGAAACGAGGTGATGCTGAGCATGTCCGCCCCAGCACTCATGAAACCGTCTCGCAGCGCCGCATCCAGTGGCACACTGCTCGACTTCCGCAATGTCGCGATGCAGTTCCCCAACGGCACAGTCGCCCTCAGCGGCATCGACCTCACCGTGAACCGGGGGGAGTTCGTCACCGTCGTCGGACCCTCCGGCTGCGGTAAATCCACCCTCCTGCGCATCGCCTCCGGTCTCGAAACCGCCTCGGAGGGCACGGCAGAGGTCGACACGAAGCGCATCGGCTATGTCTTCCAGGACGCGACGCTGCTTCCCTGGCGCACGGTGCAGGACAACGTCGAGCTTCTCGCCGAACTCAACGGCGTCAAGCCGAAGGAACGCCAGGCGAAGGCGAAGGAAGCGATCGAACTCGTCGGCCTCGGCGGCTTCGAGAAGAACCTGCCCAAGCAGCTCTCCGGCGGGATGAAGATGCGCACATCGCTCGCCCGCTCTCTCACCCTCGAGCCGGAGCTGTTCCTCTTCGACGAGCCATTCGGAGCCCTGGATGAGATCACCCGCGAGCGACTGAACGACGAGCTTCTCAAGCTCTTCGTCGAGAAGCAGTTCGCCGGTCTCTTCATCACCCACTCGGTCTCAGAAGCCGTCTACCTCTCCACCAAGGTCATCGTGATGTCCGGCCGTCCCGGATCGATCGTCGGCACCTTCGACGTGCCGTTCCCGATGCCGCGGGATCCGGACATCCGCTTCACCGCGGAGTTCGCGGAGCTGGTCGGCGAAGTGTCCCACGCGCTGCGAGAGGGGCACCACTGATGTCTGTTGCAGGCTCGGAATTCGCGTCCGGCGCGGGCGCCGGAGATTCTCTGTCGCCTCGCGCGCTCCGGCAGGCGCGCATCAACCGGGTCTACGCCCGGCGGGCCAATCAATGGTGGCCTCCGCTCGCCGTTCTTGCCGTGCTGGTGGGGCTCTGGTATCTCGTGGCGAACTACTACGCCAGCCAGCAGCTCGCCTTCCTCGTGCCCTACCCGCACCTCGTGGTGAAAGCCGCGTTCGCGGATCCGCTGTTCACCCCGCAGCTCGTGGCCGACCTCGGCAACTCCACCCAGGTCGCCCTCACCGGTCTCGTCATCGCGATCGTGATCGGTGTGGTCTGGGCGACGCTGATGGCGCAGGCCAAGTGGGTCGAGCGATCCCTGTTCCCCTACGCGGTGATCCTGCAGTGCATCCCGATCCTCGCGCTGGTTCCGCTGATCGGCGCACTGTTCGGCTATGAATTCCTCTCGCGCGTGATCGTGACGGTGATGATCTCGATCTTCCCGATGGTGTCGAACACGCTCTTCGGACTGCAGTCGACGGATCTGGCCCAGCGCGAACTGTTCAAACTCCAGGGTGCGAGCAAGTGGACCACCCTCACCAAGCTGCAGTTTCCGGCGGCGCTCCCGTCGATCTTCGTCGGACTGCGCAACGCCGCGGGCCTCTCGGTCATCGGTGCAATCGTCGGTGACCAGTTCTTCCAGCGGGGCACACCCGGTCTCGGCGTGCTGATCCAGGTCTCGACTTCCCGGCTCAACGGCGCGGGCACCTACGCGGCCATCCTCACCGCCTCGCTGCTCGGCGTCGCCGTCTTCCTGCTCTTCGGATGGCTCAGCCGGCTCGCCATCGGCAAGTGGTACGACTTCGGCTGATCCGCCTACAGATTTCCACCCGCAGCACCGTTCGCAATCACCCGCAGAATCACACAGCACACGAGGAGTACCAATGCACAAAACAGCAGTCCGCTCCACCATCGCCGTCGGCATGGTGTTCGCTGCAGGAATCGCCCTGGCCGGCTGTGCCAGCGCGTCGCCGAGCAGCAGCACAGCCCCGACCGCCGCAGCAGGCGCCGTCGACCTCTCCGGCGTCTGCCCGGCCACCGTCACCATCCAGACCGACTGGAACCCCGAGGCCGACCACGGTCACCTCTACCAGCTGCTCGGACCGAACCCGGTCATCAACGCCGACAAGAAGTCCGTGAGCGGTGACCTGTACGCCAGTGGCAAGTCCACCGGCGTCAAGGTGGAGATCCGTTCCGGCGGACCGGCCATCGGGTTCTCGACGGTGAGCTCGGAGATGTACAAGGACAAGGACATCACCCTCGGCTACGTCTCCACCGACGAGGCCGTCCAGCTGTCCGCGAGCCTGCCGACGACCGCGGTATTCGCCGAGAACGACATCTCCCCGCAGATGATCATGTGGGACCCGGCGACCTACCCCAAGGTCAAGACCATCAAGGAACTCGCCACCGCGCTGAAGAACGACGGCGGAGTCGTGCGTTACTTCCAGGGCGCCGCGTACATGGGCTATCTGCAGGGATCGGGCATCCTTCCGGAGTCCCAGACCGATGGTGCCTACGACGGCACCCCGGCGAAGTTCGTCACCGCCAAGGGCAAGGACGGCCAGCAGGGCTTCGCCACCGCCGAGCCGTACATCTACCAGAACGAGGTCTCGGCCTGGGGCAAGCCCGTCGACTTCCAGTTGATCAACGACACCGGGTACCCCATCTACCCCGAGGCGATGTCGGTGCGTTCGTCCGAGCTCTCCACCCTCAGCCCGTGCCTCAAGAAGCTCGTGCCGGTGCTGCAGCAGGCCGACGTGGACTACATCTCGAAGCCGGCGGCAACCAACAAGCTGGTCACCGACCTCGTGACGGCGTTCAACAACGGCTGGGTCTACTCCGAGAAGGTCGCGGACTTCGGCGTCAGCCAGATGAAGAAGCTCAAGATCGCCTCGAACGAATCCAACGCCTATGTCGGCGACATGGATGAGGCCCGTGTGCAGAAGGTCATCGACATCGACACCCCGCTGTTCACCGCGTCGGGTTCCGCACCGAAGGCCGGCCTCAAGGCGGCCGACCTCTTCACCAACGAGTTCCTCGACACGTCGATCGGATTCTGAACCACCCATGAGTGATCCACTGGTGACGACGACCCCGGCCCGCCCCGCGCGGCTCGCCGGCAAGCGTGTCGTCGTCACCGGTGGCGCTCGGGGAATCGGCGGCGAGATCGCGCGTCGGTTCGCCTCGGAGGGTGCGCGGATCGCCGTTCTCGACAGGCTGGTCGAGGAGGGCACCCGGCTGGCCTCCGAGGTCGGCGGCACCTTCATCCCGGTCGATCTGGTCGACCCGATGGACACGGCAGATGCCACCGCCCGCGCGATCGACCACCTCGGTGGCGTCGACATCCTCGTCAACAGCGCTGGCATCCTGCGCTTCTCCCCGCTGCTCGACGTGACCGTGACCGACTGGAACGAGATGTTCTCGGTCAACGCCCGCGCCATGCTCACCACCATGCAGGTGGCCACCCGGGCGATGATCGCCGCCGGTTGCGGGGGCAAGATCATCAATCTCGCGAGCATGGCCGCGAAGACGGGCGGAGCCGGTGAGGGACACTACGCCGCCTCGAAGGCCGCCGTCGTCGCCCTCACCCGCGTCGCCGCGCTCGAGTGGGGAACTCACGGCATCACGGTCAACTCCCTCTGCCCCGGCTATGTACTCACCGACATGGGCGCGGCCACCCGCACCGACGAGGACATCGCGACCTGGTGCGGATACTCCCCCCTCGGCCGACTCGGCGAGCCCGCGGATGTCGCGGGCGTCGCCCTGTTCCTCGCGTCTCCCGACGCCGACTATCTCACCGGACAGGCGATCAACGTCACCGGCGGGATGGTCATGCACTGATGTTGAACCTGCACTGACGTTGAACCCGCACTGACATTCGATTCGAAGGACCATTGATGAACGACTTCCCCATCGCCGCACTCGAGGCCGAGTTGCGCGAACTGCTCGGTGACCGCGGCGTCAGCGTCGAACTGGCCGCACGCCAGCGGGCCTCCACTGACGGGGCGCACCTCTCCCCCGTGATCAACGAGCAACTGCCGCTCGGGCTCGCGGAGCTCGTGGCCTACCCGGCGAGCGCGGAGCTGATCGCGGCGACGGTCGCGGCGGCCGTGCGGCACGGCATCCCGATCACGCCGCGGGGCAAGGGCACCGGAAACTACGGCCAGGCCATCCCGATGGCCGGAGGCCTGGTGCTCGACATGTCCCGCGCCCGGGCGATCACCGAGGTCGGCGACGGGTTCATCACCGCGGAGGCCGGTGTCTCGATGGCGGCTCTCGAGCAGGCCGCCAACAAGGCCGGCCAGCAGATTCTCATGTATCCCTCCACGGCCAACTCCTCGCTCGGTGGCTTCCTCTCCGGGGGCTCCGGCGGCACCGGATCGATCAAGCACGGCTCCAACAGCCAGGGCTTCGTCGCCGCGCTCGACGTGGTGCACGCTGTGGCGGATGCCTCGCTCGTGCACGTCGCCGGTGAGGCCGCGCAGCCCTACGTGCACAACTACGGCACCGCCGGGATCATCGCCCGGGCCACCGTCGTCACCGAGCCGCTGCAGGACTGGCGGGGATTCTTCGCGAGCTTCGACACCTTCGAGCAGGCGATCTCCGTGATCAGGGAGATCGGCGCCCTCGAGCCCACCCCCCGCCTGGTCTCGGCGGACCTGGCGACCCTGGCCAACGCCCTTCCGCCGGATCCGGCCATTCCCGCCGACCGGGCGAGCCTGCGGGCGATTCTCGATCTCTCGACGGTTGCCGCGGCGACGGCCCTGGTCGAATCGGCCGGGGGCCGGGTCGAGGACGTGCGCGAGGGCGCGCAGGCCACGATGAGGATCAGCATGATGTCCTACAACCACCCCATCGAGTTTCTGCAGAAGGTCTACCCCGACCGCTACTTCCACGTGGAAGTCAGCGGCGACGCGCTGGTGGATCGCATCGACGAGGTGCACGCGGTGTACCCCGGTGGCATGCTGCACATCGAGGCGCAGCACGAGCGCCCGATCGGCATGCTCGCCGGTGTCTACTCCAGTGCGGAGGAGGTCTTCGCGGGCTTCGAGAAGCTCACCGAGCTGGGCGTCGGCTACCACAATCCGCACCAGTGGTTCGTGGACTTCGAGCCGGAACGCACCGCCGCCCTCGCGGCGACGACCGACCCGCAGCGCCTGCTGAACCCGGGCAAGCTCGTCGCTCCGTCGGTGTCCACCGGAGCCAAGGTCTCATGAGCATCACGTCCCGTGACCTGGTCAACCTCTCCGGGCCGGCCGCCGCTGCCGCTCTCACCGAGGACTCCATCCTGGTGCTGCCGACCGGTGCGATCGAACACCACGGTCCACACCTGCCGCTCTCGACCGACTTCCTGATGGCCGACATGATCGGGCGGGCGGTCGTCGAGTCGGCGGCATCCGCCGGTCAGGATGTCTGGTTGCTTCCGCCGCTCGCCTACACGAAGTCGGACGAACACCACTGGGCGCCCGGCACCGTGTGGCTCACCTGGGACACCCTCATGCAGACGGTGGTCGACATCGGACGCTCGGTGGCCGCGACCCCGGCGAAGACTCTCGTGTTCTACAACGGGCACGGCGGAAACATCGCTCTCCTGCAGGTGGCCCTCCGAGAGCTGCGGCGGCGCTTCGGCCTGCGCACCTTCCTCATGGGCACCGGCATCATCGCCGGTGACGGCGACGTCGGCCCGGATGAACGCGGCTTCGGTATCCACGGTGGCCACGAGGAGACATCGATGATCCTGCACCTGCGGCCAGATCTCGTGGACATGACGCAGGCCGACCGGTGGGTTCCCGACCACATGGCCGACCTGAAGCACATCAAGTTCAACGGCGGCCCGGTGAGCTTCGGCTGGCTGTCGAACGACTTCGGGCCCGTGGGCGTCATCGGCGACGCGACCGGTGCGACCGCCGAGCACGGTCGCGTGATCTTCGACCGCGCTGTGGCGAACGGTGTCTCGGCGCTCGACGAGATCGCCCGATTCCGGCACCGACCATGAGTGAACCGCAGAGCCCCTGGCAGGTGGTCCAAGAGTGGCTGCCCGGCAACGACGAGCCCGAACGCCCGCAGATGAACCTCTCGACCGTGAGCATCACCGGGGAACCGGATGCCCGCACCGTGCTGCTGAGCGAATACGACTCTCAGGGGTTCTACTTCCACACCGACGCCCTGTCGCGCAAAGCGGCCGCGATCGTCGCGAACCCCGCCGTCGCCCTCACCTTCCTCTGGCCCGGATTCACCAAGCAACTCGTGGTGCAGGGGCGCGCTGAGGTCGCCCCCGCGCACGAGATCGCTGCCGCCTACCGGGCCCGCTCGCCGTTTCTCCAACAGTTGGCCTGGCAGAACACCTTCGAGTTCGCCCAGTTGCCGGATGATGAACGTCGCGACCGCTGGGCGACCTTCACCGAGGAGCACACCGTCGGGGCATCCGAGCCCGTCTTCTCCCAGCCCGAGACCTGGATCGGCTTCCTGGTGCGACCCACCCGTATGACCTTCTGGTCGAGTGGATCGGATGCCCCGAGTCGCCGGGTCGAATACCGCGCGACCTCCGGCGGCTGGACTGTGGCGTACCTGCCAGGCTGAGCCGTCCCTCTTCTGCATGACTCCTGCAGTCTGGCGGCCGCCAGCAGGGGTGCCCGCAAACACGGGGGACTTCTCGCGGCCCGGGGCACACTGCGGGAGTTGTGCAGCGAGAGATTCGGTGTCCGCCGGAATGAGAGAATCGGGTCATGTCCGCTCCCCAGCTCACCGACGACGGCGTCCGCTTCGTGACCGAGCGGCACCTCGCCACGCTCTCGACTCTCTCCCGCAACGGATCTATCCACACGGTGCCGGTCGGATTCACGCTTCATGACGGCACCGCGTTCATCATCACCTCGCGCTCCTCGCAGAAGGTCCTGAACGCGCGTCGCTCCGGCCACGCCACCATCTGCCAGGTGGAGGGTGCCGGCTGGGTCACCCTCATCGGCCAGGCTGAGGTGCTCGAAGACCCCGAGAGCATCGCCCTCGCCGTTGCCCGCTATGCCGAGCGCTACCGGCAGCCGCGGGTGAATCCCGAGCGGGTCGCCATCGCCGTGCGTGTGGAGCGGATGCTCGGATCCTCCGGGTTCATCGAACGCTAGCTGTACTGCTGAGTCAGGCGGGCTTCGTCGCCAGGAGGATCGTGTCGATCGCCACGGAGCCGTCCGCCGTCGTGCGGTCGTAGCGGCGGCACTCAACGATGTCGAGACCGGCTGCGGCGGAACGCACCGCCTCGAGGCCCCAGAGCATCGCGGGGTCCTTCGGGCCGCCGGTCCCGTGCTGGAGGTTCTCGCTGTCGTGGCCGATCATGGCCAGCGTGCCTCCGGGAGCGAGAGAGGCTATCGCGTTCGAGATCGCAGCGGTGAGCTCTGTCGCGGGCAGCTGGAGGTAGGCGACGACCACGAGGTCGGCGGGGGTCGGCGACACCCAGGTGGTGGCATCCGCCGTCACCCAGTGCAGTTCGAGACCGGCGGAGGCGGCGCGCTGCCTCCCGATCGCGAGGCCCGCCGAAGCGAAGTCGACAGCCGTGACCCTCCAGCCGCGAGAGGCCAGCCACAGGGAGTTCCGCCCCTCTCCGGCGGCAAGGTCGATCGCCGATCCGGGAGGGAGAGTGCCGGTGACCCGCTCGACCCAGGCGTTCGGTTGTATCGACCACACCGGTTCGCCGGATGCCGCGGCGGCGGCATAGCGGTCATTCCAGAAAACGTCGCTCATGAGACATCCAATTCGTCGGAGATGCGGGCGAGGGCTTCGGCGAACCAGGCTTCACGCCCGGGACCGGTGCCGCCAGAGAGGTTGATGCCACGGACCCCGTCGATCTGCAGCAGTTCTCGCCCGAGTTCGACCGCGGCGGCGATGCCCTCGGCGAAGGGATCGCGCGCGGCGAGGATGCGGTCGAGATAGCCCTCGGGCAGCACGAGGGTCGTGAAGCTCTGCAGCAGTTCCGCACTCTCGCGGTCGACCACTATCGGCACGCACGGGATGAACATCATCGTGGCGCCGAGCTGCCTCGCGGAATCGACGAACGCGGCGACAGGCGCCGCGCCGCCGGCATGATTGACGAAACAGACCTCCGCGCCCGCGTGCATCTTCTCCAGCAGTCGGGCCGGGCGCCGGTCGACGGGAGGCGTGGCCGGGGACTCTCCCACCGACACCAGGTGCCCGGCGGCACGGGCGAGTGCGGCGGTCTCGGTCGAGTCGAGGTCGAAGACGGGCGCGGCATCCGGTCGGCTGCCGGTGAGGGTGTGGTCTCCGGTGACGCAGTGCACGCCCACGACGCCGACGTGCGCCAGGCCGGCGAGCTCGCCCTCCAGCGCGACGCGGTTGCGATCGCGGCAGTTGAATCCGGTCCACACCGGAAGGCCGGCGGACTGGATCAGGTGCGCACGATAGGAGGGTGCGAACTGCACGCGGGCGGCACCCGCGTCCCCGGCGAGCACGGCATCCACCCGGCCGGAGAGGATGTCAGCGCACTCGGCGATCGACGCGGCATCGAGGGCACGCGCCGGGAAATCGGCGACGACGATCGCACGTGTGCGCAGGAGCGCTCGCATCCGCTCCGCTCCGGCGGATGCCACGGGCTGGGGCAGCGGGTCGGCCGCACCGGGCTCCACCTCGCGTTCGATGCCATGCCAGCGCACCGTCGGCAGCGCGAGGAACACGCACGGAGCCGGTGACACCTCGCAGCTGCCGTCGAACTCGACCCCGCCGCACGGACCGTACTCCATGTGCTTGGGGCACGCGTCGAGCGCTGCGATCGTCATCCCCTCATTATTCAGGAACCTGTGGGAAGGATCGGGCGGATGTCACCCACCGAGGTCCCTCTGGTGAACAGTCGTCCCTCCCGCCCCACAGGTTCCTGAATAATGAAAGGACCAGACGAGGGGGACGCGGATGACCGCACGGTTCGAGTTGGTCGTGGGGGCAGCATCCGCCCTCATCGACGGGGTGTTCCGCCCCGCGTGGGTCGGGATCACCGGGGGCCTGGTCGCCGCAATCTCGGACCGGCCGCTCGAGGGCTCGAGCGAAGTCACCCTCGCGGAGGACGAGGTGCTCCTTCCCGGACTGGTCGACACCCATGTGCACATCAACGAGCCCGGCCGCACCGAGTGGGAGGGCTTCGCCAGCGCCACCCGCGCCGCTGCCGCCGGGGGCGTGACCACGCTGATCGACATGCCCCTCAACAGCATCCCCACCACCACGACCGTCGACGCGCTCGAGATCAAGAGACGCAGCGCGGCCGACACGGCGATCGTCGATGTCGGATTCTGGGGTGGCGCCGTCCCGCAGAACCTCGGTCGGCTTCGTGAGCTGCACGACGCCGGAGTCTTCGGGTTCAAGGCCTTTCTCGCGCCATCCGGGGTGGACGAATTCGATCACCTCGATGCGGCCCAGCTGGAACAGGCCCTCGAGGAGATCGCCGGGTTCGGCGGGCTGCTCATCGTGCACGCCGAGGACCCGGGCGTACTCGACGCCCATGCCAACGCCGGCGGCACGGACTACCACCGCTTCGTCGAATCCCGGCCGGATGAGGCGGAGGTGACGGCGATCGAGCGGGTCATCGCGGGAGTGCGCCGCACGGGGGCGAGAGCGCACATCCTGCACCTGTCGTCCGCCGCGGCCCTCCCGGCGCTGAGAGAGGCACGGGCGGAGGGCCTGCCGATCACCGTGGAGACCTGTCCGCACTACCTCGCCATCAGCGAGGAGCAGGTGCCCGACGGCGGCACCCAGTTCAAGTGCTGCCCGCCCATCCGTGGGGATGCAAACCGGGATGCCCTGTGGCAAGCCCTTCTCGACGGCGACATCGACATCGTGGTCACCGACCACAGTCCGAGCACCGCCGCCCTCAAGTTCGCCCACGACGGAGACTTCGGCCTGGCCTGGGGAGGCATCGCCGGGCTGCAGACGGGACTCGCCGCCGTCTGGACGGAGGCTGCGCGCCGCGGAATCCCTCTCGAACGGGTGATCGGCTGGATGGCGACGGGCCCGGCAGACTTCGCGGGACTCGGAGCGAAAGGCCTCATCGCGGTCGGTGCGGCCGCCGATCTGATCGCCTTCGCACCACAGGCGACCTTCACGGTGCACGCCTCCGAGCTCCTGCACAAGAACCCCGTGAGCGCCTACGACGGGCGCGAACTGGGCGGGGTCGTGCGGCGGACCTGGCTGGCGGGGCATCCGGTGTCCGTCTCCGCGGATGCAGCGAGCGGTGGCACACTGCTCAGTCGGCCGTGAACGTCGTTACAAAGAATGTTGACCACGGAAACATCGCGGTCACACGAGTTTGCGAGGATCCCACAATGGCAATCATCCTTGGCGACAACCAGTACGGCAAAGCCGAGTGTCGGCTCGTGCGCATCTATCGCGATTCGAAGCGGCACGAGATCCGCGACCTCAATGTGTCCACCGCGCTCCGCGGCCCGTTCGAGCCGGCCTATCTGGTGGGCGACCAGTCCAACGTGCTCCCCACCGATACCCAGAAGAACACCGCTTTCGCCTTCGCCAAGTCGAAGGGCATCGACTCGATCGAGAGCTTCGGCCTCGAGCTCGCCCGCCATTTCGTGCGCGACGTCGACCCGGTGGAGGGGGCCCGCATCGAGATCGAGGAATACGCCTGGGAACGCGCCATCGTCGACGGCGCCGAGCACGACCACACCTGGTTGCGCAAGGGCCAGGAGATCCGCACCGCCGCGGTGACGGTGGATGCCTCGGGCGAACACGTCATCGGCGGATTCAAGGACCTCGTCATCCTCAAGTCCACGGGCTCGGAGTTCGCCGGATTCCTCACCGACGACTACACGACCCTCAGCGAGACCCACGACCGCGTCATGGCCACGGCCCTCGATGCCAAGTGGCGCTTCACGACGACGGATGTCGCGTGGGACGAGGTCTACCGCGGCATCAAGAGCATCCTCGTGCGGGAGTTCGCGACGCTGCAGTCCCTCGCCCTGCAGCAGACGCTGTGGCATATGGGGAAGGCACTGCTCGAGACCTACCCGTGCATCGCGGAGGTGCGGCTCAAAGCGCCCAATCGGCACCACTTCAGCTACGACATCGGCCAGTTCGGCCTCGACAACAGCAACGAGGTCTTCATCGCCGCCGACCGGCCCTACGGACTGATCGAGGCCACCATCCTGCGAGACGACGCCCCGGATGCCGGCCAGGCCTGGCGTGCATCGGCGGGCCTCGCATGACCACCTTCGACGCGGATGACACCCGCTGGCTCGAACGCACCGTCGAACTCGCCACCCTGAACATCGCCAATGGTGGCGGACCTTTCGGCGCGGTCATCGTGCGCGATGGCGTGCTGGTCGCCGAGGGGCAGAACCGGGTGACCGCCGATCTCGATCCCACCGCCCACGCCGAGGTGGTGGCGATCCGAGCGGCGTGCCAGGTGGAGCAGTCGTTCTCGCTGGCCGGGGCGACCCTCTACACCTCCTGCGAACCGTGCCCGCTCTGTCTCTCCGCGGCCCTCTGGGCGCGGGTCGATCGGGTGGTCTTCGCCGCCGACCGGCACGATGCCGCCCGCGGGGGTTTCGACGACCTCGAGTTCTACGAGTTGTTCGCGCGCGACCGCGGCACCTGGCACATCCCGGTGGAGTCCGTGCGTATCCCGCAGTCCCCGGCGCCGTTCGACGCCTGGCTGGCGAATGAGGCTCGCACGGACTACTGAGTCGGCCGGTCGGTCGCTGGCGAAGTGTCCGTCGCGAATGATCACCGCACTCCGCCGGCTACGGAGCGCCGGGGCTACCGCGCGAAAGGAGCGCAGTTCAGCTGCCGCGATACGTCGAATAAGCGAAAGGGCTCAGCAGCAGCGGCACGTGGTGGTGAGCGGTCCCGCCGAGCACGAAGTCGATCGTCACGACCGGGAAGAAGTGCGGAGCTTCGCCGAACCAGGTGCCGGTATCGAAGGACAATCGGTAGCGGCCCGGTGGGAGGGCATCCGGTCCGAGGGAGGCGATACGGCCGTCGGCATCGGTCGATCCCGTCGCGATGGCAGAGCCCGCGGCGGTGGACAGCGTGACCGGCACTCCGACGGCGGGTCGTCCCGTCGCGGTGTCGAGCACATGCGTGGTGACGTGGCTCACGATAGCTCGCCTTCGGCGGGAGCGGCCCACAGCTTCTCGATGCGCAGCAGTGCGATGTCGCGCAGTTGCTCGCCGACGATCTCGAGTTCCGAGCTGTTCGGCAGTTCGAGGCGCCTCTCGAGTTCGGCCAGGATCTCCGCCCGGGACCGTCCGGCGGCACGGATGATGAACACGCGTCCGAACCGCTGCTCATAGGCGACATTCCCGGCGGCGAGCTCGGCGGCGAGATCTTCCTCGTCCGAGCCGAGGCCAGCCTGCTCGTTGCGGCTGAAGGCCTGCGCCGCGCCATCCCCCACCGGCTTCTCACCGATGCGCGGGTGGTGCTGGATCGCCTCGTCGATCTCGCCCGCACTGAGCGGGGTCGCGGCCGCCCTCGCCACCTCCAGCAGCTCCTGGACCGACTCGAACGGAGCAACCCGCACCACGTCGTCGACCCAGCGCGGCACCGCGAGGCTCGCCATCAGTCCGGCGCGGAGTTCGGTGAGGGGCAGCTCGATCATCTGCCTAACATTACCCATGACCACGCTCACCGGAATCGTGCTCGCGGCGGGCAAAGGCTCCCGCCTCGGGCGACCGAAGGCGCTGCTGCGCACCGCGGAGGGCGAGCCCTGGATCGCCCGGGCCGCTGGCCTGCTTCACGCCGCCGGCTGCACCCGCGTGCTCGTGGTGCTCGGAGCGGCCGCCGAGGAAGCAGGGGGCCTCGTGCCGGTGGGCTGCGAGATCCTGGTCGCGGAGAACTGGGCCGATGGCATGGGCGAGTCCCTGCGGGCGGGACTCGACGCGGCGAGCGGGGACGCAGCGCTCATCACCCTCGTCGACATTCCGGACCTGCCGGTCGCCGTCGCGGAGCGGATGCTCGAGCAGCCGGTGACCAGCCACACACTGAGGCAGGCGGTGTTCGACGGCCGACCGGGGCATCCGGTGCTGATCGGCAACACGCACTGGGACGCTGTCGCCTCGACCCTCGTCGGTGACCGGGGTGCGCGCGACTACCTCGCGGCCAACGGCGTGCGCGAAGTGGAGTGCGGGGACCTCTTCGACGGGCACGATATCGATCGGCTGTAGCCTCCGACCGGCCCGTCGTCTCGCGATGTCAGTACTCTGACACCAGGTGAAGGACCGCAGCTTCATAGGCGTCGAGCGCTGCCGCGACATCCGCCGCCGTCACATGCTCATCCGGATGGTGACTCACGCCCCCGCGACAGCGCAGGAACAGCATGGCGAACCGGGTGAGCGCCGAAACGGCGACCCCGTCGTGGCCCGCACGGCTCCAGAAGGCCATCGGTTCGGCATCGCCGGTGGAGCGGATTCCCGCGCCGATGGCCGCCTGCAGGCCGGGATCGCAGGTGACGGCATCGGCCCGGTACGTCTCCGTCGCGGCGAAACTGAGCCCGCGCCGGGTGCAGATCTCGTCGGCGGCGGCGCGGATGCGTTCGAGACAGTCGTCGCGGTCGGCGTCGAATTCGGCCCGAAGGTCGAGGCTCAGCTCCACCCTGCCGGGAATCACGTTCACGCCGCCGGGGAACGCCTGCAGGCGCCCGACAGTGCCGATCGTTCCCGTCTCCTTCGAGAGCCGCTCGATGGCGACGACCAGTTCGCTCGCGCCGATGAGGGCGTCCCGGCGACGGTCGAACGGCGTGCCGCCCGCGTGCCCCGCCGTGCCGGTCACCGTGAGTGCGAAGCGGCGCGCGCCGGCGATCGAGGTGACGACGGCGAGCCGCCGATCGGCGTCCTCGAGTTGCATGCCCTGCTCGATATGCGTTTCGAGGTAGCCGACGAGCGATTCGCCGCGGCGGAACGCCCCCGGCAGGCGCGCGGGGTCGAGCCCGAAGTCCTGGAAGGCCTCGGCGAGGGTGATGCCGTCCTTGTCGGTGAGCTGCCACCACTCTTCGTTCCACGTGCCGGCGAGGGCCCGGCTGCCGAGCAGCGCTGTGCCGAAGCGGGTGCCCTCCTCGTCGCTGAAGGCCACCACCTCGAGAGCGAAGGGCAGGGCGATGCCGGATCGGCGCAGCCGGTCGACGACGGCGATCGCGAGAAGCACGCCGAGCATGCCGTCGTAGCGGCCGGCATCCGGAACCGTGTCGATGTGCGAACCGAGGAGGAGGGCTGGCAGCCCCGGCGCGGAGCCCTCCAGGCGGCCGCACTGGTTGCCGGCGGCATCCTGCCAGGTCGACAGGCCGGCCTCGGTCATCCAGCGGGCGACGAGGTCGTTGGCGGCGCGATGCTCCGGAGAGAGATGCACCCGCTCGAGCCGGTCCGGCTGGCTCGACAGCCCCGCGAGGTCGTTGCACCGCTCGAGGATGAGGGCGGCCTCCGGAGCGCTCATGAACCGTAGAAGTCGAGCGCGGAGCCGACCCCGCTGCCCGCCGTCACCGCGACACCACCGCGGCGGAGCACCTGCTCGAGAGCCGCGAGGGTGGTGAGCACGGTGTCTCGCCGGGCGTTGTAGCCCATGGTGCCGATGCGCCAGACCCGGCCGTGCAACGGGCCGAAGGAGGTGCCGATCTCGATGCCGTAGTCGCTGAGCATGGTCGCGCGCGCGCCGTCTCCGTCGATCCCGGAGGGGATCTCGACCCCGACGACATTGTTCATGCGCACCGACTGGTCACCGAACAGGTCGAATCCGAGCCCCACGAGACCGGCGACCATCGCCGAGCCGTGCAGCCGATGACGTTCGATCGCCTCGGGGATGCCCTCCTCGATGAGGATTCGCGCGCACTCCCGGGCGCCGTAGAGCATCGTCGTGGCCTCGGTGTGATGGTTGAGCCTCTTGGGGCCCCAGTAGTCCATGATCATCGCGAGGTCGAAATAGTTGGAGCGGATCGGGCTCGCCAGCACGGCATCCCCCTCGGAGCGGATGCCAGCCTCGATGCTCTTGCGTCGGTTGATCACGTCCACAGCCGCCGCCGAGAGCGTGATCGGTGCACTGCCGGAGGGGCCGGCGAGGCACTTCTGCAGGCCGGCGGTCGCGACATCAACTCCCCAGGCATCGGTCTCGAACTCGTTGCCTCCGAGGGATGCCGTGGTGTCGGTGTAGATAAGCACGCCGTGTTTGGCGCAGATCGCGCCGACCTCGTCGAGGGGCTGGGCGAGGGTCGTGGAGGTGTCGCCATGCACGATGGCGAGGATCTTCGGCTTCGAGGAGAGGATCGCCGTCTCGATCTCGGCCGGGATGAAGACCGTGCCCCACTCGCGTTCGACCACGTGCACTTCTGCTCCGCAGCGCTCCGCGATCTCGCGAAGGAGGTGGCCGAATCGTCCGAAGATCGGCACGAGCACGCGATCGCCCGGCTCGATGAGAGAGACGAGCGCGGCCTCGATTCCGGCGCGCGAAGTGCCGTCGACCAGCAGGGTGGCCTCGTTCGCGGTGCGGAAGACGCCCCGATAGAGCTCCATGGTCTCGGTCATGTAGGCCGTCATCGCGGGGTCGTACTGGCCAACCAGCTGGGCGGACATCGCCCGCAGCACGCGCGGATCGGCGTTGATGGGGCCGGGGCCCATCAGCAGCCGCTGCGGAGGATCGATCGGGTAGCTCTGCATGGTGTCCTCGCGGGGTGTGATGAATCTGCTGGTCGAGAAGTCCAGCCTACGGAACGGGCGTTTCAGACGGGTTTCGCGAAGTGTGATGGACTCGGGGCGTGACGATCAATTTCTCCAGCTATGTTGCCATCGGCGACAGCTTCACCGAGGGTGTGGGGGACGACCTGCCCGACGGACGCGTGCGAGGGTGGGCCGACCTGGTCGCCCTCGGCCTCGCCGCGGCATCCCCGGAGCGAGTCAGCTACGCGAACCTCGCCATCCGGGGGCGGCTGCTCGCCCCGATAGTGACCGAACAGCTCGATGCCGCCATCGCGCTCTCCCCCGCTCTGATGAGCATCAACGGGGGCGGCAACGACATCCTGCGGCCGCGGGTCTCGATCGGCTCGATCGCCGACCAGCTGGAGGCCGCGGTCGACAGGGCGGTCGCGAGCGGGGTGCACGTGATCCTGGTCAGCGGCGCGGACCCCACCCGGCACATCCCCCTCGGATCCTTCGTGCGCGCGAGGGGAGAGCTGCTCGCGGCATCCGTTCGCGGCCGGCTGCCCAAGGAGCACGTGACCTTCGTGGACAACTGGGCCGATGCCGAGCTCGGGCGGCTGCCGTACTGGTCTCGCGACAAGCTGCACCTCAATCCGATGGGGCACGCCCGGGTTGCCGGAAACGTGCTGGCGGCGCTCGGTGTTCCGATCGCGGATGCTTCGGACCCCGGCACCCCCGCCGAAGCGCATGAGCGCACCTCCGCCTACTGGCGGCGCTACGTGCTGCCCTGGATCGGACGTCGCCTCACCGGCCGCTCCTCTGGCGACAACCGTGAGCCGAAGATCGCGAGCCTTCAGCCGGTGGAGCTGCCTACCCGCGACTGATCGGTGCGGGTTCGTGTCCCCCGCGACTGATGGCGCGGGTTCGGGTCCCCCGCGACTGATGGCGCTTTCCCGCGATCGCCCCCGGCGCGACCCGTCACTAACGGTCGCGCTGGCCCGCCGAGAGAGCAGTTTCTGACGGGTGGCTCCCGCCTCTCCCCGGACTTCCCGGCCTGCCCGGCCTGCCCGGCCTCCCCGGCCTCCCCGGCGTACCCGGCCTGCCCGGCCTCCCCACGCGCGACCGCTCGCCGCCGGCCACCACCCCCGCGTCAACCGTCACAACTGGTCACCCCGGCCCGCCGGGAGGACAGATTCTGCCGGCTGACTCTCGCCTCTCCCCGGACTTCCCGCGGCAACTGTCACAGACGGTCGCCGTGGCCAGCCGAGACAGCAGTTTGTGACGGGTGGGCCTCGCCCAAGGGGAGCCCTCACCGGGGATACGTCCCGGCGCTCGACCGCACCTACGGCAACCTTCCCCGCGAGCGACCAGTCCCCGCCGAGGACCACCCCGCGTCAACCGTCACAACCGGTCGCCCCGGCCCGCCGGGAGGACAGTTTCTGCCGGTCGGCACTCGCCTTCCGCCAGCCGCCCCGCGGTCACCCGTCCCAAATAGTCGCCTCGGCTGGCTGAGACAGCGTCTTCTGCCGGATGGACAGAGCCGGCGGCAGAGCGGGACAAACGGGGGAGCTCACACAGGCAGAGCGGGACAAACGCGCCAGCTCACACAGGCGTAGCGGCACAAACGCGCCAGCTCACACCGGCACAGCGGCACAAAGGCGCGAACTCACACCGGCGCAGCGGCACAAACGCGCAAGCCCACAGCGGCGCGCGAGCCCACCGCCACACCGCTACACCGCTACGCCAGCGACTCCCCCATCGCTATGAGTGCCACGTCGGTGTTCGGCGGTCCGACGAGGCCGAATCCGACCGGTGCACCTTCCACTGTCAACAGCGGCACGCTCAACGACGGCCGGCCGGCGATCCCGGCGACACAGGTGAGGCGCAGAGTGCTCTGGCGCACCTGCTCGATCGTCTCGGCATCCGCTGTCGTCGACGGGGCGACGGATGACGCCGACGGCAGAAGCAGCACCCGGTCGCCGACGATCGATTCGATGCGTTCGCGGGCGAGCTCGAGCGCCTGCCGCGCGAAGGACTCGGTCTCCGGATCGATCGTCGCGCCGAACGCGAACCGGGCGGCGATCTCCTCGCCGAGGGCGTCGGGATGCGCGGTGATCCACTCCCCGTGGGTCGCCCACGCCTCGGCGGACTGCACCGTGCGGAAGATCTCGTGCAGGTCGTCGATGTCGGGAAGCGTCACCTCGACCAGATCGTCGGTGAGGCCGGCTTCGGCGAGTCGGGCGAGCGTCACGGCGAAGGCATCCTGCAGTTCCGGTGTCGCGAGCGCGAGGAGCGCCGGTGCGACAGCGAACCTCCCGGAGACCTCGGCACGGCCGGCGCTGCCGAGGGAGGCGGATGCCGCGGCGCGCAGCGTGGCCGCATCGCGCGTCATCCAGCCCACGGTGTCGAACGAGGGCGCGAGCCCGAGCAGGCCATCGCGCGCCACGGCGTCGTGCGTCGTGCGGAGTCCCCAGAGGCCCTGGTAGGAGGCGGGCACCCGGATCGATCCACCGGTGTCCGTGCCGAGGCCGATCGAGACCTGCCCGGAGGCGACAGCCGTGGCCGGACCGCTCGAGGACCCGCCCGGAATCGCGCCGACGACAGCGGCGTTCGGCGGAGTGCCGTAGTGCGAGTTCTTGCCGGCGACGCTGTAGGCGAATTCGTCGGTCTGGGCGATTCCCTGCACCGTCGCGCCTGCCGCGAGGAGCGCGGTGACCGCCGAGGCATTCGCGACGGTTCGAGGCGCTTCGGCGAGATACGCCGGCACTCCGGCACCCACGGCGAATCCCGCGACGTCGAAGAGGTCCTTGACCGCGACGGTCTCGCCGACCAGCGGACCCTCCGCGGCCCCGGTGACCAGCGGGCTGCCGACGACCCGCCAGACGGATGCCGCGATCGCGGGAGCCGGAACGCTCACGTGGGCGGCCTCGACCAGCCAGTCGACGTCTCCGTCGTTCGTGGAGCTGCGGTGCCAGAGCTGGGTCTGCTGCCCCCGGCCGCCGGTGGCGGGAAGGGTCACGGCCACGACGAGCGCGCGATCGTTGCCGAGGTCACGCACGTGGATGTCGCCGATACTGCGGGCGGGAGCTCCGCCGCGACCCTGCCGGAAGACACTGATCGCGTCGTGACCCACGAGGACGCCGCCGGCGTCGCCGCGCAGCGTCCCGTCGCCGGGAGCGAAGAGCCGGTCGAGCGCGGCGAGATCGTTGGCCATGAGGGCCCGCTCGTACTCCCAGAATGCGTCGAGGAGCCCGTCCGGAGCGGCTCCTTCTACTGTGCTGTCAGTCAAAATCTGCCACCCTAATCTTTGCGTGAACGCCTTTCACGATATCCACGACCTGCGAGATGTTGAAGTCCGTCGCCGCGCTGAGGTACGCGTAAGCGTGTGCGGCGTCGAGTGAGAATCGGGCCTGCAACAGGGCGATCGCGGCGCGCACGCAAGCCTTGACCGCCTCATCCAGGTCTTCGTCCATGCCGGTCGGCACGAGGTAATCGGTCGTCTCCACCAGGGGCCCGACCAGGCCGCCGAAGGCTTCGAGTGCGTCATGCTGGGTGAGCACATCGAAGCGCAGGGTCGCCCGCAGGGAGGCCTCCATCGCGGTGAGGGCGACTTCGCCGTCGCCCTGCGCGAAGTGCGGGTCTCCGACGTAGGCGAGCGCGCCCTCCGCCTGGATCGGCAGGTAAAGACTGCTTCCGACTGTCAGCAGGTTGATATCGATGTTGCCGCCGTGTGGCCCGGGCGGCACGGAGTGCGGGCGCACGTCTCCCGCAACGGCCACCCCCATGATTCCGAGAAACGGTGCGAGCGGAAAGCGGATGCTGTGCTCGCCGCCGAGCACGCGCGGCATCGTGCCCAAGCCTTCGGAGACGCCCGCGAAGACGCTCACACGCTCCCCGTCGACCGGGTACTCGCCGGGGAGAGCCCCGCGGCCGTGTCGGTTCGACACGATTCCGTAGGGCACCCGCTGCAGGGTCTCGAGCACGGTGATCTTGAGCAGGTCCCCGGGCCGGGCGCCGCGGATGCGTACCGGGCCGGTGACCACGTGGGGGCCGTCGACCGCCGGGTCACCCCGGTAGTCGGAGGAGGCGAGCGCCACGGCATCCGTCAGCACGCTGTCGGCGTCCACCCCGAACCCGGCGAAGAAGGCGAGCGGATCGCGGCCCTGGTCTTCGTGGATGCCCTCGTGGCTGATCGTGTCGATCGTGACCTCATCGCCCGTATCGATCGTGAGCACGGGACTGTCGGAGGCGCAGGGAAGCCGCCCCCAGAGCACTGCGGAGCGATCGGCCGGCAGGTAGTGAGGTGCGCGGATCGGGCCGACACCGGGCTGGAGTACGGCGTCGGACATCGCGCTCTCGCTTTCGGCTCGGTGGCGGCACGGGCGATCCGTGCTTTCTGAACCCTACAGAGAGCTCCAACGGGGGCGGCGACGCCATGCGGTGGGGGCGCAGATCCGCCCTGCGGCACTCAGCGTGGGTACACCGCCACTTCGTCCTCCGGCAGGCCGAACCAGACCGGCAGTCCGGGACTGAGCCCGAGCACTGCCGCGCGACCCGGCGAGATGTCGGCTGCCATCGATGCCGACCGCACCCGCACGCTGTCCCCACGGGGCTCGAGATCCTGCACCGTCACCGGGAACGCATTGGCACCGGCCGGGCGATCGAGCTGCACGGAGATCGCGGAGGGTCGTGCCGCGGCGGCGGCGGGCGCGCCGAGCGTGCCCGTGCCCGCGCCGGTGACCACCGTGCCGTCCGACATCCGGAGCCCGGTGGCGGTGCGCACCCCGGTGAGCAGATTGAGTCCGGCGAGACCGGCGGTGAACGGATGCCGCGGCCGCTGCAGCACCTCGGCCGTCGCCCCCTGCTCCACGATCTTCCCCTCGCCGAGCACCACCACGCGGTCGGCGAGGGTGAGGGCGTCGAGCACCTCGTGCGTGACCACGATTGCGGTGCGGCCGGCGAGCACCGTGCGGAACATGCGCCGAAGGGTGGGTGCGACCGCCACGTCGAGGGCGGCGAGCGGCTCATCGAGCAGTAATAGTCGAGGCTCCGGTGCCAGGGCGCGCGCGATCGCCACCCGCTGCGCCTGTCCGCCCGAGAGCTGGGCCGGGCGGCTGGCGCCGAGTTCCGCCGCCTCGACCGCGGCGAGCCACCGGTGGGCGGATGCCCGTGCTTCCGCCCGCGGCCGGCCCGCGCTCCGCGGCCCGAAGGCCACATTCTCCAGAGCGGTCAGGTGCGGGAAGAGCAGTGCTTCCTGGGCGAGCAGCGAGATGCCCCGCCGATGGGGCGGCAACCAGAGCCCGCGGGACAGGTCGAACAGGGACTCCCCGTCGAGATCCGCCCGGCCGGAGTCGGGCCGCAGGAGTCCGGCGAGGATCGAGAGAAGGGTCGATTTACCCGCCCCATTCGGCCCGAGCACGGCGAGGGTGTGCCCCTCGGCCACGTCGAGGGATACGTCGAAGCCGCGCTCGGCGACCGTCGCCTGCAGGTGCAGCGTCATGCGGTGAACCGCGCCCGGGTGGCGGGGGCGGTGCGCAAGGTGAGTCCGACCACCACGAGGGAGACGACGACCAGCACGAGCGACAGGGCCACAGCGGCATCCGGATCCGTCTCCCGCTGCAGGTAGATCTCCAGGGGCAACGTGCGCGTGACCCCCTGGAGGCTGCCCGCGAAGGTGAGGGTGGCCCCGAATTCGCCGAGGGCGCGGGCGAATGACAGCACGGCGCCGGAGAGCAGCGCGGGCAGCACGAGGGGCAGCGTGATGCGCCTCAGTACGGTGCTCGGCTGCGCTCCCAGCGTGGCGGCCACCGCCTCATAACGTGTGCCAGCCAGGCGGATGGCTCCCTCGAGACTCAGTACGAGGAACGGCAGGGCGACGAAGGTCTGGGCGATCACGACCGCCACCGTGGAGAATGCGATGCTCACCCCGAGCGCCTCGAGCGGGCGGCCGAGCAGACCCTGCCTGCCGAAGGCCGCGAGTAGCGCGATGCCGCCGATCACCGGGGGCAGCACCAGGGGCAGCAGCACGATCGTGCGCACGACCCGCTGGCCGGGAAAGGTGGTGCGCGCCAGCAGGAGTGCCATCGGCACACCGAACAGCACGCAGAGCGCGGTCGCGGCGAGCGAGGTGCGCAGACTCAGCAGCAGGGCGTCGACGGAAGAGGCACTCGTGACCAGAGCGACGAATCCGCCCCAGTTCACCCGGGTCGCCATGGCGACCAGCGGCAGCAGCACGAACGCCGCGCCGACGATCGCGATCGCGATCACCCAGCGCGGCAGTCCGGAAAAGGCTGTGCGGTCCATACTCAGGGGGCGCCGAAGCCCGCCGCGGCGAGCACGGACCGGCCGACCGCGCCGGTGACGAAGGCCACGAAGGCGGTGGCGACCGCCTGGTTCGTTCCCGCCTTCACCGTGGCGATCGGGTAGGTGTTGACGGCCGCGCTCGATTCGGGGAACGTGATCCCCTTCACGCTCGAGCCGGCACCCTTCACGTCGGTCACGTAGACGAGGCCGGCATCCGCCTCACCGGACGAGACCTTGCCGAGCACATCCGTGACCGCGTTCTCCTCGCTCACCGGGCTGATTTTCACCCCGCTGGCGGTTTCGACGGCCACCGTCGCCGCACCGCACGGCACGGTCGGCGCGCAGACCACCGTTTTGACGCCGGGCCCCGCGAGGTCGGCGAGGGTCGCGATCTTCGCCGGGTTGCCCGGTGGCACCGCGATCTCCAGCACATTGGTGGCGAAGTTCACCGGAGTCGACACCAGGGCCGAGACCTTCGTCATGTTCTTCGTGTCGGCCGAGGCGAACACGTCGGCGGGCGCTCCCGCGGTGATCTGCGAGACCAGGTCGGCAGACCCCGCAAAACTCGTCGCGACGGTCACGCCGGGGTGCGCTGCCTCGAAATTGGCGGCGAGTTCTCCGAAGGTCTTGGTGAGGGATGCCGCGGCGAAGACCGTGATCGACCCGCTGAGGGTGTCATTATTCGGCGTCGCCGATGGCGAGGGCGCGGCGGCGGCACATCCGGCTGTAGCGAGAAGGATGCCGAGCGTGAGGATGGGGAGGAACCCTTTTCTCACTGTTTCCCGCCGGGGGTCTCGATGATGACCGTCGTGGCCTTCACGACCGCAATGGCGACGGATCCCGGCTCGAGCCCCAGGTCCCGTACGGCCTCGCTGCTCATGAGGGAGACGACGCAGTGCGGCCCGCACTGCAGCTCGACCTGGGCCATGACGGTGTCCATCACGATGTTCGTGACCAGGCCGACGAAGCTGTTGCGGGCCGACCGCGAGACGCCGGAGGGGTCATCCGGCAGCACCGCGTGGTCCCGCGCCAGCGTCGCGAGGGCGAGGCCATCGACGACGGCACGCCCCGACTCGTCCTTTTCGGCGATCAGGGTGCCGTTGTCGACCCAGCGGCGCACCGTGTCGTCGCTCACTCCCAGGTAGAGGGCGGCATCTTTTATCCGTATCTGCGGCATGGATACCATATTACTTCCGTTTTCACGGAAGTCAGGGCCCGTCTACGCTAGGCCTATGGAGCAGAGCGGCGAACCCCCGACAGCCCGGATCGCCACGGCGGCAGACCTCGACGGCATGGTGCGCACGCTCACCTCCGCCTTCCTCGGCGATCCGCTCTGGGGACCCTCCTTTCCGGATGACGTGCGCCGGGTGGAGCAGATGTCGGCCTTCTGGCGGCTCTTCACCACCTCGGCGCTGCGCTACCCCTGGAGCTTCGTCACCGAGGAGTGTGCATCCCTGTCGATCTGGCTGCCACCGGGCGGCGAGGACCTCACGGATGACGAGGCGCGCGGGTACGACGCCTTCCTCGTCGACCTGGTCGGCGCCGAGGCCGCCCGCCGGATCGGGGTCGTCTCCGCCCAGTTCGAGGAGCTGCGCCCGACGGAACCGCACTACTACCTCAACTTCCTCGCCACCCACGACGAACACCGCGGGCACGGCCTCGGCATGACCCTCCTGCGGGAGAACCTTCACCGCGTCGACGCCCTCGGGGCCGCTGCCTACCTCGAATCGACGAACCCGGCGAACAACACCCGTTACCAGGGCGTCGGATTCGAGCCGAGGGGCGCGTTCACTACGGCGACGGGGCACGTCGTCACCACGATGTGGCGGCCGGCGCGCTAGACCGCGACCGCTCCCACCCGTCACAATCCAGTCGGGAAGCTCTCCCTGCCGACACGATGCGACGGGTGGGCGGAGCAGACCGCTCGAGTCTCCCGCTCGTCGACCTGCGCCCCCGCCCGATCACACCTGCGAGAATCGAAGGATGCAGGCATCCCCGGGCGCGAGATATTCCCGCCAGCTCGCCCTCCCCGGCTTCGGGCCAGAGGCTCAGCAGCGACTGGCGGATGCCCGCGTGCTCGTGATCGGCGCCGGCGGGCTCGGCAGCAGCGTGATTCCGGCTCTTGCCGCGGCGGGTGTCGGCACGATCGGCATCATCGACGACGACACCGTGGAGCTCAGCAACCTGCATCGCCAGCTCGCTCACGGCCTCGCGGATGTCGGTCGCGCGAAGGCGCTCTCCGCCGCGGAAACGGTGGCCGCCATCGACCCGGCGGTCACGGTGAACGCGGTCGAGGCCCGCCTCACCGCGGACAACGCTCTCGAGCTCTTCGCCGACTACGACCTCGTGGTCGACGGCAGCGACAACTTCCCCACCCGGTACCTCGCCAATGACGCCGCGGCGCTCACCGACATCCCTCTGGTCTGGGGCGCGGTCTCCCAGTTCGCCGGTCAGGCCGGCGTCGCGTGGGCATCGCGGGGTCCGCAGTACCGCGACCTGTTCCCGGCTCCCCCGCCCCCCGGATCCGTGCTCTCCTGCGAAGCCGGTGGGGTGCTCCCGACAGTGGTGGCCGTGATCGGATCGATCATGGCCGGCGAGGCGCTGAAACTCATCACCGGCGTCGGCAGACCTCTCATCGGGCGCGTCACCACCTTCGACGCCCTCACCGGTGGATTCCGCGAGCTCGCCTATGCCCCGGATCCGGATGCCGCCCCCATCACCGCCCTCGTCGACTACGAGCTGTTCTGCGGCATCCGCGACACCATCGACGTCGACGAGCTCGCGGCCTCTCTCGACGGAGTGACGCTCATCGATGTGCGCGAGCCCTGGGAGGCGGAGATCGCCAGCCTTCCCGGGTCGACGCTCCTGCCCCTCGGTTCGATCGGCTCGAGGCTCGGGGAGATAGACCGCTCGAAACCGGTGGTCGTCTATTGCCACTCGGGCATCCGCTCGGCGAGCGCCGTCGCGATGCTCGGCGAGCGCGACATCCCGGCCCGCAGCCTCGTCGGCGGAATCGACGCCTGGTCGCGCCGCATCGACCCCAGCGTCGCGAGGTACTGATGGCTCACCGCTCGGTCGAGGAGCACGTCGCTCATATTCGCAGCCTCGTCGTGCCGGCCATTCCCACCGGTTCCGAGACCGTCCAGCTCGGCGCCGCCCTCGGGCGCGTGACCGCCGCGGCCATCCTCTCGCCGGTGGATCTGCCCCTCTTCCGCAATTCGCAGATGGACGGCTTCGCGGTCGTCGCGGCAGAATTGCACAGCCTTCCGGTGACCCTCCCCGTCGTCGGTGAGATCCCGGCGCGCCGCGGGACTCCGCCGACACTGGCCGCGGGCACTGCAGTGCGCATCATGACCGGTGCCGTCGTGCCGGAGGGAGCGGATGCCGTGGTGCCGGTCGAAGACACGACCGCGACCGCCGACTCGGTGACGATCGCCCGCGCACGCGTCGCGGGCGAGTTCGTGCGCGACCGCGGAAGCGACCTCCGGGCGGGTGATCCCCTGCTGCCCGCGGGCCTGCGGCTGGCCTCGCGTCACCTTGCAGCCCTGGCGGCCGCCGGTATTGACAAGGTAGAGGTGCGACGGAGGGCGCGCGTAGTCGTGATCAGCACCGGTGCGGAGCTGACCGAGACGGGAAAGCGGGCGGGTCCGGGCGAGATCTACGACTCCAACGGCACTGCGCTCACCGCGGCGGTCACGGCCTGCGGTGCCGAGGTCACCTTCGCGATCGTGTCATCCAACGACGAGCTCTCCCAACTGCGCGGTGCCATGCTGATGGGAGTCGCCAACGCCGACATCATCCTCACCTCCGGCGGCATCTCGATGGGTGAGCACGAGGTCGTTCGCGACTTTCTGAGCACCATCGGCGGTGAGGTCGGACACATCGCCATGCAGCCCGGCGGGCCGCAGGCGACCGGGGTCTTCAGCGGTGTTCCCGTGATCAGCTTTCCCGGTAACCCGGTGAGCACGCAGATCTCCTTCGAGGTCTTCGTCGCGCCGATCCTGCGCGAGGCGGCGGGCCTGCCCGCGGCCCATCGCCAGCGGCGCACCCTCTCCGCCGATGTGCGCTCGGCACCCGGCAAACGGCAGTTCCTGCGCGGCCGGGCACTGCCCGATGGCCGCGTCGAAGTCGTGGGCGGGCCGAGCTCGCACCTGGTGGCCGGGCTCGCGGCATCCGACCTGCTTATCGACATCCCCGAAGACACCATCGAACTGAAAGAGGGCGACCCCGTGGAAACGATCGACCTGTGAGCAATCTGAGCCATCTCGACGAAGACGGACGCGCCCGCATGGTGGATGTCGGCGACAAGGCGATCACGGCCCGCACCGCCACCGCCACCGGGCGGCTCGTGACCACCCCGGATGTCGTGGCCCTCGTGCGCGCCGATGACCTGCCGAAGGCCGATGTGCTCGCCACCGCTCGCATCGCCGGAATCTCCGGCGCAAAGAAGACGAGCGAGCTCATCCCGCTCTGCCACCAGGTGCCGCTCTCGTCGGTCAGCATCGACTTCCAGTTCACGGATGACGCGATCCTGGTGTCGGCGACGGCCAAGACCGTCGGCCGGACCGGGGTAGAGATGGAAGCCCTCACCGCGGTGGCGATCGCCGGCCTCACGCTGCACGACATGGTGAAGGCTGTGGATCCGGCGGCGGTGCTCGGCGAGATTCGGCTCGAATCGAAGACCGGCGGCAAGCGCGGGCATTGGACCCGGCACGGGGTCATCCCACCCGAAGCCGTTCGATCCGGCAGTGCGGCAGTCGTCGTGGCCTCCACCGCCGGAGCCGCCGGAACGCGGGAAGACACGACCGGGCCGGTCATCTCCACCTGGCTCGCCGAGCACGGTTTCGCGGTCGACGCGGTCACGGTCGTGGCCGACGCCGATATCGCCTCCGAGTTGTCGCGGGTGGTGGCATCCGCCCCCGCCGTGATCATCACGACGGGCGGCACAGGCCTCAGCCCCACCGACCGCACCCCCGAGGCCACCATCGCCCTGCTCGATCGCGAACTGCCCGGCGTGGCCGAGGCGATCCGCGCCCGCGGGCTCGCTGCGACACCGACCGCGGCCCTCAGCCGCGCCGTCGCCGGCACGGCCAACGGCACCGTTATCGTGAACCTTCCGGGATCCACTGGCGGCGTGCGCGACGGCCTCGCGGTTCTCGACGGGCTGCTGGAACACCTCGTGGCGCAGATCGCCGGCGGTGGCGCCCATGAGTGACGCCGTGCGTGCCCTCATCTCCGCCGAGCCCATCGACGCCACGGCCATCGAGGACTTCGTGATGGATGCGCAGCAGGGCGCTCTCGTGACCTTCCGCGGGGTCGTGCGCAACCACGATCACGGGCTCGCGGTCACGTCGCTCGAGTACTCCGCCCATCCGGATGCCGCCCGGTTCTTGACCGAGTGCTGCGAGACGATCGCCGCCGAGACCGGCCTCCGCGTGGCCGCCGCCCACCGCGTCGGCCCACTCGTCGTCGGTGATATCGCCCTCGTCGCCGCGGTGGCCGCCGCTCACCGCGGCGAGGCCTTCGCCGCCTGCGAGCGACTGGTCGACCTCATCAAGCTGACGGTGCCGATCTGGAAGCGCCAGCACCTCGCCGACGGCGCCACCGAGTGGGTCGGGCTGTAGCGCCGTCGAATTACTTACTTGACGTCAAGTAGTTACCTGACGTTCATCTTCGCGCACTTCACCACGACCTCGCGCGGGGCCACCATGGAATCACGATTCCGGCCAGTGGAGGCGCTTCAGAATGACACTCACTCGAACCAAGAAGACGATCATCGCGAGCATCGCGGCGCTCGCCACCATGGCCGGCGTCGGCTTCGCCGCGGGCCCCGGATTCGCGTCCGGTTCTGACGACAATCACCGGAGCGAGTTCCACGCTCCCAAGGTGGGCCACGTGTGGACCATCATGCTCGAGAACAAGTCCTATGAGGCCACCTTCACCGGCCTCAACCAGAACGACTACCTCTGGAAGACGCTCCCCTCCTACGGCGAGCTTCTCACCCAGTACTACGGCACCGGCCACTACTCGCTCGACAACTACATCAGCGCCGTCTCCGGCCAGGCACCCACTCCCGGCAACCAGGCCGATTGCCCGCAGTACACCAACGTCGCGCCGGGACTGCCGGCCCCCGATGGCCAGGTCTACGCGTCGACCGGCTGCGTCTATCCGGCATCCGTCCAGACGATCTTCAACCAGCTCGACACGAAGAAGGTCTCCTGGAAGGTCTACAACCAGGACATGGGCAACGATCCCACGCGCGAGAACGTCTACAGGTGCGGCATCCCCGGTGACCCCTCCGGGGCCGGTGTCGTCGACCCGGGCGGCGCCACCCCGACCGACCAGTATGTGGCGAAACACAATCCGACCGCCTGGTTCCACTCGGTGTTCGACAACCCCGCGGACTGCGCGAACGTCGTGCCGCTCGACGGCTACGCGGCAACCGCCGGCCACGCCGCCATCCCCAGCCTCGCCGATGACCTCAAGTCGGAGAAGACCACGCCGGCCTTCTCCTGGATCACCCCGAACAACTGCTCGGACGCCCACGATGCCACCTGCAAGGGCGACAACCTCTCCGGCGACCCGAACAATCACCAGGGTGGCCTGTACGCCGCGGACCTGTTCCTCAAGAAATGGATCCCGGCGATCATGAACTCGGCAGCCTTCCAGAAGGATGGCGAGATCCAGATCCTCTTCGATGAAGCCTTCCCGCCCTACAAGATGTACGGCAACTCGATCGCGGACCAGCAGTACGCGGCAGACAGCAAATTCGGCACCGACACCGGCACGGGCGCATCCGCCCAGGCCGAGGCCGACACCGCGCAGTCCGTGGTCGCCTGCTGTGGCGAACTCCCGGGCCCGAACACGACCCAGCCCGGCTTCCAGGCCTTCAACCAGGACACGACCCCCGGCGGTGGCGTGACCGGAGCCGTGCTCATCAGTCGCTTCATCACGCCCGGTTCGGTGAGCGCCCAGCCCTATAACCACTACAGCTGGCTGCGCACCATCGAAGACACCTTCAACATCCACCGGGGAGGAATCGACGGTGACGGCCACCTCGCCTACGCCGGCACCGATGGACTTCGACCGTTCGGCCCGGACGTCTACAACAACGCGGCGGGGCGCGCCCTGAAGCCCGCTCCGTCCGGCAGCTCCCTCTATCCCGCGACGGCGAGTGTCAACGAGCTGCCACAGGCGAAGATCGTGAAGCAGTCCGTGCCGGTCGACGGCAAGTGAGGTCGACGCTGAGGGGTCTGGCCGGTGTTGTGGTCGCGTCCGCCCTGCTGGTCGGGATGCTGAGCGGATGCACCACGGCATCCACCGCGGCATCGGTGACGGACTCGCTCGGAGCGGTACCGATACCGACGGCTCCGGCCGTGGATCCGGTGCCGACCGCCACGATCGGCAAGCCGCAAGTGCTCGCGATGGGAGCGCCGACCCTCGTGGTCTTCGACGCCTCCACGCGCGGCACGGCAACGGCCACCGGCCCGGACCAGACGATCACCCAGCCCGGGACATCTACCCTCGTGGGTGGAGTCGCCATCAGCACGGCGGCCACGATCACCCTCACTGTGACATCGGCGAGCGGATCCATCGCGCTCTCCACCGCGGATCTCGTCTGCCGAGACGAGACCGGTGACGTGATTCCGCTCACCGCGGTCGGTCCGGCGAGCGCGACCGCCCCCGCGGGAGGCACGGCCCAACTGGTGGTTTCGGGCACTTTCACCAGCGGTGCGGCGCAGGTGACGTGGCAGCCATCCGGGCATCCGATCGCCCTCTGGGACTTCAACATCGAACTCGACTAGCGCCGCTCGTCCGTCGTCGTTAACCTTCCGGCCATTCGGGGGTCATCCAGGTCTTCTACTGTGCAGTCGTGGCGGCGCACTCCTGCGCCGTCGCACTCCAGCAGACCTCAGGAGAATACTCATGCGACGACGAATCCCTGTTCTCACCTCCGCAACACTCATCACCGCGCTCGTTGCCACCGCCGTTGTGGCCGGAACCGCCGGCGTGGCCTCAGCACACGGCGACTCCGGCGACGACGGGGGGCGCGCCAAGAACGTGATCTACCTGCTCGGCGACGGCATGGGGCGCACCCATGTCACCGCGGCCCGGGAGCGCTTCTACGGCTCGGATGGCAAGCTCGCCATGGAGACCCTCCCCGCGCAGGGCTATGTCAGCACTTACGCGGTCGAGAAGCTGTCGGGCCAGCCCGGCACAACGAACTTCCACCCGAACCCGGTCACCGACTCGGCCTCCGCTGCGACCGCCTGGTCGTCCGGAGTCAAGACCTACAACGCGGCCCTCGGCATCGACGCCACCGGCACG
The DNA here is from genome assembly GCF_046156175.1 of Lacisediminihabitans sp. H27-G8. NCBI lineage: Bacteria > Bacillati > Actinomycetota > Actinomycetes > Micrococcales > Microbacteriaceae > Lacisediminihabitans > Lacisediminihabitans sp. H27-G8. The sequence continues at coordinate 160,014 of NZ_JAYLVL010000005.1, forward strand.
GTCAAGCCGACGGTCATGGAGCTCGCGAAGAAGGCGGGCCTGCGCACCGGCAACGTCTCCACCGCAGAGATCACGGATGCCACCCCCGCCGGCCAGATGAGCCACGCTCTTGCGCGCGGATGCCAGGGTCCGGTCTACTCGGACGCCGCATGCCAGGATCTATCTATCACCGGCACCGCGCTTCCGACCAGTGACATCCGGGTGACCCCGATCGCCGACCAGATCGCCCGCAACGGCACCGCGGACGTCATCCTCGGCGGAGGGCTCAGCCGCTTCGACGCCGCCGACGAGAAGGCGCTGAAGGACCAGGGCTACTCCGTGCTCGGCTCCCCCACCAGCCAGACCGTCGCGACGAAGTCCGATCTCGCCGCAGCATCCGGCCAGAAGGTCTTCGGCCTCTTCAACCGGGGCAACCTCACCATCGAGAAGTCAAAGCAGGACAACCCGACCTCGGTGCAGGCCCAGGAGCCGACCCTTCCCGAAATGACGAGCAAGGCGATCGCACTTCTCACCAGCAAGTCGAACTCCAAGGACAAGAGCGCCAGCAAGGGCTTCTACCTGCAGGTCGAGGGCGCCCTCATCGACAAGCGTTCGCACGCCAACGACGCGGCCCAGACTCTCGGTGAGATGAAGGCCTTCGACGACTCGGTGAAGATCGCCAAGGAGTTCGCTGCGAAGGACGGCAACACCCTCGTCATCGTCACGGCCGACCACGAGTGCGCCGGCTTCAACATCATCGAGAAGGGCACCTTCACGAACGCCGAAGCGACCGCCCCTCCGACGAATGTCGACTCGGGCAACCCGGCGAACAACTCCACGCCGACCCGGCCGAACAACGCCAAGGACGCCGCCCGCTCCACCGGGATCATCAACGGTGCCGGTTCCGCCGACCCGAAGGACTTCGCCCCGGCGACGTTCCGCATCCCGAGCGACCCGGCCAGCGTGGTCGACGGATCCCCGGAGGCCGGCCTCTGGCTGACCTACCTCTCGGGCAACCACACGGGTGCTGATGTGCCGGTGTACGCCTACGGACCCGGCTCCGAACAGCTGGACGGCACCATCGACAACACCGCGCTGTTCGGCATCGTCGGCAAGGCACTCCGCGTCATCAAGTAGGTAGCACCCATCACGGTCCGGGCCGGGGAGCGCATCCCCGGCCCGGACCGCACAGCGGCAAGGACACCCCCATGAAGAGACCTCCGATCATCGCCATCGCAGTCGCGGCAGCAGCCGTCGTGATCGCCGGGTCGATCGCGATCGGCATGACCGCGATGGCGCGCACCGACGCCGCGGCGCCGCTGCCGACGGATGCCGTGAAGACCACGCTCCCCGGACTGGTGGCGGCCAGCGGCGCACCGGAGCTCGACAGCATCCGCCTCCTGCGTCCGAAACCCGGAGAGCTGCGCCAGGCGGCCGGGCCTTTCGACGACAGGTTCGCACTCGACGGCCTCGCCTTCGACGGCACGAGCGCGAGCGGCGCCCTCCGGGTGACGAGCGATGTGAGCGCGGTGCTCGACCTGGAGATCATCGCCGGGTTCTACGATGCCGGCGGATCATTGATCGGCAGCGCCCGCTTCGTCTATCACGCGACCGATGACGGCCCGGTCGACCCGGTCACGGGCACCCCGGTCGAATCCATCCCGTTCCGGGTAGCCGTGCCGGCGGAGTTCGCCGGGCGCGCGGTCTCGGCGTCGGTCGGCGTGCCCGTCCTCGTCAACGAGTAGCGGGGACCACGACGGGGCTCAGCCCCCGGCGAACGGCGGAAGGACGTCGACGCGCGCGCCGACCGACCTGTCATCGTCTCGACTGACCACGCCGTCGACGAGGAACGATCCGGATGCCAACACCCGGGTCATCGCGTCGCCGTACCGCTCCACCAGCACGGCTCGCAGCTGGCCCACTGTGGCGACGGAGGGCAGAATTTCCTCTTCGCGCCCGGACGCCTCCGCCGCGGAGGCGAAGTAGCGCACGAGAATGCCAGCCGGCTCAGCCACCGATGGCGCCCATGCTGCGCTGCGGGCGCACGAAGTCAGCCCGGTCCATGCCATGCCCGGCCTGCTTGCCCCACTGGGCTGCCCGCCACCACTGCGCGATCGTCGCATCGTCGGAACCGTTGCGCAGCAACGCGCGGAGGTCTGTTTCGTCGTCACCGAACAGGCAGGAGCGCACGGTGCCCTCCGCAGTGACGCGGGTGCGGTCGCAGGCCTCGCAGAACGAGCGGGTCACGGAGGCGATGATGCCCACCGTGGCTGGACCGCCATCGACGGTCCACTCCTCGGCGGGCGCCGAGGGGTCTTCGCGGTGCGGCTGGCTCAGCGTGAATCGTGCGCCGAGCACATCGAGCAGCTCCGCGGCATCCACCATGTTGTCGCGCGCCCAGGCCTCATCGGCGTCGAGTGGCATCTGCTCGATGAAGCGCAGTCTCACGCCATTCGCGAGGGACCACCTGAGCAGGTCTGCCGCACCGGCGAGGGTATCGCGCATGAGCACGGCGTTGATCTTGAGGGGGGTGAGTCCGGCATCCTTCGCGGCCTGGATGCCGGCGAAGACCGACGGCAGCCGGTCGCGCCGGGTGAGCCGGGCGAAGTGGTCGCGGTCGACGGTGTCGAGGGAGATGTTGATGCGGGTGAGCCCGGCCTCCACCAACTCGTGGATGCGGTGATCGAGCCCGATGGCATTGGTCGTCATCGAGATCGACGCCCTGCCGCCCCCGGGCAGCCCCGCGACGGCGGAGGAGCGACGGATGATTTCGGCCAGGTCCGCTCGCATGAGCGGCTCTCCCCCGGTGAAGCGGACGTCGTGCACGCCGAGGTCACGAACCGCGATCTCGACGAGCCGGGCGATCTCTATGGCCGTGAGCAGGTCGTCGCGGGCGATCGCGGGAAGCCCCTCCTCCGGCATGCAGTAGGTGCAGCGAAGCGAGCACTTCTCGGTGATCGAGATACGGAGGTCGCGGGCCGTGCGGCCGAAGGTGTCGAGCAGGCCAGCCTCGTCCGGGCGCCCGACCGTCGGCGGAAGTCGTGCCGGGTCGCGCCGGATCCCCGGGATGCCGAGCGCGAGGGAAGTCATGGAATCAGCCTACGTGACGGGGTCGGGGCGAATGCCTCCCCGGCGCCCCACGAAACGCCGGACGGGCCGACGGAGGAACGGCCGGTTCGACAGGACTACAGCCCCGATGCCCCCCGGCCTTCAGCCGGGCGCGCGGAGCACCGCCCGACGTGGAAGAGTTGACTCCATGCCCGACGAAACGCTGCGACTGCCGAACACGATCTTCCAGGCGGTCTTCGACCTCGGCGACAAGCGTGCGGCGAAGATCGCCCTGCCGCCGACATTGCGTGAGCCGGAGATCTTCGCCGAGTGGCAGGACGACGAGAACGTCGTCTCCCTCTATGTCGGCTACGACGACGGGCAACTCCACCTCGACCTCGGCACCAACGGAGGCGAGCACCACTTTCACGGTGCGAATGGCGACGCGAGCGAGAACAGCCCGTGGAACGATTCCGACACTGCGGTGTTGCTTGCCTGGTCCAGCGCTCTCGCCGCCAACTTCTTCGAGCGGATGCCAGAGCTCATGGAAGACATCGAGGAGGCCGCGGCCTGGCATGAGGAGGGCTATCCCCTCTATGTGTGCGAGACGGAGCCCGCCCAGCTCGACCTGATCGAGGTCGAGATCGAGGGCGAGATCCTCACGCTGCCCTGGCTCGGATCCGGGGGCGTCAGCCAGGACCACGTCGACGGAGAGAACCATCCGATCGCCCTGCTCTGGAACCCCGTGGATGGCGCCACTCCCGATCGCACGATCGCCCGCGCCTGGCTAGATCCGGTATCGGGTGAGCCCGTGACCTCTCCCGAACAGGGCGTCGACTGGTCCGCCGTCGGCCTCGAACGCGACGAGGTGCTCTCCTGGCTGGAAGGCATCTACCTCAACCACCACATCACGCCGGATGCCGAGATCGAGCTGGTGCACGCGGTGCTCGAACGCATGGGTGGACTCGACCGCGAGCAGTAGGCGTCGCTATTCTGGGATCGACCGAAGGAGCTTCTCATGGCTGTCATCTCTCGCGGTTTCACCGGCCGCGGTCGCGAACACAATCCGGAGCTTCCCCCCGGCCAGTACCTCACCGCAGACTTCCCGGTGCTCTCGGCGGGACCCACCCCCGACATCGACACCGCGGACTGGCAATTCGGTATCCGCACGGATGACGCGACCCTCCACACCTGGACTTGGGACGAGCTGCACGCCCTGCCGATCGAAGACATCGACACCGACATCCACTGCGTCACCCGCTGGTCGAAGTTCGGTACCAGCTGGCGAGGCGTCTCCCTCGACACCCTGTTCGCCGGGGTGGAGACGAGCGACGAATACGTGATGGCACACTCCTACGGGGGCTACACGACCAATGTGCCGCTCGAGGATCTGCTGGGCGGCAAAGCGTGGATCGCCTTCGAGTTCGACGGTGACCCGCTCGATCCCGAGCATGGCGGTCCGGCGCGGCTACTCATCCCGCACCTGTATTTCTGGAAGAGCGCCAAGTGGATCCGGTCACTCGAGATGATGGCATCGGACGAGCCCGGGTTCTGGGAGCAGAACGGCTACAACATGTACGGCGACCCGTGGCTGGAGCAGCGCTATTGGTGAGCGGCAGTTGGTGACCGAACGCGAGACCCGGGATGCGCCGCCACACCGGGTCGGGCTCTGGCATGTCGGTGTGGTCGTCTCGACCAATACCGAGACTCCCACCGGGCGCAGCATCGTGCTCGACGTTCCTGGCTGGGGCGGCAACCTCGCAGGCCAGCACGCGGATGTTCGGCTCACCGCGCCGGACGGCTACCAGGCCGTGCGCTCCTACTCCATCGCCTCGGCGGGGGACGGGGACCGGGTCCAGCTCGCCGTCGACCGCTTCCCCACCGGAGAGGTGTCGCCCTACCTCGTGGATGAACTCCTGCCCGGGGATGAGCTGGAGCTGCGCGGTCCGCTCGGCGGTTGGTTCGTCTGGCACCCCGTCCAGACCGAGTCGGTGCAGCTGATCGGCGGAGGCTCGGGGATCGTGCCACTGATGGCGATGATCCGATCCCACACCGCGTCGGGCAGTACCGCTCCCTTCCGGCTGCTCTATTCGGTGCGCACCCCGGATGACGCGTTCTTCCGTTCCGAACTCGAGACGCCGACCCCCCACCTCGACGTCACCTGGCTGTACACCCGCCGAACGCCGGACGGATGGCCGCGCCCGGCCTCCCGCATCGCGCTCGCCGACCTCGAGGCATCCGCCTTCGCCGCGTCCCAGACCCCTTCAGTGTTCGTCTGTGGTCCGACGGGATTCGTCGAGACCGTCGCGAACGACCTCGTCGCTCTCGGGCACGACCCGCAGCGTGTGAAGACCGAACGATTCGGAGGCGCCTGATGCCGGAACCCGTGGACGGCAACTCCCTGGCGGGGCCCCTCTCCGAGCTGTTCTCCGCCGATCTCACCCTTGCGGTGGCGCGCTGCATCGGCTGCGGCGACGTCTCCGAACTCGCGCGCGCGACGGTCTACCCGGATCCGACCGGCTACGTGGTGCGCTGCGGCCAGTGCGACGACGTGCTCATGGTCGTCGTCGAGGAGCCGGACAGCATCTGCCTCGAGCTGCGCGGGATGTCCTGGCTGAAGGTGCCGCGCTAGCGAAGTCGCTAGCTGATCGTGGCGAATCCCGACCAGCCCGAACCGATCTGCGAGACCGCTCCCCAGCCGCCAAGACCGTTTCCACGATAGAGGTAGAGCGCGCCGGAAACAGTTCGGCCGAGCACATCCGCGTTGCCGTCGCCGTCGAAATCACCGACGGACACGATCGCCGACATACCGTTCCAGCCGGAACCGATCAGCCTGGTAGTGCCCCAGCCACCATGGCCGTTACCCGGGTAAAGGTATAGGTTGCCGTTGCCCGCCCGAGCGATCACGTCGGGATAGCCATCACCGTCGAAATCGCCCGGTGACAGAATCGCGGTCATTCCCTGCCAGCCGCTCCCCACCACGGTCGTCGAGGTCCAGGAGCCGTGGCCATTGCCCGCATAAAGGTATAGGGCGCCCGCCGCAGTTTGCCCTAGGACGTCTTGGTTGCCGTCACCGTTGAAATCGCCGGCAGAAAGGACCGCCGTCATCCCGTTCCAGCCGCTACCGACAAGGTGCGCGCTCGTCCAGCCCTTGTTTCCGCTTCCGGAATATAGATAGAGCGCGCCCCCGCTCGTACGACCGAGGATGTCCGAGAACCCGTCGCCGTCGAAGTCTCCGACCGGCACGAGGGAGGTCATGCCATTCCACCCAGAACCGATCACAGACGGCGCCTGCCAAGAGCCACTCCCGTTTCCTGGATAGACATAGAGCGCGCCTCCGGGAGTTGTCGCAAGAACATCCGAGAACGTGTCCCCGGTGAAGTCGTGGCCGCCGCGCGACCCCCGCCCCATCCCAATCGTTGTGCTGAATGAACCGGCCATCCCCTCGGTGAGGGTCAGGGTCGGCGATTCGACGTGACTGCCCGAGAACCATTCGGAGTAAGTCGCCAACACCCTGTACCTGCCCGGGGCTAGCCCCGAAAAGCGATAGATTCCGTCGGAGGCGAGCTGCGTCGACGCGCTCGACACGACCCAATTGTTAGCGTCGTCGAGGACTTCGACCTGTGCTCCAAACGACCCGTTTCGGGATACCCCGGTAAGCAGAATCTGGCCGGAAAGCGACGCGGCGTGGAGGAGCGTCGCGTTGATGCCAACCCTGACCTGTCCCCGCGCCACCAGCACGGTAGGCGCGTAAGAGTACTGCGTATAACGGTAGCTCTTCCCCGGCCAGCTCTGATTCGCAAAGGTATCGGCGTTGGTGAAATCGATCTCGTACCCCGCGGCGGGGAGGCCGACGAAGGAGTACTTCCCGGCCGCGTCCGTTGTAGTCTCGCGGAAATCCGCAAACTGGCCCGCCTGGGGGCTCCCCGCGGGGAAGTAGCCGAGCGCATCGACCGTCACACCTGCCACTGGCTGCCCACTGCTCGAAATGACCGTGCCGGAGACCTCGCCGCCCGGCGGCATGGTGAACACCAGTCCGCTGACGCCTGCAGCCGGCACGACCAGCGCGGTAGATTCCGACTGATACAGAGTGGCTGGGTAATACAGGTCCGGGAAGTCTGCCGCCCCTGAGTATTCGAGGACGAGAGTGTAGCTTCCTGCCGGTACGTCGGGGATGGAGAAGTTCCCCGCCGAGTCAGTTGGGGCACTGGACACCACAGTCTGACCGGCGTCCCGGTACAACAGGAAGGCCGTCACTTCATCGGCACCGGCGGGATGAGCAGAATCACCGAGGTCGACGTGGCCCTCGACTGACAACGCGGGGACCAGAATGACATCGGCCCTGGCATTCGTGTCAGCAACCGAGCCGCTGGTGTCTGTCGAACCGTCGAAGTAGGCCGCACTCCTCGTGTAAGTGAACGAGACACGATAGAGGCCCGAGTCCGGAAGGTCCGAAAACGAATAGTGGCCATTCGCGTCTGTCGTGGTACCGCCCGCGATCGGAACCCACTCCGCAAGGTCGGCGTCGTAGTAGCTGCATGTGACGTCCACGTCGCCCACGCCGACAGCCACCGCAGTTGTGCCAAGGAAGGCCGTGCCACTGACGCTCTGCTTGGGCCACATGCTCATCGATTGCTGGATCAAGTCCTGCCCGGCGGAGAAAGTGATCAGCTGCGCAGCTTTTTTTGACGCGCTGCTCCCGAGGTAGAGGCTCTGATAGTTGCCAGTTCCGACGTAGACAAAATGGAGCCGGTAGACGCCGGCGACGAGACCCGGCAGCGAGTATGCGCCGCCGGTGGTTGTCAAGACTCCGGCGCTTTCCGGACTCCAAACCTTGTCGCGTTGATAGACGCTGTAACGGACCGAGACCTGGCCGGCGGTGTCCGCGTGTGGATGATCGAAGAACCCCACGAGGCCACTGATAGCCGCAGCACGGGTCAACGTCATGTTTGTTTGCGGAAGATCGGCTGCATTAATTGAAAGCCAGGACCCCACACCGTAGGGTTTGTCCGGCCAGAGCATCGAACTGAACGGACCCACACCGTTGTAGGCGAAATAGACCCAGTATGACCCGGTCGCCAGGCCGGGCAGGAGATAGTTGCCGCCCACATCCGTCTGCGTGGTGGCCACAGGGGTCTGCTCGGATCGATAGTCACCGATCGTCACCGTGACCTCGCCTGCTCCCGCGGATGTGCCTACGTCACCGAGATAGACGTGTCCGCTGACGGAATATGTCGCCGCCGCATTCGCCGACGCCGGCACGAGTATTCCCAGCGAGACGATGGCCGCGATGATCACTGCGACCATGGCCGTTTTCCACGCGCGGGGAGAAGGTACGGCGGCTACGGGATTCATCGGGAGTCCTCAGGTCGTTCGCCGTGCGGAGCACGTGCTGGCGAGAATATATCAGTCTTTTGATGGGTCAGGTTCGCTGAGCTTATTTCGGTCCGAAGTCCCCGGGTCGCGCGTCGGACGGACACGGTAGGCGAACACCCAATGTGACGGACAACCCAACCGCGCGCGGGTCGCTAAATCCAGAGGCGGTCGGCCTCGCGAGCCGCGATCCGTGCTCCCCGGCGTACTGCCGACATTGGCTCGCGTTGACAGAATGCCTGAAGTCCCCATAGTCGAGAACTCCGCATTAAAAACCTCGGGCTACCTTCGCAGCAGACGCCGGCAGAGCACGAACGCCCAGCCGAGGATCCCCAGCAGACAGATCCGCTCGGTGAGGCCGACCAGCTGCGGCAGCAGAGCGAGGCTCAGGCCGAGCGACACTAGCCCGGCCAACGCGACTACCAAGAAGAGCGTGACGGTAGGCGTGCGCCCGATCCAGGCGGTCAGCAGCGCCATGGCCACCAGCACCGCGAGAAAGCCGGATGTCGCGAACACCACATGCACGAACCCGACGCTCGTGCGCGGGGTCATACCGAATTCGCCGGGGCGGTTGACGTCCGTGGGGAAGAACACGAGGGCCGCCGAGCAGAGTCCCGCCAGCGCCAGCAGGACCGAGCCGGCTCTCCGCCGCCACGAAGCCGGAGCCGTGACTGAAACAGCTACGACGAGGCATCCGCTCATCACCGCCCTGGCCAGGAAGTTGAGGTTCATGGCCCACCCGAACTGACCGACGGCGAGATCGCTCTCGGCATCGGTCAGCACCGAATAGTGGGGCGGCAGAAACTGCAACACCACGTCGACCAGCACGTAGAACAACACGAGGGCCATCGCCACAGCGGCGGAGGCGCGGCGGACGCGGGTGGCAGTCGACGGCTGCAGCGTCGGTGGGTTCATCCCCCAACCCTCTCGCATCGCGGTGGCGACTGTTCTCGATGACGGTGTACTCGATGTCGGGCGAATACGGACACAGCGGGCCGGCACGCTGGCCCGGAATCGCCGAAGGGGCCCCGGCTCGACAAGAACCAGGGCCCCTTCAGAAAACGACTAGCGGGCGGCTGAGCCGTCGGTGTAGTCCTCGTCGACCTGCTTCCAGGCGAAGAGAGCGCGCAGCTCCTTGCCGGTGGCCTCGATCGGGTGGGCCGCACCCTTCGCGCGCAGCTCGAGGAACTCGGGCGCTCCGGCATCCTGGTCAGCGATGAAACGCTCGGCGAAGGCACCGGACTGGATGTCGGCGAGAACGGCCTGCATGTTCTCCTTCACGTGCGGGTCGATGACGCGCGGGCCGGAGACGTAGTCTCCGTACTCGGCGGTGTCGGAGACACTCCAACGCTGCTTCGCGATGCCGCCCTCCCACATGAGGTCGACGATGAGCTTGAGCTCGTGAAGCACCTCGAAGTAGGCGATCTGCGGCTGGTAGCCGGCCTCGATGAGGGTCTCGAAGCCGTACTGCACGAGCTGCGAGACGCCACCGCAGAGCACGGCCTGCTCACCGAACAAGTCGGTCTCGGTCTCTTCGGTGAAGGTGGTCTTGATGCCGCCGGCGCGGAGTCCGCCGATCGCCTTGGCGTAGGACCATGCCAGCTGCCAGGCCTGGCCTGAGGCATCCTGCTCGACGGCGACGATCACGGGAACACCACGGCCGGCCTCGAACTCGCGACGCACGGTGTGACCGGGTCCCTTGGGCGCGACCATGATCACGTCCACGCCCTCCGGCGCGGTGATGTAGCCGAAGCGGATGTTGAAGCCGTGGCCGAAGAGGATCGCGTTGCCGGGGACGAGGTGCGGCTGGATGTCGGCGGCGTAGAGTCCGCGCTGGTGCTGGTCGGGCGCGAGGATGACGATCACGTCGGCCCACTCCGCAGCCTCGGCGGACGGCAGCACGGTGAAGCCGGCCTCCTGCGCCTTCACCACGGACTTCGAATCGGGCTTGAGGCCGACGACTACCTCGACGCCGGAATCGCGGAGGTTCTGCGCGTGCGCGTGGCCCTGCGAGCCGTAGCCGATGACGGCCACCTTCTTGCCCTGGATGAGGCTGAGGTCGGCGTCTTTGTCATAGAAGATCTCGGTCACTTGGTTTCCTTTTCCGTTTCTGCTGGTTGAGTGCGCCCGCCTGGGCCGCATTTCTGCTGGTCGAGTAGGCCCGCCAGGGCCGTATCGAAACCCGCGGTTTCGTGGTTCTGTGTTCTGTTATTCGAGGTCTCGCTCCGCGCGGCAGAGCGCGCTGCTCGACCACCGCTTAGCTCTTGAAGACTCGTTCGGTGATGCTCTTGGAGCCGCGCCCGATCGCGAGAAGGCCCGACTGGGCGATCTCCTTGATCCCGTAAGGCTCGAGCACCTTGAGCAGCGCATCCACCTTCGCCGTATCGCCGGTGACCTCGATCACCAGGGCGTCGGTCGCGACATCCACGATCCGCGCGCGGAACAGCGTTGCCGCCTCGAGGATCTGGCTGCGCGTGGTGTTGTCCACGCGCACTTTGATCAGCATGTGCTCGCGCTCGACGGTCTGAAGCGGATCCAGTTCGACGATCTTGATCACGTTGATGAGCTTGTTGAGCTGCTTCGTCACCTGCTCGAGCGGCAGTTCCTCGACATCCACGACGACGGTGATGCGGGAGAGTCCGGGGATCTCACTCGCACCGACAGCGAGGCTCTCGATGTTGAAACCACGGCGCGCGAACAGACCGGCGACGCGCGTCAGCAGTCCGGGTTTGTCCTCGACGAGAAGCGAGAGTACGTGCGTCACGGGCCTACTCCTCGTCCCACGACGGCGCGTGGTCTTTCGCATATTGCACGTTCGAGTTGCCGACGCCCTGCGGCACCATCGGCCAGACCATCGAATGAGGACTGACGATGAAGTCGATCACCACCGGACGGTCGTTGGTCTCGTTCGCCAGCTTGATCGCGGCATCCACGTCTTCCTTGTTGCGCACACGGATGCCGAGCGCGCCGTACGCGTCCGCCATCTTCACGAAGTCCGGGATCATCACCGTGTCGTGACCCGTGTTGAGGTCGGTGAACGAGTGGCGGCCGTCGTAGAACAGGGTCTGCCACTGTCGCACCATGCCGAGGGAGGAGTTGTTGATGATCGCGACCTTGATCGGGATCTTGTTGATCGTGCAGGTGGCGAGCTCCTGGTTGGTCATCTGGAAGCATCCGTCCCCGTCGATCGCCCAGACCGTGCGCTCCGGTTCGGCGACCTTCGCACCCATGGCCGCGGGAACCCCGTAGCCCATGGTGCCCGCGCCGCCGGAGTTGAGCCAGGCGTTGGGACGCTCGTACTTGATGAACTGCGCCGCCCACATCTGGTGCTGGCCGACGCCCGAGGCGTAGATCGCCTCCGGTCCGGTGATCTGGCCGATGCGCTCGATCACGTACTGGGGGGAGAGCAATCCGTCTTCCGGCTCGTCGTAGCCGAGGGGGTAGCGGGCGCGGAGCAGGTCGAGACGCTCCCACCAGACCGTGAGATCGGATGGCGTGGTCGCCACCGCATCGCGGAAGGCGGTCGTGAGGTCGGCGATGACGTCCTTGGCATCGCCGACGATCGGCACATCGGCGAGCCGGATCTTGGAGATCTCGGCCGGGTCGATGTCGACATGGACGACCTTCGCATTCGGCGCGAATTCGCTGGGCTTGCCGGTGACCCGGTCGTCGAAGCGGGCTCCGAGCGATATGAGCAGGTCGGATTCCTGGATGGCGAGCACCGCGGGCACCGTGCCGTGCATCCCGGGCATGCCGAGGTTCAGCCGGTTGGAGTCCGGGAAGGCACCGCGCGCCATGAGCGTGGTCACGACCGGTGCGCCCACCAGCTCGGCGAGCTCCAGCAGCTCGGCGGATGCCTTGGCGCGGATCACTCCGCCACCGACGTAGAAGACCGGGCGCTTGGCCTCGGCGAGCATCTGGGCCGCCGCGAGGATCTGCTTGCCGTGGGCCTTGAGTACCGGGCGGTACCCGGGCAGGTCGACCTTCGGCGGCCAGATGAACGGCGCGCTGTTCTGCTGGCAGTCCTTCGTGACATCCACCAGCACCGGTCCAGGCCGGCCGGTCGTGGCGATGTGGTACGCGGCCGCGATGGTCGCCGGCACGTCTTCCGGTCGGGTGACCAGGAAGGAATGCTTGGTGATCGGCATGGTGATTCCGGAGATGTCGACCTCCTGGAACGCGTCGCTTCCCATCAGGGTGGAGAACACCTGGCCGGTGATCGCGAGCAGCGGAACGGAGTCCATATAGGCATCCGCGATCGCGGTCACGAGGTTGGTGGCACCGGGGCCGGAGGTCGCGATGCAGACCCCGAGTCGGCCGGTGGATGACGCGTAGCCCTCGGCAGCGTGGCCCGCGCCCTGCTCGTGGCGCACCAGGATGTGGCGGATGCCGGTCGACGACATCAGCTCATCGTAGAAGGGCATGATGGCCCCGCCGGGGAGCCCGAAGACGTCGGTGACGCCGAGGTTCTCGAGCGAGCGCAGGATCGCGCCCGACCCGGTGAGGATCTCGGGCTCGGTGGCTTTCTTGGTCGGTGCTGCTGGCACGGGAGCGGTTTCCGTGGACATGGCATATTCCTTGCGAGACATAGAGTGCGAATGGTGGGGGGCGAGACGTCCCGACCCCGGGTTAGCCCGTGATCGCGCCCTCTGCGGCGGAGTGCACGAGCTTCGAGTACTTTGCGAGAACGCCACGGGTATAGCGCGGGGGAAGCGGAGCCCAGCCAGAGCGGCGAGCGGCTAGCTCGGCCTCGTCGACAAGTAGATCGAGAGAACGAGCGGCGATATCGACCCGTATTAGATCACCATCGCGCACGAAGGCGATAGGACCTGCGTCCACCGCTTCGGGTGCTATGTGGCCGATGCACAGTCCGGTTGTGCCGCCTGAGAATCGTCCGTCCGTCAAGAGTAGTACATCCTTGCCGAGCCCGGCTCCCTTGATGGCGGCGGTGATGGCGAGCATCTCGCGCATCCCCGGGCCGCCCTTCGGTCCCTCATAGCGGATGACGACGATGTCGCCCTTTCCGATCTTGCCCTCGGTGAGGGCATCCATCGCCGCTCGCTCGCGCTCGAACACCCGCGCGGGGCCCTCGAATACCTTGGCGTCGAAGCCGGCGGTCTTGACGACGGCGCCCTCCGGTGCGAGGGATCCGCGCAGGATGGTGAGTCCTCCGGTCGCGTGGATCGGGTTGTCGAGCGTGCGGAGCACCTTCCCGTCGAGCGGCGGGATGTTCAGTTCGGCGAGATTTTCGGCGAGAGTCTTGCCGGTGACGGTGAGCGCGTCACCGTGCAGCAGCCCGGCATCCAGCAGCGCCTTCATCAGCACCGGGATGCCGCCGCGACGATCCAGGTCGTTCATCACGAACTGGCCGAAAGGCTTCATGTCGGCGAGGTGGGGAATGGTGTCGCCGATGCGGTTGAAGTCGTCGAGCGAGAGGTCGACGTCCGCTTCCCACGCGATGGCGAGGAGGTGGAGCACGACGTTGGTAGATCCGCCGAGGGCCATCGCCACGGCGATCGCATTCTCGAAGGCATCCTTGGTGAGGATGTCCCGGGTGGTGATTCCGAGGCGCAACAGGTTGACGACGGCCTCGCCGCTCTTGTGGGCGAAGTAGTCGCGGCGCCGGTCGGCCGCGGCCGGACTCGTCGAGCCTGGAAGCGCCATCCCGAGCGCCTCGGCGACGCTCGCCATGGTGTTGGCCGTGTACATGCCGCCGCAGGCACCCTCGCCCGGCGCGATCGCGCACTCGATGGCGTAAGCATCCTCGTCGCTCATCGTGCCGGCCTTGACGCCTCCGACGGCCTCGAAGGAGTCGATGATGGTGACCTCCTTCTCGGTGCCGTCGCTGAGACGCACCCAACCGGGAGCGATCGAACCGGCGTAGAGGAACACGGAGGAGAGGTCGAGGCGGGCGGCAGCCATGAGCATGCCGGGAAGGGACTTGTCGCAGCCGGCGAGCAAGACGGAGCCGTCGAGTCGCTCGGCCTGCATGACGACCTCGACGGAGTCGGCGATCACCTCACGGCTCACCAGCGAGAAGTGCATGCCCTCGTGGCCCATGCTGATGCCGTCGGAGACGGAGATGGTGCCGAACTGCAGTGGGTAGCCGCCGCCGGAGTGCACGCCCTCCTTTGCGGCCTGCGCCAGGCGGTCGAGACTGAGGTTGCAGGGGGTGATCTCGTTCCACGAACTCGCGATGCCGATCTGGGGCTTTTCCCAGTCCGAGTCGCCCATGCCGACCGCGCGCAGCATGCCGCGGGAGGTCATGGCTTCGATACCGTCGGTTACGGTGCGTGAACGGGGCTTCCAGTCGACTGTTTCGGGCATGTAACAGAGTCTAGAACGCGCTCCGTGTTCACATTCCTCACGCACGAGTGACGCGTGGCTCTCCACCGTGGCGGGGCAGGCGCCTGCTCGCGGGCCGCTCCCCGTCTCGCGGAGGGAGACACGTCCCCCGCCACGACGATAATTCACCACCGGGAGTCGCTGGCGCAGGTGCGCGGACAACGGTTCAGAGCCCCGGAACAGCGGATGCGACAGGGCTACTGCTCGTGTACGTCGCCTTCGCGCAGGTCGGCGAGCAGGTTGATCGCCCGGGCGACGTCGATGGGTCCACCGACCCGGAAGTTGGCGAGGGTGGATCCCTGGCCGCTCTTGAGGCCCACGTCATCCGCACCGAGTGCCGCGAAGGCGTCCTCGTCCGTCACGTCGTCGCCCGCGTAGAACACCGCCGTGGCCTTCGTGTAGGTGCGCAGATGCTCGACGGCCTCGCCCTTGTTGGTGGAACGCACCGAGAACTCGAGCACATTCTTGCCGCTGCGGATGGTGAGGTCATCGAGCTCGGCGGCGGTCTCGCTGCAAGCGACCAGGTGCGCGATCCGGCTGTTGTGCTCTGACGCGAGCCGGGTGTGGAGCGCGAAGCCTGCCGGCTTCTCCTCCAGCCAGACCTCGTCGAAGGAATTGGCCACCTGGTTGAGCACCTCGCCGAGAACGTCGATGCGCTCGAACTCCGTCGTGTTGAGGGTGACGCTGTCACCGGGGTTGTCGAGTCGGAGCTCGATGCCGTGGGACCCGACGAGCAGCACGCTGTCCGGCAGGTCCGACACCTCGATGAGACTGTCGAGGGCACGACCGGAGACCAGTGCCACCCGCGTGTTGGGCATGTCGTTGAGGCGAAGCACGGCGGCGCGGGCCTCGGGCAGCGCACGGGCGTGCTCCGGGGCATCCACCTCCGGCGCGAGGGTGCCGTCGAAGTCGAGCGCCACGAGCAGCCGTCGGGTGCGCGCGAGTTCCCGCAGTGCTCCGATGAACGGCTCAGGCAGTCGAGAGAAGTTGGGAGGGGTGTCGACGTCGACCATCAGGAGAGCTTGTGCCCCTCGGATCCGTGGTGCGCCCGGCTCTCGAGCACATCGAGGAAGTCGCGCGACCAGCGGGAGACATCGTGCTCGAGCACCCGCTTGCGAAGCGATCGCATGCGCGCGGATCGTTCACTCCTCGGCATCGCGATGGCCTGCAGGATCGCCTCCTTCACGCCGTCGATGTCGTGCGGGTTGACGAGGAGCGCCCGTTTCAGCTCGTCGGATGCCCCGGCGAATTCGCTGAGGATGAGCACACCGTCGTCGTCGAAGCGGCAGGCCACATATTCCTTGGCCACGAGATTCATGCCGTCCCTCAGCGCCGTGACGAGCATCACGTCGGCGGCGAGGTACAGCGCCACCATCTCATCCCGGGGGAAACCGTGGTGCTGGTAGCTGATCGGCACGTGGGCGATGGTGCCATAGTCGCCGTTGATGCGGCCGACCGTGAGCTCGATGTCGTCGCGCAGCGCCATGTAGGCCTGCACCCGCTCGCGGCTCGGGTTGGCGACCTGAACGAGCGTGACATCCTCCGAGCTCAGCTTGCCCTCGGCGAGCAGCTCACCGTAGGCCTTCAGCCGGTGGGTGATGCCCTTGGTGTAGTCGAGGCGATCGACCCCGAGCATCACCGTTCGCGGATTGCCGAGCTCGGCACGGATCTGCTTCGCGCGCTCCTGCACCTCGGGAGTGCGGGCGAGTTCTTCGAAACTGGCACTGTCGATCGAGATCGGGAACGCGCGGGCGACCACGGTGCGGAAGCTTCCCTGGCGTTTGATCTCGCCGTAGACGCGAACCCCCGGCGAACCGTCGACGATGGGCACCTCGACCTGGTAGCCCTTGGTGGCATAGCCCTTGAGGCGACGCACCGCCCGCTGGAAGTTGCTCGCATCCGCGACCCGCTGGAACCCGATCACGTCGGCTCCGAGCAGCCCCTCGATGATCTGGGTGCGCCACGGCAATTGGGAGTAGATGCCATAGGGAGGGAACGGGATGTGGTTGAAGAATCCGATGGTGAGGTCCTGGCGGATCTCACGCAGAAGCTTCGGAACGAGCTGGAGCTGGTAGTCCTGGATCCAGACCACCGCGCCGAGTGCTGCGGCTGTGGCCGCGGCATCCGCGAATCGCTGGTTGACCTCGACGTAGCTGTCCCACCACTCGCGGTGGTAGCTGGGCGGGGCGATCACGTCGTGATACAGCGGCCAGAGCGTGTCGTTGGAGAAGCCCTCGTAGTACTGCTCGATCTCGAGCGCAGTGAGAGCAACGGGGATGATGTGGATGCCGTCGCTGTCGAAGGTGCCGAGTTCGAGGTCCGGCTGGCCACCCCAGCCGATCCAGGCGCCCTCGTTCTGCTTCATGACCGGCTCGAGGGCGGTAACGAGGCCGCCGGGAGAACGGCTCCAACTGGCGGTTCCATCGGGGCCGACAACCCGGTCGACGGGGAGGCGATTGGACACGACGATGAAGTCGTAGGTGCCGCTTGTCGTTGAAGTCACTGTGCCGTCAAGGCTACTGCACGGCACGGAACTAGCATTGCCCGATGGCAACTACCCGGCTTTATAATCACGGCTCGCTGAAGACCGAAGGGTTCCCGGTCGAAGACATCTCCGACCACATCCTCGAGAAGGGCTGCACGGTCTGGGCGGACTTCCTCTCTCCCAGTGAGTCGGACCTCGCGAAGATCACCGAGGAGCTGGGGCTGCATCCGCTCGCGGTCGAGGATGCCGTGCATTCCTCCCAGCGGCCGAAGCTCGACCGCTACGAGACCCACCTGTTTCTGGCCGCCTACGCCGTCTCGCTCGACACTGTGACCGGGGAGCTCGAGACCCATGAGATCAAGGCCTTCATCACGCCCCACGCACTGGTCACCGTCCATGGCCCGGATTTCGACATGTCGAAGGTCGTCCAGCGGTGGGACAGCGACAGGGACCTCGCGAAACACGGCGTCGCCTACCTGCTCTGGGGGCTTCTCGACGAAATCGTCGACGGCCACTTCGAGACGGTGCAACAGCTCGACACCGCCTCGGACGAGCTCGAGGATGCCCTGTTCGACGACCGCCCCCGCGACAAGGAGGTGCAGCGGCGATCCTTCGAGTTCCGCAAGTCCCTCGTGCTCCTGCGGCGGGTGGTGCTGCCGATGCGTGAAGTCGTGAACACCGTGCTCCGCCGCGATCTCGAGGCCTTCGACACGGAGATGACGCCGTACTTCCAGGATGTCTACGACCACGTGCTTCGCGCTACCGAGTGGACGGAGTCGCTCCGCGATCTGGTCTCGACCATTCTCGAAACGAATCTCAGCATCCAGAGCAACCGCATGAACCTGATCATGAAGAAGGTGACGAGCTGGGCGGCCATCATCGCCGTCCCGACGGCGATCACCGGATTCTTCGGTCAGAACCTCAAGTTCGCCGGGTTCGGCACGACCTGGGGTGTCTGGCTCTCGATCGGGCTGATCGTCGTTGCATCTCTCGGGCTCTACCTGCAGTTCAAGAAGCGCGACTGGCTCTGACGCTGCGCGGCGAGCGGGAGAGCCCGATGACCGCGGCGATCGACTGCCAGAGCACGAAGGCCTCGACCACGAGGGAGAGAAGTCCGAGCGGTTCGAGCCAGTTGCCGATGTCGTCGGTCGCTCCGGGCATGCCGACCGTGCGGTTGATGGCGTAGCCGGCGATGACCGCGGCCGACAGCACGCCGGCGGCGATGAAGTCTCGCCGGGTGCCCGCGACGAAAAGGCGCTCGGTCAGCACGAAGGCGGCGACGATCAGGGCGATGTAGAACGCGGCAAGGTAGGGGGTCTCGGCGAATTTGCCGGGCAGATCGAGGATGTGGATCGCGGCTACCGAGGCGAGTCCGAGCCCGACGGCGACGCGTCGGCTCGACGCCACCACTCGACGGTGGGCGGTGAAGGTCTCGGTGGTGGGTTCTTGGAGCGTGGTTGACATTTTTCCCCCTGGGAAAGTCGATACGGATGAGATACGCACGTTCGACGCTAGGAGCCTCTCCCTGGCATTTCGGCCTATGTGTGAGCTTTCACATGCACAGTCGCCGCATTTGCCGAAGCCTTTGAGGTTGCGGCAACACCCGGGAAATCAGCCCTGCGAGAGAGCGAGGCCGAGCGTCGCGAGAGTCACCGTGATCGGCGCCGCAATGAGCCCGAGCAGGGCGTAACGAGCCCACGAGATCTCGACATCCAGTGCCTTCAGTCGTTCATGCCAGAGGAGGGTGGCAAGCGACGCCCAGGGGGTGATCAGCGAACCGACGTTCACGCCGATCAGCAGCGCGACGAGCCGAACGGGGTCTCCGGCCACCGGCTCGAGGGCCAGATACGCAGGCAGGTTGTCGATGGCGTTGGCGCCGAGGGTTGCGACTCCCGCCAGCCGCAGCAGGCTCAGCGGGTCGTGGCCGGTGCCCGAAACGGTGGCGAGCAGCATCCCGAGACCGAGCGAGTGGGCGGCTTCCACCACGAGAAAGAGGCCGGAAGCCAGCAGCACGAGTTGCCACGGGAGCAGTCCGAACCGCAGCACCGAACGGCGCCTCACGAGAAAAAACACCCCGAGAACCGAGGCCGCGATCACCGTGGGAATCCAGACCTCCAGGCCCGAGACGAGGGAGGGGATGAGCAGTGCCACGACCACACCGCTCGCGATGAGCAGCACGCGATCGTCGGGCGCCTCGGCCGGCTCGGTGCGATAGCGCACCAGGAGGTCCCGGCGGAAGACGAGGAACAGGATGAGCGCGGGCACCACCACGGAGATGAGTGCGGGCACAGCGGTGAGGGCCGCGAACTGGAGGGGACCGACGCCCGCGAGCTCGTGCTCGGCGAGCAGGTTGGTGAGATTCGAGACCGGGAGCAGCAGCGACGCCGTGTTCGCCATCCACACCGTCGTGAGGGCGAAGGGCAGCGGTGACAGCCCGGCATGACGAGCCAGGATCACGACGACCGGCGTCAGGAGCACGGCGGTGGTGTCGAGTGAGAGAAAGATCGTACCGACCACCGCGAGGGCGAGCACCAGCAGCCAGAGCAGCCACGCCCGGCCGCGACCCCAGCGCGCGGTCTGCTGTGCGACGAGGCGGAACAGGCCGGCTTCGGCCGCGAGCTCGGTGACCACGGTGATCGCGACCACGAACAGCAGGATCGGCCAGACACGCTCCCCGATCGCCAGCGCATCGGCGGCGGGGAGGATGCCGGTGGCGATGGCCGCGAACCCGACGAGGAGCAGGGCGGCCCCGAGAATCGCAGTTCGCACGTCGTCCCTTTGCTGCTCGGCGCCGTTCCGGCATTCCACACTATCCCGGGCTGTGCGCTCTTCTCACAGCGGAGTACCGTGGAAATATCGACTTGAAAGGCATCCGTTGCGCAAATACATCTTCAGTGGCACCCTCATCAGCGCCGTCCTCGGCGGGTGGGGTACCCTCCAGACGACAAGAAAAGGTCCGCGCGACTGGCGACTCGCCCTCATGTGGATCAGCTGGGTCATCACCGTCGTAGTGGCGGTGGATTCAGTTGTGGAGCAGTCGCGCAAGGTCGACGAGCTAGAGGAGTAACCATGCACAACCCACTCATTCCGGGAATGTACGACATGGGCGCGGGGGCCCTCGGGTTCCTCGGTTTGGTGGTCTGGGGCTTCTTCTCGCTGCTCGCCCTCGCGATCGTCATCGGACTCGTCTTCCTCCTGGTGCGCTTCCTCCTCGTTGCGACCAGGGCCGCGCAGTTGTACGTCGCGAAGAACGAGCCGCCGAAGCCGCCGGCAGCGCCGCGTCCGAGCCCCGCGGCACCCAGTGCCCCCGCTTCCGCTGCCTCCTCGGCGTCGACGGCCCCCGCTTCCACGCCAACACCACCCACGAAGACACCGCCTGCCGCCGCGAAGTCCGCGGCACCATCTGCCGCGTCCACGACGACGTCCCCGACCGTGGCATCCCCGACCGTGTCATCCCCGACCGTGGCATCCCCGACCGTGGCATCCCCAGAGACGACGGCCACGACCAAGGTCGCGCCCGTCGTGCCGAAGGCCGCGCCTCCGACTCCCACCCGCACCATCACCCCGGCGACTCCCCCGGTGTCGGCGACTCCCCCCGTGTCGGCGACTCCCCCGGTGTCGGCGACTCCCCCCGTGTCGGCGACTCCGGAAGCGAAGGTCGCGGCCGCGAAGTCGCCGATCGTGAAGGCACCGGTCGCGAAGGCACCGGTCGTGAAGGCACCGGTCGTGAAGGCACCGGTCGTGAAGGCACCGGTCGTGAAGGCACCGGCAGAAGAGGCGCCGGTCACCACAGCGCCGACCAAGCCACGCACCCCGAAGGCACCGCCGACCCTCTAGCGTCAGACCGTCTAGCGCCAAGGCAGCACACGCAACGAAGACGGCTTCAGGCGAGGAACGCCCGTAACAGTGCGGCGGAGCCCTCGAGGTGTTCCTGCATCTCGGATGCCGCCCGCTCGGCATCCCCGGTGAGAATGGCGATGACGATCGCCTCGTGCTGCTGGTTCGAGTGTTCGATGTTGGGCTGCAGCAGCGGGATGTCGTCGAGCAGTCCGTTCACCAGCATCCGGTTCTCCGCCAGCAGCGGCACAAGCGATGGAGCTCCCACCAGCTCCCCGATGGTGAGGTGCAGCCGCGAGTCGAGCCGCCGGTAGTCGGCGATGGTCGCCGCCGCCGTCTCTCGCAGGCGGGTCCAGAGCAGTTCGCGGTCGCCGGCCGAGAGACTGCGGGTCGCGGCGGATCGCGCCGCTCCGACCTCGAGGATGTCGCGCAGCGCGAGCACGTCCTCGATCTCCCCCGCGGTGGGAGGGGCGGATGCCGCAAAGCCGTCGATTCCGGAGGCCGCGACGCGCGGCGGTGGCGCGTCCACGACGAAGGTGCCGCCGTAGCGACCGCGACGCGAGATGAGGAATCCCGCATCGGACAGCGAGCGGATGGCATCGCGCACGGTGTCGCGGCTCACCGAGAATCGGGTGGCGAGATCACGTTCGGAAGGCAGCGCCTCACCCGGCGGCACGATCCCGAGGCGGATGGCCTGCAGGAGACGGCTCACCGTCTCCTCGAAGGCGTTGCCCGCGCGAACGGGTCGGAAGAGGGCATCGCCGGCGACATCCGCCCGCACCAGCCCTCCCCCGTCGCTCACGATTACAGGGGTGTCACGTAGGCGGCGCTGATACCGCCATCGACGAGGAAGGTCGAGCCGGTGATGAAGGAGGAGTCATCGCTCGCGAGGAACGCGACCGCCGCAGCGAGCTCTTCCGGCTCCGCAAAGCGTCCCTTGGGGATGTGCACGAGACGACGCTGGGCGCGTTCCTCGTCCTTGGCGAAAAGCTCCTGCAGCAGAGGAGTGTTGACCGGGCCGGGGCACAGGGCGTTCACCCGGATGCCCTGGCGCGCGAACTGCACGCCGAGTTCGCGGCTCATCGCGAGTACGCCGCCCTTGGATGCCGTGTAGGAGATCTGGCTGGTCGCCGATCCGAGCACCGCCACGAACGAGGCCGTGTTGATGATCGAACCGGACTGCTGGGCCACCATGTATATGAGCGCCGCACGGCAGCATAGGTAGACCGACTTGAGGTTGACATCCTGCACGTTCTGCCACGCAGGCAGTTCGGTGGTCTCGATCGAGTCGTCGTCCGGTGGAGAGATGCCGGCGTTGTTGAAAGCGATGTCCACCGATCCGTAGGTCTCGTTGGCGGTCGCGAAGAGGGCGTTCACCTGGGCCTCGTCGGTCACGTCGACCTGCACGAAGAGCCCCTCCACCTCTGCAGCAGCCGCCGCTCCCGCTACGGGGTTGAAGTCGGCGATCACCACGGTGGCCCCCTCCGCGGCGAACCGCCGGGCCGTGGCGAGACCGATGCCGCTCGCTCCCCCGGTGACGACCGCGACCTTTCCCGCGAGCCGCTGCGTGAGGTCGATCTTCGCTACTGCCATGTGGTGGTTCTCCTAACTGGTGCGGGTCGAGTAGGCCGCGCGCGGCCGCATCGAGACCCGCGGATCGGTCAATCGGTGCTGATGAAGACGTTCTTGGTCTCGGTGAACGCGGTGGCGGCATCCGGTCCGAGCTCGCGCCCGAGACCGCTCTGCTTGAAACCGCCGAAGGGAGTCGAGTACCGCACAGAGGAGTGCGAGTTGACCGAGAGGTTGCCGCTGTCGATCGCGCGGGAGACGCGGATGGCGCGGCCGACGTCCCTCGTCCAGATCGAGCCGCTCAGGCCGTAGATGCTGTCGTTGGCGAGGGCGATGGCGTCTGCCTCGTCGTCGAATGGCAGCACACTGACAACCGGGCCGAAGATCTCGTCCACCACCACCCGGTCGGTGCGTGAGTCGGGCAGCAGCACCGTGGGAGCGAACCAGTAGCCCGCCCCATCCGGAGCGCTTCCGCGGAAGGCGACCTGGGAGTCATCGGGGACGTACGACCGGACCTTGGCCAGGTGCGCGGCGGAGACCAGCGGACCCATCTCGGTGTCCTCTGCGAGCGGGGATCCCACTCGCACGCCCTTCACGGCGGGCTCCAGCAGCTCGAGAAAGCGGTCGTAGACGCTGCGCTGCACCAGGATTCGGCTGCGCGCGCAGCAGTCCTGGCCGGCATTCTCGAACACCGCGTAGGGGGCGGTGGCCGCGGCCTTCTCCAGGTCGGAGTCGGCGAAGACCACGTTCGCCGACTTGCCACCGAGCTCGAGGGTCACCGCCTTCACCTGGTCGGCGCAGCCGGCCATCACTCCCTTGCCGACCGCGGTGGAGCCGGTGAACACCACCTTGCGCACATCCGGATGGGTCACGAACCGCTCACCGATCACGGAGCCTTTGCCCGGCAGCACCTGGAACAGCCCGGGCGGCAGGCCGGCCTCGAGGGCCAGGGCACCGAGGCGGATCGCGGTGAGCGGTGTCCATTCCGCGGGCTTCAGCAGCACCGCGTTGCCGGCGGCGAGCGCGGGAGCGAAGCCCCAGGCCGCGATCGTCATGGGGAAGTTCCACGGCACGATCACGCCGACGACGCCGAGTGGCTCGAGGAAGGTCACGTCGATGCCACCGGCCACCGGGATGGTCTTGCCGATCATCCGCTCCGGAGCGGCGGCGTAGTAGTCGAGCACGTCGCGAACATGCCCGGCCTCCCAGCGCGCCTGCGAGATGGGATGCCCGGAGTTCGCCACTTCCAGCCCCGCGAGATTCTCCAGGTCGCCGTCGACGGCCCGCGCGAATCGGCGAAGGGCAGCGGCCCGTCCGGCAGGCGGGAGTGCCGCCCAGGCACGCTGGGCGGATTTCGCGGCGGCGACCGCGTCATCCACCTGCTCGAGGCTGCTGTGCTCGACGGTCTGCAGCGACACCTCGGTTGCCGGGTTGATGAGGGTGATCCCGGTCATCGGGCCGCCTCCGCGCGATGGTAGTCCCTGGCGGCATCCACGAGGCCCGCGAAGAGCCGGAGGTCATCGCCGGTCTGCTCCGGATGCCACTGCACGGCCACCCCGAACGGCACGCCATCGAGCTCCACCGCCTGGATCACGCCGTCGTCGGTGCGCGCGGTCACTCGAAGTCCGTCTCCCACGCGGTCGATCGCCTGGTGGTGGTAGACCGCCACCTCGAGCGGATCGGTGCCGACGAGTCGTCCGACCGCGCTGTCGGCTTCCGCCTCCACATCGACTTGGCTGAAGGTGCCGCCGCCGAGCTGGTACTTGTCGGTGCCGATGATCTCGGGGAGGTGCTGGTGCAGGGTTCCGCCGCGCGCGATGTTGAGCACCTGGGCGCCACGGCAGATTCCGAGGAATGGCAGTTCGCGCGAGATCGCCGCAGTCAGGAGCGCATCCTCCCAGGCATCCCGGTCGGTACGCGGGGTATCCGTGGTGGGATGCGGGTCCTGGCCGTACCGGGCCGGGTCGACGTCTTTACCGCCGGTGATCAGCAAGCCGTCGAGCCCATCGAGCACCCGGTTGGCGATCTCCTCGGAGACGGGCTGCGGTGGCAGGAGCACGGCGATGCCGCCCACGCGGGTGATCGCCTCCAAGTAGACCTTCGGCAGGAAGGCGGCCTGCACGTCCCACACCCCGGTCTGCGCCTGCTCGAGGTAGGTGGTTAGCCCGATAATGGGCGCGCTGGAGCTATCGTGATCGCGCCAGCGATCACGCGACGCCAGCGCCGACGGAGCTTGCGACGTCGGGTTTGCCGCAACAGTATTCTCAGAAACGCTCAAAGCCGCGCACCCGCTCCCAGTCCGTAATAGCGGCATCGAAGGCCTGAACCTCGATGCGCGCGTTGTTGAGGTAGTGCTCCACGACATCCGCCCCGAAGGCTTCGCGCGCGATCTCGGACTGGCCGAAGAGTTCCGCCGCCTCCCGCAGCGTCGTCGGCACGCGCGGGGCATCACTGCCGTAGGCGTTGCCCTCGAACATCGGCTCCAGCTCCAGCTCGTGTTCGATTCCGTACAGCCCGCCGGCGATCAGCGCCGCCGTGGCGAGGTACTGGTTCACATCGCCGCCGGGCACCCGGTTCTCCACCCGCATGCCGAGGCCGTGCCCGACGACGCGAAGCGAGCAGGTGCGGTTGTCGAGCCCCCAGGCGACGGCCGTGGGGGCGAAGCTTCCGTCGACATAGCGCTTGTAGGAGTTGATGTTCGGCGCGAAGAACAGCGTCATCTCGCGCATGGTCTTCAGCTGCCCCGCGAGGAAGTGGCGGAACATCTTCGACATGCCGAGAGTGTCGGCGTCATCAGCGAAGACGGCAGTCCCGTCGGCGCCGCGGAACGAGATGTGGATGTGGCAGGAGTTGCCCTCCCTCTCGTTGAACTTGGCCATGAAGGTGAGCGCCTTGCCGTGCTTGTCGGCGATCTCTTTCGCGCCGTTCTTGTAGATCGAATGGTTGTCGCAGGTGGTGAGCGCGTCCTCATAGCGGAAGGCGATCTCCTGCTGCCCGAGGTTGCACTCGCCCTTCACGCCCTCGCAGTAGAGCCCCGCTCCCTCCATCGAGACGCGGATGTCCCGCAGCAACGGCTCCATGCGCGTCGAGGCGAGTAGCGCGTAGTCGATGTTGTAGTCGCTCGCCGGGGTGAGACCGACGTAGCCCTTGCTCCACGCATCCCGATAGCTGTTATCGAAGACGATGAACTCGAGTTCCGTGCCGACGTAGGGCACGAGACCCTTCTCGGTGAGCCGGGCGATCTGCTTCTTCAGGATTTCACGGGGAGCCGGGTCGACCGGTCGCTCGTCGAGCCAGGTGAGGTCGGCCATCACGAGGGCGGTTCCCGGGAGCCACGGCACGAGTCGGAGCGTCGACAGGTCGGGGATCATCGCCATGTCGCCATAGCCCTTCTCCCACGAGGAGATGCGGTACCCGTCGACGGTGTTCATCTCGACATCCACCGCTAGCAGGTAGTTGCAGCACTCCGCACCGTGGCTGCTGATCTCCTCCTTGAACAGGCGGGCGGATGCCCGTTTGCCCACGAGTCGCCCCTGCATGTCGGTGAATGCCACGATCACGGTGTCGATTGCGCCGTCATCGATGAGTTTGTTGAGCTGGTCTGTAGTGAGCATTCCCGTGCGAGCGGCCATGGGGGTTCCTCGTCTTCTCGAGCGTTTGCCAACCATTGCATCACGGTGGCACGACCCCGATCCTAGGGCGTGTAATGCACTGTTTACATCCAAAGGTAGACACGAAGTACCAATAAACGCCATGCTCTCCGATAAGCGTGACGCGGTGGCTCATCGCGCCCGGCTCCCGACGATCCCCTCCTGGAGGAATGCATGTCAAAGAACACGGTCTCCGGCGTCACCTACACGAAAGCCGAAGACGGCTATTTCGAGAAACGAAGTCTCAAGCGCACAGCCGGATTCTGGGGCCTCTGGGGCATCGGAATCGCGGCCGTCATCTCCGGCGACTTCTCCGGATGGAACGTCGGCCTCGCGACTACGGGCTGGGGCGGCCTGCTCATCGCCACCATCGTCATCGTGATCATGTACTTCACCATGATCTTCTCCATCGGGGAGATGTCCGCGGCGATGCCGCACACCGGCGGGGCGTATTCCTTCGCCCGAGCGGCGATGGGACCGTGGGGAGGATTCGTCACCGGGATCTCCGAGTCCATCGAATACGTCGTCACCACGGCAGTGGTCGTGCTGTTCTCGGCCGCCTACGCCGGTCAGATCATCACCGACCTCACCGGCGCGGAGGTACCGGCCTGGCTGCTGTGGATCATCCTCTACGCGGTCTTCATCGGCCTGAACTCGCTGGGAGCCTCGGTCGGATTCCGATTCGCCCTGATCGTCGCGATCATCTCGATGGCCGTGATCCTGCTCTTCGCGGTGCTTTCCATCGCGAATGGTGCGGTCGACTTCTCCCGGCTGTTCGACATCGCCCCGACATCGGGCAACTCCAGTTTCCTGCCATTCGGCGGCGTCGGCATCCTGTTCTCGCTGCCCTTCGCCATCTGGTTCTTCCTCGGCATCGAAGAGTTGCCGCTGGCCGCGGAAGAGGCGAAGAATCCGGCGAAGGACATCCCGCGCGCGGGAGTATGGGGCATCATCACCCTGGCCTTCTTCGGGCTTCTCATCCTCTTCCTGAACCCCGCAGTGACGGGCTCGAAGGCCCTCACCGTTTCGCCGGGTGACGGCGACGAACCGCTTCTCGCCGGCTTCCGGGCGTTCCTGCCCGACAGCGTGGCTGCTCTGCTCGCACTCTTCGCACTCATCGGGCTGCTCGCGTCGCTGCAGGGCATCATGTTCGCTTACGGTCGCAACATGTACTCGCTCTCCCGGGCCGGCTACTACCCGAAGTTCCTCTCCCTCACCGGCAAGAAGCATCAGACCCCCTGGGTGGCCCTTCTCGTCGGAGGAGTGATCGGCTTCGTGATCCTCGTCGTCGTTGCGCTGGTCATCCCGGCTGTCAACCCGGATGCTGCGGGTGCCGCCACCGGAATCATCCTGTTCATCGCGGTCTTCGGCGCGGTCATCTCCTACGTGATGCAGATGATCTCGTTCATCGTGCTCCGCCGTAAGTTCCCTTCCGCGAAGCGCCCCTACAAGAGCCCGACCGGTATCGTCGGCGCCGTCATCGCCGGCATCATCGCTGTCGCGGCGTTCATCGGCATCGTGGCGAACCCCACCTTCAACCTCGCGGTGATCACCTTCGTCGTCATCTTCGTCGTCGGACTTGCCATCTTCGCCCTCGTCGGGCGCAACCGCCTCGTGCTCTCGCCAGAGGAGGAATACGCCATCAGCGGCGGCCTCCACGGCGACCCCCAGACCGAGGGCTACGACGCGATGGAAGACGAGGTCTTCAGCAAGTAACCTGCACCGTTCGAAAAAGGCTCCGGATGTCGCATCCGGAGCCTTTTTCGCGTCGGCGTGTCATCGGCCCTGTTCGAGGGGTCGGGCGCATACTGAGCAAACTATCAACCTGAACTTGAAGGGTGAGTCGTGATGGAATCACGCACGCACAGTCGTACGATCTCGCCCGAGGAGTCGGCAGAGCTCGAAGAACTCGTCTTCGAACTGGTGCGCGAGCGATTGCTCAAGGCCGTCGGGGCAGGTGGCATGTGGACACTGCAGTTCCGCGCCAGCACCGACACCGACTCGCTCTTCGGCGAGACGATCTCCGAATACATCGCCCGTGACATCGCCGACCAGATCGCCGCGCCCCGCGCCGCGGTAGAACTCGCCGAGGCCTCGGACGAGGCCGAGCTCGAGCGCGTCGAAGACGACGTCCAGGCCTCCGTCGACGAAGAGATCACCGTCGAGCAAGAGATCACCGTCGAGCAAGAGACCACCGTCGAAGCCGTCGACTGGTCCACCGCGCCCGCGCCGGCAGAAGCCGATGTCGTTCTCGTCGACGAGCAGCACGACGAACACCGCATGTTCAAGCCGCGCAAGGCCGCCTGAGCGGTCGGTTCGGCGAGTGCGGAAGCGCACTCTGGGCGCAGGGCGTCAGTCGCAGTATCCGCGCCAGTCGCACTCGCCAACCGTCGCAGTGTGCCCGGCGCAGTGTGCCCGGCGCAGTGTGCCCGGCGCAGTATCTCGGCGCAGTATCTCGGCGACCTCGGCGTGAGGCGTCCCCAGCTCACGGATCACGAGTCGTGCCCCGTTAAACACTGATCGCCGCCGCTCCGAGGAGCGGCGGCGATCGGGGTTTAGACTCGATTCCCGAACCGAGGCAAACCTGAATCATCGTGCCAAAAGCGCCCCCGCGCTCGACACACGATATTCAGGAGACCCAGAGTTTGTGTTGCCCCCTGCATCTGGCTCAACTTTACCTCCGCAATGCCGAGCTTGTCTCTAGTGGGGAATACCCCAGAACGGGTGGTTAACGCTCGCTAGCTGAATTTCTTGCGAGCGACCTTCGCGGCCTTGTTCCGCACCTTCTTCGCCTTGGCGCGAGCCTTCTTGACCTTCGGGTCATTCCAGTACTTCGTCGCGGCGTGGGTGATCTCCTTGTACCGGTCTTCGCCCGCCTTGGCCCCCAGAATGTAGGCGGCGAAGGCGACGAGCACGATCAGCACGTACTTGAACTTCATAGTTTTCTCCCTTGGTTACCGCCCATACGGTGCCCTCATCCGGTCGGATGGTCAATCCCTTAGCGGCAGATCCTCGGCTGGGCATTCCTCGAAATCGTCTCCTGTCAATGGCTGCTCTGAAAGTCACCGCCGTTTTAGGCTCGAACCATCCTCGGCGCAATGGAGCCCGAGAACATCGGAGCGGGACACATGACCATCCACTCGACAGCCACGCGCGGCATCGGCAGTTCCGATGCAAACGGGCGATCCTTCGACAAGATCGTGCGCCACGGGGGTCGGAGCTTCCTGGCCACCTCCACGATGGCGGCGATTTTCGCGGCCCGGGCGGAGGATGTGATCGCCCGCCTGGATACCGAACTCGTGCCGCTTCTTCATCGCGACGGCGTCGAGCTGCTGCTCGTCGGACCGAACACCGCGTTCGCCGTCGTCGACGCCGCGGCCGGACTCCGGGGGTCCTCCCCCCGCCAGTAGCACCCTGCGGGCGAGGGAGGCTCGTGCAATTTGTCGAGGGATGTTAGCGTTCGGGCACCGAACAAAGGACGTCGTCGTGCCCTTCAACCTCAATCCCCTCGTGGCGATCATCGCCGCCGTGATCGTGGTCTTCCTCATCGTGCTCATCTATGCGAAGTCGATCTACAAGAATGCAGGCCCGGATGAGGCGATCCTGATCACCGGCAAGCGGGCGAAGGTGAAGACCGTCGACGGCGTCGCGACCGAGGAGTCGGGCATCCGCATCGTCGTCGGGTCGGGGGTCTTCATCACCCCGTTCTTCCAGAAGGCGTTCAAGATCAGCCTGCGATCGCGCGCGATCGAGCTCGCCGCGGTGGCGCAGGACGCCCGCGGAATCACCCTCACCGTCGAGGCCGTGGCCATCGTGAAGGTGGGCGACACTCACTCCGCCATCCTCGCCGCCGGCCAGCGCTTCATCGGCAACGACAAGAACATCGACGGTTTCGCCCTCGAGGTGCTGTCGGGTTCGCTGCGCTCCTCGATCGGTGGCACGGATGTGCAGACCATCATCCAGAAGCGCGACGAACTGGGTGCCGCGGTACTCTCCACCGCGCGAGAGTCTCTGCTCAGCCAGGGCCTCGACGTCGACTCGTTCGAGATCAAGGGCATCTCCGACGACAACGACTACATCCACAACATGGGCCGCGCCGAGCAGGCCTCCGTGCTGAAGGCCGCGGAGGTGGCCGAGGCCCAGGCCGGCCAGGCCTCGCAGGAGGCGTCCATCGCGGCGGAACAGGCCGTGGCGATCGCCCAGAACACCCTCGCGCTCAAGCGCGCTGCCCTGCAGCTCGACACCGACAAGGCCACGGCGGAAGCCGCCGGCGCCAAACCTCTCGCCGAGGCGAAGACCCAGCAGAACATCGTGCACGAGCAGGAGGTGACCGCGCAGGCCGCAGCGAAGCTCCGCACCGCGCAGCTGGCCTCGGAGGTCAACGCGGTCGCGGATGCAGATGCCTACCGCGTGAAGGTCGCGGCGAACGCCGCCGCCGAGGCCCGAGTGATCGCCGCCACCGCCGAGCGCGACAGCCGGGTCGCGAATGCCGAGGCGATCCGCGCGGAAGGTCAGGCCACGGCCGACGCGATCCTCGCCAAGGGCCAGGCGGAGGCGGCGGCCACCAAGCTCGCGGCCGAGGCGGTCGCCCAGAAGTCCGAGGCGCTCATCCAGCTGCGACTCGTGGAGATGCTGCCGCAGATCGCCCATGAGCTGGCGGCCCCGATGGGCAACATCGACCAGCTGACGGTCGTGTCGACGGATGGCGCGAGCCAGCTGACCAAGAACGTCGCGGGGGGCTTCACCGAGATCGACGCCGTGCTCAAGTCGACCACCGGAATCGACCTCCGCGGGCTGCTCGGCAGCTTCGCTGGCGGCGCTGCGGCCGGGGCAGCGGCGGGGGCTTCGGCGACAGCGTCACGAACGGCTCCGCCCGCTGAGGCGCCGGTGGTGGATCAGCCCCAGATCTAGCGCGGATACAGATCTAGCGCGGATACAG
Source organism: Lacisediminihabitans sp. H27-G8 (assembly GCF_046156175.1). Lineage (NCBI taxonomy): Bacteria > Bacillati > Actinomycetota > Actinomycetes > Micrococcales > Microbacteriaceae > Lacisediminihabitans > Lacisediminihabitans sp. H27-G8. The sequence continues at coordinate 191,239 of NZ_JAYLVL010000005.1, forward strand.
GTCTGGCGAAGATGCAGCGCCAGCGATCGATACAGTTCCCGCGATCTATTCTCTACTGCTGCTCTGGCCCGCTGCGGGCCGCGGTCCTCGGTTGCAAGAGACCTATTTGATATATGTCGAATTAATGCGACACTGGTCGCATGCCCAAAGCACTGCCCGTTCTCGACGACATCTCGCCCATCTGCTGCGCGCCGCTGTCGTCTACCCCGGACTTCCCCCTCGACGATGCGGTTCGCCTTGCCGTGCGCCTGAAGGCCATGGCAGACCCGGCTCGGCTTCGACTCATCGCCTACATGCTGAACCAACCCGACCAGGAAGCGTGTACCTGTGACCTGGCCCCAGCCGTCGGGCTCTCGGAGGCGACGGTCAGCCATCACCTGAAGACTCTCGAGAAGGCCGGGCTGGTCTCGAAGGAGCGCCGGGGCATGAATGTGCATTACGCGGTCGAATCCCCAGCCATCCGCGCTCTCGGCGTCGCCATCCAACTGGACGTCCCCGCCGCTCTCGACCCCACTACCTGTTCAGCCTGACCGAGAAAGAGAACACCATGCCAACGATCCGTATTTACGAACCCGCGCTGTGCTGTGACACCGGTGTCTGTGGAGTAGACGTAGACCAGTCGCTGGTCACCGTCACTGCAGACGTTCGGCGCTTGCAGGAACTGGGCGCCGACATCGTGCGCCATGATCTGGCCACCGACCCCACCGCATTCACCGGCGACGAGACGGTGCGGGCCTTCATGAACACCGTCGGGTCGAAAGGACTTCCGCTGACTGTTGTCGACGGTGTCACAGTCGCCACCGGCTCCTACCCCACGGGGGAGGCACTTCGCGATTTTGCCGGGCTGGGCGCTCCCGATCAGCCGTCTCGGTCTCGCCTCGAGCTCGGGCTCACCGAGAGCTCGGCCGGGGGTTGCTGCGGCGGTTCCGGATGCTGCTGAGACGATCGTGAGGTTTCTCGAAGACCCGCCCCGGTTCGTGTTCTTCACCGGTAAAGGCGGGGTCGGAAAGACCTCGGTTGCCTGTGCGACGGCGCTGGAGCTCGCCAGCGGCGGAAAGCGGGTGATGCTCGTGAGCACCGACCCCGCATCCAACATCGGGCAGGTCTTCGACATGACGATCGGCAACACGATCACGGCAGTCTCCGCAGTCCCGGGGCTGTCAGTGCTCGAGATCGATCCGGAGCAAGCGGCTCAGGCGTACCGTGAACGGATCCTCGCACCCGTGAGAGGGCTGCTTCCCGAGAGCGAGATCGCCGGGATTGCCGAGAGTCTCTCCGGATCGTGCACCACGGAGATCGCGTCCTTCGATGAGTTCACGAACCTGCTCACCGACACCGCGGCCTATGGGCTCTACGACCACATCATCTTCGACACCGCCCCCACCGGCCACACCATCCGGCTGCTGCAACTGCCGGGATCGTGGACGGAGTTCCTCTCCACCGGCAAGGGCGACGCCTCCTGCCTCGGACCGATGTCGGGGCTGGAGAAACACCGGACCATCTACGCGAACGCGGTCGAGGTACTCACCGATCCCACGCGCAGCCGTCTGGTTCTCGTCGGTCGCGCACAGGCATCCTCCCTGGCCGAAATCGATCGCACCTTCGCGGAGCTGTCGGAGATCGGCATCCGCAGCGGATACGTCGTGATCAACGGGGTGTTGCCCGATGCCGCCGGTGATGAGCCCATCGCCGAAGCCGTGCGGAACCGGGAGGGCGAGGCCATGCGGGCCATGCCGCCCTCGATTGCGGCCCTGCCGCGAGACACGCTCGAGCTGAAGACCGGCAACATGGTGGGCATCGCGGCACTCCGAAGCCTCTTTGCGGCCGGTTCGTCAGCCACCCCAATTCTTTCGCGGGCCGAAGAGACCATCGAGGCGCCCCTTGCCGCCCTCGTCGATGAGCTGGAGAGGGACGACCACGGTCTCATCCTCTGCATGGGCAAGGGCGGCGTCGGCAAGACCACCATCGCTGCCGCGGTCGCCGTCGCCCTCGCGGAACGAGGACACGAGGTCCACCTCACCACCACCGATCCCGCAGCGCATCTCACGGAGACGCTTCACGGCAGCGTGCCGGGTCTGACCGTCTCCCGAACAGATCCGGAAGTGGCCACGCGGCAGTATAGGGACCACGTCCTGGCCACCAAGGGCAAAGATCTCGACGAGAACGGCAGGCTGGCCCTGGCCGAAGACCTCCTTTCACCGTGCACCGAAGAGGTGGCGGTCTTCCAGCAGTTCTCCCGTGCGGTCCACGAATCGCGGCGCCAGTTCGTCGTGATCGACACCGCCCCGACGGGCCACACGCTGCTGCTACTGGATGCCACAGGCTCCTATCATCGCGAGATTGCCCGTCAGATCGGCGACAGTCTCTCGTTCGTCACTCCGCTGATGCGACTGCAGAATCCCGAGCAGACGAAGGTGATCCTCGTCACCCTGGCCGAGACGACGCCGGTACTCGAGGCCGAAGGGCTTCAGCAGGATCTCGAACGGGCGGGCATTCACCCCTGGGCCTGGGTGGTGAACAACTCGATTGCGGCGGCGCATCCACGATCGCCGTTCCTCCGTCAGCGCGCCGCAAACGAGGTCGAGCAGATCGGCCGGGTACGAGCTCTCAGCCCGCGGCTGGCGATCGTTCCTCTCCTTGCCGAGGAGCCCGTCGGCGAACGGCGGCTTTCGGCGTTGACCGAGGGTGCACGCCAGCCCGCCTGACCGCGACTGATTGGCCCCGCTGACTACGCCGACCGTCGCGGCCGGCGTGGTCAGTCGATTGCGGGCAGCAACTCGGCAAGCAGCGCCTGAACACGGGCTTTGATGTCGTCGCGGATCGGGCGCACCTCGTCGATGGGCTTGCCCCTCGGATCGGTCAGCTCCCAGTCCTCGTAGCGCTTTCCGGGGAAGATCGGACAGACGTCTCCGCAGCCCATCGTGATGACCACGTCGGAGTCCTTGACCTGCTCGGTGGTCATGAGCTGGGGCACCGCCTGGGAGATGTCGATGCCCTCCTCTGCCATTGCCTGGATCGCCATCGGGTTGATCTGGTCTCCCGGTTCCGACCCGCCGGATCGCACCTCGACGGCACCCCCGGAGAGCTCGCGCATGTACCCGGCGGCCATCTGCGAACGACCCGCGTTATGGATGCAGACGAACAGGACTGTCGGCTTCTCGGCCATGGGATTCCCTACTTTCGACGATACCGAAAGCATAGACCGTGATCTATCAGTTGATGACGCAGTTGGTGGACAATTCAGGCGGAGTTCACCGCGAGCGACACGAGGAGTTCCCGCACCCGCGATTCGATGTCGTCCCGGATGCCCCGCACCCGTCCGATCGGCAAGCCCACCGGGTCCTCGATGTCCCAATCGAGGTACCGTCTGCCCGGGTAGATGGGACAGGCGTCCCCGCAGCCCATCGTGATGACGACATCCGCCGCTCGCACGACCTCGTCCGTCAGCGGCTTGGGGAACTCGCCGCCGATCGACACTCCGATCTCGTCCAGTGACGCGACGACGACCGACCGGACGGCATCGGCCGGCGCGGATCCGGCCGTGCGCACCAACACGGCATCCCCGGCCAGATGGCGCAGGATCGCCGCCGCAATCTGTGATCGGCCCGCGTTCTGCACGCAGACGAATAACACCTCGGGAACCCGGTCGATCGGGGGTGATTCGCTGCGCGCCAAGGCCGACAACCGGTCCGCGGCGAAGCGAGAGGTGAGGGACGGGAGGTATTTCGTGGTCCGTTCGCCGTCGGCGAGGAGGGCGTGGCTCTCCCGCACGTACCGTTCGACGGTCTCTGGTCCGAACACTCCCGCGAATCGTGCGGTGAGATCGGTCGAGATCCGTTCGAGCACAGCCTCAGCCAGTTCCGTCGAGCGATGCGGGTTGAGCACCTCCGCCACACGATCGACATGATCCGGATGCATCGAATACCAGGCGAGACGGCCTTCCGGAGTGCGCGTCACCAGGTCTACATCCACCAGCGCCTTCAGGTGATGGCTCACCGTCGGTTGGCGCAGCCCCAGCTGGAGTGCGAGCTCCCCCACCGATCGCCTGCCCTCCGGGCTCTCCATGATGAGCCCGAGGATGCGCGCGCGGGTCGGATCCGAGAGGAGCTTCAGCTCTCCGGAGACCCGCGACTCGGTTTCCATAGACGGCAGTCTATGCGAGCGGCGGTCGAGCCAAGAGGAACCTCAGACCCGACCCTCGATCGGTATCAACCGAAGCGGATCACTCGCAGGCCGGCCGCATCCAGGGCCGCGAGGCCGACGCGTTGCCGAATCGATCGTCGCAGCTGCAGCGGAACCAGCTCCGGCACCGCCATAGTGACCTGGAAGAGGATCTCTGAGGCGAGAAGCCGGAGGAGGCGGGGTGGAGTCATGCGCGAGCGGCCGCTCTGGATCACGCCGATCTGCACGGCGTCCGGCGCGAGAAGCGCATCCATCCCCCGCAGCATCGTGGCCGCTCGCGCGAACGACGATCTGCGGCCGTCGCCGTCGACGGCGAGGATCACGATCGCCGCCTTCTGGCCGCTCGCGATGAGCGTGGTTCGATCGGTCACGGTGATGTCGGACAGCTCGCTGCCCGAGCGGATGCTCGCGAGCAGCTCGTCGGCGTCGCCGTCGATGAGGATCGGGCTCGCCGACAACCGGTCGGCCGCAGCGCGAATGGCCTCGGCGCGACTTCTCGAGGAGGGCATGAGTACATCATCCGGGATGGGAGAGTCGAGTGTTGTGGTGCACCCCCCCGGACTTGAACCGGGAACCCACTGAGCAGGATTGAAGCTGCCACGGCCGTCCCGGAAAGTCCTGAAACCACGCTTGGACGGCATTTTTGGCGACATCGAGTCTCTTGCACTGACATAGCGGTACTCACCGGTATTGGGGTGCCGGTTTCCATTTCGGTGAGAATTCGGTGAGTAGAGAATGACTCGTGCCCGCTCCACCGGCCGGCTTGGGGTCCATTAGAGTCGGGCCGGTTACGACCCTGACGGGTGAAGTTGACCGGACAGTGGTGCTGAGTCAGCCATACCTCCTCGTTCCCGAGAGCCGACCGGCAGGTCGGCCCGCGATCTGCCGAGGTTGATGAGATCGATGAATTCGACCCCCGAAGCAAAATCGCGCCTCGTCGCGAACCAGTCAGCCGAGTCGTCGTCCAACGATCGCGAACGCCAGAAGGTCGTCAGCCTCGAAAATGAACGGATAGAGCGGTCCAGCGACTCCGTCTCGTTCGTAAGACGCCCGTTTATCGGGCTCAAAGTCGGGCGGCTCAAACGGCGATCTTCCGACCAGCAGGGAGCCCAATCCCAGTAATGACAAGGATGTGTCTGTTGATCGTCCGGCTATGGGGCATCAGAGTCAGCTGTGTTGGATGGCCATCATCAATTGCGCTGGTCGACTTCGTGGCCGTTATGAACACGCCCGCCGCACTGGTTGCTTAACCGGGAACTGTCACCTATCAGTGCAGCTGACCCTTTCGACGCGACGAGTATGTCGACGCACAACGGGGCAACCTAAATGGCCAAAGTGGTCCTGGCTAACGCCGCCAGAGACAGCTGGCCACCTCCTCAGCGATCGACCAGCCGCTCGCCGTCCACTGAGATGTCATGAAAATCAACGTTCATCGAGTCGGTGATCCTGGCCACCGCGGTGCGGCTCAGTTGAGCGCTTCGGGTGACCCGGACGTCCCGCAAAGCGGATCCGCGGACGCCGTGCACGCGGATCGCTACGACAGGGTCGTCGAAAATGCCCCCGTGAGGCACAGGTCGGATATCAGCTCGATGCGGGTCTGTCGCAGATACGCGATCCGGAGCAATGAGCTCCAATTCGACGTCGCTCACGGTAATGCCCTCGACGGCGCCATCCACCTCCGAATAGAGGAAGATACCGCGTGGCGATCTCGCGGTAATCCCCCGGAAGGAGATCTCCGATACGGTGCCGACTCGCGTCGATCTGGCCGCCGCGGTCACGTATATCGGCTCACCACGACCCCACCACCGCTCGTCGAACAAGTCGGTGTTGACGACGATGTTCTCGAATCGCACCCGCCGGATCATCCCGCGTTCGCGCAGACTCACCGCGAGTCCGCGATTCGAGGAGTAGATGACGCATCCCGACACGACGACATCCTGAATCGCGGTGTCGCATTCAACGCCGCAGAGGATCGCTGTCGAGGAGCTTTGCAGCGTACAGCCGACGATCGTCACGTTCTCGCAGACCCGGCCATCCCGGGTGCTCTCGATGGCCGCCTTGAGGCAGATCGCGTCGTCGCCCGCCTGGATATCGCAGTCGCTAATCCGGACGCCGCGGCATGCGTCGATGTCGATGCCGTCGCTGTTTGGCATCCTGACATCGTTCTTGATTGAGACAGCATGGACCACGACGTCATCGCAACGGCTCAGCCGTACCGTCCATAGCGAGCCGTCGACGATCCTTACATCGGTGATCGCCACCCCCACGATATCTCGGAAGTAGATGGTGAAGACACGGTGATCGGCGGCGGCATGGATGTCAACACCCGGCTCGACCACGTAGCTGCGGCCGTTCCCATCGATGACACCGCGTCCGGTGAGCGCGACGCCGCGCGCGTCATCCGCGGAGAGGAACGAGGCGGTCAGCACGGAACTGTGGTCACTGGCCGGTTCGTCCATCTGGACGACGCCATTTTGCCGAACCGAGAAGTCTGCGAATTCAGGCGACGCCTTCAGCGTCGCACCACCGGGGACGTGCAGTTCGACATGGGAGAGCAGCACGATCGACCCGGCAAGATAGGTCTTGCCGGGAGTGAGGACGACACGACCGCCCCCGGCATCGGATGCCCGGACGATGGCCGCCTGGATTGCGGCGGTGTCGAGGGTCGACCCGTCGCCGGTCGCCCCCTCGTCGTCCACCAAATAGTCGAGCGTGGGCACGGTCACCCTCGATCCATGCGGGCGATGAGCTGGTTCGCTGAACGAAGAACCTCGGGAGCCGTGATGGCGTTCTCGAGGACCGTACCATCCGTCTCGATCGCGAATGTCGCGCTCTCACCCGGCAGCAGTGTTACCAACGCCTGGTCGACTCGTGCGTCAGGAGCCACCTTGTCCACGAGCAGAGTCAGGTCCCTCACTAGAGTTTCGGCGTACACGGTCAGGAGGTAGCCCGCGGCGTTTCGCATAAATTCTGACCTGAGACGATGTTCCGGAAGTGAGCTTTCGCGGTAGTCGGCGAAGAACCAATCGGCCGAATGACCGTCGAGGTCAGCGCGGATCATCTCCGAGGTCTCATCTCCTGGCACAGCAATGTGGCCGGGAATATCCTGACGCCAGGATGCGCGCGCCAATACGTGGATCGGAATCTGCTCGGCAGCTAGGACGGAGCCGGAGAAGTCATAGCGGGTGATGGCTAGAGTGCCCGACCAGTCCCTGTCGGTGTCGTTGATCATGATGGCCTGCACACCGCCATCGCTCGGCTGGAGTGTCACTAGCCGGTCCGCGTGCGCACGTCGCAGCGCGTGAAGCAGCGGCTTCGCTCGACCGTATCCATCGACCGCGGCCCAGGACGTGACCGGCCAGCTATCGTTTAGCTGCCAGACAATCGAGCCCATGCAGTGCGGGGCGAGGGATCGGAAGTACTCGATCGCCGTTCGAATCGCGACCGCCTGGTTCAAGGACATCGCCCAGTGCCAGTCCTCCATATCGTTTGGAAGTGGGAAGTGTCGGACAAGGCCGTCTGTGAGCTTCGCGTTCCCTTCGGTCGCCTTCTGGTGTGCGAGCATGCCGGGCGACTCCGGGGTGAGCGGATTGTCGCTGATGGATTCCGTGAGGGTCGCCCACGACGGGGGTCCCTGCCAGCCGAACTCGGAGACGAAGCGGGGTGCGTAGTCGCGGTAGTGGGAATAGTCCTTTTGATTCCACAGATCCCAGATGTGCATGGTGCCGTGATCGGGGTCATTGGGCGATTCGGGATTGCCGGGCGAGAACGGGCTGCCGGGGGTGTAACCGACGTGGGGTGCGAGCTCGGCGACGATCGCGGGGAAAAGTTCGTAGTAGTAACGACTTCCCCATGTCTTGCCTTCGAGGCGGAGGGGCCATCCCCACTCGGTGTACCCCCAGATGTTCTCGTTGTTGCCGTTGAAGACCACCAAAGACGGGTGAGTGCCGATGCGAGCGACCGCTTCGCGGGCCTCCGCCTCGAACTCGGAGAATAGTGGTTCCTCTTCGGCGTATGCGGCGCACGCCAGCAGGAAGTCCTGCCAGGTCAGGAAGCCACGCTCATCGCACTCGTCGTAGAAGTCCTCGCTCTCGTAGATGCCGCCGCCCCACACGCGGATGAGGTTGATCCCGGCGAACTCTGCCTGCTCGAGACGGGCCGCGTAACGGGCGCGGTCCACCCGGTGCGGAAATGCATCGTCGGGAATCCAGTTCGCCCCTTTGACGTAGATCGGGCGATCGTTGACCCGAATAGTGAAAGGCGTCCCGGCATCATCCGGTGTCATTTGGAGTTCCACGTGGCGAAAGCCGATCCGTTTGATTACCTTGTCGAGGGAATGCTCGCCTATGGACCGCTCCTCATTGTTCCCCGCGTTGTCGTGGAGTGTCACTGAAAGCTCGTAGAGGTTCGGCTCTCCATAACCGCGTGGCCACCAGCGTTTGACCGAAGGGAGGTCGATGATCAGCGTCGCGTCGGTCTGACCGGGCTCGAGCGCGAGCTCCACAGTGTGCCCGTCGATTGTCGCGACGAGTGCGAGATCCGCGTCGCCGGGGCGGGCGAGCTCGACGTGGACGACGACCATTCCGCCTGCACCCGTGTCGCCGACGGTTGCCACTGGGCGCACGCTTTTGATGCGCGCAACCGAGAAGCTCTCGATCGTCACCGGGCGCCAGATGCCGGAGGTCGCTGTGTCGATCCCCCAGTCCCATCCAAAGCTGCATGCCATCTTGCGGATGGCGTTGTATGGGTGTCGATTGGTGTGGGGCCGATATTCGAGTTCGAGGCTGGCGCGGTCGGCGTAGGTCACGGGTGCCGAGAAGTCGACACACAGTTCGTTGTCCCCGTCAATCAGAAGAGGCGCCACATCGAAGCGGTAGCTGCGGTGCATGTTTCGAGTGGATCCGATGAGAGTTCCGTTGAGTCTGATCTCGGTGATCGTGTCGAGCCCTCCGAAGGCGATTTCCACCGTGTCGGTGTCGACCGGCGACCATTTGAACGACGTCGAGTAGCGCCAATCCGTTTGGCCGATCCATCTCAGGAGGCCTTCGTTCGCGTCAAGGTACGGGTCGGGGATCAACCCTGCGGCGAGGAGATCGGTGTGCACCGTTCCGGGAACTGACGCGGGAACACTGATCCCCACCAACTCGGTCGGAATCGGCCCACGCACCGCCGCCAGCGTCCAACCAAAATCTAGGCGGCGCACCACCGGCCGCGTCGCACCTACCGCTGCCAAACCGGTCGCTGACGAAGAATTCACGAACATGGTCCTTTCAACTTGCAAACGATATTTGAACTTAACGTTCAGTGAAGCACGCGCGAAACAATGGACACGAGAGGCACTGCTTGAAGCTGTGGACAGGCAAGCGGTGATGTAATGCTCGCCGTACTGCAGCAGTCTTGCACCAATTTACGGCAGAGCACAGCCCCCGCGAATGTGGTCGTCCCAAACTTAACCGGTTCATTGACGCGGAGCGTTTCCCGTGTTTAGATCAGGTCACCCATTCCTGCAAGGAGGCAAGATGAAGTACGTAAAAGCGGTTGCTGCGGCAGCTGCACTAGTCACGGTGGTAGCTCTCACCGGATGCGCCAGCGGATCCTCTGGTTCCGCGAAGACCCTCAGCATCCTCTCGAACGTTCAGCCTGGTACCCCGCAGGCGAAAGTTCAGGCCAGGGTCGTGGCGGCGTTTGAGAAGGCCACAGGCGCTAAGGTCAAGGTGTCTTCAGCCGGCGTCGACATACCGAAGGTGTACGAGACGTCGGTGGCGGGACATAAAGAGGCGGATGTGGTGATGGTAAACCTCGCCGACACCACACCCCAGTGGGTAAAGCAAGGGATCGCGGTCCCTGCCTCGAAGTACCTGTCGAAGTGGGGCCTGAAAAGCAAGATCTTGCCGGAGGCACAGAAGCAGTGGACCGACGCCAAGGGCCAGGTTATGGGATTTCCCTATAGTGGATTCGTCTGGCCGGTCTGGTACAACATGGCGCTGCTCAAGCAGGCTGGGATCACGGCAGTCCCCACGACCACCGATGAGCTGCTCGCCGACGTGGAGAAGATGAAGGCCGCCGACGTCCCCACACTTGTGGTGGGTGGATCGGACTGGTCCGGCAACAAGCTGTTCTTGCAGATCGCGCAGTCGTACTTGTCCGCGAAGCAGGCAACGGACGTGATGGCCAATGGAGGCTACTGCTCCGCAAGCTCGCTCAAGGGAATCAGCCTCTTCACCAAACTCCGAGATGCGGGCCTCTTTCTCAATGGCACTCAGGGCTACACCTCCGATCAGATGAACGCAACTTTCTATGGCGCTAAGGCAGCGATCATGTCTGCCGGATCGTGGGCGTTCGCGTCGACTCCGACCGCACTCCAGAGTGATGTGAAGCTGGGCGGATTCCCTATTCCTTCTGGGAGCTCATTCGATAAGCCGACCGCGTTCGAGGGCTATACAGGCCTCGGATTTTGGATCAGCAAGAACGGTGACAAGTCGGACAAGATCGACCTGGTTAAGAAGTTCATCACGTCGTGGTACTCGCCCACGGTGGCTGCCGAGTACGCTCAGGCCACCAGTGCGCCGGTAGCACTTGTCTCGACCTCGAACAGCCAGACTTTCACGAACACCGTCACTGCTCAAGCAGTCAACGACCTGCCTGGCAAGGTCGCCTTCGGCGTCATGCCCGACACGGTTGTCCCCGCGAACCTGCAGGATGCGCAGATCCGCGTGACAACCGAGGCGTACGCACCGGGCATGAGCGCACAGCAGATCTGCTCGGCGCTGAACGCCATCTATCCCACGAAATAGGCAGTGTCACTATCCTGCGCAGGCGGTACTTTGTGCCGCCTGCGCAGGCCCATCCCCTGTCAAGTTCCGAGGAGACCCCATGACCTCCGTCACTGAGAAACCCCTTCAGCTCCCTCTGTGCGAACCCACTCGGCGCCGTCGGCCGTTCAGCCCAGCGCTTGGCCTGCTGTCCGCGCCCGCCATCATCTGGTACGCCCTGTTCACCATCGGGCCGCTTATCGCGGTCTTCGTCGTGGCCACGCTCGACTGGCCGGGCATCATCGCCACCCCGAGCTTCATCGGAGCGAAGAACTATCAGACAATTTTCGACGACCCGGTTTTCTGGATGTCCGTCCGCAACACCTTCGTGCAACTGATCATCGTGATCCCGGTCATGATCCCTCTCGCCTTCATGACCGGTTACTACGTCAGCATGAAACCGCGAGGACACCGCATCCTGCGCATCATCCTCTTTACGCCCGCGCTGCTATCGGTGGCGGCACAGGCAATCGTTTTCTTGTCTATCTTCGCGCCGACCGGATTGCTCAACGGAGCCCTGACCAACGTCGGACTGTCCTCTCTGGTGACTCCCTGGCTGGCATCCGACAGCACGGCGCTCGGAACCGTCATCGCCGTCAACCTGTGGTCCGGCATCGGCTTCACTGCCATTCTTTTCAGCGCTCGACTGTCCGCCGTCCCCGGGGAGGTCTACGAGGCCGCCGAACTTGACGGAGCGCGCCACTGGCGACGCATGTGGCAGATCGCCTTTCCGATTATCAAGGACTATTTCGGCGTCCTCACCATGCTGCAATTCCTCTGGGTGCTCTTCTCGTCGGCCGCTACAATCCTGCTGCTCACTGACGGCGGTCCCGGCAATGCCTCCTCGACACTGTCGTTCCTGGTGTATTCCAAGGCGTTCGAGCAGAACGACCTCGGGTACAGCCAGGCTGTCGGCACGCTCCTCTTCGTCCTAGGCGTCATCGGGATGGTTCTGATCCGACGTCTATTGCGAGCGAGGTACTGATATGGCCACGTCTGGTCGCGCGAAAACCGGGATGAGTCCCGTCGCCCACGTCCTAGTCTGGGTGTACGGGGCCCTGCTCGTCATCCCGGTCTACTTCATGCTGATTTCTTCGTTCAAGACCAACGAAGCGATTTTCAACTCGCCCTTCGCCTTCCCGACCAGTTTCTCGTTCTCGAACTTCGTAAACGCCTGGCAGAACGCCAGCATGGGAACGGCGTTAGTGAACTCGACAATCGTCACGGTGGTCGCCGAGCTGCTCACTCTGGTGCTCGCAGTCCCGGCCTCCTATGCGATCGCCCGCGGTCGTGGTCGCGCGAGCAAAGTGGTCGAAGGAGTCTTCGCCGCCGGTCTGCTGGTCCCCGGGTTCGCCGCCCTCGTCCCAACGGTTCTGCTCGCGGTCGCTGTCGGGCTCTTCCACACCCGTGAATTTCTGTTCCTGTTTTTCCCCGCGACGGTCCTTCCGCTCTCTGTGATTCTTCTCGCGCAGTTCATGCGTTCGGTGCCGGCCGAGCTGGAGGAGAGCGCGATGATCGACGGTGCATCCCGAGTCCGAATCCTCATCAGCGTCTACATCCCCATCGTCGTGCCAGGAATTGCGACCGTCGCTATCCTCAACTTTCTAACCTTTTGGAACGAGTACCTCTTCTCGCTGATCCTGGCCGGCCCCGAAACAGACGTGAGAACGGTGCAAGTGGCCCTCCCCGCGCTGGTGTCACAGACCAACACGCAGTACGGCGTCTTGATCGCCGGTGCGCTCATCACCATGATCCCCGTCTACATCGTCTACATCGTTTTGAACCGTCGACTCGAGGATGCCCTGCTGCAGGGGGCGCTCAAGGGCTGAACAAGCGAACTCAGCGGCACATCACAACAGACTCACCGGAGAAACCAGGACAATGACCTCAACATTCAATATTCGCGACTTCGGGGCCATCGGAGATGGAGTCGCGAACGACGCCCGGCCGATCCAGGCGGCCGTAAACGCCGCACACGAGCGGGGTGGCGGCACCGTTCTGGTGCCCGGCGGAGCCACCTTCCTCTCCGGGTCCATCGTTCTCAAATCGAACGTCGAGCTGCATGTGGAGCGAGGAGCAATCCTGCAGGCTAGCGGCAAATGGGAGGACATCACCGAAAGGCATTCCGTCACCGCGCTTTCTTCTGGTGTCACCACCGATGGCTGGGAGCAGAGCGGCATCTTCATCGCGGCATACGAGGCGACCAACGTGGCGATTAGCGGTGCCGGGACCGTCGACGGCGGCGGTCGTCATTACGTGTTGGAAGATCTCGGCCCGATCTACCGCATGCCGATCAACCGACCCTTCACGGTCTTCTTCATCGGATGCACGGATGTGGTCCTCACCGAGACGATGTACCGCGACGGTGCCTTATGGACCATCCGTCTCTCCGGATGCGAGAGCGTCCACATCCAGGGCATACGCATCCGCGGCGACATGAAGCTGCCGAATGCCGACGGGATCGATATCGACCGATGCCGGAACGTGCGCATCAGTGACTGCGACATCCGCTGCCCCGACGACGCGATCTCGCTCAAGACCTGCGAAGAGTTCCCGCAGTACGGGGCGTGCGAGAACATCACCGTGACCAACTGCGTGCTGGAATCCCGATCAAGCGCTCTCGTGGTGGGAGTCGACGCCATGGCGCCGATCCGGAATGTCATCTTCAGCGGCTGCGTCATCGTGAACAGTCACCGCGGCTTGTCGGTCAACCTCGGGCAGAACGCACTCTACGAGAACATCCTTTTCTCAGACATCGTCGTCGAAACTCGGGTCTTCGACGACAGATGGTGGGGACGTGGCGAGCCGATTTACGTGTCCGCGTTCCCTTGGCAGGACGACATCGGCAGGATCCGCAACGTGCGCTTCGTTAACATCCTCGCGCGCGGCGAAAGCGGCGTGCACATCTCCGCGGTCCGGTCGGGGCTGATCGACGGCGTCCTGCTCGACAACGTCCGTGTCGAGGTCGATCGCTGGGGTGACGTCGAGGGTGGTTTTGTCGATCGTCGACCTTTCAGCGGAGAGCCGAAGATCTTCGCGAGCCCGATATCGGCGTTCCACATCGACCACGCCTCGAATGTCAGCATGCACAACTGCGAAGCCGCGTGGGGAAGCAATCTTCAGGATTATTTTGCGCACGCGTTGGAGGCGGTCGACGTCGACGGGCTGCGGGTTGACGGCTTCATCGGAGAGGCCGCCTTCGCGGGTGTGGCTGCCGAGCATGTGCGTCGAGGCGAGATGTCCGTCGCGGGTGTGATCAGCAGGGCATGATAGGTGGATAGTGCGAGGGATTGGACTGCACATTTCTCGAGTGACGATCGCGGACATTGCCCAGCAGGCTGGCTTGTCGAAGGGTGCGGTCTCCTACGCGCTCAACAACAAGCCGGGTGTGTCGGCAGATACGCGTGAGCGCGTCCAAGCGATCGCCAGCGGGATGGGATGGCACCCAAGCCTTGCTGCGCAATCGCTTACCACCTCGCGCAGCAACGCAATCGGTCTTATGCTTCAGCGCCCTGCCCGGATGCTCGGCAATGAACCCTTCTACATGGAGTTCATAGCTGGGATCGAGACCATCATTGCGCCGAACGACATTGCTCTCGTGCTCCACATGGTGGAAAACTCGGAGCGCGAGGTCGCTATCTATGAGCGATGGTGGGCACAAGGCCGAGTAGACGGTGTGCTCCTCGTGGACGTCGTTTTGGGCGACCCTCGCGTAGAGGCGGTCAATCGACTCGGGCTTCCGGCCGTGGCGATCACTACCCGTGAGGCTGCGAGGGGACTCCCGCACCTGTGGACCGACGACAGAGCCGCGATGACCGCGGCCGCCCGGTATCTCATCCGACTCGGTCACAAGCGGATCGCCCGCGTCAGCGGGCTGGCCGCCCTAGATCACTCAGTGGTTCGAAACAGCGCCTTCACCGCCGCCGCCGCCGAGGCGGGTCTCGATAGTGCGACGATTATCAGCACCGATTTCAGCGGTGAAGCGGGTTCGCGCGCGACGCGAGACCTGATGTCCGCCGCCGCTCCACCGACCGCGATTATCTACGACAACGACATCATGGCGGTCGCTGGTTTGAGCGTCGCAGCGGAGATGGGAATCGATGTGCCTCGAGAGCTGTCATTGTTGGCCTGGGACGATTCGCCTCTGTGTCGATTGACCCACCCCGCACTGTCGGCGATGAACCGTGATGTCTCCGAACTCGGCGGGCAGGCAGCGGAGATGCTGTTGACTCTGATAAATGGCGGCCACGTCGAAGATCGGGAGTCCGCACTACCGGTGCTAATTCCACGGGGCAGCACCAACGCCGTCTCGCCATGAACGCCGAGCCCACGTTGATCCCTGCGGACGAGAAGGCTTCTTGTTGTTTGATTCAGAAGGGCGTGGAGTTTGACGCTATGCGCCAGCGTTTTGAGAATCCTCTTCACGCATCGTCCGACCACTAGGTCAGGGACGCGATCAACAACTTCGGTACACGTGGCGTAGCCAATTGAGGTTCCGGTTGCGGGCGGTTGCGGCTTCATCCAACTCGAATCGACACATTCCGGTGTCTCATAACCAAAGGGCGGTCTCAGGCGGTCGTCGCAACAGTGGGTTTTGGTGGGTTCGAGAGTAGCTTCTCGAGGGCGGCTGCGGGGGTTGTTCCGTTGAGGGTTTTCCGGGGGCGCTGGTTGAGTTCGGTGGCGACTTCGAGGAGCCGATCCGGGCCGTGGGCGTTGAGGTTCGTGCCCTTCGGGAAGTACTGGCGTAAGAGCCTGTTCGTGTTCTCGTTCGAGCCGCGTTGCCAGGGTGATCGTGGGTCGCGGAAGTAGATCGCCATGTCGGCTGCGATGCTGATCTCTTTGTGCTAGGCCATCTCGGTGGCCTGGTCCCACGTCAGCGAGCGGCGCAGGTGTGCGTGGAGTGTCTGAATCGTGGCGACGAGGCCATCGCGGACGTTCTCGGCGCTGTGCCCATCGGGCAGGTGAACGGGCATCACGTAGCGGGTGGTGCGTTCCACGAGAGTGCCGATCGCGGAACCCGGCCTCGCACCGACGATGAGATCGCCCTCCCAATGCTCCGGGACGGCGCGGTCGGCGGCTTCGGCGGGTCGTTCGCCGATCATGACCTTGTCGCGGATCTTCCCTTTCGCGGTGAACCGCTGACTGCGGGGACGTCGGGCAGCGCGTCCCGTGCGGAGATGTTTATGCAGATCAGCGCGTAGATGACCACGCCCTTGGACGAACAGGGTCTGGTAGGGGTCAGCTCACGAAACGGAAGAAATAACACGGGAGGTTCAACCGGTCAGCGCACCGGTGAGTTGTTCAAGTCTCTCATTTGGGGTGGCGTATCCGTAGCGTTTCCGCGGTCGCCGGTTCAGGGCAGCAGCCACCGTGTTGAGGTGTTTCTGGGTGTG
>NZ_JAYLVL010000006.1:0-171620 GCF_046156175.1 Lacisediminihabitans sp. H27-G8
AGATGAGTGATCAGCTCGTGCTTCGGCGAGCATCCGAAGAGCACGTTCGCGAAACTCGGCCGGGTAAGGGTTCGACATAGTTCAATCCTCCAAAAGGATCAGGCGGAACGAAACCCAGGGCGATTCAGACCTCCTGAACAAGCTGACCGGTTTCTCGTGGGATCCCCACCGTGATAGCTGGCACCTAAATTGGACCCTTTTGCGCGATTTCCTTGAAAGAGAGCATCGTTTGCCCCGGTATCGCGCTAATGATCCGTCCGAGCGAGAACTTGCCGCATGGGTTCACAAGCAGCGACACCTCTACCGCCGCGGTCAGCTACTCCCAGAGCGCCTCGCGGCGCTGCAGCAGTTGCCATTCCGGATCATCTAGCCTCCTCGCCCGCTGGAAGATGTCGTCCGAAACGGGAACTCGCGGGCCCGTCTGTTGTCTAGCGTCGAGGCATGCTGGATTTTCCATACGGGACGGCTGAACACTGTCGCTGCGCGAGACGATGCGTGAGGTGTTTGCTATCGCGACGGTCTTGCGTATCGTCCCTCGACGTGGTCGGCGTCCAAGGTGCGCTGCATGGACGTGTGTGCGAACTCGGCAAGATCGGGTACCTGCCCGGTCCAGAACATCAAGTCGGTAAGTGTCATCATCGTCTCGCCACGAAGGATCCGCTGGAACCGGTCGTAGCTGAGACCGCGGGGGAGCGGGGTCTCGGCACAGTATTTGAGCAGGTCGGTGTTCTGGTCGAGCAAGTATTCCCGGATCCGATTCGCGATCGCATGTTGCACCTCGGCCGCCTCCTGCTGTGGAGTCGCGATGTTGCCCGCGGTGAGGCGCGAAGTCGACTTGCCGAACTTCTTCCGGTTGTCGGCCAGGGAATGGGGTACGAACACGGCGCCGCCGGGTTTCGGAGATCGAGGCATTACCAGATCCTAACGAATATGCACCGCATGCAAGTCAAGATAATCCGCTCGACTAATCAAATAGACCCTCGGAGACCGTTATCCACCGTGCGGGTTCGATTCCGGCGAAAATGGGCCGCACACATGCCTGTTCGTGACCTCAACTATCCAGACCAACCCTTCCACCACTACCAAGACGCGCCGGAACCGCCCATCGCGAGCGGCTTCCGCGTCCCTGGCCGAACGGACCAACGCAACCTACGATGCTGCCGCGATGATTCTCCGCTTCGGCGAACCTGCCGAGGACCAGATGATCGCCGCCGCCCGCGCGACCCTCTACCCTCGCGTTCCGGTCGGTGAGGGCGCGCGAACCGCCATGAACGAGATTCGTGCCCGACTGGACGATGCCTCCGCGGCCAAGATGCGGGACTACGAACCCGCCTTACCGCCTGAGTACGTGAAGGTCATCCGTCCCTTCGTCGAAGATTCGGTCGCTCTCGCCCTGCCCCTGACCTCCTACTCCGTCGAGACGTTGCTGCGTCCCGTCATGCATTTCGTGTACTGGGCGGTGTTCGTAGTCGGGTGCGACCTCGACGCCCTCGTCGTCTTCGACCGCGAGCTGATCCAGAACTACGTGACCGAGGCGCTCCCGACGAACCTTGCGGCAGGAACCAAGCGGAACTACCGCGCCTGGATCACCCGCATCGCCGAGGTCGTCAACCCCGAGAAGAACCCCCGCAACCCGACGCCCCTGAACCAGAAGGACATGGAGGCCCCGTACACCGAGGACGAGATTGTGGCTCTCGACCGCTGGGCTGCCGGCCAGCCCACCGCCTACAAGCGACAGGGCGCAGCCGTCCTCATCGCGCTTGGCGCCGGAGCCGGACTGAGTGCGGTGGAGATCGCGAATCTCCGCCGCGAGTCCGTCACCGTGCACGACAACGGAACGGTAGAGATCCAGGTAGTCGTCAAAAACGAGTGGAAGCGACGAGTGATCGTCACCGCCGAATTCGAAGAGATCGTCGCCACGGCAGTCGAAGCACTATCCGGGAACCCGATGGTCTTCCTTTGGAAGCGCAACCGAACAGAGAACGATGTCGTCAGCGCCTTCGTCGGCAAGTGCTCCAATCCGAAGGGCACACCCGCGGTGCAAGGCAGACGGCTGCGAAACACCTGGTTCGTCACCCAGATGACCAATCGAGTCGACGTTCTGACGCTCATGGAGGCGGCGGGCCTTCAGTCGCTCGAATCGATCTCCCGACTCGCCAAGTTCGTCCCGCGGCCCAGCGGAGAGGACCGCGACGCACAGTTGCGGGGTGGGCTGTGAGCCGCCCAACGAACCTCAGCAAATACGTGGAAGCGGAGGCGTGGATGACTGAAACCTTCGGAGCTCGGATGAAGGATTACATCAGGGCACAGCAGGCGAATCCGCTCAGCGTCGCGGTCGTGGACGTAGATCGCGTCTTGAAGCTCTCCGGTGCACGTCAACTCCTGCTCCAGTGGCGGGCCGAGGACGCAAAGTCCACGGCCGGCCGGCCGGCAATCCACTCCGCCGACGCAGCTCTTGCCCTCATCCTTCTGCAGATCAGCCTCAATCGTCCGACACTTATCAAGCAGCTTCGCCGCACCTTTCTCGAACTCAGCCCCCGACAGCGATCCGCGATAGGCCTCAGCCACCACGACGGCCGAGACGAATGCATGTACGACCGCATCTGGGCTTCGATCCAACGCCTCATCAAACTCGTCGACGAGTTCCCGGGCCGCAAAGACAAGATCCTCACCGAAGCCGAGTTCGTGGCCAACCTGGAACAACGCAACCCGGAGAAGTGCCGGGAGAACCGCGAACGCATGTTTATTCTCGGCAATGCCCTCGTTGAGGGCTCGCGGAAGCTGCTTCCGCAGGAACTCCGCGATCGGTCGGAAGGAAACTTCGCCATCGACGCCACCTTCGTTGCGCTCGGCGGGAAGGCCGGTAACCCGTCATCAACAAACCTCGAAGGAGGCCGGTGGAGCATTAACTCAGACGGAGGCTTCTACCGACGCGACGGTGACCATGGCGCCGTGACGTACGCGGACGCGAAGGTGTTGAACAAGTCAAACCCCGGCGAGAAGGTCAAAGGCACGAAGCGGGCCAAGTCCTTTTGGGGTGTGGAGATCGAGATCGCGAGGATGACCAAGAACCACCTCGATACGGTTGCGCGTTTCCCACTCCTCACAACTGCGCTCAGCTACCACATCCCGGGCAAGATCGTGGGCGAAGGACTCCGCATGGTCGAATCACTCAACGAGCGAGGCCACAAGATCAACCTGATCATCGTCGACCGTGCCTACTCCAACGGCAAGTACAGCGAGTACGCCGTGCCTGTGCGACTCCTCGGCGGAAAGAATGTCTTCGACTACAAGCTCAACGAACTCGGCAAACAAGGATTCGACCCGAGGGGTTTCGTCCTCGTCTCCGGATCTTGGTTCCTCGACACTTTGCCCCAGGTCCTCATCGACGCCGACCGCGTCTTCGTCACCGCGCAAAACATCTGGAAAGCCATCGACTCGCCTACCAAGGCTGACATTCTGGTATTCAAACGTGCCTCGACTCTTTACCAACAACAACTCGCACGCCGCGCCAGGTCGAGGCTGCTCGCTAAGGGGCACATGGACCAGGACTGGACCCGCCGATACCTGATCCCGATCGACTCACCCGACTACGCGAAATGGAGGGCCAAGTCCGGTACCCACAAGGGGAAGACCGTCATGATGAAGCGTCCCGTCGGCAAGGAGGCCGACGAAGCAAACGCGGGCGGACTGAAGCGCGAACAGTACTTCCACTACGGCACGGACGAATGGCGCAGCGCCTACGGAATGCGCAACGTCGTCGAATCTGCCAACCGCAACCTCAAACGAACGCAGTTCGAAAACATAGCCGACCCCGACCTCCGCGCGATCCACGGCAACACATTCACCTACATCGTGGTCGCCCTCGCAGCCGTCGTCGAGAACATGCGTCAAATCCTCACCTTCTACAAAGGAGAGCTCGCCGTCTTTACAATGACCGCAAAGAACGATGACATCGCCCGCACCTTCTGGCAAAGCGACGGTCCCGCACCCCACGCTGACGAGACGACCCAACCCCCAGGCTAGGCCTCACCCGCGTCACCCAACTCCTGCATCCGTTCTACCGAAGAATTCGGCCTGCCAGAAATCATTCTGGCGGGCCGATCTTGCGTTAACCGGCTGTTCCGCCATAGGCCGATCGGGCAGAAGTGTTCCGTGAGGGCACAAAAAATGGGCCGGACAACTGTTGACCAGTTGTCGCGACCCATTTTCCAAACACATCCAGGGCAATACCCTGAAGGTGTCTCTGTGCGCGAAGGGGGACTTGAACCCCCACGCCCTAACGGGCACCAGCACCTCAAGCTGGCGCGTCTACCATTTCCGCCATCCGCGCGCTTTCGATTCCTCTTTTCAGAAGCACCGAGGTATGACACTAGCATGCGCGCGGGGCACGCTTCGAACAACGGCGCGCGGTCGCGAGACGATACCGTTGAGGCATGCTGACTGAGACTTCCGACGACCAGCTCGACGCAACCGCCCGCATCGCCCGCGACCTGATCCGATTCGATACGACCAACTACGGCGGCGGCAAATCCAACGGCGAGACGGATGCCGCGGAGTACGTTTCGGCCTACCTCACCGGTCTCGGGCTCACCCCCGAGATGTTCGAGTCCGAACCCGGGCGGGTGAGCGTGGTCGCCCGCGTCGAGGGATCCGACAGCTCGAAACCGGCCCTCGTGGTGCACGGCCACACGGATGTCGTGCCGGCCCAGCCGGATAACTGGTCGGTGGACCCCTTCGGCGGCGTCATCAAAGACGGCATGCTCTGGGGCCGCGGCGCCGTCGACATGAAGAACATGGACGCGATGATGCTCACCGCACTCGAGGACATCCTCGGCGCAGGCAAGCAGCCCTCGCGCGACCTCGTGATCGCGTTCTTCGCCGATGAGGAGGCCGGGGGAGTGCTCGGTTCCGGCTACCTGGTGAAGAACCATCCGGAGCTCTTCGCGGGCGCTACCGAGGCGATCAGCGAGGTCGGCGGTTACTCGGTGACCCTCAACGGCACCCGCGCCTACCTGTTGCAGACCGGGGAGAAGGCCCTGGTCTGGGTCAAACTCATTGCGCGCGGCACCGCCTCGCACGGATCGCACGTGATGCGCGACAATGCCGTGACGAAGCTCGCTGAGGCCGTCGCCACCGTCGGCCGTCGCGAATGGCCGGTGCGTCTCACCGAGACGACGACCGAACTGCTCGGAGAACTCGCCCGCATCCTCGAGGTCGACCCGCAGAAGGTGGGGCCGGATGAGATCGCCCTGGCCACCGGCACGACGAGTCGATTCATCCAGGCCTCGCTTCGCACCACGACCAACCCGACCGCCCTGACCGCCGGCTACAAGCACAACGTCATCCCGGACACCGCCGAAGCGCTGATCGACATCCGAACACTGCCGGGCGAAGAGGATGCCGTGCTCGCCGAACTCGCGGAGCTGGTCGGCCCCGACATCGAGATCGTCGTGCTCCACCGCGACATCGGGCTGGAGACCGCCTTCTCCGGGCCGCTCGTCGAGGCGATGACCTCGGCGCTCGGCACCCACGACCCGGGCGCTCCGGTGCTGCCGTATATGCTCTCTGGCGGCACGGACAACAAGGCACTCTCGCTGCTCGGCATCAAGGGCTACGGCTTCGCGCCACTCAAGCTCCCCCCTGAGCTCGACTTTCCCGCCATGTTCCACGGCGTTGACGAGCGTGTGCCGCTCGACGCGTTAGTGTTTGGCAGGCGCGTCCTCGGGGACCTGCTTCTCGACTACTGATTGGACCCGCCCGTGGGCTTGCTCAACGCCATCATCCTCGGCATCGTCCAGGGCCTCACCGAGTTCCTGCCGATCTCCTCGAACGCCCATTTGCGACTCGTCGGCCTGCTGCTCGGCACGGGAGCCGACCCGGGCGCGGCCTTCACCGCGATCATCCAGCTCGGCACCGAGCTCGCAGTCGTCGTGTATTTCGGCGCGGATCTCTGGCGCATCATCTCGCGCTGGTTCCTCGCGCTGTTCGGTCGCATCCCGCGCAATGACCCGGACGCCAAGATGGGCTGGTTCATCATCCTCGGATCGGTGCCGATCGTGGTGCTCGGCCTGATCTTCCAGAAGACCATCGAGACCACCCTTCGCTCGCTGTGGATCATCGCCGTCACCCTCATCGTGTTCGGCATCCTGCTCGGCGTCGCGGATTATGTCGGGGCGAAGAAGCGCCGGTTACGAGACCTCACCGTGCCGCACGCCGTGATCTACGGGGGAGCTCAGTCGCTCGCTCTCATCCCCGGCGTCTCGCGCTCGGGCGGCACCATCACCGCTGGGCTCTTCCTGGGGTATGAACGCGCGGCGGCCGCCCGGTATTCGTTCCTCCTCGCCATCCCCGCCGTCTTCGGAAGCGGCCTGTTCGAGCTCTACAAGACGATCAAGTCACCGGGATCCGAGGTGTTCACGGCAGGGGAGACCGCCGCGGCGACTGTTGTCGCCTTCGTCGTCGGCCTGGTCGTGATCGCATTCTTCATGAGCTACATCTCGAAGCGCTCGTTCCTGCCGTTCGTGATCTACCGCATCCTGCTCGGCGGCACGCTCGTGGTGCTTCTGACCACCGGTGTCGTTAAGCCGGTGTGATTCGGGTCCCCGGCCCCTCCTGCGGAGTACAGTGATCGCATGATGGCCGACACCCGAGAAGGCCGACTCGTCGACACTTTCGTCACCCTGGCCGACACGCTTGTGGTCGGCTACGACGTCGTCGACCTGCTTCATACCCTCGTGGATGCCTGCGCCAACCTGCTTTCGGCCTCAGCCGCCGGCATCATGCTCGCGGATGCCACCGGGCAACTCGCGCTCGTCGCCTCCACCAGTGAGAAAAGCCGCCTCGTCGAGCTGATGCAACTCAGCGCCGGAAATGGGCCGTGCGTCGAATGCTTCTCGACCGGGCTCGTCTACGTGCTCCCGGACATCGAGTCGGTGAAGGGTGCCTGGCCGGAGTTCTACGAGGAGGCGGTCGCCCAGGGCTTTCATGCCGTGCATGCGGTGCCGCTTCGCCTTCGTGGAGAAGTGCTCGGAACTCTCAACCTCTTCCTCGACCGCACCGGCTCGCTGACCGCGGACGATGCCTCGGTGGCCCAGGGGCTGGCGGATGTCGCAACGATCGGAATCCTTCAGGAACGAGCCGCCCGCGAGAGCGAGCTCACCCAGCGCCAGCTGCAGTCTGCCCTGAACAGCCGCGTCGTGATCGAGCAAGCGAAAGGGGTGATCGCGCAGCTCCACGGCGTCGATATGGACACTGCCTTCGCTACCCTCCGCCAGTACGCCCGCGGCAACAACCTCAGCCTGCGTGACGTCGCCGCCGGAGTGGTCGGCAAGTCCCTCTCACTCTGATCGAAGCGGGCCTAGCAATCCGCCAGAGACCGGTCTACCGTGAGATCCGTTGCTCCAGACCCCCAGACCTCGGCCCAGTGACCTGACCCGGTGATCCGTCCTGCGCACAAGCGCAGGGTCGCCTCGCCATCGGAGGTAGACCATGCTCGGGCATTTCGACGAGAGCCCCGGTTCCAGTCCGGCGGCGGTCACCGACATCACCACGGCCGAGCCGATGGTCGCGCACGCGCCAGCGGACCGTGGTGAGAGCACGGGATCGCGATCCGGCGCGGTCCCCACGTCGCATGCCCGCGCATTCACCTCAGAGGACCTTCTGGACTACGAAGAATGGACGACCTCCGGAGGGTTCAGCTAAAGACCTCGGTAACTGCCGTTCACCGGCTCGCTTAGGCTGGATTCGTGCAATCCTGGACCCGACCGGCCGTGCCCGCTCTGCCCGGAGCCGGGATCGTTCCCCGCATCTTCGATGCAGCATCGCAGGCACTCGTCGAGGCGCATCCGCACCAATCCACTCCCACGCTCGCGAGCATCTACGTCTGCGGGATCACGCCGTACGACGCCACCCACCTGGGCCATGCCGCCACCTACCTGGCCTTCGACACACTCATCCGGGTGTGGATGGATGCCGGTTTCGAGGTGCGCTACGTGCAGAACACCACGGACATCGACGATCCGCTGCTCGAGCGGGCCGCACGCGACGGCGTGGACTGGCGAGACCTCGCGGCCTCCCAGATCGAACTGTTCCGCGGCGACATGGAGAAGCTCGGCATCATCCCTCCCGACGAGTACGTCGCGGTCACCGAGGTGATCGCGGATGTCGCGGACGCCGTGAAGATCCTCGTGCAGAACGGCTCCGCCTACAGCGTGACGAGCCCGGATGCCGCCGATGACCTCTACTTCGACAGCAGTTTCGCCGTCCCCGCCTGGCACCTCGGTCAGGAGAGCGCACTCGACCGACCGAGGATGCTCGAGCTCAGTGCGGAACGCGGGGGAGACCCGCAGCGCCCCGGTAAACGCGACCCGCTCGATCCGCTGCTCTGGCGTTCGGAGAGGGCCGGCGAACCGGCCTGGGACTCGTCCCTCGGGCGCGGGCGCCCCGGATGGCACATCGAGTGTTCCGTGATCGCGCTGGAGCACCTTCCGACCCCGCTCACCGTCAACGGGGGAGGCCGGGACCTCGTCTTCCCCCATCACGAATTCAGCGCCGGACATGCCGCCGCCCTCACCGGGCATCCGCTCGCCGGGATCTACGCCCACGCCGGCATGGTCGCGTACCAGGGCGAGAAGATGAGCAAATCCCTGGGCAACCTCGTGCTCGTCTCCCGCCTCGTCGCCGGCGGCGCCGACCCGCGGTCGATCCGGCTCGCCCTGCTCTCCGAACGGTACCGCAGCGACTGGGAATGGACGGATGCCCATCTGCGCATCGCCGACGATCGGCTCGCGTCGTGGACAGCCTGGGCAGCATCACCGACCGAGGACGCCGACGACGAGTTCCTCACGGAGCTTCGGGAGCGCCTCGCCGACGATCTCGATACCGCCGGGGCGATCGCCGCGATCGATGCCCGCATCTGTGGCGGGACTGCAGCCTCGAAGACGGCGGTCAGCGCCATCGACGCACTCCTCGGCATCCGCCTCTGACTTCACGCGGTCGTCGCGCGACGGCCCGCGGGGCGTCGTGTCTCTCCGGAGTGGGCCTTCCGCCGACACCGATCGGGGCCGCGGGCGACTGTGGGTGCTACTCGCGCGGTCCGCGATCGTCCGGGGGCAACGGCGGTCCGGCCGGACCGCCGGAACCACGCCCATCCGCCTTGCCGTCGCGGCGCCGCAGGTACTTCTCGAACTCCTGCGCGATCGCCTCCCCACTCGCTTCGGGGGAGTCGACGGTGTCCCTCGCCTGCTCGAGCTGAGCGATGTACGTCGCCATCTCGTCGTCCTCGCTGGCGAGCACGTCGATCCCGTTCTCCCAGGCCGCGGATTCGTCTACAAGCTCACCTCGCGGAATCACCACATCGATCATCTCCTCGAGCTTGTCGATGATCGCGAGGGTTGCTTTCGGCGAGGGCGCGTTGTGCACGTAGTGCGGCACGGAGGCCCAGATCGACACCGTGGGGATACCCGCCTTCTCGGCGGCTTCGCCGAGCACCGAGAGAATGCCGACCGGGCCCTCGTACGAACTCTTCTCCACGGCGAGCTCGGTGCGCAGTTGCGCATTCTCACTGCTCACGAAGACCGAGATCGGCCGGGTGTGCGGCACGTCCGCGAGCATCGCTCCGAGGAAGACGACACCGGTGATCCGGTTCTCCGCGATGGTCGCCATGATCTCCGCGGTGAAGCTCTTCCAGTTGCGCGAGGGTTCCGTGCCGAGCAGCAGGTAGATGTTGGAGGCGTTGTCGCCTATCGCCCCGGGGACCTCCGCCGACCCCGGCGAGCGCTGCGCGCGCACGCCGGTGGGACCGTAGGTGACCACGGAGGGCCACACGAGGAGGCGATTGCCGTCGTCGTCCTGGGCGACCGTCGGGCGATTGAACTGGTAGTCGAAGTAGCGCTCCGCGTCGATCTCCGCGATCGGATACAGGTCGAGAAGATCCTTGAGCATCGAGACGGCACCGCTCGCGGCTTCCCCCGCATCGTTCCAGCCCTCGAAGGCGACGACCAACAGTCGCCCACTCAACATTCCCACGTTTGGCACTCGCTACCCTCTGGAGTCACGTTTCGGCGGACGGCCGACTGTGGCCTACGTGACTTCCCTCCGTCAAGGATAGAACCCCCTTCCCTCTAAACTTGAGTCCCGTGACTGATCTCCTCCCCGCCGCCGTCCTCTGGGACATGGATGGCACCCTCGTAGACACCGAGCCCTACTGGCTCGCCGCCGAGGCGGAGCTCGTCGCATCCTTCGGCGGCACCTGGACCCAGGAGGACGGCCTCACGCTCGTCGGCTCCGGCCTCTGGCACACGGCGGCCGTGTTGCAGCACCGTGGCGTCGAGCTCACCGAAGACCAGATCGTCGACCGTCTCACCGACCGCGTGATGGAGCAGATCGAGTCAGAGGTGCCCTGGCGGCCGGGGGCTCTCGAGCTTCTCGCCGAGCTGCGGGATGCCCGGATCCCCACCGCCCTCGTGACGATGTCCATTCGGCGCATGGCCGAGCATGTCTCGTCGTTCCTGCCCTTCATCGCCTTCGACCACATCGTGGCCGGGGATTCGGTCACCCACAGCAAGCCGCATCCGGAGCCCTACCTGCGCGGCGCCGAGTTGCTCGGAGTCGACGCGGTCGGATGCATCGCCATCGAGGACTCGACCACCGGACTCGCCTCCGCGGTGGCCGCCGGGGCTGTCGCGATCGGTGTGCCGCTGCATTCCCCGCTCGAGCATGGCCGCGGCTACACGATCTGGCCCACACTGACCGGCCGGGGTGTCACCGACCTCTCGGAACTTCTCCACTCGACAAGAACGGATTCCGCATGACCGCCGTTCGCCGCCAGAGCGGTCCCTTCCGCGCGGGAGACCGTGTACAGCTCACCGGGCCGAAGGGCCGCCTCAACACCATCACCCTCGAGGCCGGCAAGGTCTTCCATACCCACCGCGGCATGGTCGATCACGATGCCCTGATCGGCCTGGCGGATGCCTCGGTCGTCACCGCGACCAACGGCGACGAGTACCTCGCGCTCCGGCCGCTGCTCAACGACTTCGTCATGTCGATGCCTCGCGGCGCCGCGATCATCTACCCGAAGGATGCGGCGCAGATCCTGAGCCTCGGCGACATCTTTCCCGGAGCGACGGTCGTCGAGGCCGGCGTCGGATCGGGTGCGCTCAGCCTCTGGCTGCTCCGCGGCATCGGACCGACCGGCTCACTCACCTCGTTCGAGCGTCGCGAGGAGTTCGCGGATGTCGCCCGCGGCAATGTGGTCTCGTTCCTCGGGGCGGAGCCGCAGAACTGGACGGTGACCGTCGGCGACCTCGTCGAATCGTTGCCCACCGCCGTGGAGAACGGCTCGGTCGACCGGGTGGTGCTCGACATGCTCGCGCCCTGGGAGTGTCTCGGGGTCGTCGCTGACGCGCTCGCACCCGGAGGCGTGCTGCTCTGCTACATCGCCACCGTCACCCAGCTCTCGCGGGTCGCAGAGGCCGTGCGCGGAACGGGACTCTTCACCGATCCCGATTCGTCCGAGACGATGGTGCGCGGATGGCATGTGGAGGGCCTTGCCGTGCGCCCCGACCACCGCATGGTCGCCCACACGGGCTTCCTGCTCACCGCACGCCGCCTTGCGCCCGACACCGTGCTTCCGCAGCTCAAGCGCCGGCTCTCCAAGTCGGATTACACCGATGAGGATGTCGAAGCCTGGACCCCCGGGGCGTTGGGCGAGCGCTCGGTCACCGACAAGCGCCTGCGCAAGACCGCCCGGGCGGCCCAGACCACTGCCGGTCACGCGATTGCCGCGGCCGATACCGCGAGCACCCCGCCCGCGGACGAGTCGCCCGCAGAGTCACTCTAGAATTGTCAGGTTCCACGATCGTGATCGAAACGAGGATTCGTGCGTAAGACCACAGCGCTGATTGCTGCCATCGCCCTGCTCGGCTCGCTGACGGCGTGCGCAAGCGGCACCGGCTCCAGCATCGCGGGGTGCGATCCGGTCGTGACCGCGGGCGCCGCATCCTCCGTGATCACGGCCCCGGGCAAGTTGGGCACCGCGCCGAAGGTGGAATTCCCCACCCCGCTGTACACGAAGACCACCCAGGCATCCACGCTCATCTCCGGCAAGGGCGCCCCGATCGTCGCCGGTCAGCCCGTGATCCTCGACGTGACGATCGTCAACGCCGCGGATGGCACGGAGCTGCAGAAGACCAGCTACAACAGCACCGGCGGCAGCCTCATCACCGCGGGGAAGTCCACCTTCCCGGCGGTCAGTGAGGGCCTCGAGTGCGCTCAGGTCGGATCCCGCGTCGCCATCATCGGCTCGGCCAAAGACAGTCACAACGGCGTTGCGGATGCCGCGAACGGCATCGGCAAGGACGACTCCTTCATCTATGTCGTCGACGTGAAGGGCGCCTTCCTGCCGAAGGCGAACGGCGCCGACCAGATCCCCACCAATGGAATGCCGGCGGTCGTACTCACCGCGGACGGCACGCCGGGCATCAGCGTTCCCGACCGCCCCGCACCGAAGACCACGACGGTCA
The DNA here is from genome assembly GCF_046156175.1 of Lacisediminihabitans sp. H27-G8. Taxonomy (NCBI): domain Bacteria; kingdom Bacillati; phylum Actinomycetota; class Actinomycetes; order Micrococcales; family Microbacteriaceae; genus Lacisediminihabitans; species Lacisediminihabitans sp. H27-G8. Next base: position 12,525 of record NZ_JAYLVL010000006.1, read on the forward strand.
ACGTGCTGAAGGCGGGCTCTGGCGCGAAGGTGAAGAAGGACCAGTTCATCGTCGTGCAGTACACCGGCATCGGCTGGGGCACCAAGACGGTCTTCGATTCCACCTGGACGGCGCACCAGGCGTCGGTGATCCAGGTCGGTTCGGCTGCCGTCTCTTCCGGTCTGAGCAATGCCCTGATCGGCAAGCGCGTCGGTTCACAGGTGCTCGCCGTGCTTCCGCCGAAAGCGGCGGCGGTATCGGACGGCTCCGGCAAAGCGCCCGCAGACGACGCATCCGTCTACGTCGTGGACATCCTCGGCATCGCCGGGTAAGTTACCTCCCGACCGGTGCGCCGGTCTCATCCGGACACAGGCCGAGTGTCTTCCGAATTCATTCGAAACCAGGGTCCCCGTGCCAGCTGCAAGCGTCTCCAGAATCCCCGTCGAGGAGCGGCTGTTCAGTCTCGTTCTAGCGCTCCTCGCGACCGAGACCGGTCTCACCAAGAACGAAGTGCTGTCGACCGTGCAGGGGTACCGGCAGCGGTACCGTGCCGGTGGTGACAACGCCAACCTCGAGCGCCAGTTCGAACGCGACAAAGACGACATCCGCGACCTCGGGGTTCCGCTCGAGACCGTGGATTCTCCCGGCCAGGCCGGCAACAATCAGAACCTGCGCTACCGCATCCCGCGGGGCAGTTACGAGCTCCCGAGCGACATCACCTTCTCGGCGGAGGAGACCACCCTGCTCAACCTCGCCGCGATGGTGTGGCGAGAGGGATCCCTCTCCGGGGAGTCCCGCCGGGCCGTGATCAAGCTCAAGGGTCTCGGACTCGTGTCGGACGAGCCGGTACTGGGCTATGCACCGCGTCTTCGGGTGCGGGATGCCGCATTCGAGCCGCTCCGCGCCGCTCTCGAGCGCAATGCGATTGTGCGATTCGCATACCTGAAGCCCGGCGAAGCCGAGGCGCGGGTGCGGGAGCTCGCCCCACTCGCCCTCGTGCAGCACCAGGGTCGCTGGCACCTTCATGCGCTCGAGCCGGGCACCGAGATCACCAAGACCTTCCTGCTGCGGCGGATCGTGAGCCAGGTCACCACCACCGGTGCACTCTTCCCCGCTCCGAGCGGCGACCAGACCGCTCGGGCCCTCGAAGAGCTCGATGAGGTGTGGGAGGCTCACACCGCCGATGTCGACGTCCTCGCCGATTCGGATGCCGCCACGCGCCTGCTCAAACGCCGCGGCACCGTTCGGCTGCCCTCCGGTGCCCTGCGACTGCACTACTCCGACGCCAACATCTTCGCCGACGAACTGGCCGGCTACGGCCCCGAAGCGCTCGTGCTTTCACCACCCGACCTCCGCGAGGCGGTTCGCGACCGCCTGCTGCAGACTGTCGAGGAGCACACGTCCCGTGGGACCGGCACAGAAGGGAACACCCGTGGCTGACCGATCCGCACCGCTGCAGGCACAGGACAAACTGGCCTTCCTGCTCTCCCTCGTGCCGTTCCTCATGGAGCACGAGCGCATCAGCGTGCAGGATGCCGCGGACCATTTCGGCGTGAAGCCGCAACAGGTGCGGGAGGCGGTCCAACTCATCGCCGTCTCCGGTATCCCCGGCGAGACGGGGCAGTACCAGCACGGAGACCTGTTCGACCTCGCCTGGGACGACTTCGAGGAGAACGACCAGATCGTGCTCACGAACCTCGTGGCCATCGACGACGCACCCCGCTTCTCCGGCCGGGAGGCCGCGGCGCTCATCGCGGGGCTGCAGTACCTGTCCGCGCTGCCGGAGAATGCCGATCGCAGTGCGATCGCCACGCTCATGGCCAAGCTCTCGCGCGGGGCATCCGCCCTCCCCAGCCAGTTCGCGGTCGAGGGATCGGAGTCCGACGAGACACTCGCCCTCATCCGCGACTCGGTCGCCTCCGGCGTCCAGGTGGAGTTCGACTACATCAACTCGCGCGGTGAGCACGAGCGTCGACGGGTCGACCCGCTCCGCATTGAATCGATGGATGCCGACTGGTACCTGCGGGGATGGTGCCACCTTCGCGAAGCGGTGCGCACCTTCCGGATCGACCGCATCGGCAATCCCACGGTGACCTCCGAGCCGATCACGACCCACGCCTCCGACGTGCACCTGCCCGACACGCTCTTCGAGGGCTCGGCGGACGACCTCGTGGTGACCATCGATGTCGCCCCGTCGGCGGCGCCCCTGCTTGCCGACTACCTCACCGACGGCACCGGAAGCACCCTCGTCGACGGTCGCAACCGCACGGCACTCCGGGTGTCGCACTATCACGGACTCAAAAGACTGGTCGGGGGACTCCCGGGTATGGTCACCGTCGTCGAACCGCCGGATGCCCGGCGGGCTGTCGCCGACTGGGCGGCGGCCGGGGCCGCGCGCTATGGCGAGCAGATCCCGGGAGCCGACTGATGCCCTGGTGGTCGTGGATCGTCATCTGGACCTGTCTCGTGCTGGCGCTCATCGCGGTGCTCGTCGTCTCCGGCTGGCGCCTTTTTCGAAAAGCGGTCGCGGTCTTCGATGAGCTCGGCGCGCTCGGCGGCAAAATGGAGCTGCTGGATGCCGCGATCACCGAGTTCGACGAGAAGCAGGCGCAGTTCGCCCTCTTGCAGAGATACTCCGACGTGCAGGCACAGCGGCGGAGGGTGCGCGACGAATCGTTGGCCAGAGGAGAAGCCCGACGCGCCGCCCGTCTCGACCGCGGTCGTGCCCTCACGCATTTCGACGCGAATTCCCGCCGGTGGTTCCAAGCCGAATGACAGCCGCAGAGTTCGGATAGGCGGTAAACTTACTCAACTCGATTTTCTCGACTCTTAAGGATCGCGCACATGTTAAGTGGATTCACCGGTTGGCACGCCCTGGTACTACTGGTCATCGTGGTGCTTCTGTTCGGTGCGACCAAGCTCCCGGGCCTCGCCAAGAGCGTCGGACAGTCGATGAAGATCTTCAAGAACGAAGTTAAGTCCGAGGAGAAGCCCGCACCGCCGGCCGACTCTGCGCACCTCAACGAGACCTCCAGCGAGGTCCGCGCGCAAACCGACTCGACCAACCCCTCCGCCAAGCCCTAGCGAGAGCTCATTACCGCCACCATGCCTTCCCGCAAGAAGCGGGGCGCAGGCAGTGAAGGCCGGATGTCTCTCGGCCAGCACCTCGTCGAGCTCCGCAAGCGACTCTTCATCTCGGCGATCGCGATCGTCGTGTTCTCGATCGGCGGATTCGCTGTCGCCGACTGGGTGCTCAAAGCCATCCGCTCTCCCATAGAGCTGATCGCCAAGACGCACGGCAACACGACGCTGAACTACTCGACCATCGGTGCGGCCTTCGATGTGCACATCCAGATCGCCATCACGGTCGGAGTCATCGCCTCGAGCCCCGTGTGGCTGTACCAGGTGTTCGCCTTCATCGTGCCCGGCCTCACCACGAAAGAGAAGCGCTACACCTTCGGCTTCTTCTTCTCCGCAGTTCCCCTGTTCTTCGCCGGCTGCGCCGCCGGCTGGTGGGTCTTCCCCCACATCGTCGACGTGCTCAATTCGTTCGTTCCCAGCCAGGATGCGGCCATCACCGAAGCGAAGGACTACCTCGGTTTCGTGACCAAACTCATCCTCGCGGTGGGGATCGCGTTCGTGCTTCCGGTGTTCCTGGTGCTGCTCAACTTCCTCGGCATCATCTCCGGGGTCAGCATCTTCCGCAGCTGGCGCTGGGCGATTCTCGCCATCTTCGTCTTCTGCGCGCTCGCGACCCCGTCGGCGGACGTGGCATCCATGTTCCTGCTGTCCGTGCCGATGATCGTGCTCTACCTGATCGCCGGGACGATCGCGTGGTGGCGCGACCGGGTCATCGCCAAACGCGCGGACAGCCTGGCCGGAGACCTCGGCGGCACGGCCGCCGCATGACCGAGCTGAGCCCGGCGGAACGCTTCGCCGCGTCTCGCGAACGTCGCGGAAACCCGCGGGTCGAGACGTTCCGTGGCAACCAGTCCTTCGATCTCGACCCCTTCCAGCTCGCCTCCTGCGTGGCACTGGAACGTGGAGACAGCGTCCTCGTCGCCGCACCCACCGGGGCCGGCAAGACGATCGTGGCCGAATTCGCGGTGTTCCTCGCGATGCAGGAACCCCGGGCGAAGGTGTTCTACACGGCGCCGATGAAGGCGCTGTCGAATCAGAAGTTCCAGGAGTTCGTCGCCGAATACGGGGCAGACCAGGTGGGACTCCTCACCGGCGACACGAACATCAACTCCGGCGCGCGCATCGTGGTCATGACCACCGAGGTGCTGCGCAACATGCTCTACGCCGACTCGGATCTGTTGAAGGACCTCGCGTTCGTGGTGATGGACGAGGTCCACTACCTCGCCGACCGGTTCCGCGGTGCCGTCTGGGAGGAGGTCATCATCCACCTCCCGCAGACCGTGAGACTGGTCTCCCTCAGCGCAACGGTGTCGAACGCCGAGGAGTTCGGGGACTGGCTTCAGGCGGTGCGCGGCGAGACCGCGGTGATCGTCTCGGAAGAGCGTCCGGTGCCTCTCGACCAGCACGTGATCATGCGCACCAAGCTCATCGACCTGTTTGCGACGACCAAGGTCGGGCCGGGGGATCCGCCCGGCACTCCGACGCACCGGGTGAATCCTGAGCTCGTGCAGATGGCCCGGTACGGGGGGCGCACCATCAGTTCGCGCCAGATGCAGGATGTCGGACGGCGACACTCCCGCGGGGGACGCCCCGACGAGCTCAAGATGGACCGCGCCGGCGTCGTGAAGATGCTCGGGGAACGCAACCTGCTTCCGGCCATCTTCTTCATCTTCAGCCGGGTCGGATGCGACCAGGCGGTCAAGCAGGTTCTGCGCGCTGGAGTTCGGCTCACCACCCAGCTCGAACGCGAGGAGATCGCGGACATCGTCGAGGAGCGCTGCCGCACCATCCTCGACGAAGACCTCGCCGTGCTGGGCTACTACGAGTGGCTCGATGGGCTGCAACGCGGAGTCGCCGCCCACCACGCCGGCATGCTGCCCGCGTTCAAAGAGGTCGTCGAGGAGCTGTTCCAGAAGAAGCTCGTGAAGGCCGTCTTCGCCACCGAGACCCTCGCCCTCGGCATCAACATGCCCGCTCGCACCGTCGTGCTCGAAAAGCTCGAGAAGTTCAACGGCGAGGCGCGCGTGCCGATCACACCGGGGGAGTACACGCAGCTCACCGGGCGTGCCGGTCGGCGCGGCATCGACGTGGAGGGACATTCGGTGATCCAGTGGCAGGAGGGCCTCGATCCCCAGGCCGTCGCTTCGCTCGCCTCCCGCCGCACCTACCCCCTGAATTCCAGCTTCTCGCCCACCTACAACATGGCCGTGAACCTCATCGAACAGTTCAGTCGCGAACGCGCCCGCGACATCCTCGAGTCGTCATTCGCGCAGTTCCAGGCCGACCGCGCCGTGGTGGACCTGGCCCGCAAGGTGCGGTCGCAGGAGGAATCGTTGCGCGGGTACGAGGAGGCCATGAAGTGCCACCTCGGAGACTTCCGGGAGTATTCGGGCATTCGTCGCGAACTCACCGATCTCGAACGCAAGGGCTCGATTCGCGCCGACCTGCAGAGTCGCGGCGAACGTGACAAGCGGCAGAACCAGCTCGCCGCCCTGCGCAAACGACTCAAGCAGCATCCGTGCCACACCTGCAACGATCGTGAGGAACACGCCCGCTGGGCGGAGCGGTGGTGGAAGCTGAAGAAGCAGGCGGACGAGCTGAGCCGCCAGATCCGCACCCGCACCGGTGCCGTCGCGCGCATCTTCGACCGTGTGACCGATGTACTACTGGAGCTCGGGTACCTTCTGCGCGCCGAGAACGGCGAGGTGACCGCATCCGTTCATGGGCGCACCCTGCGGAGAATCTACGGAGAGCGCGACCTGCTGGTCGCGGAGTGCCTGCGGCGCGGCGTCTGGAACGACCTGGATCCGGCGGGGCTCGCCGCCATGGCCGCCGCACTGGTCTACGAACCGAGGCGCGACGAGGGCCAGACCTCCGATCGCTACCTGCCGAGGGGCGCCTTCCGCCCCGCCTTCGAGAAGACCACCGACCTGTGGTCCAAACTCGACGACATCGAGCGCGACCACAAGCTTCCCGGCAGCAACCCGCTGTCCACCGGCCTGTCGCTCGCGATGAACCGCTGGGCGCAGGGGGTCTCCCTCGATTCCGTTCTTCTCGAATCGGAACTCGCGGCGGGCGACTTCGTACGCATGACCAAGCAGACGATCGACCTCCTCGACCAGCTTTCGGTGGTTGCCGACGGAGCCGTCGGGCGCACGGCGCGCCAGGCTCTCGAATCGATTCGCCGCGGCATCGTGGCCTACTCCTCGGTCGCCTGAGCTCCGGTCGTGGAGTGCAGCTGGCCGCGGGCACGGTGACAGCCATTTAGGCTTGACGGGTGCGTTCGAGCCTCCCACCCCGCCGAGGGGCTGTCCCCGGATGGCTGTCGCGCCCCCTTCCCCTCACCGCTGCCCTTCTGGTCGCGGCGCTGTCCGGCTTCACCAACGCGGCGGCGTTCCCCGGGCTCGGCTGGTGGCCCCTCATTTTCGTCGGCACGGCCCTGATGTTCTGGTCCCTCGTGGGTCGCCGGGTGCGGTCGGCGCTGTTGGTGGGATTCGTAGGCGGCTTCGCATTCTTCGGCAATCACATCCTCTGGCTCACCGTCTATCTCGGACCGGTGCCGTGGCTTGCGCTCGCGGGGCTCGAGGCGGTCTTCTTCGCTCTGGGGTGCGTGCTCATGGCCCTGGCCTGGCGGCACGTGCCCCGGGTGTGGTCGGGGCACGGCGCGCAGCTGATCGGCCTCCCTGCGGTGCTGGCCGGCCTCTGGGTGCTGCGTGAGGCGATCACCAGCGTCTGGCCCTACGGCGGCTTCTCCTGGGGCCGACTCGCGTTCTCCCAGTCCGATAGCACCTTCGCCCCGCTCGTGGCTTGGCTCGGAATCTCCGGCGTGAGCTTCGTCATCGCCTTCCTTTCCGCGGTGCTGCTCCAGGCGGTGCGAACGGGACGGGTGCGCTGGACCACCAGGGGGATGATCGCCGCAACCGCGTTTCTCATCGCTGCGCTGTTCCCCGCCTGGCCCGTGCTCTCGTCCGGCAGTATTCGCGTGGCCGCAGTTCAGGGCAACTCCAACTCCGGCCTCTTTGCACAGATCCAGCCGGGTGACAGCCTGGACGACCACCTGCAGGCCACAGTGCCCATCCTCGGCAAGAAGGTGGATGTCATCGTCTGGCCGGAGAACGCCTCCGATATCGACCCGCTCAGGAACGAGCAGGCGGCGCAGACCCTCGACTTCGTCTCGAAAGAGATGAAGGCTCCGCTAGTCACCGGTACCGTGACGGAGAACGCGAAGGGCCAGACCTTCAACAGTTTGCTGCTCTGGGAGAACGGCAAGGGTTCGGTCGCGCAGTACGACAAGATCCATCCCGTGCCCTTCGCCGAATACCTGCCCAATCGCTCGTTCTGGTACCCGCTCGCCCCGAGCCTGTTCGACCTGGTGCCGCGCGACTACACCTTCGGCACGCGCTCGAATGTCTTCGACATCAACGGGGCGATGGCGGGGCTGGCCATCTGCTTCGACATCGTGGACGACGGCCTCATCCACTGGATGGTCGACGGGGGAGCGGAGTTCATCATCGCCCCGACCAACAACGCCGACTTCGGACACTCCGATGAGAGCGTGCAACAGGTCGCGATCGCCCGGTTGCGCGCGATCGAGACCGGTCGTAGCGTCGTCAATGACTCCACGGTGGGTGTGAGCGCGATGTTCGCACCCGATGGTCGCGAGATCGCCACCCTGCCGACCTTCACGCGCGGGGCCCTGGTGGAGACGGTGCCGCTCAGCACAACGGTGACTCCTGCCATGTTCGCCGGGCGCCAGATCGAGTGGATCGTCTCCGGCTTCGGGCTCGCCAGCCTGGTGGTGGGCCTGCTGCTCGCACCCCGCCGGCGTGGCGCCGAGAACCTCAGAGGACGTCGTGGCTGAGACCCTGATCATCCTGCCGACGTACAACGAGATCGAGAGCCTGGAGACCGTGCTCGGCCGCATCCGCCAGGCGGTGCCCCAGGCCGACGTGCTGGTCGTGGACGACGCGAGTCCGGATGGCACGGGACGGCTGGCCGATCGACTCGCCTCCGCCGATCCGGGGATCTCCGTGCTCCATCGACTCGCCAAGCAAGGCCTCGGCCAGGCCTACCTCGCCGGCTTCGCCCATGCCCTCGACCACGGCTACCGGTTCGTCGTCGAGATGGATGCGGACGGCTCCCACGATCCGTCCGCCCTTCCGGCCATGATCGATCTGGCGGCCGGCGGCGCGGATCTGGTGATCGGCTCCCGCTGGGTTCACGGGGGTTCAGTGCGCAACTGGCCCTGGATCCGCCGGGTGATCTCGCGCGCGGGCAACGCCTACTCGCGCGCGGTGCTCCGCTCGGGCATCCACGACATCACCGCGGGATTCCGCGTGTATCGTGCCGATGCCCTCCTCTCCCTCGACCTGTCCTCGATCTCGTCCCAGGGGTACTGCTTCCAGGTGGAGCTGGCCTGGCGACTGGAGCGTGCGGGTCGGCGCGTGGTCGAGCATCCGATCGTCTTCATCGAGCGGGCGGCGGGCCGATCCAAGATGCACTTCGGCATCGTGGTCGAGGCGCTGCTGCGGGTCACGCTCTGGGGTGTCTTCGGACCGAGCAGGCTGAAGCGCGGGCAGCCGCCGTCAGAAAAATAGCCGATCACCGCGCGAGCGGCGACCGGCTAGGTCTCTCGGATCGAACGCTAGGCGCCGATCTTGTGCTGTCCCTTGCGAGCCCGAAGGAAGTCGAGACGCTCCTGGAGCAGTTCTTCGAGTTCCGCACGTGTGCGGCGCTCGAGAAGCATGTCCCAGTGGGTGCGGGGGATCTTCGCGTCGGAGGGTTCGGGTTCAACCTGAACCCCGTCTTCGCCGAGAAGTCGACCTTCCTGACCGCTCTTCGGGGACTCCCACACTGTGGGGATCTCCGCGTCAGACGAGAAGGTCACCTCGAAGGTGGAGCCGTCGGCGGCTTGGTACGTACTCTTTTTCCGCGGGGAGAAGGTAACGCCTTCTTCGCTCTGGAGACTCTGGGATCCGAGTCTCATTCCGCGCAAACTGCGATCCGCCATTGTGTGGTCCTCTCTCGCGATGCAATCACCAGTTATAAACCCACAAGCTGGGCGTAACCTTTCCGTTACGCGGCGATCCCAGCAAACTCACAGTCTACTCCCTGCCGCCCGAGCGTGCTTTCAGATGGGGCCGGAGCGTGCGGTGAGAAGAGGCAGGGCGAGATCCGCCCGGTCCGTGATCAGGCCGTCCACGCCGAGATCCAACAGTCGTCGCATGTCATCGGGCTCGTTCACCGTCCAGACCTGCACCTCGACCCCCGCGCGCTTCAGGAGGCGTACCGTGCGCGCCGTGACCACGTGGATGCCCCGCAGGCGCTCGGGCACCTGCACGGCCTGCACATCGCGCAGCAGTCGGCGGGCCAGCGGCACCAGGCCGAGCTTGACCGCGAACAGGGCACCGGCGAAGGGCAGCGCGGATGCCGAGGTCGCGACCCCCGGCAGGGCGCGAACCGCGCGCAACCGCCGCGCATTGTCGAACGACGTCACGAGTACCCGATCCGTCGCGCTGGCCGACAGGATGGCGTCCACCGCCGGGCGGACGACCGCATCGGACTTGAGGTCGATGTTGAATCGCGCCTCGGGAAAGGCCAGGAGCGCCTCTTCCAGGCTCGGGTACGTCTGGCCGCTCCCGAGGTCCACTTCCTGCAGCTCGGCGAACTCCAGTTCCTCCACGCGCCTCGCGATGCCGGCGGTGCGGGCGAGGTCGGCATCATGGCTGATGACGGCGATACCGTCGGCCGAGGCGTGCACGTCGGTTTCGAGGTGGGTGACACCGATCGCGAGGGCGGAGAGGAAGGCGAGAAGAGTGTTCTCCGGAGCATCCGTCGCCAGTCCCCGGTGCGCAAGCACTCGGGGGAGCGGGCCGACGAAGAACCCCTCGCCGAGCTCGGTTGCGCGTCTTTCGGCCACGGCCGCCTCGCTTCACTTCGGTTGTGCGCGGGAATCGAACGACTTGCACCGTTTTGCGGGTTCCTAGCGTCCGCAGCCCGCAAAAGGGTGCAACTCAGCCACGATGCGGGGCATCACCCCGCGCGACTCGGCGCGCTACGCGGCGGGAGGGGTCGGGGGAGCGGGCGGCACGACCGAAGCTGTTGGAGGCGCTGCTGCGGGAGGCGCTGCTGCGGGAGGCGCCGCTGCGGGAGGCGTCGTTGCTGGAGCCGTCGGTGCCGACTGGCCCGGCGCCATGCCCGCAAGGCTCGACCCGAAACCGGCTGTGATGCTCTTGATCGCCTCGGTGAGCTCCGAGGGGATGATCCAGAGCTTGTTGGATTGTCCCTCGGCGATCTTGGGAAGCATCTGCAGGTACTGGTAGGCCAGCAGCTTGGAGTCGGGGTCACCGGCGTGAATGGCGCCGAATACCGTGGTGATGGCCTGCCCTTCGCCCTCGGCGCGCAGCACCTGGGCCTTCGCCCAGCCCTCGGCCTCGAGGATCGCGGCCTGCCGGGATCCCTCGGCCTGCAGGATGGCTGCCTGCTTCGTGCCCTCGGCGGTCAGGATCTGCGCCCGGCGGTCTCGCTCGGCACGCATCTGCTTCTCCATCGAGTCCTGGATGGAGAGCGGGGGGTCGATCGCCTTCAGCTCGACGCGACCGACGCGCACCCCCCACTTGCCGGTGGCCTCGTCGAGCACGATGCGCAGCTGCCCGTTGATGTTGTCGCGGCTGGTGAGGGCTTCCTCGAGGTTGAGGCTACCGACGACGTTACGAAGGGTGGTGGTCGTCAGCTGCTCGACCGCTCCGAGGTAGTTGGCGATCTCATAGGTCGCGGCGCGGGCATCCGTCACCTGGAAGTACACAACGGTGTCGATCGACACCACCAGGTTGTCCTCGGTGATGACGGGCTGCGGCGGGAAGGAGACGACCTGCTCGCGCATATCGATGAGCGGTCGCACCCGGTCGATGAACGGCACGAGGATGTTGAGCCCCGGCATGAGCGTCTTGTGGTACTTGCCGAGTCGCTCGACGACTCCTGCCCTGGCCTGGGGGATGATCTTCACCGCCCGGAAGAGGATGGTCAAGACGAAGATCGCGACGATGATGATCACGATCACGAGGATGATCTGGCCGAACAGGTCGGAGGTCACAGTGCTGTCCCTTCTGCGGGGACCACTATCGCGGTCGCCCCTTCGATCGCCGTCACGACGACGCGTTCACCGGCATCAACCGGTCGATCTGTGGTGGCCTGCGAAAGGCGGGCCGTCCAGGTCTCGCCGTTCGCGAGCTTCACGTGACCCTGTCCATCCACGAACGGTGTAGTGACCATTCCGCCGGAACCGATCAGCGCCGCCACGTTCGTCGGCGTCTGGTCGGACGTGCGGCCGAGCGCGCGTTTCAGGGCGGGCCGGGCAACGAACAGCAAGAGCAGCGCCAGGACCCCGGCGATGAGGATCTGCGCCCAGAACGGCGCACCGAGAAGGTCAGCCACGAGACCCCCCACGCACCCGCCGGCGAGCATGAGGAAGGTGAAATCGACGGTGAGCACCTCGACGATGACGAAAACAAGAAGAAGGCCGACCCAGAAGATCCAGGCGTACATCGTGACAAAATCGACGATCATCCCGTTGCACCCCTTGCGACTCGTGTGCTTCGAAACTACCACCAGCACCCGGAAAACCGCCTGATCTTGCTATTGTCGTCACCCGTGGCTCCGCGCCACGACCGACCTCGGAACCCAGGAGTATTCCCATGACAAATCCCCTCGCCCCCGGTTCGCTCGACGGCCTTCGTGCCCTCGTGACCGGCTCCTCCCGCGGCATCGGCGCAGACACTGTCAGTTTCTTCGCCGAAGCCGGCGCGAGCGTCGTGATCAACTACCGCAACAAGGAAGCGCGCGCGAACAAGCTCGTCGACAAGATCGTCGCGGCCGGCGGATCCGCGGTCGCCATCGGCGCGGATCTCACCGATCCCTCCTCGGTCGCCGCCATGTTCGACACGATCCAGAGCGAGATGGGCGGACTCGACATCCTCGTGATGAATGCCTCCGGAGGCATGGAGTCCGGCATGGCGGAGGACTATGCCATTCAGCTCAATCGGGACGCCCAGGTGCACCTGCTGAATGCGGCCATCCCGCTGCTGGGTCCGGGGTCCCGCGTGGTCTTCGTGACCAGTCACCAGGCCCATTTCATCCATTCGACCCCCATGATGCCGGAATACCTCCCGGTGGCACTCAGCAAGCGCGCGGGCGAGGACGCTCTTCTCGAGATGATCCCGGCGCTGGATGCCGCGGGCATCGGTTTCGTCGTCGTATCCGGTGACATGATCGAGGGCACCATCACCGCGACGCTGCTCGAGCGGGCGAATCCGGGGGCGATCAGTTCGCGAAAGGACTCGGCCGGCCGGCTGTACAACGTGAGCGAGTTCGCCGCGGAGATCGCCGCCGCCGCGGTCGAGCCGATCCCCGCCGACCACACCAGGCTCGTCGGCGACGTCAGCGACTTCGGCACCGCCTGATCGTCAGCCGAGGCCGCGGAGGCAACGGTGGCTAGCATGGGAGGTGATGAAGCCTTCAGATCTTCCCCTGTTGTCCAGTGTCTCCCGCCCCACGATCCATCCGGATGGCACGCGTGCCGTCACCGCCGTCTCGCGGCCCGATCTCGATGCGGATCGCGCAGTCGGCCAGTTGTGGAGCGTGATGCTCGACGGCTCCGGAGCTCGTCGGATCACGCGCGGCGTCAGTGACTCGAGCCCGCGTTTCTCGCCGGACGGGAGCCTGCTCGCCTTCGTGCGATCGCCGGGGGAGGGTTCCGGCCAGCTGCACATCATGGCCGCCGACGGCGGCGAGCCCCTCCAGGTGACCGACCAGAAGCTCGGTATCGACGCCTGGCGCTGGTCACCGGACTCCCGCACCATCGCTTTCACTGCAGCGGTGGCGGAAGAGGGTCGGTACGGCACGGTCACGAACCTCGGCCCGAGCGCCGAACCCCCGCGACGCATCACCACGCTCAAGTACCGCTCGAATGGATTCGGCTACACGACCGATCGCCGTCGCCACGTCTTCCTCGTCGAGGTTCCCCGCGTGGATGGCGAACCGCCCTACGCGACCGCTCCCTCGGCGCAGAATCCGAAGCCCGACATCTCCGCCGGCGTTCCCGAGCCGAGACGACTGACCGACGGTGACTTCGACCACGGAGCTCTCGCATTCTCACCCGACGGATCGAAGATCGCCGTCGTGTCGGCTCGCCACGCCGAGCGCGACCTCGACCTCGCCAACGACATCTTCGAGATCGACCTCACGACCCCGGCGGACGAGGTTCCGACAACCATCCAGGTCACCGGTCGGCACCGTCGTTGCGGCATTTCTAGCGTCGAATACGGTCCCGGTGGCGAACTGTGGTTCACCGGGGGTGACCTGGGCGAGAACGGCGTCGACTTCGTCGGCCGCGGCGAGCAGTTGTGGGTGTCGGATGCTCGGGGGGAGTCGGCGCGGCAGCTCACCGATCCCGCCACCACCGACCTCGACGGCGAACTCCTGGTCACCGGGGAGGGAGCTCTCGTGCACGCTCTCGACCGCGGCAGGGTCCACCTGCTTCGCATCTCCTCAGACGGCACGGTGTCGCCGATCGTCACCGGGGACCTCGAGGTGCACGGCACAGATGCTGTCGAAGACGTGATCGTCGTCAGCTACACGGCGCCCGCGTCGATGGGCGAGCTCGGTCTCGTCACCCCGGGCGGGTTGCGTCCGCTCACCGACTTCTCCGCGTCGCTGCGCAACGTCGGCGTGACCCCGCTGGAGGAACTCTCCGTCACCGCGCGCGACGGAGGCGAGGTTCACGGCTGGGTGCTGACGCCGATCGACAAGGAGGAGCCGCATCCTGTGCTCCTGGTGATCCACGGCGGTCCATTCACGCAGTGGGGAGTCTCCTTCTTCGACGAAGCTCAGGTCTATGTCGACGCGGGTTATGCCGTCGTCATGTGCAACCCCCGCGGTTCGGCCGGCTACGGCGAGGCCCACGGTCGCGCCATCCGCCAGCGCATGGGCACGGTAGATTTCACCGACGTCATCGACTTTCTGGAGGGTGCCCTCGCGCGTCACCCCATGCTCGACGGGGCGCGGGTCGGAGTGATGGGCGGCTCCTACGGCGGCTACCTGACGGCGTGGACGATCGCCAATGACCACCGTTTCGCCGGAGCCATCGTGGAGCGGGGTTATCTCGACCCCGAGGCCTTCGTCGGAACCTCGGATATCGGCTCCTTCTTCAGCGACGAATACACGGGAACAGACCCGCAGCTCATGCGACAGCAGAGCCCCCAGGCACTGGTCGGGCAGGTGACCACTCCGACCCTGGTGATCCATTCCGAAGAGGATCTGCGGTGCCCCCTCAGCCAGGGAGAACGCTTCTACGCCGCCCTGAAGCGCAACGGGGTCGACACCGAACTCCTGATCTTCCCGGGCGAGAACCACGAGCTGAGCCGGAGCGGGAGCCCACGGCATCGGCTCCAGCGCTTCGACGCGGTGCTCGAGTGGTGGGCGCGCTACCTGCCTTCTGTGGCGAACCCGGGGACCTGAGTGCACAATCGACATCGCCTCACTTCTCGCATCCTGGTCTTCGATGAGCGGGATCGCATCCTGCTCTACCTGACCGTCGGATCGGTGCCGGCCGAGCAGACGCGCTGGATCACTCCCGGCGGGGGAGTGGAGGCAGGGGAGAGCCATGCCGAGGGTGCCCGCCGCGAGTTGTTCGAAGAGACGGGGCTCGACATCCCCGACCTCGGAACGCCGGTGTGGACGCAGGACTTCGTGCCGGATTACGCCGGCGGAGACCACGACACGGGCCACGCCGAGTACTACGTGCTGCGCACCACGGAATTCGAGCCGTCGCGAGAGAATTGGACCGCGGAGGAGCAGCTCGACGTGCTCGAGACGCGCTGGTGGACACTGGCCGAACTCGCCGACACGACCGAGCCGTTTCGTCCTCCGGAACTGCTCGACCTCATCCGCAGCCAGCTGCCGCCCCACTGAAAGGCTCCCCATGACCGAAGATACCGCCGGGCTCATCGCCGAGATCGAGGCGCAAGAAGAGCGACTGGTGTTCACCCGTTTCAGCAACGCGGATGCCTGGGAGCTCGGATGCATCCTGGTCGAACTCGGCACGGAACGCGATCATCCGATCACCATCGATATCCGCCGCGGCGACCAGCAGCTCTTCCATGCCGCGTTGGCCGGCACCGCCGCCGACAACGACCAGTGGATCGAGCGCAAGGTGCGCACGGTGCGCCGATTCGGAAACAGCTCGTTCCTCGTCGGACTCCGCCACCGCGCGACCGGCGCGCCGTTCGAAGCGCGGGAATGGAACGACACGTTTCTGTACGCGGCACACGGGGGATCGTTCCCGATCAACATCCGCGACTCCGGGCTCATCGGCACCGTGACCGTTTCGGGGCTCGCCCAGCTGGCAGATCACCGTCTCGTGGTGGAGGCGATCGAGCGTCTGCTCGACCTCGGCGAGCAGTAGCGACGGGCTTTCCCGTTATGTCAAGTAACGGAGCCGGCGGCTAGGACTGCAGGAATCCGGTGATCAGCGTCGGAGAGAACGCCACGACGATGCCGATGATCGCAGAGACCGCGACCAGCGCGGCCATCACGGTCAGGATTGCGATGCCGACATAGAGGACCAGCGAAAAGAACGATGACATGGTTCAAGTATCGCTGATCCGGCGACGGCGTCCGGGCACAGAGACCGGGGTTTTGGAGCGCGAGAATCGCTGATAATGCACATTATGTCAAGTAGCACGCGTTAAGCTCGCGAGAACAGCCGCAGGCTCCAGATCGGGTCACTCCCCCGAGGTCGGCAGAAGCGTCAAGGAGCGGGCTCTGATGGGGGGCTGAGTTGGCCTTCGCCCCGCGCCCGATCCGAACCGACCGCGCTCGTGTCTGCTGAGGCCAGATCCCGACTGCCTGTCTGACCAAGACTTACTCTCACGACACCGCACATTCAGGGCGACTGCGCGGTGTCGAAATCGTCGCTTGGCCACCCGACGGTACTTTCCCTCATCTCAGACCGCGATGAGACCCGACCCGATATTCGCGACCGCATGAACGAGGGTTCCGGGGAGAAAGCTTCCCGACTTATAGCGCAGCCAGCCCAGCACCCAGCCCGTAATGAACTGCACAGGGATGATCGGCCACAGCTGAGCGTTCACCAGCAAAAGCACCAGGTGGGGCGCAAGAAAGATTATCGCCTGGAGCACGTTGCCCCGGCCGAATCCGAGGCGCCGAAGCAGGACTCCCCCGATGAGGCCACGGAATAGAATCTCTTCACCCAGCGTCTGGAGAATGACATTCACGGCGACCAAGTCCGAAGTCACATGGGCCACGGACATGCCGGGCGTCGAGAGTGCGCCGGTGGGAATCAGGGCGATGGCCGCATAGCCAAGCAGACCGAGAGGGATCAGTAGCGCCAACGCCCACACATATGACCGACCTGACCTCAGGGTGAGGCCGAGGCGCCTCGCGGCCTCGCGCGGCCCGAGCCTCCTGCGCCGTCCCTGGACCAGGAAATAGATGACCGAGGGTAGGGAATAGAGGATGAACTCAGTCATAGGTTCCTCCAGTGGCGGGGCGTGGAGTACTCACGATAAGTAAGAAACTAGTTCCTGTACCCACGCGGTGCATAGGAACATCTGTCTCGACTCCGCGAGCCGTTACATTCCCTGCGCCGAGGCATGCGGACACCGGGACCCCGGGATGCCCGACCGGGGACTGCGGATTTCATCGCCGTGGACGCCTCGGTCTTCAGGACAGGAAACAGGGCGGCGTCGACCGCCGCTCGACGCAGTCACGGCGCAGCCTCCCCGCGTGCTGAGCGACTACCGGTGCGCCCGCACGGACATGCGCCGCACCTCCAGAGTGACGTTGCCGGCTAGGCGTTGACACTCGCCTCCAACAACCCCTCGAGCCGCGCGTAGCTCGTCTCCATGCCATCGGTCATTCCTGTGGCGAGCACCGCATCCCGCATCTCGGCGTTCACGTAGGTGATGACGAGCGAGAGCAGCGTGCCGCCCTGCACGGAGGTGAGGGTGAGCTCGTTGAGCGTGGCCGGGAAGTCCATACCGATCATCGCCTCGGTGGTGACCGCGCGGTGTGGTGGCTCGCTCTCGAGCAACTCGCCGGTGAAGCCGAAACCCTCGCCACCACCGTCGGGCTCCCACACGTATCGGTAGCTGTCGCCGACGTTCGCCGCGATCTCGCACACCGGCATCGTCCACCCGTCGGGGCCGAGCAGCCACCGCTTCATGAGGTCGGCGTCATTGTGGGCATTCCAGACCTGATCGACGGTGCCCCGGATGACGCGGGCCACCCGCACCTGCGTGTCGCTGAGGATCTGTGCCTCCGCGGCACGGCTAGCGGCGAACTCGGCGAGGTCGGCGAGCACGGCCTCGATCTGGGACATCGCTTCGCGGGTGCCTTCGAGCACCCCCATCGAGAGGAGCTGCTCGAGCTGCTCGAGGGAGTCGACGCGGGAGACAGTGGTGAGCCGCGATCCGGTCGGCGTCTGCTCGAACGCGAAACTCGCGTGGGTGGCCGGGAGGCCCGTGTTCGGAGCGCCCGATTCATCCGCGAACCAGTCGACGACCTCGAATGAGCGGAGAGCATCCACCTGCGTCCACTCCCAGCAGCCCCAGTGCTCGTCGCCCGCGGGGCCGGTCATCCGGTACACACTGCGCCCGCCGACGGCGACGTCATGACGGAGGAAGGTCGCCGGGTAGGTGGGCGGACCCCAGAAGCGCTCGAGCTGGCGGGGATCCATGTACGCATCCCAGAGCCGGGTGATCGGCGCCGTGAAGTCCGCGATGACGGTAATGGTGAGCTGGTCGAGATCCTTCTCGACGGAGGTGACGGGCATGATGCGCCTTTCTAGTGATTGTCTTCGTCGAGCAGAGCGTCGAGCTGGTCGATTCGCGAGCGCCAGAGTTGCTCGAACTGGTCGAGCAGGCGCTGTGCCTGACGGATACGCGCGAGGTCGCCCCGCACCATCCGCTCCCGGCCTCGCCGTTGCTTCGTCACGAGCTCCGCCTCCTCCAGCACGGCGACGTGCTTCTGCACGGCCGCGAACGACATGGCGTACGCGTCAGCGAGCTGCGAGACCGAGACTTCCTCGACCAGGGTGCGGCGGACGATGTCGCGCCGCGTCGCATCGGCGAGTGCCCGGAAGATCCGGTTCACCTCGTCGTCGCTGAGTTCCTGTTGTACAACCATTTGGTTGTAGATTACATCGCGTCGCCGACTGGCGCAAGAGTCTTTGTCGGCGCCAGGACCGTGACAGCGCCAGGACCGTATCGGCGCCAGGACCGTATCGGGAACCCGGTCGCAGGCGGTACCGCGATACCGAGACCCCAGTCCGCAGACTTCGCAGCGACGAGCGCCGGCCTTTGGGACAACCGGCAACGTGACAACGGTCGACGGCCGACAGGGGCCGCCCCTACCGCGCAGGCGAAGCCTCGCTAGGCGAGGCCATGCTGGGCGAGGCGGTGCAGCTGCCCGCGGTGTACGTCGCTCACCCATTCCCATCCGGGCTGAGCCGACGGTCCGACCCGCGGGTCGGCGGGCTCTGCGCCGTCGCGCAAAGCCTGAAGGTAGGCCCGGTCCCGATCGATCCGGGCGCGAATCTGCTCGCCGCCACCGACCGATCCGTGGCCCGGAACGATGACGACCGCATCACGAGCTTCGGCTTCGATCAGCAGAAGCGAAGCCAGGTAGTCCCCGATCGGGTCGGAAGGGCCGTTCAGGTCCAGCATCGGAATCAGCACATCGGAGAGCATGTCACCGGCGACCAGCACTCCGGCTTCGTCGACCACGAGCGCGGCGTGGCCCGGGGCATGAGCGCGGTGTTCGATGATCCGCACCCGCGGGCCTTCCCAGGGAATCTGCATCGCGTCGGCTGGCAGCCCCGTGATGTTGCCGAGCAGTTCCAGTGGCACGTGCTCGGGGATGCCGGCGGCCTGAGCCACTGCTTGCACCCCGCCAGACAACCGATCCTCGGCCGTGGCCGCACACCCCGCGGTACCGTAGCGGGTCGCCGTGCCGAGCGCGGAATGCCAGAGCAGATGATCCCAGTGCGGATGCGTGGAGAAACCCACCGCGACGACCTTGCCCAACTCAGACAGGTCGTTGGCGAGGCAGAGCAGTTCGCCCTCGAAGACCCCCGCGTCGATGACCAGCACGCCGGCCGCACCCTGAACGACGACCGTGTTGCTCTGGCAGAACCCGCTGTCGTGCACGAAGACGGCCTCCGCAATCCGTGTGAGCACGGCCGTCTAACCTTCGCACCGTATCGAGTAGCGGTGCATCGTGACCCCCTGTTCGAACGAGCGCTGCTCGAGCAGATCGAGCTCGATCGGACGGTCGTAGTCGTCGAACAACGGCCTGCCGAAGCCGAGGATCGCGGGATGGGTGAAGAGCAGCAACTCGTCGAGCAGCCCCGCCCGCAGTAATTGCGTGGCGAGATTGGCGCCCCCCACTCCGATGGCACCCTCGGTCTCCGCCCGAAGCGCGGCGAGTTGCTCGATCGCGTGGTCTCCCCCGATGACCCGGGTGTTGAAGTCAGCACGACTGCGGGTTCGGGAGACGAGGACCTTCGGTGTGTCCGTCCAGATCTCGCCGTACTCCCGAAGGAAGTCCGGCAGCGTTTCATCCGTGCGGGCGCGTGGCCAATACTCCTCCATGGTCTCGAATATGACCCGACCCTGCACCATCACGGCGAGCTCCCGCGCCCGCGCATTGAACTCGCGGTGCAGTTCTTCGCCGATGCGCAGCCACTCCCCCGCACCGTCGTCGCCCGGAACCTGCTCGATCCGCAGATCGAGGGACACGTTCATCCAATATACGAAGCGGCCCACCAGCGTCTCCTCAGAATAGTGGTTGCGTTCTGCAACCACTATATTGAGAACGACGCGACTGTCAAGCAATCTCTTGTGAGGAGGAATCGTGGAACCGCGCTCCGGATGCCCGATCAATGCCGCCGTCGAGGTTCTCGGGGATCGCTGGTCGCTCCTGGTACTGCGCGACGTGATCTTCGGAGACCGCCGCCACTTCCGGGCGCTTCTCACCGGATCGATCGAAGGCATCGCGTCGAACATCCTCGCCGACCGACTCGTGCGGCTCGTGGAGGCAGGGATCCTCACCCGCGGCACGGCCGCCCGGGGCCAGCGCGCCCGCTACAGCCTCACGGAAGCCGGCATCCAGACACTCCCCGTGATCGCTGCCCTGGGCAACTGGGGCCTCGATTGGCAGCCCGGCAGCGAAGAGCTGCGGATTCGGCAACGGGTCATGAGAGAGGGAGGTCCGGCGTTCATCGACGAACTGATGGACGAATTGCGCACCCGTCACCTCGATGCCCCAGCGGCACCGACCGTCGGCCCGGGCCCGCTCGAACGCCTCGATGCCGCCTTCGCCGCGGCCACAGCGAGTCAAAACGGGAGTGAGCAACAGGCTCCGACCCGACAAGAGCGTCACTAGAATGGCGCGCATGAAAACGGATGATGCGACCCTCCGACGCGTCTACGCCATGCCCTTCGCCACCGTGTACCCGCTCTACGTGAACAAGGTCGAGCGAAAAGGCCGAACGACTGCCGAACTCAACGAGGTCATCACGTGGTTGACCGGTTTCGACGACGACGAAGTCGACAAACACATCGTCGCCGGCACGTCGTATGAAGACTTCTTCGCCGATGCCCACCTCAATGCGAATGCCTCGCTGATCACCGGAGTCGTCTGCGGTGTTCGCGTCGAAGACGTCGAGGACCCCGTGATGCAGAAGGTGCGCTACCTCGACAAACTGGTCGACGAATTGGCCAACGGAAGGCCGCTGGCGAAGATCCTGCGGTCCTGACGGGCGAGCGCAGCATCGGCCCGAATCGGCACCATTCTCCCGGACTGTCGGTGCTCGCCGCAGCACCGTGCCGATCCGGTTCGACCCGGCGCTCAGGCCCGGCGCTCAGGCCCGGCGCTCAGGCCTGGCGCTCAGGCCCGGCGATCAGGCCTGGCGCTCAGGACCCGAGGGCTCGTCCCACCACGACAGCACCCGGGTCGCGAAGAAAGTGAGCCATGGCGACGGCTCGTCGACGTCGACGTCGACGTCGAACCACACCCTCCCCGGGTGCCTGCGCTGCTGCAGCCAGGTGCCGTCCGGCCGGCGGGCGTTCCGCACCGTTTCGATCGCGTCGGCGAGGCGGGGGTCGGGAGCGGTGCCGTCGAACAACGAGCCCGAACGAAAGTAGTCCACGGCATTGAGGGCGCTGTAAAAGGAACGAAACGGATAGGCGAGCCGCGTCATCTGAGGGCCGAGGATCTCCCCGCGGGAGAGCGAAAACAGCAGCCTGCGCCGCAGCAGGTATTCCTCTCCCCTACGCCGGGCCGCGCTCAGTTCGTCAGTCCTCCCGGTCACCGACTCGTAATAGAGGATGCCCTTCAGACTGTTCAGCGTGGAGTCGAATGACGACCGGGTCGAACCTTCCACCCATTCGCAGTTCCATCCCCCATCTGCCATGTGGTGCTCCGGAAACCACCCCGCGAGGGCGGAGACATCCGCACCGAGCCAGGCGCCGTTCGCGAGGGTCGAGGCGTTGATACAGCAGTCCACTTCTCCCTCCCAGTACGGTCGGTCGTTGTATTCCCATCGGCTGTGAGCCGCGAGTGCGGCGGCCGTGCCCTCGAGGACCGCGGCATCAAGTCCCCAGTCCCGCAGGGAATTGAGGGACCAGGTCGTCGCCGTCCACGGCTGCCCCGCGCCCTCCGCCGCCTCCGGAGAGTCGAAATCGAAGCCCTGAGGGAAGAACGCTCCCCCGGCCCACTGCCCGTCCGGATCCTGGTGGGCGAGCAACTCGGCTCCAAACCCCTCTGTCGCAATGCGGTCTCGCGTGGACTCCCAGACCTCCCGCGGTGATTCGAGCAGGTCGCGCTCGACCTGCCAGCGCAATGCGACATCCGTGTCGAGGAGAAACGCGCGCAATGAAGCGGTCAGCGGTGGCGGCACCGTTCCATCATGGAGCGGCCCCCTCACTGTCGCAACCGATCCCGGGCGGGCTGCCTCGAGTTCGGCGTCCCAGCGGGCTCCATGACCCCGTGCCCGCCCAGCGCCCCTAGGCTTGCCGCGAGATGAACGAGACTGCGGAAACTCCCCCGGCACAGCACGTCGCCGACAGCCACGACCTGATTCGTGTTCACGGAGCGCGCGTGAACAACCTCAAGAACGTCAGCATCGACATCCCGAAACGGCGACTGACCGTGTTCACGGGGGTCTCCGGCTCCGGCAAGAGCTCCCTGGTCTTCGGCACGATCGCCGCGGACTCGCAGCGCATGATCAACGAGACCTACAGCGCTTTCCTCCAGGGCTTCATGCCGACTCTGGCACGGCCGGATGTCGACCGACTCGAGGGCCTGACCACCGCGATCATCGTCGACCAGGAACGAATGGGGGCGAACTCGCGCTCCACGGTCGGTACCGCGACCGACGCCAACGCGATGCTGCGTGTCGTGTTCAGCCGCATCGGGATGCCTCATCTCGGCTCCCCCCAGGCCTTCGCGTTCAACGTGCCCTCGGTGAGCGGATCGGGCGCCGTCACCATGGACAAGGCCGGCCGCACCGTAAAGGAGAGACGCAGTTTCACCGTCACGGGAGGTATGTGCCCGCGGTGTGAGGGCATGGGGCGGGTCAGCGACATCGATCTGACCCAGCTCTATGACGACTCCAAGTCCCTCGCCGAGGGCGCGATGACCATTCCCGGCTACACCGCGGATGGCTGGGGCGTACGCATCTTCACCGGTTCCGGGTTCCTCGATCCGAACAAGCCGATCCGTGACTATTCGAAGAGGGAGCTCGACGACTTTTTGTACCACGAACCGACGAAGGTGAAGGTCGGCGACATCAACATGACCTACGAGGGACTCATCCCCAAGGTGCAGAAGTCCTTCCTCTCCAAGGATCGCGAGGCCATGCAGCCACACATCCGCGCCTTCGTGGATCGGGCCGTCACCTTCGCGACCTGCCCCGACTGCGGTGGCACGCGGCTCAACGAGGGCGCCCGTTCCTCGCGGGTCGCCGGCCTCAACATCGCCGAGGCCTGCGCCATGCAGATCAGCGATCTCGTCGAATGGGTGCGGGCCATTCGGGATCCGACCGTCGCTCCCCTGCTGGCCGCACTCACCCAGACTCTCGACTCCTTCGTGTCGATCGGCCTCGGCTACCTGTCTCTCGATCGGCCGGCCGGCTCGCTCTCCGGCGGCGAAGCCCAGCGCACGAAGATGATCCGGCACCTCGGCTCCTCGCTCACCGACGTCACCTATGTCTTCGATGAACCGACGATCGGCCTGCATCCCCACGACATCGAGCACATGAATGCCCTATTGCTCCAGCTGCGAGACAAGGGCAACACGGTGTTGGTCGTCGAGCATAAGCCGGAGACGATTGCGATCGCCGACCATGTCGTCGATCTCGGTCCCGGTGCGGGAACCGCGGGCGGAGTCATCTGCTTCGAAGGCTCTGTCGAGGCGCTCAGATCGAGCGATACGCTGACCGGCCGGCATCTCGACGACCGGCGCTCCCTCAAACGGGAGGTGAGGTCACCGTCCGGCGCACTGCAGGTTCGCGGCGCGACGGCACACAACCTGCGGCAGGTCGATGTCGACATTCCGCTCGGCGTGCTCGTGGTCATCACCGGGGTGGCCGGCTCGGGCAAGAGCTCACTCGTTCATGGGTCACTCCCCGTGCGGGATGGCGTGGTGTCCATCGACCAGGGCGCGATCAAGGGCTCCCGTCGCAGCAATCCGGCGACCTACACCGGGCTGCTCGACCCGATCCGCAGCGCTTTCGCAAAGGCCAACGGGGTCAAGCCCGCGCTGTTCAGTGCCAATTCGGAGGGTGCGTGCCCCAATTGCAACGGCGCCGGCGTCATCTTCACCGATCTCGGGATGATGGCGAGCGTCGCCTCCACCTGCGAGGTGTGCGAGGGCAAACGGTTCCAGGCTTCGGTGCTGGACTATCACCTCGCCGGGCGCGACATCAGCGAGGTACTCGCGATGTCGTTGGCCGAGGCCGAAGAGTTCTTCGCCAGCGGTGAGGCTCGAACACCGGCGGCGCACGCCATCCTTCATCGCCTCGTCGACGTGGGGCTGGGATATCTCAGCCTCGGCCAGCCACTCACCACTCTGTCCGGTGGCGAACGGCAGCGACTCAAGCTCGCCATCCACATGGCCGAGAAGGGTGACGTCTACGTGCTCGACGAGCCGACCACCGGTCTACACCTCGCCGATGTCGAGCAGCTGCTCGCCCTTCTGGACCGCCTGGTGGATTCGGGCAAATCGGTCATCGTCGTCGAGCACCATCAGGCGGTCATGGCCCACGCCGACTGGATCATCGATCTGGGTCCGGGAGCCGGCCACGATGGCGGGCTCATCGTGTTCGAGGGCACCCCCGCGGCAATCGTCGCCGAGCGATCCACCCTCACCGGCAAGCACCTCGCGGCCTACGTGGAGAGCTAGCCGTTCGCGCGGCGAGAGGAGGCCGCGTCCCTCCCGCTCTCGAGCATGCCGTCAGGGGATCCACACCGTCTCGGTGGAGACGCTGATGCTCGATACCTCGCCGGTCATCGATGCCCAGAGCTTGATGTCGTCGCCGGGCTGCTTCTGATACGGCTTGCCATTGCGGTCATGGCAGTCGAATCCGACCTCCACCTCGAACGAGACCCCGATGCCGTAGGTGTGGCCGCCCTGAAGTTGCAGTCGCACAGAGAGATCATCGAAGGCGTGGTGGTCGCTGCGTATCGCGGTTCCTCCTTGCCCGCTCTCGCGATACTGGAAGAGCACCCGAGAACCGAACGGTCTCAGCAACTCCCATTGCCCGGTCACCGGGCTGATTTCCCAGCCCGCGATGTAGACGGTGCCGCGGTAGGAGAAGTTGGCGAAACCGGCGGACGAACCGACGAGATACCACCAGCGGCTCTCGGCCACCAGATCGACGTCGGCACTGACTGGCACCGTCGAGAGCGAGTTCGTCGGCACGATCCGCACGCCGACACCCGCAGCACCGGTGTGGCTCGGGTTCAACCCCGACACGTTGGTCCAGCTGAACAGGTACCCGGTCTTCTCTGACGCGCTGCTGGCGGTCGGCTGCGGATCGGTCCACCGGTAGCGATAGCGGTGATCGGCGGGCGGTGCGGTGATCCAGTACTTCGCCGGATCTGCCTCCGCGGGAATGTAGAGGTTCGGCGGCCAAGCCAGCGTGAAGATCGGTCGGTCGATGATGTATCGACCGAGGAGGGCGTCCCGGTAGGTCAGCAGCGGATCGGTGGCTCCGTGGCCGTCGAGGGCATGACGCTCGAGCTCTCGATGCACCGTATCCAGAGCACCGTGACCCGACATCCCCAGCGAGCCTGCCGGTCCGCCGGCATCATCGTGGATCACAGACGTGGGAGATTCTTCGCTGGCAGCCGACATGGTCGCGCCTTCTTCCTCTTACTGGAGTGAATGCGAACAATTGCTGGCAGCAGCGTAGCGCTCAGAGTCGTCCGCGGCTAGGCATAATGTGGCCTGATAGTCCGTCGATTCGGAGGTCTGCGAGCAACGCCCGGCCAGGCGCCGACAGCGCGGACCAGCGGGCTCGGGCCGCTTCAGTCCGTGGGTTCCCAGAGCTCGATGGCAAGGCCTTCGGGATCGTGGATGCGGGCGAATCGCCCGTAGTCGGGACTGTCCCACTCTGGTCGACGTTCGACCACGATGCCGGATGCTTCGAGCGTGGAAACCAGCGCGTCCAGTTCGGTCACACGGAGGTTGAGCATGAACGACTGGTCGGCCGCGAAATAGTCGGTGTCCGACGCGAAAGGGGCGAAGACGGTCGCTCCGGCATCCTGCTTCCAGACTCCATGCTCCCCCAACCCGATGCCGAGGTGCTCGCGGTACCACGCGGACCGCGCCTCCGGATCACGGCTGCGGAAGAACAGTCCCCCGATTCCCGTCACGGCCACGGCGACCCTCCCTGAATTCGGACGGGCGACATGGACCGCGCCCTCACTGAGTCCGGGCAGATCGCAGGTCGCGATTGGCCGCGAGACTACCACCGGTGACCGTGGCCCACCAGTCGCGCACTCCCCCGCGATCAGGCGTCGAAGCTGACTTCGCTGGTTCGCGTGACGGCGGCAGTGCGTCCGGGAGCGCCCTGGAAACCCCAGTAGAGATTCGTGTGAGCGATGACCTGCTCTGGCGGAGGCGCGCCCCATCCGCTCTGGTCGTTCGTGGTGTGAGCATCGCTCACGAGAGTGACGTCGTAGCCGCGTGTGAACGCGCCGTGGATCGTGGATCGGATGCACGCGTCAGTCTCCGCCCCCGCGACCACCAGCCGCCCGGCCCCGACTTCGGCCAGCACCCGCTCGAGCTCGGTTCCCTCGAAGGAGTCACCGTAGTTCTTCTGCGCGACGGGCTCGGATTCACGCCGGACGAGCTCCGGAACGTACTTCCAGCCCTCGCTGCCGTATTCCAGGCCATCGTCAGAGTGCTGCACCCACACGACGGCAACACCCTCGTCGCGAGCCTTGCCGACGAGGGTGTTGATGTTGGCGATAATGGCGTCGCGCTCATGAGCTGCGGCAACGACGTCATTCTGAACGTCGATCACCACCAGCGCCGTGTTGGGCCGATTCGCAAGTGTCGTCATGACTGTCCCCTCTCCGGGCGGTGAAGAACGCCCTCGAGAACACGCTATGCCGATCAGCCGACATCCGCGCAGGGATTATGCGGCGGGCCACACCGGCAGGACGACACGCTTCCAGGTCGCGTTCGTGACCACCGCGAAGGATCCGTACCAGGCGAGCCCCGCGGCGATGATTCCGATCCATCCACCCAGCTGCGTGATCCCCGCGATGCCGGTGAACGCACCGACCGTGAGCGCGATGAAGGTGACGGTGACCGCGACGAAGGTGGCGAAGAGCACCGCGTTCGTCTTCTGCGATGCAACCGTCATGAGGGCGGAGAAGATCGTCCAGGCGAGCAGGAACGCCCCGACTCCGGCCGCACCGGCGGCCTTTTCGACCTCGGGGTTGGTGAGCAACCACCAGAAGGCGAGCCAGAAGGCGCCGTAGGAGGTGAAGGCGGTCGCACCGAAGGTGTTGCCCTTCACGAACTCCCACATGCCGGCGGCGACCTGAGCGAGGCCTCCGTAGAAGAGAGCGATCCCGAGCACCGCAGCGCCGGCTCCCCCGATGATTCCGGAGTTCGCCAGGCTCAGCACGAAGGTCGTGAGGGCGAACGCTCCGAGGCCGAGGCCGGCCGGATCCGCGATGACTCGCGCCTCCGCAACGACCGGAGCGATCGCGTGGCGGTCGAATTCCCGGGAGGCGGACTGCTGGTGATCGATGATGGTGGTCAAGGGACACTCCTTTGTGTGGCGTACATCGTGCTGGCCGGACCGGCGGATGCCGTCCCGGTGGTGAGGGGGGGGTTATTGCGCGGGAACACGCTCTGATCGCACCGATTGCGCACGCAACGATGCTTTGACCACCTTGCCGGTCGCCGTGCGGGGAAGCGTGTCGACGAAGACGACGGAGTCCGGCACCTTGAATCTCGCCAGCGTCAATCGTGCGTGGGTGGAGATCTCCTCCGCGGTGGCGAAATGCCCCTCGTGCAGCAGAACGTAGGCCTCCGGCCGCTCGCCCCAGGTCTCATGTGCGAACCCCACCACCGCGACATCCGCCACGCTGGGGTGCGAGGCTATCGAGTTCTCGATCTCGATGGAGGAGATGTTCTCACCCCCGGAGATGATGATGTCTTTTGCGCGGTCCTTGACCTCGATATAGCCGTCGGGATGCATCACTCCCAGGTCACCGGTGTGAAACCATCCGCCGGCGAAGGCCGTGGCGGTGGCCGCGGCGTCCCTGTAGTAGCCGACCATCACGTTGTTGCCGCGCAACACGATCTCCCCGATGGTGCTGCCATCTCTGGGCACATCCGCCATCTCCGTGTCGACGACGCGCGGGGTCTCCGCCTGCACCATCGAGACTCCCTGGCGGGCGATCTGCGTCGCCCGCGCGGTGGGCGGCAGGGAGTCCCACGCCTTCTGGTATTCGCAGATGGTGAATGGCCCATAGGCCTCGGTGAGCCCGTACACGTGGGTCACTCGCGCACCGAGCCGCTCGAGACGTTCGATGATGGTGGGTGACGGCGGCGCGCCGGCCGTCGTGATGCGCAGCGGGTGCTCGAGCGGATGGGCCTCCTCGGCATTGGCGATCACGTTGCAGACCGTCGGCGCCCCACACAGGTTCGTAACCCCGAGTTCATCGATGGCCGACCAGATGGACGCCGGCCGAACCGCGCGCAGGCAGACATGCGTGCCGCTTGCCGCTGTGACCGCCCACGGTGTGCACCACCCGTTGCAGTGGAACAGCGGCAGGGTCCAGAGGTACACCGATTGGTTGTCGAGTCCGTTGTGGAAGACCTCGCCCATCGCGTTGAGGTACGCGCCGCGATGGCTGTACATGACCCCCTTCGGCTTGCCGGTGGTGCCGGAGGTGTAGTTGATCGAGATGACGGCGCGCTCGTCGTCGATCTCCCAGCGCACCGGGGTCTTGTTGGCCGCCGTTGCGGAACCGAAGGCGCGATAGGACTCCTGGCCGATGCTGACGCCGCTCTCCGCGCATCCGAATTCCGGGTCGGGGATCTCCACGATGGCGCGCAACGTGGAACACTGCTCGCGGGAGTCCCCGATGGCCGAAGCGAACTCGGCATCGTAGAAGAGAAGGCTCGCCCCGGAATGCTCGATCACGTACCGTACCTCCGAGGGCGCGAGACGGGGATTGAGGGCGATGAGGATGCCACCGGCCAGCGGCACCGCGAACTGCGCGATGAGCATCTCGGGCGTGTTCGGCGACAGGAACACCACGCGATCCCCCGGGATGATCCGGGAGCGGATGGCGCGGGCGAGCGCTTCGGCAGCGGCAGCGAATTCCGCGTAGGTGTAGACCCGTGCGCCGTAGACGATGGCGGTCTTGTCGGGGAATACCTCGGCGGAGCGCTTGAGGAATCGCAGCGGGGTGAGCGGCGAGTCGTTCGCAGAATCGAGAGGGGATGAGGTCCTCGGCATGGCATTTCTCCCTTGAAATGGTCATCGTGATCGATTCGGGAGTCGGCGACTCCGGCCTGTTACGATGCAGGCTAAGGGAACATCGAAGGGCCCGACTACCGCCTAAAGGAGGTAGGGAAATGACCGCTGCATCACCGGGATCCGAGTCGTCTCACGACCTCGACCTGCTTCAGCGGAGTCTTCGCGCCCTCTCCTCCAGCATCGACCTGCCGATTACCTTCGGGGGGCTGGCCACCCGGGACGGAGCCCCACTCACCTCCTTCGTCGGCACTCTCGGGCAGAGCATCCATGGGCTCGTCGTCGAACCGACGCAGGGACTCGGCGGTCGCGCGCTCGCCGAGCGCCGGCCCGTCACCGCCACCCATTATCGGCAGGCGACGACCATCACGCACCGCTACGACCGCGAGGTATCCGCCGAAGGGATCGTCTCCTTACTCGCGGTGCCCATCGTGGTCGACGGCTCCGTGAGGGCCGTGATCTACGGCGGCCACCGGCAGCCGACGCAGTTCGGTGACACCGTTCTCCAGGGCGCACTTCGCGCCGCGCGCGACCTGGCCTGGGAGTACTCCGTGCACGACGAGGTGGAGCGCCGGCTCGCGGCACTGGAGAG
The DNA here is from genome assembly GCF_046156175.1 of Lacisediminihabitans sp. H27-G8. NCBI lineage: Bacteria > Bacillati > Actinomycetota > Actinomycetes > Micrococcales > Microbacteriaceae > Lacisediminihabitans > Lacisediminihabitans sp. H27-G8. The sequence goes on from NZ_JAYLVL010000006.1 coordinate 42,326, forward strand.
CGAGAGCGGTCTGCCCGGCCAGCGGAGCGTCGATCCGGTGGAACGCCAGGAACATCGCGCGCTGTTCGCGGAACTCCGGGAGATCGGCCGCGAGATCGACGACCCGGTTCTCGCCGGCCGACTCGATCGGGCATCCCGCGGCCTTGGCATGAGGGAGACACCGCGCGCGCCGAGCTCTCCCCCGCTGTCCCCTCGTGAGCTGGATGTCCTCTCCCAGGTCGCCCTGGGCAAGCAGAACGGCACGGTCGCCCGTCAACTCGGCCTCACCGAGAGCACCGTGAAGAGCTACCTCTCATCAGCCATGCGCAAGCTCGAGGCCGGAAGTCGCTACGAAGCGGTGGTCGCGGCCCGCCGGGCCGGGCTCCTGCCCTAGCCGAGTACCTCGGTGCGGCGATAACACTCGACGATCAGGTCACCGCGGATCTCCCCCAGCTTCTCGACGAGTCTCTCGATGGTTTTCGCCGAGATTCCGGGGGCGGTGAGATCGAAGGGCCCGATGGGCCTCAGCTTTCCGCACCGGATGCGCACGACCTCCCAGCCCGCCGCGCGCAGGAGTCGATCCTTGCGCCGATCGGTCTCTTCGCGCCGGCCGACATGCTCGAGGCCGTCCCTTCCCGTCGTGTCGTATTCGATTGCCACCCGCAGTTCGGCAAGCACGATGTCTGGCCACACCTCGTGACGCGTGAAGAACGGCCGGGCGACCCGCACCGCGTTCAGCCCGAAATCCAGGTCCAGTCGCTCGGCCAGGCGGTGGCGCAGCTCGCCCTCGGCGGCCGAAGCCGGCTTCGGTGCGAGCGAGCTGACGAAGGCTTCGCCCACCTCGCCGACACCGGGCGCCGGCCGTGCGACCCGGGCGGTTGCGGCAGGAGACCGGGGGCGCACCGGTGCTAGGCTGCGGGAGGGCGACGGTGCCCGACGTTTCGTCGCTCCCGCCGCGCACTCGGGGCACCAGGTCGAACGCCGCCTCGACTGGCCGGGTCGCTGCCGTTGCTCGTCAGGGGTCGCCACGAATCGATGGCCGACATCGCACTGCCAGACGAGATACACCTCGGCGGCCGGCGGCACCTGGGTCAGGGTGATTCCCGAATTCAGGTCGGGATGATACTGGCGCACCAAGACCGGGTAACGCTCCCAGTCGCTGCGATAGCACCCGACCGGATACGGCACCTCGAGAGCCTTCGACCACTGGCGTCTCGCCCACCACAGTTCGACCGGTTCCGCCATGGCAACAGGATGCCCGACCCGTCCGACACTGCGGGCCGATGCCGCCGGAGTACAGGCGTCCGCTCTAGGAGAGGATGTCCTTCGTCGTGAATCGCCCGAAGGCGAGAGCGCCGAAGACGAGGATATACCCGGCCTGGAGAATGGCGTTGTTGCCGAATGAATCCCACGAGATCGGCTGGCGCAACAGGTCGGCGAAACCCAGCCAGTAGTGGCTGAACAGCCACGGGTGCAGCCAGTCGAGCTGCGGAAGCGAGTCGAGCACCTGCGACACGACGGAGAGCACGATCGTCGTGGCCATGGCGCCCACCGGTACGTCGGTCATCGTGGAGATGAAGAGGCCGATCGCGGACAGCCCGAGCAGCGAGACCGTGATGTACGCGGCGATCAACAACGACCGCACGATCGAGTCGCCGACCTCGATGCTGTCACCCGAGAGCAGGGTCACCGGTCCGATCGGGAAAAGTGCGGCACCGATCACGGCTCCGGCGATGGCGACCGCGAGCGTCGCCGCGAGGCAGAAGACCGCGGTGGCGAGATACTTCACCAGGAGAAGTCGCACACGGCCCGCCGGGGCGATCAGCAGGTAGCGCAGGGTGCCCGCGCTGGCCTCCCCCGCTATCGTGTCGCCGGCCACTACCCCGACCGTGAGGGGCAGGAAGAGCGGCACTGAGACGAGAAGCCCGACGAAGCTGACGAAGAGACCGTTCTGGCTCACCTGGTCGAGAAATGCCGGGCCACGGCCGGACGATGAGCCAGAGGAGAGCTTCACCGCCACCGCGATCAACACGGGTATGAGGGCGAGGGAGGCGAGCATCGCCCACGTGCGTCGGCGGCGGAAGAGCACCGAGATCTCGGATGCCAGCAGCGGCAGCCCCACGGCAGGCCGCGAGCGAAGAGCGGTTCGATCAGCCTGCGACATCGAACCCCTCCCCCGTGAGATCGACGAAACGCTGCTCGAGGCTCGGGCGATCGATGGTGAACGAACGCACCCGCACCCCCGCCTCGACGAGGGTTGCGACCACCGCATCCGGAGCGGGTTCCTGGTCGCCGAAGGTAGCGACAAGCTCACCGGACTCCCCGCTCGGGCGAGCAACGGTCATCCCGAAGCGGGAGAGGACAGCTGCCGCGGCAGCCCGATCCGGAGTCTCCAGCCGCAGTCGCGCGCCGCCGACCCCACGCAATTCGGAGATCGTTCCCTGTGCGACGAGGCGACCGACGCTCATCACTGCGGCGTCGGTGCACACCTGCTCGATCTCCGCGAGGAGGTGGCTGGAGACGAACACGGTAGTCCCCTCGGCCGCGAGGGACCGGATGAGGCTTCGCACCTCACGAGTGCCCTGCGGATCCAGGCCATTGGTCGGCTCATCCAGCACGAGCAGCCGCCGCGGAGTCAACAGGGCATTGGCGATGCCGAGCCGCTGTTTCATGCCGAGGGAGTACGCCTTCACTTTCTTGCCCGCCGCGTGGGAGAGCCCCACCCGTTCGAGCGCGGTCTGCACCCGGGTGCGTCGGGTGGCGGATGTCGCGTGCCCGTCGGCGCTGTCGAGACGGTGGAGATTGGCTGCACCGGACAGATAGGGATAGAAGCCGGGCCCTTCGACGAGCGCGCCGACCTCGGGGAGCACCGTGCGCAGGTCGTCCGGCATTCGCTTGCCGAGCACCTCTATCTCGCCGCTGGTCGCCGAGGCGAGGCCGAGAAGCAGTCGGATGGTGGTGGTCTTACCCGATCCGTTGGGGCCGAGGAAGCCGAACACCGACCCGTCGGGCACGCTCAGGTTCACCCCGTCAACGGCGAGCTGCGATCCGAATCGTTTGGTCAGAGCCTCGGTGCGAATCGCGAACCCCGTCGCGACGGGGCTCACTTCGCGACGGCGGCAGCCTGGAGCTTCGCCACCGGCACCGAACCGGCGAACACGCGTCCGTCATCCGTCAGCAACACGTTGACAAGGCTGGTGTGGAACAGATGTCCACCCGCCACGGCGGTCGTCAGCTTGCCGAAGAGTGGGGAGGATGTCGCGCTCGCGGTGTCTTTACCGGCCGGCAGTGCCACGATGGAATCCCATCCGGTACCGGTGACCGTCGGCTTGGCGGCATCGCTGGTCGGCGTGCTGGGGCGCGCGGTTTCGGCCTTCGGTGCTTTCTCCGTGACCTTCGCACCGGCCGGCGGGGTGAACGCGAAGAGGCTGGCAGCGGGCGCGCTGAGATCGAGTGTGGAGAAGCCGACGCTGAAGGCCGGAGTCTTCTGCGAACGCGCAAAGACATCGACCGAGAGCGGAAGTCCCGTTTCGGAGTCCACTGCAATCGAGACCGAGCCGACCAGGGTGCCAGAGGCCTTCGGGGTCAGCACGAGGTCGTACGCGGTGCGGCCGGCGACGCGAAGGTCGGAGCCGAGCGACACCGAGGTGCTCGAGTCCACGGAGGCGAGGAGCTTGGCTGCGAGCTGATCAGGGGTGGCGACGTAGTCCTGGGTTGTCGACTTTGCCGCCGGAGCGGTGAGAGTCGAGTGCACCGCGGTCCTCTTCTTCGAGTCGTAGAGCCACACGTCGGAGCCACTGCGCACCAGGTCCCGTTCGGCCATGCTGTCGAGCACCTGGACCCGCTGTTTCGTCGAGCCGTCGATGAAGACACGAGCCGTGTGGGATCCGGTGAGCAGTTCGAGGGCTGAGCCCGCCGAGGCATCCGCTCCGGTGGTGGGCAACTGCGGCAGGCCGAGGCTCGAGGTCTGCGAGATCGTGCCGGACAGAGAGGTGACTTTCTCACCAGCGGCGAGGGCGAGCACCTGGGCGGGGGTCTTCGTAGGGAGGTTCACGGCGGCATTCGCCGAGAGAGGAACGGCGACGGCGGCCGATGCGATCAATACCGGGACCGCGACGGCGGGCATCCACTTCAACCAGGTGCGTGACATGCTGTCAAAAATACTCCGCGATACCTACAGTTCGCTGCATGATCGTGCCCAGGGTTTCGTACTCAGACTTCGGCGAGGCGGGGAAGAACCCGCTCCACCATGCGCTCCGTCCAGGCGACCGGATCGCTCCCGTGCGGGCTCATCGTGATCTGGTCCACACCGATCGCCGCGTACTCCGACATGCTGGAGAGGAATCCATCCACGTCCTCGAGCGGATCGGCACCCCCGATGATCGTCTTCTCGATGCTGGCGAGGTCGCGCTGTTCGGTCTCGCAGTGCCCGGCGAGCACCGCGATCTTGTGCTTCACGACCTCGTGGCTCACCGCGAAGAGGTTGCACGAGTCGGCGTAGCGCGCCACCAGTCGGAGGGTCTTCTGCTCGCCGCTGCCGCCGATCATGATCTGCGGGCGCGGTGCCTGGAGCGGGCGCGGGATGCAGATGGTCTCTGCCAGCTGGAAGTGGCGTCCGTCGTAATGCCCGTCGTCATCGCTCCACATCTGTCGGCAGATCTGGAGAGTCTCCTCGAGCTGCTCGAATCGATCGCGGAGCGACGGGAACGGCACACCGAGCCCGAGGTGCTCGCGCTCGTACCAGGCCGCGCCGATGCCGAGCACGGCACGCCCCTGCGACAACACGTCGAGAGTGGCGACCGTCTTGGCGAGAAGCCCGGGATGCCGATAGGTGACACCCGTGACCAAGAGGCCGAGTGACATCCTCTCGGTGATACCGGCGACGAAGCCCAGACCGGTGTAGCCCTCGAGCATCGGTTCTGCGGGTCCGCCCATCTGCTCCATCTGGAACCAGTGGTCCATGAGCGTGAACGCGGAGACCCCTCCCTGGTCAGCGGCTCTGGCGGTCGCGGCCAACACGGAGGCGATCGACTCCGGCTGGCCGGTAACGGTGAAGTTGGAGAAGTGGATGCCGAGTTTCATGGATCGAGCCTACGTTCGAAGCGCGAGGCATGACCGGTTCCGGCCCGATGCAACGCGGGACGGGATCCCCCACCCGCCCGAGGTGGTGAGCTATATTCGCCTCATGGACGAGTTGCGCCGGCTGAACGCGACGTCCGACTCCCTGGACGATCCGCTGGGCAATCCCGTCGATCCCGGTCGGGGAAGTCGACTGCGCGACCGTCGACTCGCCAGCCCCGAAGCCCGAAGTGTCGACCTGGCCGTGTCGGTGATCCTCACGGCGCTGCAGGTCGCAAGCAGCGCCTACCTGATCTTCCTCAACGTCTTCCTCCCCTTCGCGTTCGATGCGTGCGGATACCCACTCCCCAGCTGCGACTACACGCTCGGCACCGTCGCATCGTTCATCGTTCCGCTGGTCTCGGTTGCGGTTCTGCTCGCGACGATCGTCGTGATTGTCAGGAATCGCGCAAAATCTAGACTGTGTTGGTGGGTCCCCCTCGCCGGAATCGCTCTGACAGTCGTAGCGCTCCTGGTAGCCATCGGACTCATCAACATCGCTACCGGAGGGCCACCACTGTGACGGACGCACCCCGACGGATGGCGAACGACATGCGCTGCCCCTGCCTCAGCGGCGACAACTATGACGAGTGCTGCGCTCCCTTCCACCGTGGTGCCGCCTGGCCACCGACAGCCGAGCGACTCATGCGGTCTCGCTACTCGGCGTTCGCGGTCGGAGACCCCGACTACCTCCTGGCCAGCTGGCATCCGGATACGCGTCCGGCCTCCTTCGAGCTCGATGCGGGACTGCGCTGGTACCGTCTCGATATCGTCGCGCGAACAGCGGGCGGGCTCCTCGACACCGCAGGAACCGTGGACTTCCGTGCCTACTGGCGGGCAGCGGATGGCACGGCCGGAGTGCAGTCCGAGAACAGCCGCTTCGTGCGCGCGGACCGCCACTGGGTCTACCTCGGCGAAGCCTGACCGCTGATCCTGCGCGAGAGTTCGGCCGCGACCGTGCCGATCTGGTCGGCGAGCTCCGCCCAGCGTTCCACCGGAATCGCGTCTCGCGGGAACGATACGGCGATACCCGCGGCCGGCCAGCCGGCATGGTCTCGCACGGCCACCGCGACCGAGGCGATGCCCTCCGTCACGTCCCCATCTTCCGCCGCAAATCCACGTTCGCGCACGCTCTCGAGCAGTCGGGAGAGCTCGGAATAGCTGGACGGTCCCGTGTCGGAGTGGTGCGCGAAACTCTCACTCGAGGGGAAGAGAGCGCGAAGTTGAGACTTCGGGAGGGTTGCGAGCAGCGCCCGACCGCTCGCGGTGACGTGGCTCGGCAGCCTCACTCCGACATCCGTCACCAGGTGGGGACGCCGCGGCGCGCGCTCCTCGATGAGGTAGACGACGTCGCGACCATGAAGCACCGCCAGGTGCGCGCTCTCCCCGAGTCGATCGACGAGTGCCGAGAGGATGGGCCGGCCCAGCCGCGTGAGCGGTTCCTGGCGCATGAATCCCGAACTCAGCTCGAAGGCGGCGATGCCGATTCCGTAGCGCCGTGCCTCCGGAAAATGCAGCACGAAGCCATGCTCCTCGAGCACGCCGAGCAGGCGATAGACCGTCGAGCGCGGAAGGTCGAGGGCATGCGCGATGGTCGATGCGGCGACGGGCCCGCGCTGCGCCGACAGCAGACCGAGGATCCGGAGGGTGTGGTGCGCTGCCGGTGCGGACTGTGAGGGCCGGTCATCCATCGCGTCCCCCACCCGGTCGACTGTCCCGTATCTGAGACGGTGTTCAGCCTACCGTCGAGGAGCATCACGGCCCGAGAAGACCTGGTGGGTGGCGGCAGCGCCGATGCCACCGACTTCGAAACCCGGATCCCGGACGGTCCGGTAGCGCGCGGGGGGAAATCGTCCCCGGGGACCGCCGCGCAACGGCGATCCCCAGACCTGTGCTTTGACACCCGAACTGGGGGTAACGGGGTGGTCACAACCGGTGCTCCGCGCATGGATAATGAAGCCACGCGTCCCAACCCTGATACGGAATGCGCAACACAGCACGACGGGTCAGCCCCGACCCAATGACTCCTTGCCCGCGGAGTGCCATGATCCGGATCCTCATTGTCGACGACCATACGACGTTCACCGAGCTTCTGACGGAGGCTCTCGATCGAGAACCGGACCTCTTGACGGTCGGTTCGACCGACAGCGGCCGTCGCGCGATCGGCCTCTGCCGCGAGCTGAATCCCGACCTCGTCGTGCTGGATTACCACCTGCCCGACGTCAACGGCCTGAGTGTCGCTGCCTCGATCCTTGCCGAGTCCCCCGGCATCCGAATCGTCATGCTGACGGGCGATCCCACTCCCGAGGGGGTCCAGCACGCCGCCACGATCGGAGTGGGAGCTTTCCTGCCGAAGGACGGGTCCTTGGCCGGCATGTTGAACACTCTCCGCAACGTCCGGACCGGCGGCTTCATGGTGCACCCCTCGCTGGTCGCCCAGCTGTACGCGCGGTGGAACCAGCACGAGCGCCAGAACTCGACTCAGACGTTCACCCCTCGGGAGCTCGAGGTCCTGCGCCTGATGGCGGACGGGAACGACGTGAGGGCCAATGCCGTCATTCTGGGAATCTCGGAGAACACCTGCCGCGGCTACGTGAAGTCCATCCTCGCAAAGCTCGGGGTGCACACCCAGCTCGAGGCTGTCGTCAGCGCTACCCGACTCGGACTCGTCGGGGCACACTGACATGCCTCGCCCGCAGATTCGGGGGGCACCCAAGCCCCCGAATCCTGCGGCCCGCGCGTCCCGCCACGACGAAGACGCGGCCGTCGAGCGCTCCGAAGTGCGCGCCGCCGTCATCAGGTTCCTCCTGATCGGGCTGGTCACACTCGTGGTGATCTCCGTGCCGGTTGCGCTGTGGATCCGTGGCCAGGCCGAACGCTACACCCTGGCGGCGGCTGTCGAGCGAACACACGAAATCGCCGATTACGCGGTCGCCCCCCTCATCACCGACGAACTCCTCGCCGGCGACCCCACCGCCCGGCGCAGGCTCAATGACCGGCTGGCGCGCTGGGCGGCCGGCAACTACATCCAAAGAATGAAGGTCTGGGATCCCAGCGGGCTGATCCTGTATTCCGATCTACCGTCGCTGATCGGTCGAACCTATCCGCTCCCCGACTGGAGCTCGGACCTGATCGCTCGGGGCACGGAAAGAGCGTCGTTCGGCACCGAACAGCGACTCGACAACGAGCAGGATTCCGCTTTGGGAGCGCTTGTCGAGGTGAACGTGAGCGCGATCGGTGCCTCCGGCCAGCCCTTCATTTTCGAGACCTATTTCGACGATGAGGCCGTGAGCGCCCAACAGCTCGCACTCGCGCGGGAGATCATCCCCGCGTTCACCCTGTCGTTGCTGGCCCTGCAACTCGCCCAGCTTCTGCCCGCGATCCGTCTGGCCAAGCGCATCCAGGCCGGTCAGGCATCCCGGCGTCGCCTGTTGCAGCATGCGATTGTGGCCTCCGATCTCGAACGCGGGCGGATCGCCAGGGAACTCCATGATGAAGTCATTCAGGATCTCGCGGGACTCTCCTACACGTTCGAGGCGGAAGAAGCGCACGGGCCGCCGCGGGAACGCCCCCTTTTCGGCCGAGCGCGCACAATCCTGCAGCGCAATGTCGGCGCGCTACGGTCGATGACGACGGAACTGTATCCCCCCGACTTCGCGCGGCTGGGTCTCGCCGAAGCGCTGTCGAGGCTGACCGATCCTCTCATCGACCACGGAATCGAGACCTCCGTGTCCCTGCCCGAGCGGATCGACCTCGACCAGGATCGCGCCGCAATCCTCTACCGGGTGGCGAGAGAGTCCCTCGCCAACACGATCAAGCACGCCGAGGCCGGCAGCGTCTCGCTCACCGTGAATCAGGATGGCGAGTTCACCAGGCTGATCGTGCGCGACGACGGTCACGGCTTCGACCCCGAGCGTCCCTCCCCTGACGGTCATCTGGGACTCCGGATCATGCGGGATACCGTTCACGTCGCGGGAGGAACGCTCTCCATCACCTCCCGGCCCGGCGAGGGCACCATCGTCGTGGCCGCGCTCGATCGCGCGTAGCGTCGTCAGTACCGTCCAGGCCCGGCTGAGGCGGACCGGTTGCCGTTAGGGGATGTCGAAGGCGTCGATGTTGAGGGCGCTCGAGCTGCCGAGGCCGTGGGCGGTGCCGTCGAAGTAGACGGACCAGGTGCCGGCGTTGTAGTAGAGCACGTCCTCGTCTTGAACCGCTCCCAGTCCCGGGACCGTCGTGGTCGCGGCACTGAAGGACAGGTAGAAGTGAGTCGCGTCGACCCGGACGAAGCCATCGACATTCGCGTTGGCCGGCAGGTTGTAGGGCGCGGCGCTTGCGTCGATCACCCTGCTGTATGCGGTGCCGTTCCAGCTGTAGATGTCAGCGTCATCCGCGCTGCCCGTCACTCCGGGCGGCAGCGCGTTGCCCAGCACGGAGAAATACAGGGTCGAGCCCGAGACGCTGATCGCATCCACGTCCAGGTCGTTGTTCCCGCCAAGGCCGTGGGTGCTCCCGTCGAAGAACATCGACCACGAGGTGCCGTTGAAGAACAGTACGTCCTCATCCTCCACGTTCCCGATACCGGGGACGTTCACCTGACCGGTGAAGGAGAGGTAGAACTGGTTGGGGCCCACCTGGTCGAAACCGTCGACGTTGGCGGTGCCGGGCAGCTTGTACGGTGCGATGGTCGCGTCGATGGTCCGGCTGAACGCTGTGCGGTTCCAGTTGTAGATATCCGCGTCGTCGGCGGTGCCGCCCACACCCGGCACGACGCTGTTGCCGGATGTCGAAAACAACAATGCCGCCTGCACCTGGAGAAGGACGGAGGCACTCGCGCTCCAGTTGCCCGCGGCATCCCGTACCCGAACCATCAGGGTGTAGCCGCCCTCTTGCCAACTCCTGACGTCGATCGACGAGGACACCGTCCACGGGCCCGTCCCGGTCACCGTCATCGGTATCCCGTTGCCCGCGCCGGGGTCCGCACCCGTGAACCACTCCGCACGGGTCACCGTGGAGAAGGCATCCTCCGCCTGCGCCGCCACGCTCACGGATGCGGCTCCCGCCGTCGGGTTCGGAGACACCGCGACAGTGCCGAGCACCGGCTTGCTCTTGTCGACGAGCAGCGTCGTCATCTCCGTCACACCCCAGTTTCCCGCCGCATCCCGAGCATGCACAAAGAGCACGTGGTTACCGTCCGCGAGGGCGCTCACGGTAGCCGCGGGGATCATCGCCTCCAGGCTGGCGGTCGGTGCGCCAGCGGGCGCCGTGGGGACGACAGCCATCGCCGTGCCCGTCCCGTCGGCACCCCGGGTGTCCGTGAAGTACTCGGCCTGCGCGATGTTCGAGCCCCCACTCGAGACGTCATCACCGAGAGCACGCAGGGTGGCGTCGATCGACGCATTGGTGGGACTCGGTGTGATCGACGCAGACCGGGTAACCGGACCGGTGGTGTCTCCCACGGCGGGCGCTGTGATCGTCAGAGTTCCCGTCGCGGTTCTGCTGATCGCGCCGCTGCTGGCTGTGATGGTGAACGGATGACTGCCGGTGAGAATCTCGGACGTCGTGGTGACCAGCAGCTGCGAGGCGCTCGAGCCGGCAGGCAGGACGACCGGGGTGAACGTCCAGTCCGCCTCCGTCGCGCCCAGCCCGGACAGCGACAGCGAGATGGATCCGCTGAAGCCGAAGGCGCGGATGACCTGGACCGGAATGCTCAGGCTCCCTCCGGCGATCGACGTCGCGTCGGGCTGCGTGACAGCTACGCCGAAGTCCTGTTGCGCAAGAAGCCACTGGTACGCGGCCAGGACATTGACTCGTCCGTTGCCGTAGGCGGTATCGGGTCCCGCAACGCCGAGATCGACGGCGGTCGCCGTGAGTGCGGCCTGCGCCTGATCGGTGGAGAGTCCCGGGAGCGCGCCGAGCAGCAGCGCCAGCGCGCCGGACGCGCTCGGAGCCGCCATCGATGTGCCAGATGCCGTCTGGTACATGCCGTAGAGGTCGGCAGTGCGGATGTTGACGCCGGGCGCGACAACGTCAGGGAACACCCTGGTGCGCCCCCCGCACGTGGATGGCCCGCGACTGCTGGACGTGTCGATGACGTCCGCACCGGTGACAGCGCCGACGGCCACGGCCTCGGGGTAGTTGGCCGGACTGACGCTGGAGGAAACCCCCGAGCCGTAGTTTCCGGCGGCGAAGACGGGCAGGATACCGGCCGTGCGCAGCGCTTGGAGGTCGGGTTGGAACGAGAGGTCGCAGCCGGGCCCCGCGCCGATCGACCAGGATCCGTTCACGATCTGGGGCGCGTCTGCGGTAGTCGGATCGTGATCCGGGTCGAGTGCCCACTGGAATGCCTGATGGATCGCGGTGACGGTCGCCGCCCCCCTGTCGTTGAAGATCTTCGCCGCAATCCACGTTGCGCCGGGGGCCACCCCGATCGACGTGCCGCCTGCGTCACCGCCGAGGATCGCACCGGTCGTCGCGGTCCCGTGGCCGGAGAGATCGGTCGGGGTCACGGGATGCTCGCCGTAGGGGTCGAACCAGCCGCCTGCGCCTCCGCGCCATCTGCCCGCGAGGTCGGGATGAGTGATGTCGACACCGCTGTCCAGGCTCGCGACCACCACGCCCTGCCCGGTTAACCCGAGGTTCCACAGTGCCGGGGCGCTCACCGTGTTGAGGCCGGGTTCCGGCGCTCCGGAGGACGGAACCACCGCGACCGTATCGGGGGTGATGCTCGCCACCTCTGGGCGGGCCGCCAGCTCCTGGATCACGCCTGCGGTGGCGGTCACCGAGATTCCATTGACGACCCACAGGGGTGTGGTCCCTGCCACCTTTCCCTGGGCGGCCCGGGCGCGTAACAGCGCCCGGAGGGGAACCTGAGTGCTGTTCGCCGTGGCCGTCAACGCCTGGATCGTGCCGTTCAGTCGTTCCGCTCGGTTGGCCCCCTTGACGCGTTTCAGATTGGTCTGCTCCCGCAGGGTGACGATCACCGTGGTCATCTCGCCGCGAGGAAGGGTGGCCAGCATCGAGTGGACACCGGCGGATAGCCTGCCGATTCCCGACGGGGTGCTGGTCCGAGCCGACGCGGCCGGGGCGAGCCCCCCTACGAGAAGAGCGACTAACGCGGTCACGGCGAGGGTCTTCCTCATCGTCGGCTCCCTATCTTCTTCCCGTTGGGCTGAACTCCTGGAGCGACGCGGGCTCCACGGCGGGTTCCGGGCGCCGGCGGGCGGTCAGGAGGGCACCGAGGGCCACGGCCAGGAGCAGAACGGCCAGAGCGGACGTCACGAGCTGCAGCGGACGGACGGTTTCGGCATCCTCGGCAGGGACGGTCAGCCGGAGCCTGGTGACCGCCGTGGGCAGGCCGTCGCGTTCCAGCGACACGGAGGCTATCCACGCGCCGGGCCCGGGTTTCACCGTCTCTGCTTCATAGCGTCCCGGCTCGATGCGGTCGAACTGCACCTCGCGTGTGCCGGTCGGGCCGGCGAGGGCGACCGAGACGGCGCTGACGGGCGCCTCCTCCAGCTTCACGATCGAACGGGATCGGACGATCAAACGGCTCTCGCCCTGCCCGGCGGCCACCTCCTCGAGCGTGACGAAGAGCCCGTCGACGGTGGCAGTGTGCAACTCCGTCTGCCTCGTCGCTATGGCGATCTCCCGAGCCGTGGGAACCGAGGTGAGCACACCGGCGGCACCAACGGCAACAGCAAGCACGAACACCTCGGCGGCGACGACGGTGACGAATCGGCGCCGCGAAAGCGGAACCCATCCCGCCGGACGCCGGAGGACGCGACCCACCCGGGCCGCCAGAGGCGGATTGACGAGCATCGTGTTGATCGCCGCGAGCGCCAGCGCGACGATGACCAGGACGAGCTTCGCGGCGACGGCGCCGCCATAGACGGTCGCGGCCACGAAACTCAGGTCGGGGATGTGCAGACCGGCCTCGTAGATGCCCGTCGCCACCAAGACGGCCGTGGCGATAGCGGCCATCGGGCCGAAGCTTCGCCAGGCCGATCCCAGGATTCGGGCGCGCGCACCCGGGTGGATGCGCATCATGGGGATCAGGCAGAAGGCGAGTATCGCAAGGCCGCCGGCCCACACTCCCGCGGCGACGAGGTGGGAAGCGGATGCGACGACAGCCAACGCGGATCCGCTGGGCAGACTCGAGGCGTGACCGGCACACGCCTCCAGCCCGACGACAGGCGCGAGCGCCAGGGCTGCGATCATCAGCCGCCCTTCGGCTCGGGAGGTGCGAGTCGCCCAGTACACGGTGCCGGCCGCGATCGCGAGCGCGATCTCCCGGGCAAGCCACAGGTGGCCCCATTCGGTGCCGGTCAGGGTGGCCCAAGTGGTGCCGAACCACTCCCCGAGAGAGCTGCCTCCGCGTTGAGTGAGGAGAAAGGGGGCGACTGCGCCGGACACGACGGCCACGCCAAGAGCGAGCGCTCCGACGAGGAGAGAACGCCGACGGGGCGAGACGCCCATCTCGCCCATCGAGCCGAACACTCGACCGGAGACGACCACCGCGCCGATCGCGAGCATGATCGCCGACAGGTCGATCCAGCGGAGCAGCAGTCCGGAAGGATCGAAGATCCCTCCGGCGGAGGGAGCGATCACCGCGGGCCGCGTGCCGACGCCGAAGACCACCGAACCTTGGGTCGTGTGACCGTCATCGACTGCGAACACCTTCCAGTCCAGCGCATAGGTCGCCTTCGCGAGCGGTCGTGTGGAGATTCGGACGATGCCCTTGTCATCGGCTTGGGACACGGATACCTCCGTGGCCACCCGCGCACCGTCGGAGGTGTGGAGCTCGAAGCTGCTGGCCTGGGCGGAGACCGCCTCGGTGAACCAGAGGGTGAAGGTGGATCTGCCGACGGCGATCACGCCCTCGTTGGGCGGGTCGGATCGCTCGAGCTCACTGTGTGCCCACGCCGGCGTCGCCCCGAACAGAACCAGGACGAAGACGGCCATCAGGATCGCGGTCAGGCCGCTCGCCCTCCGCAACCAGACGCGGTTCATTGCTGGGCCACGATGTGCTCGATGCGGGAGTCCCCCATTACCAGCGTCAGTTTGGACCCGGCGTGGATGGCGTTGTGCGCGTTGGCGAACAGGAAGAAGTAGGTTCCGCCCAGGGTGATTTCCGACGCGTGATGGGGCCGGGAAATGACCATCGTCGCACCGGTATCCTCAACGACCACGATGGGAAGCAGCTTTTCGTCGTGGATCATCCGATCGGCCTTGTCGGGGTCCACCACCTGATAGCGGAACTCGACGAGTCCCCCTGCCGCTGTCAGGCCGATCAGGTTGACATCGATCCCGTAGCGGGCGGCCATGCCTTCGGCAGTCACCAGCGTGGTCCCCGCGCGAACGTCTGCCTTCTGCCCCGGCCACCAGCCCAAGGCGGCACTCGTGCCGCCCCCGACCAGAAGCACAGCCACGAGGCCGATCGCCAGCAACCGCCAGCGGCGGGGTCGCGTCTGATCTCCCTCGGTCTCGGGCTCAGCGCTCGACTCGGGCATCGTCTCGGTGATCATGGTGTTTCCCTCTCTTCCGCCCGCCGAACGGGGTTGCCGGCCAGCTGGCGATGTTTGCTAGGGGATGTCGAAGGCGTCGATGTCGAGGTTTCCGGTGGTGAGTCCGTGGGCGGTGCCGTCGAAGTAGACCGACCAGGTTCCCGCGTTGTAGTAGAGGATGTCTTCGTCCTGCACCGCGCCCAGCACCGGCACTGTTGTGGTGTCTGCACTGAAGGACAGGTAGAAGTGGGTCGCGTCGACCCGGACGAATCCATCGACATTCGCGTTGGCCGGCAGGTTGTAGGGCGCGGCGCTCGCGTCGATCACCCGACTGAACGTGGCGCCGTTCCAGCTGTAGATGTCGGCGTCGTCACCAGCTCCAGAGACCCCCGGAGGCACGGCGGCGTTGTCGGTGGAGAAGTACAGCTGACCCCCGACGACGCTGATCGCATCCAGATCCGTTGCCCTGCTCCCGGTGAGACCCCGCACACTGCCGTCGAAGTACAGCGACCAGGTGCCCGCGTTGTAGTAGACGACGTCTTCGTCCTGCACGTTCCCGATCCCGGGCACGTTCACCTGGTCGGTGAAGGAGAGGTAGAAGTGCGTGGCATCGACCCGGTCGAAACCATCGACATTGGCGGCGCCCGGCAGGGAGTACGGCGCGAGGCTCACGTCCAAGAGCCGGGCGAAGGCGGTGCCGTTCCAACTGTAGATATCGGCATCGTCGGCCGTTCCACCCACACCGGGCGGGTTGCTGTTGCCGAAGGTGGAGAACGACAGAGCCGCCTGCACCTGCACCACCGTGGAAGCGGTCACGCTCCAGTTGCCGGCCGCATCCCGCACCCGCACTGTGAGGGTGCGGGCACCCTCGGCGAAGCCTCTGACGTCGACCGGCGAAGCCACAGTCCAGGTCGGGCCGGTGCCGGTGACGGTCATCGCTGTGCCGTTGCCGGCCCCCGGGTCGGCGCCGGAGAACCACTCGGCGCGAGTGACCGTCGTGCGGCTGTCCGTCGCCTGCGCGGTGAGGTTCACCGAGGTGGCACCCGCGGTCGGGTTCGGAGTCGCCGTCACAGCGCTGACCACCGGCTTGACCTTGTCGACCACCAGGGTCGTGGTCGCGGTAGCACCCCAGTTGCCCGCGGCATCCTTCGCATGCACGGAGATGCTGTGATCGCCGTCGGCCAGCAGCGCGACAGTCGCGAGCGGGATCTCGAAGTAGCCGGACTCCGACGCGCTGTCGTACACGCTGTCGGTGGCTCTGACCACGATGCCCGTGCCGTTCGCGGTGACCGTGTCGATAAAGGCCTCGGCTGCATTGATGGTGCTGTTGACGCCGGCGCCGAGGGGATCGGTCATCGTCGCCACCGTCACCCGCACGGCCGAGGGGCTGCCGTTGAAGGCGAGCGTGCCGTTATTGGGTGTCGGCGCCACCACGACTCCAGAGGTGGCGGGGGCCGTCTTGTCGACCACCAGGGTGATGGCGACCGGCGCGCCCCAGTTGCCCGCGGCATCCTTGCTGTGGATGGAGACAAGGTGGTTGCCTTCGGCAAGGGAGCCGAGGACTCCCGCGGGAATCACCGCATCCAGGCTGGCTGTCGGTGCGGCGGTATTCACGGTCATGACCGCTCCCGATCCGTCCGTGCCTACAGCGTCGATGAAGTACTCGCCGTCCGTGATGTTCGAGCCGCCCGTTGCGGTGTCATCCCCCGTGGCATGCACGGCGATCAGACGCGACGCCGACCCGTTGGTGAGGCCGGGGGTCAGAGACGGGGACTTCGAGGTCGGGCCGGTCGCGTCGCCGCCGGTGACCAGTACGGAGCTGAGAACGCCGCGGTTACCGGCAGAGTCCTGCCCCCGGACGTAGAGGACGTGCTGGCCGGTGGGGATGGTCAGCGACGCCGTGACAGACACGCCTCCGGCGCCGCTGCCCTCCATCGAGGTGCCCGTGCCCGTCACGGTGTCGATGAAGTACTCGGCGCCCGTGATGCTCGATCCGCCGGTCGTGGTGTCGTCGATGGTGGCCTTCAGGACGCCCGCCGTGTAGGTGACCGCAGTGGTGACCGGTCCGGTGGTATCGGATCCGCCGGCAGCGCTCGCAGGGACCGTGACGAAGGTGAGCATTCCGCCGGTACCTGCGCTGGTGCTGTTGTGCAGCAGCAGGCTGCCGTCGTAGATCGGCACGCGGGTCACGGCGGTCGTCGCGCCCGGAGCCGTGACGACGGCATCCGCCGTCTGACCCGGGCCGAATGTTTCCGCAACGTAATGACGTGAATATGTCAACGGGCTGCCATCGAGAGCGATGACCCTCTGATCGGTGCCCAGCGATGCCAGTGAGTGGTAGCGACTGCCGGCGTTGACGTAGCGCAGCAGTACCTTGTTGCCCCCGGCCGTCGCCGGGATGGTGTCGGTGTTCGGGTAGGCCTTCCCGTTGATCAGGGAATACCGGGGGGCGTAATTACGCATGTCGAAGGCCGCCGGGTTGGCGGCGTTGTTCAGTGCCGGATCGATCTCGCTGAGCAGCACGACCGCCTCGTCATCGAAGGTGGTGCTCGCGTCGTAGGCCTGGCCGGCTGTCGCCGGGCGCACGATCAGTGCGCCATACAGGCCCATCGACACCTGGTGCTGCGCGCCCGGTACCAGGCCCGCTTCGTAGAGGTAGGTGCCGGGTCGGCTGGCCGTGAAGGTGTACGACCTGGTTGCGCCGGGCGCGGCGCCGGTGCGGTCCGGCACCATTTGCTGGCCTTGGAAGAGCAGCGCGGTGTTCTCGGTCAGCTGGTTGTGCAGCGTGATCGTGACAGTGTCCCCGACGGTGGCACACAGCGTGGGTCCGGCGGGCTGGGACACGGTTCCCGCAGTGGTGCGGTAGCCCCAGACCGTCACGTTCTGGCCGGCAATGGTCGTCGACCCCGACACCGCATACAGGTCGCCCGGTGCGGTGCACGCCGCGGTTGCGGCTTGAGCGGTCGTTGCCGGCCCGAACAGGGCCACCAGTACGGCAAGTCCTCCGGCCGACACCAGCGCGGTGACGAGAGACGAGATCACTTTTTTCATGCTCTTCGGGTGAGACATTGTTCTCCACACCTTCCTGGTCAGCCGCAGCTGTTGGGCGTCGGCGGGTCGATCCGCATGTAGGTGATCGGTCCGGTCATATTCGTGCCCCAGGACGTGATCTGGAACAGGGCGTGATTGTGGGAAATGATGTAGTACTCCCCGCACTGGTTCACGCTCTGGATGCCGGGGGGCAAGGCTTCCTTGGTCCCGAGGTACGGACTTCCGCTGTAGAAGACGCCGATCGACTGGTCGGCCAGCGCCGGCACCGTCACCGGGACCGGGTTGGACGGGGAGTAGTTCTCAGCGTCATACCACTTGAACAGCACGTCCCAGGTCTGGCTCGGACCGATGTTGATGGCGAACTTCTCGAACGAGAGATCCTGCCCGGCGGGGCCCTCGAGCGGGCGGCCGTCTCGAGCGATCACCAGGCCGTTGTTGCCGTGCGGGTGGAACGGATAGTCCTCGGTGCCAACGTTGAGGTACCGGGCCATCCCGGGCTGGTCCGGCGTGGTGGCGGTGCGGTTGAACTCCGTGATCTGAGCGAGTGCCCCGTAGGGCTGAGCGGGAAGCCAACTCGCGCCATTGTCCGCGATGCTGTCGGGGTATCCGCGACCGTTGATGAGCCAATAGCGCGGGTGGTAGTTGTTCATGTTGAAGCTCTTGTTGTTCTCGACGGCCTGGTGTTGGTAGGGGTCGATTTCGCTCAGCAGCACCATGAATTCCTGGCTCGGCTTGAACCGGCTGTCTTTCCTGTTGTTGGCATACTCGCTCGCGGTCGACCCGGCCGCCCCTCCCGTCGGCACGGCCGAGGGGCGCACTATCAGCGCCCCGAACAGGCCCATCCGCACCTGCTTCTCTGGGTTGGTGCCGGACTCGTAAAGGAATGTTCCCGGGTTGGCGGCCAAGAAGCTGTAGGTGACGGTCCCACCCCCGGCCGCGGCCGTGTTGGTGAGCGAGGTGATCGGGCCGGCCCCCGTCGACTGGGGTTGCGCCGGGATCCCGTTGGCCAGAACGTTCTCCTGGCCCGGGAAGACGATCGACGCGGCCTCGGGCAGGGTGTTGTGCAGTATCACCGTGACGGTGTCTCCCGCGTTGACGCACAACACTGGGCCGGGGTGCTGGAATGCGCCGAACCCGCTGGAGTACCCCCACATGAACGCCGTGTTCCCGTCGGGCAGACTGATGTATCCGGTCTTGGTGGTCAGGTTGAAAATCGGAGTCGTGGCACCGCCACCCACGCCAGTGGTGCATTCGATGCCGACCCGCGCGGGGGGCGCGGCGATCGCCGCCGGGGTGAACGAGCTCATCACGGCTCCGACCAGGGGCAGCGCAATCAGCAGCGCTGCCCAGCGCACGCCCCGGGTGCGAACCTTCCCTTGCAGCACGGCGGTCCCTTTCATCATGGCTCTCAGACTCCCAGGTCGTTCGGATAGCTCTGCGGAGGGATGCCGCCAGCGGCATACACGCGGATCTCGGTGGCCTGACCGCCCATTCCGCCTGGCGCCAGGTTGTTTGTGACGGGGTAATTGCGGTTGTAGAGCATGTAGGTGTCAAAACCGGGACCGGTGTGGTCGGGCGCGACGAAGACGACATCGAAGCTCTCACCCGGGCCGATGTTGATCGTCTCGGTCTCATAGGACGTATCGGTGCCGTCACGTCCCCGCATGGGCGTGGCGTCGCGACCGACGACCCGCATCCGGATCCCGGCCGTGGTCATCGCCTGCTCCCGGAAGCCGAGGTTGGCGAATCGCAGCGCAACCGTCTCGCCGGCGTTACAGGTCACCAGCGACGACTGCGGCTGGTACTGCAGCTCCGGGTGCCCGACCGGGGCGATCAAATCCCCGGTCAGAGTCTCGGTCTGTACCGCGAGGGAGTGCACGGATGCCGCGGCGTCGATCGGGGCGTTGGGGGCGATGGTGTCCGGGTAGACGCGCCCATTGAGCAACCCGAAGTCGGCTCGGTAGTCACTCCACTGTGGCAGCTGGATGTGGGCATCCGCCCAGTGCGCCTCGGCCCACACCTCCGAGAGGAACATGCCGAACTCTCGATCGAAGCCGGTCGAGCCGTCGCCGTCGTTGTACATGAACTTGCTGTGCCCGCCGATGGTCTGGCCGTCTTGCAGCGGACGGACGAACACCAGGCCGGTCATGCCCATGTGCACGTGCTCGACGTCCTCCACGTGGCAGTGGAACATGTAGGTTCCGGGTTCGCGGGGTCGGTAGACGTAGGTGAAGACCCGTCCCGTCCTGATCGCGACCGATCCGGACGGTTCCCCGTCGAAGAACGGAATCACATTGCGGAAGCCGTGCCAGTGCAGGGTGTGCGCGTCGAACAGGTCGGGCCGCAGAGCCAGGCCGAGGTTGGTCAGTTGCACCGTGAAGTCGACCGGGCTGGCGGGGTCGAACTGCTTCGTCCAGAACATCGGAGCGGAGTGCTGGGCCTTGTTCTTCTGGTTCGTCCTTTGGACGTCGGTCAGGCCGGTGACATTGCGGAACCCGAAGATATAGGTGGTCAGCAGATCCGGCGCCAGGATGTCGGGGTGGAACGGCGGGATGGCCGGGGTCTCCGGCAAGTGGATCCACCCGTCGGTCCCGGCCAGGAAGAGGTCGGGGTCTCCCACAGCGCCAACCGCGGCTTCGGGCCTGAGCACGTTGCCTGCCAGGACGCCTGTGCCGACGATGACGACCGCACCGCCGGCGAGCTTGAGTACGTCGCGGCGGCTGAAAGGCTGCTTGAACATCATTCTCGTGTCTCCCTGGGGGTGCTCGCTGGCGCTGTCTGATGAGTGGGTCATGGCGTGGGCAGGTCGAAGGCGTCCAGCTGAAGGGTTCCGTCGCCACCGAGCCCGTGTGCGGTGCCATCGAAGTAGACCGACCAGGTGCCCGCGTTGTAGTAGATGACGTCCTCGTCCTGCACCGCGCCCAGACCCGCGACCGTGGTGTTCGCCGCACCGAATGACAGGTAGAAGTGGGTGTCATCGACCCGGACGAAGCCATCGACATTCGCGTTGCTCGGCAGCCTGTAGGGGGCCGCGCTGGCGTCGATCACTCGCGTGTAGCTCTTTCCACCGTTCCACCGGTAGATGTCAGCGGGGTCACCGCTGGACGCACTTCCCGCACCCGGGGGGACTGCCGCATTGCTGGTGGAGAAGTACAGCTGACCCGCGACGATGCTGATGGCATCCAAGTTCGTTGCCCTGTCACCGACCAGACCATTGGCATTGCCGTCGAAGAACAGCGACCAGGTTCCCGCGTTGTAGTACACGACATCTCTGTTCTGGACGGTGCCGATGCCCGGCACGTTCACTGGGCCGGTGAAGGACAGGTAGAAGTGCGTGACATCCACCCGGTCGAAGCCGTCAACGTTGGCGGTGGCCGGCAGGCCGTACGGCGCAGTCGTCACGTCGTATTCCCGGGTGAAGGTCGCCCCATCCCAGAGGTGGATGTCCGCGTCATCAGCGGTACCCCCCACGCCGGGCGGGTTGGTGTTCCCCTCCGTCGAGAAGTACAGCGCCTGGCCGGGAGCCGGGGGTGCCGGTGGCAGCGCATCGCCGGGGAACGAGATGGCATCCAGGTCGAGGCCGGCCGAGGTGTTCAGCCCGTGGTCGCCACCGTTGAAGTAGATCGACCAGGCGCCGTTGAAGTAGACCACGTCCTCGTCGTTCACGGCACCGACCCCGGGGACGGTGGTGGTCGCGTTGCTGAACGACATGAAGAAGTGGGTCGCGTCGCGCCAGATGAGCCCGTCCACGTTGGGGTTGGTGGGGCCTGTGGCAAGCCCGCTGTTGGGCAGGTTGGTCGGCGCCGTCGTGGCATCAAGGACGCGAGAGTATGAGCTGCCCCCGTTCCAGCGGTAGACGTCGGCGTTGTCGCCGGTGCCACCGGCGCCCGGAGGCACCGCCGCGTTATTGGTCGTGAAGTACAGCGTGTTGCCCACGATGCTGATTGCCCCGAAGTCGATCGCGCCGGTCAGCCCGTTCGCGCTGCCGTCGAACCAGAGAGACCACGAAGTGCCGTTGAAGTACACGACGTCTTCGTCGGACACCGTTCCGATTCCCGGAAGGGTGACGTTGCCAGAGAACGAGGCGTAGAAGCGGGTGGCGTCCACTCGGGAGAAGCCGTCGGTGTCCGCGCTGCTCGGCACGTTGTACGGCGCAGCGGTCATGTCGATCGAGCGACTGAACGCGGTGCCGTTCCAGACGTGGATGTCTGCATCGTCGGCGGTTCCCGTCACGCCCGGAGGGTTGATGTTCCCCGCCGTCGAGAAGTACAGATCGGGGCTGGGCGTGGCCACTGTCGCGCCGAACTCGTCTGCGCCACTGTCGAAGCCACCGAGCGCGGGCCGAGCCTGGTTGTCGATATCCGTGGCGGGCGCGGTCACGCCTGCCTTGGACGCCGCGCCGAGGTTGCACGCGGGTGAGCCGGGGCAGTTTGCCAGGTGGTAGTTGCCCAAGAGGTTCGGCGGAGCCTCTACCGTCACGAGGGTCGCATCCACGAAGGCCGGGTTCTGACGCCAGGTGGCGAAGGAGACTGAGACGTCGTAGGTCGAGATCACTGCCGGATCGACGGTGCTGTTGGTCGGACTGGTCGTGTAGGCGTGATCCGCGGTGTTCTGCTGCACGACCGAGTTCGTCGGCGCGAGCAGACCTGTGCCATCGGCGACTCCGAGATCCCAGTTGTTGATGTCTGCCGCACCGGTGAGGCCGATACCGGTGACCGAGGTGCCGGCGCGAGTGCCGGCGCGGTTGTCCCAGAAGATGTTGTTGAACGTCAACGGCTGGCTGAAGGTCGGTGACCCGCTCGGCAGTGTGGCCTGCAGCTGGTCGCTGTTCGCCGACGTGGACAACCCGGCAGGAGCCGGCTGGCCGTCCGAGGTGACCGCGGTGGCCGTCGTCAGGTTCTTCATGATCGTGTTGTTGAAGACCCGGACGTCGGGGGCGTCGTTGATCCCGATGCCGCCACCCTCGTGGGTCGACACGTTGTTGACGATCATGTTGTTGTACACGTTCATCGGGTAGTTACCGGCCATCAGGAATCGGATGCCGCCGCCGTCGTCGTTCGCCATGTTGGCCTGGATCTGGTTGGCGTAGATGTCCACCGCCCCGGAGCCGGGCGAGAGTGCACCGACGGTGGCCGGCAGTTGCCCGGCGATCATGATGGCGCCGCCCTCGTCATTGGACGAGTTGAAGTAGATGCGGTTGTGATGGATCTTGCCGCCGGGGCTCAGGCCGTAGGCGCTCAGCCCGCCGCCGTACTCCAGCGAGAAATTGCCGCAGATGTCATTGCCGGACACCTCGTAGCCGTCGGAGCCCGCGAAGAGGCCGATGCCGCCGGCCAGGTTGGTGCCGGCGTTGGCGATCACGCGGTTGTTGGCGATCCGCACGTTCTCGTTGTGGTTGCTCGTGTTCGGCGCGGCCAGGTCGGGCGTGCCGATCCTGATGGTCCCGTAGCCGCCGCCGTTGTTCTGCACCACATTGTTGGTGATCTGGAGGGAGCGGGTATACGCGTTGGCGAAGATGGCTCCGCCCTGGGTGGTGATGTTCGGCGGCAGGCCGGTCGGCCCACCGGTGAGGGCATCGATGTTGCCCGGGAAGCCCACCTGGTCACCGCCGCGGATGTCGAAGCCGTCGATCGACGCCTTGAATCCGTTGGTGAACTGCCGAGCCCGTCCGGACGCGGTGGTGGCGTTCGCCGAGGCGAGCACGTAGATCGCCTCCCCGTCATTGACGGCCTGGTTACCGTCCCAGGCCAGCCCGCCGACCTTGGTGAACCAGGCGGTGGCAAGCGCGGTGTCTCCGCCGAAGGCACCGGCGTCGATGATCGATCCGGGCACGAATGTGCTGCCCTGGAATCCGCCGGAGCCCACGCCCTGCAGCTTGACCGGCGAGGCGACGACGAGGTTCTCGTAGTACGCTCCGCGAGGGTTGCCCGCTGTAGAAGGGGCCGGGTAGACGACCACCAGGTCGTCGCCGGGGTTCGTGAACGCGGCATCGAGCGCGGCCTGGACCGTGGCGAAGGGGTGGCCGGGGCCGACCTCGTTGACGGTGGGGCTGTAGCCCGTTCCGAGCACATGGAAGGTGAGTCCGTTCACCGTGCTCTGGCCGTTGCCCGAGGTGATCGCGAGCTGCTGCGCCCCCACCGGGGTTCCCCCTGGCACGGTGGCTGAGATCGAGGTATCGCTCCAGGCGGTCACTGTGAGAGCGGTGCTGCCGAGCGTCACTCGGCCGGTGCCCTGGGCCGCACCGAAGCCTGTGCCGGCGATGGTGAAGGATCGGCTCCCCGTCGCTGTCACGTAGGGCTGCGAGACGGCCAGCAGTTGTGGCGTGGCGCCATCGAGTGTGCACGCGATCGCCGTGTTGACGCCGGTCGTGGGCGACCCGACATACACGCCGACCTGGGTCGGAGCGAGGTCCGTCGGAATGGTTACACCGGGGAATGCCTCGAACTCGGTCGCAATCGAGCGATAGCGTGGGTTGTAGTTCGAGTTCAGATGCCCGGGGATGCCGGGGTCGTTGCCCACGAAGCGGTACATGTTGGCACAGATGCCCGACGGCGTGGGGCAACTGATGTGGTTCGTGGAGGGAAGCAGCACGTCGTACGCCCCGTTGAAGTCGGACTCGACTGTCGTCACCAAGCGGTTCGCGAAGTCATAGATGCCGATGGGCGCGAAGGCCACGCCGGTCTTCTCGCCGAAGAGCGTGGACCTCGGGTCGGTGGAGAAGTTGATGTCGTCGACGATCAGGCCACGAAGACGGGACGGAACGGGCACGTCGGTGAAGACGTTGAACATGGGCACGATCGACTTGCCGTTGTTCACGCGCACCAGTTTTGTGTCGCAGGTCGGCGTGGCTTTTCCTTCGTACGGTGACCCACCGATCCCCAGGAACGTGGGGTTCGAGACCGGGG
The DNA here is from genome assembly GCF_046156175.1 of Lacisediminihabitans sp. H27-G8. Taxonomy (NCBI): domain Bacteria; kingdom Bacillati; phylum Actinomycetota; class Actinomycetes; order Micrococcales; family Microbacteriaceae; genus Lacisediminihabitans; species Lacisediminihabitans sp. H27-G8. The sequence continues at coordinate 66,882 of NZ_JAYLVL010000006.1, forward strand.
TCGAGGCCGGCACGGTAACCCCCGTGGGGACGCCGTTGGTGCCGTCACCGACCACGGCGGGGTACCCGTCCGTCTTGCTGCCGAGGAGGTCGACGGTGTGGAGCGTTCCCGCACAGGCGGGCGGCGGCACCTGTGGAACGATCTGATCGCCGTTGCCGATGTTGATGTCCGTCTCGCTGGTCACCTTGTACAGGGGGTCGCCGGTGGCGTCCTGCGGGATCGCGATCTTGACCAGGTAGTCGCCGCTTCCGAGCGGCTCGAAGGTTCCGCCGTCGCACACCGGGTTGGACGGATCTGTGGCGATCAAGGTGCCAGTGCAGGCGTCTGCGAAGCCGTAGTTGCCATCCACGGCCGCACCGAAGTTGGCGGCCGGCGTGCCCTGGTCGGTCGGGTACGGCCCGAATTGAACGCCCTGGATGAAGCTGGAGATGCACTCTCCGGAAGTCTCCTGGTTCGGCGCGAGCACGTTCTCGTCAAAGGCGGCGGGGTTGTCGGCCGCGTGGACGAGAGGCTTGCCATCGACGTCCCGAGCCACGCATCCACTCGGGCGGCTCCAGTGCTCCGAGAGGTAGGTGTTCAACAGCTTCCCCTTGGCCAGCGACCCGTCGGGCGCGAGCTCGAACGCGTCGTTCGTGCCACCACACGGTGCGGCAGTCGTGCCGCAGTCGACAGTGGACCAGAGCTCAACCGGCACATCGGATACGCCCGGCTGCCAGTCCTCGGATGCGGCGTATTGGGGATCGAGCTCGTTGCGGGTCGTGTCGTAGCTGACCGAGCCGACGATGCCGCCGTTGCGGGGGTCGATGCCGTTGGCCCCGGTCGAATCGTAGGAGTGCACTCCCCAGTCCATAGTGCCGCTGAGACCGATGATGCTGAGCACGCTGACATCGACGCCGGCGCCCTTGACCGTTGTCGGAGTCGGCTGGTTGTCTGACTGGTAGGTGACACCGGTGGTGTAGAAGGAGGGGTTGAAGTTCTCCATGACGGTCCACTCGCTGAGGGGGTATGCGCTCTCGAAGTGGTAGTAGCCCGTGCTGTCGGTGGTGACGAGGTTCGTCCCCCGGTCCATCAGCGAGTTGTCCTGCTTGCGCATGGTCAGGGTGAAGTTGGGCAAGCCGGCCTCGCCCGGGTCCTTGACGCCGTTGCGGTTGGTGTCGTTGAAGACGTATCCGTCGTATTCAGTCCACCATCCGCTGTCCGGCAGGTTTCCCATCTTGACGGTCTCGCCGTTCTTCACGGTCACATTGACCGTGTCGAGGAAGTGGTTTTGCGGCTCGTCCCACCAGCTCAGGCTGTAGTTGCCGTCGGGCACGCCCGAGATGTCGAAGGTGCCGTCCGCGCCGCCGTGACCGACCCAGACCGCCTGGTCGCCCGCCTGCAGGTCGCTCAGCGAGAGCCACGGATTGACGATCGGCTTGCCCATCTTGCTGCCGGTCAGGCCGAGCCAGTAGTTGAAGTCGCCGCCCTTCGGCGGGCTGTACTGCTTGACGTTGACCACCGCGCCCGTGATGTGGCCCGAACCGCCTGCCAGGGTATTCGTTGGCTTCACGAATCCGAAGATCGGACCGGGAACGGGTTCGCCGGCCACCAGGGCTTCGGTGTCGTATCCGGTGCTTCCCTCCATGACCCAGGCGTCGAAGTCGTGGTTTCCTTCCAGCGTCGTGGTCTGGATCCAGGTCTGGTTGGACGGGGCCGAGGCGGTGAGCGCATAGCGGTTGCTCCCCAGGTGGGGCATGGTCAGGATGCCGTCGGCATCGCTGACGCAGTGGCCGCCCGACCCGGGGATCGGAACCGGCAGCATCTCAAGGTCCAGACTGGCCAGGGGGATCACATGGGTGATCGGGTCCTCACCCTGATACACGGTGCACAGGGGGTTGCCGTAGACGTCGGTCTGCACTTCACCCAGGGTGTCGGCGATGTGGCCGGTGAAGCCGGCCAGGCCGGGCTCCCCCTGGTCGATCGTGCCGTTGGTCGTCGCGCTGTCCTGGAAGATCTGTGCGCGGAGTGTCGAATCCGGCAAGGGTGTTGGCTGCAATTCGACCGTGACCAGACCCGACGCCGGGAACGGCACGGTGAAGTGCGCGCCGTCGATCTTGTACCCGTCGGACAGCACGGAGATCAGGTAACGACCGTTCGGCAGGTCGACGCCGGTGGCGAAGTCCGTCTGGTCGCCCTGGCGCACGATGGGGCTCGTGGTGTGCGGCGTCTCCCTGATCGAGGTCCATTCGCAGGAGCCCGGATACCCGGCGTCGAGAGTGTTGCAACCGGAACCGAGCGCGGGACTCCGCTGGGCGGTCGATCCGCTGTTGTCAGCGTTGATCATGTAGGTGAAGTTCACGATGGGCGCGCCCTTGGCGACCCCGGTACCCCCGAACGCGCGAGGTTCCGTGCGCGCGCTGATCACGTTGAGCGTCAGCGTGCGCGTCGTCGCGGCCTGGGCCGGTTGGGGGGCGGGGGCCACAAGCAGGGCGATCGGCATGGCGATCGCCGCGACGACGACCACAATCCGCTTCCAGAGCGGCCGCGACGGCAGCAGAAACCTGGACGCTTTTTTCGTCGACACCATGCTGACCTCCGAAGTCGGGATGAGATCAGGATGATCGAAAGCGAGGGGTCGTCAAAGCCCTACCTGAGGGGTACCCGCTCCCCAAAATTGGGGGGTCCGGTGTTTCTGCTCAACCCCGGGCCGGATGCTCGAGGCGCAGGGAACGAGCAATCGCCGCTGAGCTGATGAGGTGCTGAGGTGATGAGCTGATGAGCTGATGGGCTGATGGGCTGATCGGCTGATCGGCTGATCGGCTGATCGGCCATTTGTCTCATATTTGAGACAGGGGTGCGGACCTTCCTGTGGCGCGCGACCTGTCGAAGGAGTCTGATGGGGTTCATGCAGCTTTCCGCAACCATCCTCCCGGTCCTGATCGGCATCGGCGCGCTCACCCCCGAGCAGGTCGTGGCCGTTGCGAGACTCGACGCTCCGATCGAGATCGACGCTGCGGCACGCGCCGCGGTGATCGCGAGCCGGGAGACCGTCGAGCAGCTCGCGAGCGACAGCGAACCGCACTACGGCATCTCCACCGGCTTCGGCGCCCTCGCCACCACCTTCATCGCCGAAGACCGCCGCCGGCAGCTGCAGCGCAGCCTCGTGCGTTCGCACGCCGCGGGGTCCGGTGCCGAGGTCGAACGTGAGACCGTGCGTGCACTGATGGCGCTCCGCCTCTCGACGCTGCTGACCGGTCGCACCGGCATCCGGGTCGAGACAGCCGAAGCCTATGCGGGGATGCTCAATGCCGGGATCACCCCGATCGTGCGCGAATACGGATCGCTCGGTTGCTCCGGCGACCTCGCACCGCTCGCCCATTGCGCCCTCGCGCTCATGGGCGAGGGCACGGTGCGAGACCGTGACGGCATCCTGATGCCTGCTGCCGAGGCGCTGGCCGCGGCGGGGCTCAGCCCCGTCGTGCTCGCCGAGAAGGAGGGCCTCGCGCTCATCAACGGCACCGACGGGATGCTCGGCCAGCTGGTGCTCGCCCTCGACGACCTCGGGCGGCTGCTCTCCACCGCCGACCTGTCCGCGGCGATGTCCGTCGAGGCGTTGCTGGGCACCGACGCGGTCTTCGCGGCGGACCTCGCCGCCCTGCGGCCTCAATCCGGCCAGCAGGTCTCGGCGGCGAATCTCCGCGATCTGCTCGCCGGCTCCCCGATCGTGCAGAGCCACAAGGGGCCGGAGTGCACTCGCGTGCAGGACGCCTACTCTCTGCGTTGTGCACCCCAGGTGCACGGGGCGGCGCGGGACACGGCCGGATATGCGGCGATGATCGCCGGTCGCGAGCTCGCCTCGGCGGTGGACAATCCCGTCGTCACCCTCGATGGCAGGGTCGAATCGAACGGTAACTTCCACGGCGCACCGGTCGCCTATGTCCTCGACTTTCTGGCCATCGTGATCGCGGATGTCGCGAGCATGTCCGAGCGTCGAACCGACCGCATGCTCGACCCCTCCCGGAGTCAGGGTCTCCCCGCCTTCCTCGCCCATGAGGTCGGCGTCGACTCCGGGTTGATGATCGCCCAGTACACCTCGGCCGGCATCGTCTCGGAGCTCAAACGTCTCGCTGCACCGGCCTCTGTCGACTCGATTCCCTCCTCCGCGATGCAGGAAGACCACGTGTCCATGGGCTGGGCCGCGGCCCGCAAGCTGCGGAACGCCATCGATGGGCTCACCCGGGTGCTCGCCATCGAGATCCTCACCGCCTCCCGGGCACTCGATCTGCGCTCTCCCCTGCTTCCCGGCCGCGCAACCGGTGCCGTCGTCGCCGAGGTGCGACGGGATGTCGCCGGGCCCGGGCCAGACCGTTACCTCTCCCCCGAGATCGAGTCCGTCGTGGAGGCAGTCGCCTCCGGACGCCTCCTCGCCGCCGTCCGCACCGTGATCGGAGAACTCGCATGAGCCTCAGCACCCCTCGCACTCCCCCGGTCTCCGGCCCGCGGCCGGTACGCGCCGCCCGGGGCTCGACCCTCACAGCGAAGAGCTGGCAGACCGAGGGCCCGTTGCGCATGCTGATGAACAATCTCGATCCAGAGGTCGCCGAGCATCCCGACGATCTGGTGGTCTACGGCGGCACCGGTAAGGCTGCGCGCAACTGGGAGTGCTACGACGCCATCGTGCGCACCCTCGAGACTCTGGAGAGCGACGAGACACTCCTCGTGCAGTCCGGCAAGCCGGTGGGGGTGTTCCGCACCCACGAGTGGGCGCCCCGCGTGCTGATCGCGAACTCCAACCTCGTCGGCGACTGGGCGACCTGGCCGGAGTTCCGTCGCCTCGAGCAACTCGGTCTCACCATGTACGGGCAGATGACCGCGGGGTCATGGATCTACATCGGCACGCAGGGCATCCTGCAGGGCACCTACGAGACCTTCGCTGCCGTCGCGGACAAGAGGTTCCACGGCACTCTCGCCGGCACGATCACCCTCACCGGTGGTGCCGGCGGCATGGGAGGCGCGCAGCCGCTCGCCGTCACGATGAACCACGGTGTCGTACTCATCGTGGATGTAGACCGGTCCCGGCTCGAACGCCGGATGGCGAAGGGCTACCTCGACGAGCTCGCCCGCGACCTCGACGATGCACTACGCCGGGTGATCGCCGCGAAGGAGCTGCGCATCCCCCTCTCGGTCGGCCTGGTCGGCAACGCCGCGACGGTCTTCGCCGAGCTCCTCGCTCGGCACGCTCCCATCGACATCGTGACGGACCAGACCTCAGCCCACGATCCCCTCGCCTACCTCCCCGAGGGCATCTCCGTCGAGGACTGGGAGCAGCGCTCTACCGACGATCCGCAGGGTTTCACCGAGCTGTCGCGCGCGAGCATGGCGAAACAGGTCGCGGCCATGGTCGGATTCCAGGATGCCGGCGCCGAGGTGTTCGACTACGGGAATTCCCTGCGAGCCGAGGCGAGACTCGGCGGCTACGATCGCGCCTTCGACTTTCCCGGTTTCGTGCCGGCCTACATCCGTCCCCTCTTCGCGGAGGGCAAGGGGCCGTTCCGGTGGGTGGCCCTGTCCGGTGACCCCGCAGACATCGCGGCCACGGATCGCGCCATCCTCGAGCTATTCCCGAACGACAAGAAGCTTCGCCGCTGGATCACCGAAGCGGGCAAGAAGGTGCACTTCGAGGGACTTCCCGCGCGCATCTGCTGGCTCGGCTATCAGGAACGCCACCTGGCCGGCCTGAAGTTCAACGAGATGGTGGCCTCGGGAGAGCTCAGTGCGCCCATCGTGATCGGTCGCGATCACCTCGACTCCGGATCCGTCGCATCCCCCTACCGGGAGACCGAGGGCATGGCGGATGGCTCGGATGCCATCGCCGACTGGCCACTGCTGAATGCACTGCTCAACACCGCTTCGGGGGCAACCTGGGTATCGATCCACCATGGCGGCGGCGTCGGAATCGGGCGAAGCATCCATGCCGGTCAGGTGGTCGTGGCCGATGGCACCGATCTCGCCCGCCAGAAGATCGAGCGGGTGCTGGTGAACGATCCGGGCACCGGGGTCATGCGGCACGTCGATGCCGGCTACGACCGAGCCGCCGAGGTCGCCCGCGAACGCGGACTGCGCGTGCCTCTCTGGGAATACTGAGTGACCACTTTCCACTGCGCGGTGCTCGTACGACCGGGATCCGTCACCGAACGTGTGCGAATCGAGACAGACCCTGCTGGCAACATCGTGAATATCGCCACCGGGGTCGAGGCGGCCCCCGGGGATGTGCGCCTCGCAACCGTGGTTCCGGGATTCGCGACTGCCCACTCGCACGCATTCCACCGGCTTCTGCGGGGAACCACACATGCCGACGGCGGCGATTTCTGGCAGTGGCGCGACGCGATGTACCGGGTCGCCGGGCTGCTCGACCCCCCACTGATGTTCCTCGTCGCCCGCGCGGTCTTCGCTGAGATGCTGGTGAGCGGCTTCACCGCCGTCGGCGAGTTCCACTACGTGCATCACCGGCCGGACGGCGCAGCCTACCCGGCACCCCACGCGATGGAGATCGCGATCGGAGAAGCCGCGCGCGCAGTCGGCATCCGCCTGGTGTTGCTCGACACCTGCTACCTCGATGGCGGGATCGCAGCGCCTCTCTCCCCCCAGCAGCGGCGCTTCGGCGACGGATCGGCCTCCGGATGGCTCTCGCGCTGGCACTCCCTACGCGAGGTGATCGAGGGCGACCGGGTGACGCTGGGCGCCGCCATCCACTCGGTGCGCGCGGTCTCCCCCGCAGCAATGGCGGAGATCAGGGATGGGCTGGACACAGGGACGCCCCTGCACATCCACGTCTCCGAACAGCCGCAGGAGAACGCCGACTGCATCGCCGCCTACGGGGACACTCCCGTCGGGGTGCTTGCCGGTCTCGGGATGCTGGACGCCCGACTCAGCCTCGTGCATGCAACCCACCTCACGCCGGCCGACCGCACCCTCATCGGTGCCTCCGGCTGCTCTGTCGTGATGTGCCCGACGACCGAGGCGGACCTCGGAGATGGCATCGGTGACGCCCTCGGACTGGCGACCGCAGGAGCACGGATCGCGATCGGCTCCGACCAGAACGCGGTCATCGATCCCCTTCTGGAGCTGCGCGGCCTCGAAGCCGGTGAACGACTCTCCTCGGGTCGCCGCGGTCGATTCTCGCCTGCCGCCCTTCTCGATGCCGGCACGCGCGCCGGCTATGCGAGCCTCGGCATCAGCAGCACCGTGCTTGCCACTGGGGATCCGTGTGACCTCGTCGAGATCGACCGGACCTCGCTGCGCACGGTGGGGTCCGCCGCCGACCAGCTCTTGCTCACCGCGACCGCGAGTGACGTGCGGAGGGTGATCGTCGGCGGCCGGATCGTCGCCGAAGGCGGTCGACTCACCGCCGGGGCCACCAGCCCGGAAGTCCTGCTCGCCGAGGCGTTTGCCGCAGTGGCGGCCGCGTGATGTCCGAGCTCATCACCGACATCGGCGAACTCACCACGCACGGCGAGGAGAGAACACGGCTGCACGACGCCGCGTTGGTGATCGATGGAGCGCGAATCGCATGGATCGGATCGGCCCGGGACGCGCCCGCCGCCGACACCCGCACCTCCGTCGGCGGTCGGGCCGTACTGCCCGGCTGGGTCGACTCGCACAGCCACCTGGTCTTCGCCGGCTCACGCGACGCCGAGTTCGAGGCACGGATGGCCGGGCGGCGCTATGAGGCGGGCGGGATCGCGTCCACGGTCGCTGCGACGCGCACAGCACCCGAGGCCCGGCTTCGTGAAACAGCGACGGCGCTGCGGCACGAGGCGGAGCTTCAGGGCACCACATTCCTCGAGACGAAGACCGGCTACGGACTCGACGTGGAGAGCGAGCTGCGCTCGGCGCGCGTCGCGGCTTCCGTGGCCGACACCGTCAGTTTCCTCGGTGCCCACGTCGTCCCTCTAGGCGTCGATCGCCGGGACTACCTCGACCTGGTGACCGGCCCGATGCTCTCGGCGGTGGCGCCCCACGTGCAGTGGATCGATGCCTTCTGCGAGGTCGGTGCCTTCGATGTGGAGGAGTCGCGGGAAGTACTGCTCGCCGGCAGGGCGGCAGGGCTCGGCCTGCGCCTTCACGGCAACCAGCTCGGCTTCAGCGGCGGAGTCGAACTCGGGGTCGAACTCGGCTGCGCCAGCGTCGACCATTGCAATCATCTTGATGCCCGCGACATCGATGCCTTGTCGTCATCCGCGACTATCGCCACCCTCCTGCCGGCCTGCGATCTGTCGACCCGCGAGCCGCTCGCACCCGGCAGGGAACTCCTCGACGCCGGAGTCGGGATCGCACTCGCGAGCAACTGCAACCCGGGGAGTTCGTACACCACGTCGATGCCGTTCTGCGTTGCTGTTGCGGTTCTCCAGATGGGACTCAGCGTCGACGAGGCCGTCTGGGCGGCTACCCGCGGAGGAGCACGCGCGCTCGGCCGCGACACGGGACCGGATGCCCTCGGCGCGCTGCGTGTCGGCGGCCGGGCGGACCTCCAGGTGCTCGACGCACCCTCCGTGGTGCACCTCGCCTATCGGCCGGGGGTACCGCTGACCACGGCGGTGTGGCGCCTCGGCATCCGCACTCCACCGTCACGGCCGGCCTTCTAGCGCTGAACCTCACGGGCGCAGTCGATACAGAGCGCTGCGCTCGGCCGGGCTTCGAGACGGGCTTCGCCGATCGGGCGGCCGCATCGCACGCACGAACCGTAGGTGCCGGCGGCGAGCCGGGCGAGCGCAGCCTCGTTCTCTTCGAGGCGGGTGCGAAGGCCGCTGCCGATCCCCTCGATGCGAGACCAGTCCGACGACAGAGTCGATCCCTCGGGATCGTGTTCATCGTCAGCCGAGGAATCGGCCCGCGCGACGCGGACACCGTCGAGCTCCGAACGAGTGCTGTCGATGCCTCGTTCGAGCTCGGCGCGCTCGGCAGCCAGCACCGATTCGATCCGGGGCAGATGCGCTGAATATATCGCCTCAGCCATTCAGCGATCCCCTTCCCGAGGGCCTTTTCACCCAGATTTCGGGCACCACAAGCAGAGGATTGAAACCAATCATTCCCTCCGGAAGAAACCTCGAAAACTAGTGTAACGAGGCCGTTATGCAGAGCGAAAGACCGGATATGGTGTGTGAAGAGCGCATCCGGCCATCGACGCCCCGCTGGTGGCCCGTTCGTCAGATAGGAAGGTCAACGTGGACAGTCTCGGTCTCAAATTCCTCTCGGAGATAGTCGGAACATTTCTCCTGCTCCTGCTCGGTGGGGGTGTCGTCGCCAACGTCGCCCTGGCGAAAACCAAGGGCTTCAACGGTGGTTTTCTCATGGTCACCTTCGGCTGGGGCCTCGCGGTCTTCGCCGGTGTGACCGCGGCGTACTACTCCGGAGCCCACCTCAACCCTGCTGTCACCATCGGCCTCGCGGTCAACGATCCGGCCAAGTGGCCGATCGGCACGGTGCTGGTCTATCTGGCCGGCCAGCTGATCGGTGCATTCCTCGGTGCCGTCGGCGTCTGGCTCGCCTACAAGCAGCACTTCGATGACGAACCCGACCCGGCCAACAAGCTCGGCGTGTTCTCTACCGGCCCGGCAATCCGCAGCTACGGCTGGAACGTGGTGACCGAGGTCATCGGCACCTTCGTGCTCGTCTTCGTCGTGATCGCCTTCGGCCGCGGCGGCGATGCCGGCACCAACACCCCGGCCGGACTCGCGGCCCTCGGCGCGGTTCCCGTCGCCCTGCTCGTCGTCGGTATCGGTGCCTCCCTCGGTGGCCCGACCGGGTACGCGATCAACCCGGCCCGAGACCTCGGGCCACGCATCGCGCACGCCATCCTGCCGATCAAGGGCAAAGGCGGCAGCGACTGGTCCTACGCCTGGGTGCCGATCGTCGGCCCGCTCGTCGGTGGCGCACTCGCGGGCCTGCTCGCGCATCCGCTACTTCCCCTGCTCGCGAGCAAATAGCACGCCGCTCGACGACAGATCGCCTCGAGAAACGCTGGGTGAGCATCCAGTCGTTTCACAACGGGCAGGCTCGCAATGGTTCGAGTCTGCCCAAACAGCAATGCCGCAACACCGTATTTCCACCCGTTACATGGAGGTAACTCATGACTGATTACATTTTGTCGATCGACCAGGGTACGACCAGTACTCGTGCCATTATTTTTGACCATTCCGGCTCGATTGTTTCGTCGGGTCAGTTGGAGCATGAGCAGATCTTTCCGAGGGCGGGGTGGGTGGAGCATGATCCGAAGGAGATCTGGGATAACACGCGTGAGGTGATCGGGCAGGCTCTGTCGAAGGCGAATATCACCCGTCACAACATCACGGCTGTCGGGATCACGAACCAGCGGGAGACTGCGGTGGTGTGGGATAAGACCACCGGGGTTCCGGTGTACAACGCGATCGTGTGGCAGGACACCCGCACGCAGCCGATCGTGGACCGCTTGGCGGCCGGGGATGTCGATCGGTATAAGCAGAAGGTCGGGTTGCCGCTGGCTACCTATTTCTCGGGCACGAAGATCGTGTGGATTTTGGAGAACGTCGAGGGGGCGAGGGAGAAGGCCGAGGCCGGGGACCTGTTGTTCGGCACTACCGATTCGTGGGTGTTGTGGAATTTGACCGGCGGGGTCGAGGGTGGGGTGCATGCCACCGATGTGACCAACGCGTCGCGGACCCTGTTCATGGATCTGGAGACCTTGCAGTGGGACGAGTCGATCCTGGCCGACTTCGGGGTTCCGGTATCGATGCTGCCGGAGATCCGTTCCTCCTCCGAGGTATACGGGATGGTGTCGGAATCGTCGCTGCTGCGTGAGGTTCCGGTGGCGGGGATTCTGGGTGACCAGCAGGCGGCCACGTTCGGGCAGGCGGCCTTCGATGCCGGGGAGTCGAAGAACACCTACGGCACCGGTAACTTCCTCATCTTCAACACCGGGGAAGAGATCGTGCACTCCAAGAACGGGCTGCTCACCACCCTCGGGTACAAGCTCGGCGACAACAAACCGCATTACGCGTTGGAGGGCTCGATCGCTGTCACCGGGTCGTTGGTGCAGTGGTTGCGGGACAACCTCGGCCTGATCAATTCGGCCCCCGAGATCGAGGACCTGGCCAAAACTGTCGACGATAACGGTGGGGTGTATTTCGTGCCCGCGTTCTCTGGCCTGTTCGCCCCGTACTGGCGTTCCGATGCCCGGGGGGCGTTGGTGGGCATGACCCGTTATGTGAACAAGGGACACATCGCCCGCGCCGCGTTGGAGGCCACCGCGTTCCAAACCCGCGAAGTCCTCGACGCGGTCAACGCCGACTCCGGAGTGGATCTGACCGAACTGAAAGTCGACGGCGGAATGATCGCCAACAACACGCTGATGCAGTTCCAGGCCGACATCCTCGGAGTCCCGGTCGTGCGTCCCGTCGTGGCGGAGACCACCGCGCTCGGTGCCGCGTACGCGGCCGGGCTGGCGACCGGGTTCTGGTCTGACCTGGACGAGTTGCGGGCCAACTGGCAGGAAGACTCCCGCTGGACCCCGAACATGGACCCCGACGAACGCGACCGTCAAATCCGCCTCTGGAAAAAAGCCGTCACCAAGACCTTCGACTGGGTCGACGACGACGTCAAATAACCGAACAGAGCTGATCGAGCCCGTCGAGATCCTCGCGCCGCACCAGCGGCCGCGGGGCTCGGCGGGCTCGTTCCGTTAGGCGTGGCGGGCCGACCGATCGGCTCTCAGGCGTTGGTTGCGGCGACCCAGTCGTCCAGCTTCTGAGAAGCCGCACCGGAGTCGATAGCGTTCGCCGCGACCTCGATCTTCGCCCGGAAACGATCCAGGATGCCGAGCTGAAGCTGCGCGGGATCCCGCGCAAGGTCGAAGGCCACGAGACCGGCAGCTGCGTTGAGAAGCACGATGTCCCGCACCGGTCCGAGCTGACCGGCCAGCGTCGCACGCGCGACTTCCGCGTTGTGGGCACCATCTGCTCCGAGCAGATCGGAGATCTGTGCTCGGGGGATCCCGAGTTCGAGAGGGTCGAGGTCGTGCTCGGTGACCGAACCGCGCGACACCTCCCAGATGTGGCTGTGTCCGGTCGTGGTGAGCTCGTCGAGTCCGTCGTCGCCGCGAAACACCAGCGCCGTCGCGCCGCGGGTGCGGAAGACGCCGACGACGAGGGGCACTTTGTCCAGATGCGCGACGCCCACCGCATTGGCCTCACAGCGGGCCGGGTTCACGAGCGGACCGAGGAAGTTGAACGCGGTCGGGATCCCCAGCTCCCGCCGTGTCGGACCCGCGTGGCGGAACCCGGGGTGGAACAGCGCGGCGAACGCGAACGTGATGCCCGTCTCGCCGAACACGCGCGCGACTCCCTCCGGATCGAGCTCCAGATTGATGCCGAGAGCGGCAAGCACATCCGATGATCCAGATGCCGAGCTCGCGGCACGATTGCCGTGCTTCACCACCGGAACGCCGGATGCCGCAGCGACCACCGAGGCCATGGTCGACACGTTCACCGTGCCGAATCGGTCCCCGCCGGTGCCGACGATGTCGAGGGCCATCGGGTCGACCACCAGGGGAAGTGCGTTCTCGAGAATCGCGTCGCGGAATCCGACCACCTCGTCGACGGTCTCCCCTTTGGCCCGCAGGGCAACGAGGAAGCCCGCAAGCTGGGCGGGAGTCGCGTCTCCGTTCATCACCTGCTGCATGGCCCATGATGCTTCGCTGATAGCGAGGTCTTCACCATCCAAGAGTGTGCTGAGAATGCTGGGCCAGGAGAGGTCGGAAGGCATGACTGCGATCATAGCGATGAGCCTTGGCGAGCCTGATAATTTGACCGAACTACCGCTGCGAATGAGAAATGAACTCGCCGTGATCAGCCATAATGGATAAGTGACCAGCACCTCGATCTCCCCCGGCCTCAGCGCTCCCGTTGTCAATCGACCGAGCGTCGTCGCCGTCGGCACCATCGTCTGGTTGGGCAGCGAGGTCATGTTCTTCGCCGGCCTCTTCGCCATCTACTTCACTCTGCGTTCCACCTCGCCGGAACTCTGGGCCGCCGAGACACCGAAACTCAACGTTCCCTACGCGCTCACCAACACGATCATCCTCGTGGCCTCCTCGTTCACCGCGCAGTTCGGCGTGTTCGCTGCTGAGCGCTTGCAGAAACGACGCACCGGTCCCAGCCCCGTCAAATGGGGCATGGTCGAGTGGTTCTTCGCCAGCTACGCCCTCGGAGCGATCTTCGTCACCGGCCAGGTCTTCGAGTACGCGAACCTCGTGAGCGAGAATGTCTCTCTCGCCTCGAACTCCTACGGTTCCGCCTTCTACATCACCACCGGATTCCACGCCCTTCACGTCACGGGCGGCCTGATAGCAATGCTGCTCATCATCGGTCGTGCGTACAGCGTGAAAAACTTCGGCCACAAGGAGGCGACCTCGACCATCGTGGTCTCCTACTACTGGCACTTCGTCGACGTGGTGTGGATCGGGTTGTTCCTGGTCATCTACGTTCTGAAATAGTTCGAATCCATCCAGAGGAACCAGGGATACACCACAGCATGGCGAAGAACAGCAAGACCACCGGGGCTGGCACCATCGGCCGTCGTGGTCGGCGTCATCCACTTGCCACGATCGCTCTGATCACCATCGGGCTCGTCTCGACCGGCGGCGCCTACGCGCTGTTCAGCAGCACAGCGTCGGCAGAGACCTCGTCGGTACACACGCAGGCGTCGGCGGATGAGGGGAAGAAACTCTTCTCGTCCAACTGCGCCACGTGCCACGGCCTGAACGCCGAGGGCGTCGACGGCGTCGGACCGAGCCTCTACGGCGTCGGAGCGGCATCGGTGAGCTTCCAGGTGGGCACCGGCCGCATGCCGCTGGCCAACCAGGGTCCACAGGCGGAGAAGAAGCCGGTGCAGTTCACCGACAGCCAGGTCGCTTCGCTCGCCGACTATGTCGCCTCCCTCTCCCCCGGTCCCGCAATCCCGTCGGAGAAGTACCTCAAGGCCGACGGCAACGCGTCGACTGGAGCCGAGCTGTTCCGCATCAACTGCGCCATGTGCCACAACGTGGCCGGCGCGGGTGGCGCCCTCACCGAGGGCAAGTTCGCCCCGGCTCTCTCCGGGGTGCTTCCCGTGCACATCTACGAGGCCATGGTCACCGGCCCGCAGAGCATGCCGGTTTTCAATGACACCAACCTGACGCCGACGCAGAAGGCCGACATCATCACCTACCTGAAGTACCTCGACAAGAATCCGTCCCCGGGCGGATTCGACCTCGGCAACCTCGGGCCGGTGTCAGAAGGACTCTTCATCTGGATCTTCGGCCTCGGCGCGATCGTCGCCGTGACCATCTGGATCGCGGCCAAGGCGAACTAGTCGCCCGGGCGCCGTCCGGCTCCACGCTCCACATCACCGCACCACAAGAATTCCTGCACCACCGAAAGGACCCAGAATGGCACAGCACGACGACGGTGGCACAAACGCCGCTGCCGGGTCGGCCGTAGTCCGAAGCGAACCCCCCGTGGCCAGAACCGGCACGGCAGTCGTACCTTCTGACGCCTTTGAGAACCCGGGACTCCCCCCGCACCGCCTGCGCGCCACCGACCTCGATCCGCAGAAGGATCGTGTCGCCGAGCGTCGCGTCTACACGCTCTTCTTCCTCTCGATCGTCGGCAGCGTTTTCGCTGTTGCGGCGTACGTGGCGTTCCCGATCATCCCGGGCAACACCAACTCTGTGCGCCTCAACACCGTCTTCCTCGGACTCGGGATCTCGCTCGGGTTGCTCGCTATCGGAATCGGCGCGATCTACTGGTCGAAGAACCTCATGCGTGGCGATGAGATGTCGGAATCCCGTCATCTCACCCGCGGAACCGAGGCCACCCGCGAGAAGGCCGTGGAGATCTTCAAGCTGGGTAACCAGGAGTCCGGATTCGGGCGTCGCACGCTCATCCGCAACAGCCTCGTCGGTGCCCTCGTCGCATTCCCGTTGCCGGCAGTCGTGCTGTTCCGTGACCTGGCTCCTGCCGCGGATCCGGTTCCCCAGCTCGAGCACACCATGTGGGCCAAGGGAACTCGGCTCACCCACGACCCGTCCGGCACCCCGATCAGGGCTGCGGATGTCACGATCGGATCCGTCTTCCACGTCATCCCCGAGGGGCTCAATGACAAGGAAGATCGACTCGAACAAAAAGCGAAGGCTGCAGTCCTCTTGATGCGCCTCAAGCCCGCGGATCTCAACATCTCCGCTGGCCGCGAATCTTGGAATTACGACGGCATCGTCGCCTATTCCAAGATCTGCACCCACGTCGGATGTCCGGTAGCACTCTACGAGCAGCAGACGCATCACCTGCTCTGCCCGTGCCACTCCTCGACCTTCGACGTCACCAACGAATGCGAGGTCATCTTCGGTCCGGCTGCACGCCCACTGCCGCAGTTGCCCATCGCGATCGACTCCGAGGGATATCTCGTCGCGCAAAGCGACTTCCACGAGCCCGTCGGACCGAGTTTCTGGGAGCGAGCATGACCGTCACTGAAACCAAGCCCGCTGCCGCCCCGACCGTCACCGAGACGCCGACGGCAGCAGCACCTAGTCGTGGAGCACGATTCACGGGGGCTGCAGCGAACTACATCGACGAGCGCACGAGCATCTCGGGTCTGGTCAAGGAGCTGGGTCGCAAGATCTTCCCCGACCACTGGTCCTTCATGCTGGGCGAGGTCGCTCTCTACAGCTTCGTCGTGATCCTGCTCTCGGGCACGTTCCTCACGTTCTTCTTCCAGCCGTCCATGGCGGAGGTGACCTACGACGGCTCCTACGTGCCGCTCAAGGGCATCCAGATGTCTGCCGCGTACTCGTCGTCGCTCAACATCTCGTTCGACGTGCGTGGTGGGCTCCTGTTCCGCCAGATCCATCACTGGGCTGCGCTGCTCTTCGTGGCATCCATCGGCCTTCACATGCTCCGCGTCTTCTTCACCGGCGCGTTCCGCAAGCCGCGTGAGATCAACTGGTTCATCGGCTTCGTGCTCTTCGTACTGGCGATGGCCGAGGGCTTCACCGGATACTCGCTCCCCGATGACCTGCTCTCCGGCAACGGCCTCCGCATCATCGACGGGATCATCAAGGGCATCCCGGTGGTCGGAACCTGGATTTCCTATTTGCTCTTCGGCGGGGAGTTCCCCGGAACCAAGCTCGTGGCGATGTTCTACTCGATCCACATCCTGTTGCTGCCGGCCATCCTGGTTGCGGCTCTCGGTGCGCATCTCCTGTTGATGATCGTTAACAAGCACACCCAGTTCGCCGGACCGGGACGCACCAACGACAACGTCGTCGGTGTGCCGATCATGCCGATCTTCGCCGCCAAGGCCGGAGGCTTCTTCTTTGTGGTCTTCGGAGTGATCGTGCTGATCGCCTCGTTCTTCACGATCAACCCGATCTGGACCTACGGGCCGTACGACCCCTCCCCCGTCTCCGCAGGGACCCAGCCGGACTGGTACATCGGATTCGCCGACGGCATGCTCCGTCTGATCCCGCCGGGGTGGGAGGTGGTGTGGTTCAACCACACCTACTCCTTCAACATCATCGTGATCACCGTCATCCTGATCGCCTTCCTGGGGATCGTCGCGACGTACCCCTTCGTGGAGGCCTGGATCACGGGCGACAAGCGTGAGCACCACATCGCCGAGCGACCGCGCAATGCGCCCACTCGCACGGCGATCGGAGCGGCGGGAGTCACCTTCTACGCGGTGCTCTGGGCGGCAGCCAGCTCCGACTTGATGGCGACGCACTTCAAGATCACCATCGAGGGCGTCATCCACGTGCTCCAGGTGCTCTTCTTCCTCGGCCCGGTGCTGGCGTTCTTCATCACGAAGCGCGTGTGCCTCGGCCTGCAGAAGAAGGACCGCGAGATCGCGCTGCACGGCTTCGAGTCCGGTCGTATCGTGCGACTCCCCGGTGGTGAGTACATCGAGGTGCACGAGCAGCTCGACGACTACGAGCGCTGGCGCTTGGTGAGTTTCAACGAGTACACCCCGTTGATGATCCGCCCGGATGCCAACGGTCGCATCTCCGGAGCCCAGCGCACCCGCGCCGCCCTGTCCCGCTGGTTCTTCGAGGATCGCATCGCGCCGGCCACGAAGACCGAAGTGGAGCGCTCCGGACACCACTAGCTCGTATCTGAGTGACGAACTCGAAGCCCCGGCCAGCACCATCGGCCGGGGCTTCAGTCGTGCCCGGATACTGTCGTAGTACAGCTAGCACCTTGGGGCACGCGGGGACACGCGTGACGATCCAGCGGACGTCTGCGAGCACTCCGCAACGCACGGCGCCAGGCCGCCTTTCGTTGACGATGCCGGCGAGGCTGGTTCGGAATGCGGAACGCGGAGGAACCACAGCGCCCGGATATCAGCGGACGAAGGGATCCCTCGACTGCGGTGACACAGACGCCTACGGTCAGTCGTTGACGAAGCTCTTCTTCAGGAAGTCGGAGGTCGAGCGGTAGTCGAGTCGCTCATAGAACCGGGCCGCATGGCTGCTGGCCACGGTGAGCTGACGGACGCCGCGGGAGCGGCACTCGTCCTCGATAGCGGCCACCAGGAGGCTCCCGAGGCCACGATCACGCGCGGGGGTGTTCACGGCAAGCTCCTGCAGCTGGGCGGAGTCACCGTTCGTGTAGAGCAGCCGCTCGATCGTCGTATAGGCGTAGGCCGAGACGACACCGTCCAGTTCGGCCACGAGCAGCAGATGGTCCCTGCTCGGCTCCACGCCGTGCGCGAAGGCCTCGGCGAAGGATTCACGATTCGGCTTCTCACCGATGCCGAGCTGCTCGACGAGAGCGAACACCGCGTCACGATCGGCGGGCGAGGCCAGTCGCACGTTGGTTGGGCTAGCGGGCGAAGTTTCCGCGGTAGTACTCATAGACCCACCCTACGAGACTGATCATGGTGATCGCGGCACCAATGAAGGCAATCCACACTCCGATCGCGATTCCCATGAACAGGAGCGCCCCACCGGCGGCCAACATGATGGGCCACCAGCTCCAGGGGCTGAAGAATCCCTGCTCCGGGTCCCCATCGTCGATGTTGGCGTCCAGGCGGTCCTCCGGCAGCAATCCGCCGACGGACTTATTGGTGCGCCCGAGGTAGAAGGCCACGAATGCCGAGAGGATGGCAGCGAGCCCGATGGCCACTGCGCCAACCCACTCGACGGGTGAGCCCTCTCCCCCGCCCTGGGTTCCGCCGAGCTGGGTGACGTACCCGGTGTTGTGCTGGATGATGCTCCAGGTCACGTAGGTGATGTCCGCTGCGATGAAGAAGGCGCAGAGGATCCAGAGCATTTTCGCTTGGGCGTTCATGGTTCTACTTCACCTGTCCGTCGGCGACATCGTAGGTCGCTGCTTCCGGGGCGTCCTTGAACGGGCCAGCCCCGCCGATCCCGACCGGAATCCCCGCTTCGGGGTGGTTGAGATCGAAAGCGGGAGACTCGGAACGGATGCGCGGAATCGACGTGAAGTTGTGGCGCGGCGGCGGGCAGGAGGTCGCCCACTCGAGCGAGCGTCCGTAGCCCCAGGGGTCATTCACCGTCACGCGCGGTGCGGTGCGGGCGGTGATGTAGACGTTGAAGATGAACGGAAGCATCGAGACGCCGAGAATCATGGCTCCCACGGTGGACAGCTGGTTCATCCAGGTGAACCCGTCCTGCGGCTGATAGGTCGCGTAGCGACGCGGCATCCCCATCACTCCGAGCCAGTGCTGCACGAGGAAGGTGGTGTGGAAGCCGATGAAGAGCAGCCAGAAGTGGATCTTGCCCAGGCGTTCGTTGAGCATCTTGCCCGTCCACTTGGGCCACCAGAAGTAGAAGCCGCTGAACATGGCGAAGACGACGGTGCCGAAGACCACGTAGTGGAAGTGGGCCACGACGAAGTACGTGTCCGACACGTGGAAGTCGAGCGGCGGCGATGCGAGGATCACGCCGGTGAGACCACCAAAGGTGAAGGTGATGAGGAATCCGATCGCCCACAGCATTGGGGTCTCGAAGGTCACCGAGCCGCGCCACATCGTGCCGATCCAGTTGAAGATCTTCACGCCCGTCGGAACGGCGATGAGCATCGTCATGAGCGAGAAGAAGGGCAGCAGCACGGAACCGGTGACATACATGTGGTGCGCCCACACCGTGACGGAGAGTGCCGCGATGGAGATGGTGGCGTAGACGAGCGTCTTGTAGCCGAAGATCGGCTTACGGCTGAACACCGGGAAGACTTCGGAGACGATGCCGAAGAACGGCAGCGCGATGATGTAGACCTCGGGATGCCCGAAGAACCAGAACAGGTGCTGCCAGAGGATCGCACCACCGGCCTCGACGTTGTAGAGGTGCGACCCGAATACCCGGTCGGATCCGAGGGCGAACAGGGCCGCTGCCAGCACCGGGAAGGCCATCAGGATGAGGATCGAGGTGACGAGGGCGTTCCAGACGAAGATCGGCATGCGGAACATGGTCATTCCGGGAGCACGCATCGTGACGATGGTCGTGATGAAGTTGACGGCTCCGAGAATGGTCCCGAATCCGCTCAGGGCGAGACCGAAGACCCAGAGGTTTCCTCCGAGGGACGGAGAGAAGGTCGTGGTCGACAGTGGCACGTAGGCGAACCACCCGAACGACGCCGCGCCCTGGGGGGTGAGGAACCCGGCGACCGCGATGAGCGAACCGAAGCTGTAGAGCCAGTACGCGTAGGCGTTGAGACGCGGGAAAGCGACATCCGGAGCGCCGATCTGGATCGGCATCAGGAAGTTCACGAAGCCGGCGAACAGCGGCGTCGCGAACATCAGCAGCATGATCGTGCCGTGCATGGTGAAGAGCTGGTTGTACTGCTCCTTCGTTGCGACGATCTGCAGGCCGGGCTCGAACAGCTGAGCGCGGATGACGAGCGCCATCACCCCACCGAGCAGGAAGTACAGGAAAGAGGTGATCAGGTAGAGGTACCCGATCTTCTTGTGGTCGGTGGTGGTGATCCAACTGACCAGGATGTTGCCCTTGGGACCCACCCGTGAGGTCGTGAACTGGCTGTTGCTCGTGCCGCCCACCGTCGGAGTCGGTGCGGGTGCTGTCGCTGTGCTCATGGTGATCGCCCTACTTCTCGGCCGACGGTGCTTTGTTGTCAGGCTGGTTCGTGTTCGTGTTGTACTCCGGGCCGAGGATTCCGGTCTGGCCCTTGTCGGCGAGGCTCTGGATGTAGTCGTCAAATTCCGACTGCGTCACGACCTTCACCTGGAACAGCATCAGCGAGTGGTAGTCGCCACACAGTTCCGCGCACTTGCCTTCGAAGGTGCCGAGCTTCGTCGGAGTGACGTACTCGTAGTTGTCCTTGCCGGGGATGTTGTCTTTCTTGTAGAGGAAGTCGATGACCCAGAAGGAGTGCGCGACATCGCGGCTCTCGATCTTGATCTGGACGCTCTTGTTGACCGGCAGGTAGAGGGTGGGGATCTTTGAGCGGTCGATGCTGCCATCGGCGTTCTCGAGCTCCTGGGCCTGGATGCCCGGGGAGTTCACGCCGTTGCCACCGGGACCGACACCCGGGTAGTTGAAGTCCCAGGCCCAGCGCTTGCCGTAGACCTCGACCTTGACGTCGGGGTTCTTCACGACGTGCTCGATCGAGTTCTGCTCCTTGGCCGTGAAGGCGAAGAAACCGAGCACGAGGATGAGCGGCACGATCGTGTAGAAGATCTCGATCGGAAGGTTGTAGCGCAACTGCACCGGCAGGCCGGTCTGCCCCTTGCGGCGACGGTAGACGATGGCAGCCCAGATGATGAGGCCCCAGGTGATGATTCCGACGGCAAGCAGCACGATCCAGGACGTGACCCAGAGACCGGTGATGCCCGAGGTGTGGTTGGTCGCGCCGGCGGAGCCTTCGGGGAGGAATCCCCGGAGCTGCTGCTGGCTACAGCCGGCCAGAATGACGACGAGCGTGACAGCGATTGGAGCTACTGCCCATCGAAGACGGCGGTTGGAGCGCACCTGGAACCTCTCGGATGACACGGACATACAGGACAACTGCTGGTTCGAATCCCAGCTTATTTGGTGCTCCAAGCCTACTCCGCAGGACGCGCGCTCTCGGACGGAATGGGCACCCGAACCGGCGATTTCCCTGAATTCGGGCAGCAAAAAAGGGAACCGCCCCAGGCGATTCCCTTCTCTGGATGCCGCGTGGGAGCCCGCTGTTAGCGTGCTCTCACTGAGGGCCGGGCCTCAGTGGAAACTGTCTCCACACGCGCAGCTGCCCGAGGCGTTGGGGTTGTCGATGGTGAAACCCTGCTTCTGGATGGTGTCTTCGAAGTCGATGGTCGCGCCATCGAGGTAGGGGACGCTCATCTTGTCGACGACTACCTCGACACCGTCGAAGTCGACGGTCGCGTCGCCGTCGAGCAGGCGCTCGTCGAAGTAGAGCTGGTAGATGAGGCCGGAGCATCCGCCGGGCTGCACTGCCACGCGCAGGCGGAGGTCGTCACGACCCTCCTGCTCGTAGAGGCTGCGCACCTTCGTGGCTGCGGTGTCGGTGAGGCCGACGCCGTGAGCGGAGGCTTCGGACGTCGTCTCGACGGACTTGGTTTCAGTCAGCGCGGTGTCGGTCATGACAACTCCTTAGGGTCGGCGAGTTCTGCTATCAAGTGTAAGCATCGGATGCTGGATATTGTTCCTGCGAGCTTCGGCGCGCGTCTCACTGGCGTTCGTTGAGTCGCGCCAGCAGAACGGCCTCGGTGAGGATGGCCCGCTGGAACACTCCGAGATGCAGGGACTCATTGGGGCTGTGCGCGCGAGAGTCGGGATCTTCGACGCCGGTCACGAGGATCTGCGCCGCGGGGAACATCTCGACGAGGTCGGCGATGAAGGGGATCGATCCGCCGATACCGGTCTCGACGGCCTCGACTCCCCAGGCATCCGTCATCGAGGTCTTCGCCTCGGTCACCGCCCAGCCGCTCGTGTCGACCAGGAATCCGTTTCCGGTGTCCACGTCGTCGATCTCGATGTGGGCACCGAATGGCGCGTTCGAGCGGAGGTGGCTCTCGAGGGCCGCGAAGGCTTCGGTGCCCTGCTGGCCGGGGGCGATCCGCGCGCTGATCTTGACGCTGACCGAGGGGGAAAGCGTGTTGGAGGCGTTGCCGACGCTCGGCGCATCGATTCCGGTGACGGTGATGGCCGGCTTGGACCAGAGGCGACTGAGGATGGTGCCGGAGCCGATCGGAGCGACGCCTTCGAGAAGGGCCGCCTCATGGCGCAGCTGCTCCTCGGGGTAGTCGGGTGTCGCGGCCTCCCGCGAGCTGAGGCCCTCGACCGCGACGGACCCGTCTTCGGCGTGCAGGGTGGCCAGCAGCCGGATGGCGGCGAGCATGCCATCCGGAACCGCTCCCCCGAACATCCCGGAGTGCGAGGCGTGCTCCAACGTCGACACCGTGAGTCGGAACGTGACATTGCCGCGGAGACCGACGGTGAGGGCCGGGGTGTCGACGTCCCAGTTGTCGGAATCGGCGACGACGATGACGTCTGCGGCCAGTTCTGCCCGGTGCGCGCTGAGGAAGTTGGTGAACGATCGCGAACCGAACTCCTCCTCCCCCTCGATGAAGAGCGCGAGCCCCAGGTCGAAGTCCGATCCCACGGTCTCGACGAAGGAGCGGATCGCGGCGATGTGTGCCATGACGCCGGCCTTGTCGTCGGCGGCGCCGCGACCATACAGGCGGTCACCCCGCACCGTGGGCTCGAAGGGGAGGGAGTCCCAGTCCTCGTCCTTGCCGGGCGGCTGCACATCGTGGTGCGCGTACAGCAGGATGGTGGGCCGTCCGTTGCGGGCGGCGCGGGTCGCGAGAACGGCGGGCTGGCCGAGCGGGGCATCCGCCCCCGTTCCGATCGGGGCACGAGCCACCTGCACGGTCTCGAAGACGCCGAGCCCGGTGACGAGGGCGGCGACGGCATCCGCACTCTCGCTGACCGGCTGCGGATCAAACGCCGCCCAGGAGACCGAGGGAATGCGCACCAGTTTCGACAGCTCGGCGACGGCGACGGGGAATCCCCCGGCGACTGATTCGCGAAGAGTCTGGAGGAGTTCTGGACGTGTGGCCGCTGGAGAAGACATGAAGGTAATCTTAAGCAGACATCGATCGGTAGGAATCTCCAGTGGCCAAGCCAGACAGTTCGAGCAAGACCGACCCGGCGGCCGGTTACGACCTCAACACCGACAGCATTTCGAGCGGCAAGGGTCACGCCACGCCGACGCGCAAGGAGCGCGAGGCCGCGAACATGCGCCCGCTCGTGTCGAGCGACCGCAAGGCCGGCAACAAGGCCTCCCGCGCGAAGATGAACGAGGCGCGCGAGAAAGCCCGCGTCGGCATGGCGAACGGCGAAGAGAAGTACCTGCCGACGAAAGACAAGGGTGTGCAGCGGCGCTACATCCGCGATTACGTCGACGCCCGCTGGAGTGTCGGCGAACTGATCATCCCGGTGATGTTCCTGGTGATCATCCTCACCTTCATCAACAACGCCGTGGTCCAGTCGATCGCCATCTTCGCGCTCTGGGGCTTCTTCCTCATCGCCGTGATCGACTGCATCGTCGCCGGTGTACTGATCCAGCGCAAGCTCACCGCGAAGTACGGGGAAGACAAGGTGCAGAAGGGCAACCGCTGGTACACCGCCATGCGCGCCCTCCAGCTGCGTCCCATGCGCCTGCCGAAGCCGCAGGTGAAGCGCGGAGCCTTCCCGGCCTGAGGCGCCCGCGTCAGCGCAGCGCAGCGGCCCTCCCTCGACGGTCGCGGCGGCCCTAGGCTCCCTCGCGGCTCCTGGCGGGACTACGACCTCGCGGCGGGAGTTATGACTCCCTCCGCGGTACCACTACGCCGCCGCGAGAGGACGTATCCCCCGCCGCGGCGGATATTGCGCCGGCAGCGTTCGGCGGAACGCGGCCTCAGCGGCATTCGGCCCAGCGGTATTCGGCCCAGCGGCATTCGGCCCAGCGGCATTCGGCCCAGCGGCATTCGGCCCAGCGGCATTCGGCTCAGCGGCCGAGCTTTGCCAACCCGCGATTGATCGAACGGGCCCAGAGTGGTCCGCGATACAGGAACGCGGTATAGCCCTGCACGAGAGTCGCACCGGCGGCGAGGCGTTCGGCGACATCGGCGGCGGTATCCACTCCCCCGACCGAGATCACACAGAAATCCTCCGGCACTGCGGTGCGGATGATGCGGAGGACCGCGAGCGACCGGGCGGCGAGTGGAGCACCGGAGAGCCCTCCGGCTCCCGCAGCCTCGACGATCGCGGCATCCGTCACCAGGCCGTCACGGGACAGGGTCGTGTTGGTGGCGATGATGCCCGCGAGGCCGAGTTCCACCGCCAGTTCGGCGATTCGCCGCACCTGGTCGTCGGTGAGGTCCGGCGCGATCTTCACGAGCACGGGGGTGTCTCCCGCGGCGTCGTTGACGGCGGTGAGAAGGGGGGTGAGCTTGTCGAGCTCCTGCAGTCCACGCAGGCCGGGAGTGTTCGGGGAACTCACGTTCACGGCGAGATAGTCGCTGACCGGAGCGAGCAGGCGAGCGCTGACGAGATAGTCGGCGATCGCGTCATCAACATCGACGACGCGGCTCTTTCCGATGTTCGCGCCGATGACCGGGCGGATGCCGCGGGCGAGCTCGCGCGCGAATCGAGGGGCCGCATCCGCCGCGCCGAGATTGTTGAAGCCCATGCGGTTGATCACCGCGTTGTCGGGGATCAGTCGGAACAGGCGCGGGCGATCGTTTCCCGGCTGCGCGATCGCCGTGATGGTACCCACCTCCACGTGGCCGAATCCGAGCTGGCCGAGGCCCTGGATGGCACGGCCGTCCTTGTCGAAACCGGCGGCGACGCCGAAGGGTGAGGCGAATCTCAGGCCGAGGGCGTCGACCGCGAGGGAAGGGCCGGGGCGACTGAGCCTACGGAGGATCGCGCCGAGTCCGATGCGAGGGAGCCAGCGGATCACGTCGAACGCGAGGTGGTGCGCGGTCTCCGGGTCGAGCCGGGTGAGGACGAGCCTGAAGAGTAGTCGATACATGCCAGGTTCAGGCTACCGGCCCAGCGGCCGCCATCAGTTCTCGGAGACCTCGGCGGCCGCGTCGTGTTCGACCCGGAGGAGGGTGATGGCCGCCTCGAAGTCCTCGAGAGAGTCGAACCCCTGGTACACGCTGGCGAAGCGCAGGTAGGCGACCTCGTCGAGCTCCCGCAGTGGTGGGAGGATCGCGAGTCCGATGTCGTTGGCATCGACCTGGGACGCCCCGGTGGCACGAATGGTCTCCTCGACCCGCTGGGCGAGCATCGCGAGATCCGTATCGGTGACCGGTCTGCCCTGGCAGGCCTTGCGCACGCCGGAGACGATCTTCTCCCGGCTGAAGGGCTGCACGACACCGCTGCGCTTCACGACGTTGAGACTCGCGGTCTCGGTGGTGGAGAAGCGTCGGCCGCAGTCCGGACACTGGCGGCGGCGGCGGATGGACATGCCGTCGTCGCTCGTCCGCGAGTCGATGACACGGGAATCGGGATACCTGCAGAAGGGGCAGAACATGGTGCTGAAAGGATACCGCGCCACGGCTCGCCCGAGGGGATGACCTACTGTTCGGCGAACCGCGCAGTGATCGCGGCGGCGTGCGCCGGCAGGTCTTCCGCGGTCGCCAGCGCGACCACCTTGTCTCCCACGGCCTTGAGCGCGTCGCGGTCGTAGCGGATCACCTGCTGGGGGCGCAGGAAGGTGTAGGCACCGAGCCCGGGCGTGAATCTCGCCTGCCCTCCGGTGGGGAGCACATGGTTCGACCCGGCGAGGTAGTCGCCGAGGCTCACGGGCGAGTGCGCCCCGAGGAAGATCGCGCCGGCACTCTCGATGAGATCGAGCACCTGGCCGGGGTCGGCGGTCTGGATCTCGAGGTGCTCCGGCCCATAGACGTTACTGAACGCCGCCGCATCCACCATGTTGTCGACGAGCACGACTGCCGACTGGACCCCGCGAAGCGAAATGTCGACGCGAGAGCTGTGCGGCGTGAGGGGGGCGAGCCTGAGAAGCTCCTCCTGCACACGGTCGGCGAGGTCCACCGAGTCCGTGACCAGCACCGCCGCGGCGAGTTCGTCGTGCTCGGCCTGGCTGATGAGGTCGGTCGCGACGAGGAAGGGATCGGCAGTGGCATCCGCGATCACCAGGATCTCGGTGGGCCCGGCCTCGGAGTCGATGCCGACCTGGCCGCGCACGATGCGTTTGGCTGCGGCCACGTAGACGTTGCCCGGGCCGGTGATGACCTGCACGGGATCGAGGCTGAGACCGGGCACCCCCCAGGCGAAGGCGCCGATTGCTCCGGCGCCGCCCATGGCGTAGACCTCGTCGATGCCGAGGAGTCCGGCCGCTCCAAGGATGGTGGGGTGGATGTTTCCGTCGAACTGCCGCTGCGCCGGCGAGGCGAGCGCCACGGATGACACCCCCGCGACCTGGGCGGGCACCACGTTCATGACGACGCTCGAGGGGTACACGGCCTTGCCGCCGGGCACGTAGAAGCCGACGCGGGCAACCGGGCTCCAGCGCTGGATGACCTCGGCGCCGGGACCGAGGGTGGTCACACGCGGCGAGGGCAACTGGGCTTCCGAGGCCGCCCGCACGCGCACGATCGCCTCTTCGAGGGCGTCGCGCACGGGAACGCTGAGGGCTCGGACGGCCGCCGAGATGTGCGCGACATCCTGCCGCACTCGCGCCGGACGCACGCCGTCCAGCCGTTCGGCCTGGTCGAGAAGAGCTTCTTCGCCCCGTTCGCGCACATCGGAGATGAGCTCCTGCGCGATCGCCGACGCGGCGTTTACGTCGGTTAGTGACCTCGGAACGAGGGCGAGCAGTTCGGCGCGGCTAGGCTTAAGACCCCGAAGGTCAATGGTCTGGATCATGGCGAGCCAATCCTAGGGGACCCTCTCTGGCACCTTCGTGGGAGTCACCTGACCGCCACGGGAATATCGCCAGTCGAGACAGAATTGATAGCCGTATGGATGAGACAGCGCCCGTGGTCACCCCGGAAGAGCCGGACGGTATCGCCGCGTTCAAACACGCCTTCCGCCGGCATGCCGCCGGTGTCGTCGTGATCACCGCGCTGACCCCAGAGGGCAAGCCCGTCGGATTCACCGCGACATCCCTCGCCTCACTCGCCGCCGTGCCGCCGCTCGCGACCTTCAACATGGCGAAGGTGGCCAGCGCCTGGCCCGCCGTCGCCGGAACGGACTGGGTGGCCATCCAGACCATGGGAGCGCGGACGCGCCATTTGGCTGAGCGGATGTCCGGCGACCACGACCTGCGCTTCGAAGGCGACCACTGGGCGCCGGGACCGCACGGCCTCCCGATCCTCGAGGGCGTCACCTCATGGATGGTCGGGCGCATTGTCGAGCGCTTCCCCGTCGCCAACAACGTCGTGGTCGTGGTGCAGGTCGAAGAGGGCGCCTTGGGGGAACCGGATGCCGCGCTGCTCTATCACGAGCGCACCTACCTGAAGCCGGGCGAGACGGTCTAGTCGACACGACATCGAGTGCCCTGCCGTGTATCTGGCCCGGGCCGTTGTGCTCCTAGGGGTATCGGGATAAATCCGTCCCGATACTGAGGAGGATTCCATGACCACCATCGATTCCCGCGCCGTGACCCCGAAGTTCGACGACACAGGGCTCGACAAGACAGAGCTCGACCACACCGCGTTCGACCGGACGTCCGCCGATGTCGACTCGTTCACCGACACTCTCGACCTGCGCGATGTCGCTCTCGCCTACACGCCGTCGAATCGCTACATTCCGTCGCACGTGTGGTTCCGCACGATCGAGACCCTCAGCCCCACCAAGACCATCGGACTCGGGCGCACCAATACCACGCTGATCATGCCAACGATCGTGCAGACGGATGCCGCGACCCCCTACGCGGGCTTCGACCGCACGGTGACCTCGAGCCGCAATCCCACTGCCCAGGTCCACTTCGAGCCGGGCGCCTACGGGGCCACGACGCCGGCAACCTATGTGATCTCCTTCGCCGTTGAGACCTCGGGGCCGGTGACCTTCACCGTTCAGGGTCTGTCGTTCCTTCCCGGCGTGTCCGGTCTCGGCTCCCGGGTGGTGAACGGAACCCAGTCGATCTCGGTCGTCTACTCGAACCTGCCCGCGAACCAGCCCGTCTACGCGTACATCGAACAGACCGCCGGCGGTCACTGGAACTGGTATTCCACTCGCATCAGCTACCCGCCGATCGTGCTCCAGCTGTAGTCGATCGACCGGTCAGACCACGCAGTTCGGACCGAGGAGCGACTTGAGCTCGCCGTAAAGGTCGGCGTTGACCGAGACCGGGAACGGGATCTCGAACACCCGCGCCGTCTCGCCCTTGACGAGCTTGAGCCGCACTTCGGTATCGCCGGAATGCCGGATGAGCACGTCGTTCAACTGCGTCACCACATCCGTCGTCGCCCGGAATTCGGGCATCGAGATCGTGAGGGGGCCCGACCCGAGGCTCTGGCCGAGATCGGGCGTGAACATGCTCGACGCGTGCAGGTTCATCCCGTCGTCGCGCATGCTGACCCGTCCTCGCACGACGACGATGGCATCGTTGGTGAGGGCTGGCGAGAACTCCTGGTAGGCCTTGCCCAGGAACATCACCGTGATCTCCCCCGCGAAGTCTTCGACGGTGATGACGCCGTACTGGTTGCCGGAATTCCGTGCCGTGCGATGCTGCACCGAGGTGATCAGTCCCGCTACTGTCACGTGTTCCCCGTCGCCGGCGACCTCTCCCGCGAGAACCTCGGTGATCGTCGAACCGGCGAGCTTGGCGAGCTGGAGCTCGAGACCGGCGAGCGGATGATCGGACACGTACAGCCCGAGCATCTCTCGCTCGAACGCGAGCTTGTCGCGCTTGGACCACTCGGGGCGGTCGGGCACCTGGTTCACGGCCTGCGGTTCATCCCAGAGGCTGTCGAAGTCGAAGCCGACCTGTCCGTTGGCTTCGGCCCGCTTGTCGCTCACCGCAGAGTCGATGGCATCCTCGTGGATCTCCAGCAGGGCCCTGCGGGTCGCCGCCGTCGAATCGAAGGCACCCGACTTGATAAGCGACTCCACCGTGCGCTTGTTGGCGACCTGGATCGGCACCTTGCGCAGGAAGTCGTGGAAGGACTCGAAACGGCCCTTCTCCTCCCGGGACTTCGCGATCGCCTCGACCACGTTCGTTCCGACGTTGCGGATCGCACCGAGACCAAAGCGGATGTCACCGACCCCACTGTGTGAATCGGTACTGGCGTTGGGCACCGCCGTGAAGTCCCCGCTCGACTCGTTCACGTCCGGAGCCAGCACCCGGATACCCATGCGACGGCACTCGCTCAGATACATGCCGAGCTTGTCCTTAGAGTCCCCGACGCTCGTCAGGAGCGCCGCCATGTACTCGGCGGGATGATTCGCCTTGAGGTAGGCGGTCCAATAGCTCAGCACGCCGTAGCCGGCGCTGTGCGCCTTGTTGAAGGCATAGTCGGCGAAGGGCATCAGCGTGTCCCAGAGCACCTTCACCGCCTGGGCACTGTAGCCGTTGCCGGTCATTCCGGCCTCGAAGTCGGCGTACTGCTTGTCGAGCTCCGACTTCTTCTTCTTGCCCATCGCCCGCCGAAGAACGTCGGCCTGGCCGAGGGTGAACCCGGCCACCTTCTGGGCGACCGACATCACCTGCTCCTGGTAGACGATGAGGCCGTAGGTGATGCCGAGACTCTCCCGCAGCGGCTCCGCGAGCTCGGGATGGATCGCATCGATCGTCTGCAGGCCGTTCTTGCGCAGCGCGTAGTTCGTGTGGGAGTTCATTCCCATCGGACCCGGGCGGTACAGCGCGATTACCGCGGAGATGTCTTCGAAGTTGGTCGGTTTGAGCTGCTTGAGCAGCGAGCGCATCGGCCCGCCATCCAACTGGAACACGCCGAGCGTGTCGCCGCGGGCGAGGAGGTCGTAGGTCTTCTGGTCGGCATCGAGGTCGAGGTCTTCGATCACGAGTGTGGAGCCGGTGTTCTTCTCGATCATCCTCAGGGCGTCTTCGATGACGGTGAGGTTCCGGAGCCCGAGGAAGTCCATCTTGATGAGTCCGAGGGACTCCAGCGGGGGCTGGTCGAACTGGGTGATGATCGCGCCGTCGTCTTCGCGCTTCATGATCGGCAGCACGTCGATGAGCGGCTCTGCCGAGAGGATCACCCCCGCGGCGTGCACTCCCCACTGGCGCTTGAGGTTCTCGATGCCCTGCGCCGTCTCGAAGACCGTCGCGGCATCCCGGTCCGTCTCGAGCACGGCACGGAAGTCTGCGGCCTCCTTCCAGCGCGGGGCGGCCTTGTCGAGCACCTCGCTGAGGGTGATGTCCTTGCCCATGATGGCCGGGGGCATCGCCTTCGTGAGCTTCTCGCCCACCGAGTAGGGCATACCGAGCACTCGAGCCGAGTCCTTGAGGGCCTGCTTGGCCTTGATCGTGCCGTAGGTGACGATCTGCGCGACCCTGTCGTCGCCGTACTTCTCGGTGACATAGCGGATGACCTCACCCCGTCGCCGATCGTCGAAGTCGACATCCACATCGGGCATTGACACGCGCTCGGGGTTGAGGAAACGCTCGAAGATGAGACCGTGCGCAAGCGGGTCGAGTTCGGTGATGCCCATCGCGTAGGAGGCCATGGACCCGGCGGCGGATCCACGCCCCGGCCCGACACGGATGCCCTGCGCCTTCGCCCAGGTGATGAAGTCCGCCACGACGAGGAAGTAGCCGGGGAATCCCATCTGCTTGATCACATCGACCTCGTACTTCGCCTGGGCGAGATGCGCCTCCGATGGCGCATTGTGGAAGCGCCGCAGCATGCCGGCGTTCACTTCCTTTTCGAACCAGGTCGCCTCGGTCTCCCCTTCCGGCACCGGGAAGCGCGGCATGAGGTTGCGGTGTTCGAAAGTCACGTCGCACCGCTCGGCGATGAGCAGCGTGTTGTCGCAGGCTTCGGGATGATCGCGGAACAGGTGCCGCATCTCGGCGGCCGACTTGAGGTAGAACTCGTTCGAGTCGAACTTGAAGCGGTTGGGGTCGTCGAGCGTTGACGCGGACTGGACGCAGAGCAGAGCAGCGTGAGCGGTGGAGTCGTGGGCGTGCGTGTAGTGAAGGTCGTTGGTCGCCAGCAGGGGAAGGTTCAGGTCTTTGGCGAGCCGCAGCAGGTCTTCCATGGTGCGACGCTCGATATCGATTCCGTGGTCCATGACCTCGGCGAAGAAGTTGCCTTCGCCGAAGATGTCCCGGAAATCGGCGGCAGCCTTTCGGGCCTCCTCGTACTGGCCGAGACGGAGCCTCGTCTGCACCTCGCCTCCCACGCAGCCCGTGGTCGCGATGATCCCACTGCTGTAGGTGCTGAGCAGCTCCCGGTCCATGCGCGGCTTGAAGTAGTAGCCCTCGATCGAGGCGAGGGAGGAGAGCCGGAACAGGTTGTGCATGCCCTCGTTGTTCTGCGAGAGCAGTGTCATATGCGTGTACGAACCCGAACCGCCGACGTCATCCTGGTTCTGGTGGTTCGCGCCCCACTTCACCCTGGTGCGGTCCTGGCGCGCAGTGCCGGGCGTGATGTAGGCCTCGGTGCCGATGATCGGCTTCACCCCGTTGGCCGTCGCCTGCTTCCAGAAGTCGTACGCGCCGAACATGTTGCCATGGTCGGTCATCGCGATGGCCGGCATCTCTTGCTCGGAAGCAGCCTTCATCAGCGGGCCGATGCGGGCGGCGCCATCGAGCATCGAATATTCGCTGTGCACGTGCAGGTGCACGAATGAATCGTTGCTGTGGGGCAATTCCTGAGCCTTACTGACCGGGGGTGGGCATCCAGCTTAAGCCTCGGTCAGTCGCCGCGGAGCACGTCGAGCGCGTGTTGCAGGTCGGCCGGATACTCGCTCGTGAAGAGCACCCTCTCCTGCGTTCCGGGATGCGTGAAACCGAGCTGTTTCGCGTGCAGCCACTGCCGGGTGAGTCCGAGTCGCGCGGAGATCGTGGGGTCTGCGCCGTACATCGCATCGCCGACACAGGGGTGCCGCTGGGCGGCCATATGAACGCGGATCTGGTGCGTTCGGCCGGTCTCCAGGTGCACTTCGAGCAGCGAGGCGCTGGGAAAAGCCTCGAGCGTCTCGTAGTGAGTCACGGAGTTCTTGCCATCCGAGGTGACCGCGAACTTCCAGCTCGAGGACGGATGCCGCCCGATCGGCGCATCGATCGTTCCGGAGAGCGGATCCGGGTGTCCCTGAACTACAGCGTGATAGATCTTGTCGACCTCGCGATCATGGAACTGCCGCTTGAGTTCCGTGTAGGCCCGTTCACTCTTCGCCACGACCATGAGGCCGCTCGTGCCCGCATCGAGGCGATGGACGATGCCCGCGCGCTCCGCGGCACCCGATGTGGAGACGCGGAATCCCGCTCCCGCAAGCGCGCCGAGCACTGTCGGGCCGGTCCATCCCACGGAGGGATGCGCAGCGACGCCAACGGGTTTGTCCACCACCACGATGTCGTCATCGTCGTACACGATGCCGAGGTCGGGCACGACGACGGGTTCGATCGACGGAGCGACCTTCGGCTGCCAGGTGACCTCGAGCCAGCTCTCGGCCCGCAACCGGTCCGATTTGCCCAGGGTGACTCCGTCTGCGACGACTCCCCCGGCTTCGGCGATCTCCGCGGCGAAGTTGCGCGAGAAGCCCATCAGCTTCGCAAGGGCGGCGTCGACACGTTCCCCGGCGAGCCCGTCCGGTACAGGGAGGCTGCGCGATTCCATGGGGATGCCTACTTGGTGTCGGTGGTGTGGATGTCGGTGGTGTGGATGTCGGTGGCGGGAGCGCCCGAGGTGTGGGCGTCAGAGGTGTGGGCGTCCGTGGTGTTGGCGCCAGTGCCGGTTTCGCTCGCAACGACGGGGTGGCGGTCGGATGCCTTGCGCCCGTCGAGCCCGATTCCCCGAAGCGTCAGCAGGATGAAGAGTCCCATGCTCGCGACGATGAACGAGTCTGCGATGTTGAAGATGGCCGGAAAGCCCTGCACCTGGATGAAGTCGACGACGTGTCCGACGCCGAAACCCGGCTCCCGGAAGAGGCGATCTGTCAGGTTGCCGGTGGTGCCGCCCAGGAGCATCCCGAACAGCACCGCCCAGCCGACCGAACGGATGCGGCGCGCGAAGCCGATGATGAATATCGTGACGGCGGATGCCGCGATGGAGAAGATCCAGGTGGACCCGCTCGCGATCGAGAAGGCCGCACCCGAGTTCTTGACGAAGTGGAACTGGAGCAGCTCCCCGATCGCCTTCACCTGCTCCCCCTCCGCCAGATTACTGACGATGAGGAACTTGGTGACTTGGTCGAGACTGTAGACGACTACCGCGACGAGGGCCAGCGCGATGAGCGCCCTGACGCTGACCGCCGAGCCGCTGACCTTGGACGCGGGATCCTTCGCCTGCGGTTCAGTTGCCGCCAAAGCCCTGGAAGCTGGCGGGCGGCGACTGCACACCGTCGGACGAGCCGAGGTCGTAGGATCCGCTGGTTGCCGGCACGCTCTCGTACGGCGCCGCGGCGACCGGGGCAGAGGCGACGGGGGCCGGGGTCTCGGGGGCTGCCGGAGCGGGCTCGGTGGCGTCGAGCTCCTTCAACTGGCCCTCGATGTAGCCCTTGAGCTTCTGGCGGTACTCCCGCTCGAAGGTGCGCAGGTCTTCGATCTGGTGCTCGATCGTGGTCTTCTGCTGCTCGAGAGCGGCCTTCTCATTGTCGAGCTGGGAGATCTGCGAACGCTGAGCTGCCTCGGCCTCGCTCACGACCCGAGCGGCCGTGGCGTGGCCCTCGGCAATGAGCGCGTCGCGCTTCTCGATTCCCTCGCGCACGTGCTCCTCGTGGAGCTTGCGCGCCAGCTGCAAGAGGTTGTTGGTGTTGCCGGAGTCGATCGCGTTCTGCTCTGGCGAGGGGTAGGCGATCGGAGCCGGCACCGGTGCGGGCACAGGCTCGACGGGAGCGGCGACCGGGGTCTCTCCGAAGCGGGGAAGAGCCTGGGCGAGCTGGCCCTGCTCGGCCGGAGCCTGAGGCTGCGGGGCCTCGGTGAGGGCGGCGGGCTGCGCGGCACTGCGCTGGAGCTCGCTGATGCGGGATTCACCGGCGACGAGGCGCTGGCGCAACTCCTCATTCTCCTGGTTGAGACGGCGAAGCTCCACGACGACCTCGTCCAGGAAGTCATCGACCTCGTCCTGGTCGTACCCCTCACGGAACTTGGTCGGCTGGAATCGCTTGTTGACTACATCTTCAGGCGTAAGTGCCATGGGTGCCACCTCAAAAAACTCATCTGGTACAGCGCTAATAACAGTCAGCTAACGCTAGCAAACTGACGGCGTCATCGGGTCGAGATGCCGCGTGGTGTTCGACCACGATCCCAGAGTACACAGGGACTGCTGTGCATCCCGGGCTACGGCGCGCCGTACCCCGACCGACCGGGCCGAAACCGGCGTCGTCTGCCTCAGACGCTGAGGGCGGATGCGACCGAGAGCAGGATCAGGGTGACGATCATCACGATGCTCCAGGCGAAGTCGAGCGCGAATCCGCCGATGCGGATGGTGGGGATGACCCGGCGCACGAGTGAGATGGGCGGGTCGGTGAGGGCGAAGACGAACTCGGAGACCACCAGGCCGAAGCCGTGCGGGCGCCATCCCCGCGAGAAATTGCGCACGAGATCGAGGATGAACCTGCCCCACAGCACGAAGAAATACAGCAGCAGCAGGTAATACGCGATGCTGGCTGGGATGGCGAAGGGGTTTGAGGTCACGTTGTCAGACTAGGGCGCGCGCCCCGGGAGGACTTACCGGGAGCGTCTTATTGGATGAGGACTGGCAGGATCGCTCAGGACTGGGCGAAGAACGACGCATCGACGTCGGATTCGACGGAGGCCTGGTCTCCGCTGACGGCGACGTGCGCCGGCGACAGCAGGAAGACCTTGCTGGTGACGCGCTCGATCTTGCCGTAGAGCCCCTGCGACAGTCCACTCGCGAAGTCGACGAGTCGACGCGCTTCCGGCTCGCTCATCTGGGAGAGGTTGATGATCACCGGGATGCCGTCACGGAACGCCTCGGCGATGGCCTGGGCATCCTTGTACTGGCGCGGGTGGACGGTGAGGATCTCGTTCATGTCGGAGTGTGAGGCATTCTTCTGTGATGGAGCACGGCGAAGGGGTGTGACGGGAGCACGGGTACCGGAGGACTGCGCAGCCTGGGGAGACTCACGCACCTCGCGGGCGACAGGTGCCGGAGCGACGGGCGCGGCATCCTCGTAGTCGAACTCCTCATCGGCGAGGCCAAGGTAGACCATGGTCTTGCGAAGTGGGTTAGCCATTACGTGCCTCCTGTGGTGGAACTGATGAGTTCAGATTAACCGGGGGTCGGGCGGTTTCCCGTGATTGCGGAACCAATCCGCAGGTGTGTCGCGCCCTCGAGAATCGCCTCGCGGTAGTCGCCCGACATTCCGGCGGAGATGAAGCGCGCGCCGGGCGCAAGCCGTCGCATCCGCTCAGAAGCCTCACGTACCCGCACGAACGCCGGCCTCGGGTCTTCGCCCACGGGAGCCACGGCCATCACGCCGAGCAGTTCGAGCCCCGGAGTGGCGAGCACGAGTTCCGTGGTCTGCTCGAGGTCGGCATCCTGAACTCCCCCGCGGCCGGGATCATCGGTGAGATTGAGCTGCACGAAACACTCGATCGTCGTGCCGTCATCGCTGCCGAGCGCCTCGATGACAGATGACCGGTCGAGCGAATGAACGGAGTGCGCGTAGGCGCGAACCTGCTTCGCCTTCTTGCTCTGGAGTTGGCCGATGAAGTTCCAGCCCAGATCGAGATCGGCGAGTTCCGCGGCTTTGGCCTGGGCCTCCTGGTGTCGGTTCTCGCCCATCTCGCGCACCCCGAGGGCGTACAACTCCCGCACAAGGGAGGCGGGATGGAACTTGGTCACGACGATGGTCGTGATCTCGTCCACCCCGCGTCCCGCCTCGACGGCAGCAGCAGCGACGCCCGCACGCACTTCTTCGAGGCGCTCCGCGAGGGTGGGACTACTTGAGGAAATCGGGGACATCCAGGTCGTCATCGCCATCATCGAACACCGGGTCTTTCGGAGCGGTCGGAACTTCGGACTCTGCG
This sequence comes from Lacisediminihabitans sp. H27-G8, assembly GCF_046156175.1. Classification (NCBI taxonomy): domain Bacteria; kingdom Bacillati; phylum Actinomycetota; class Actinomycetes; order Micrococcales; family Microbacteriaceae; genus Lacisediminihabitans; species Lacisediminihabitans sp. H27-G8. Next base: position 103,046 of record NZ_JAYLVL010000006.1, read on the forward strand.
GCCCAGTTCGGCACACTGCTCGTCTCCGGTTCGACGGCGCCGGTGGCGGCGGGCGCTGCCGCAAAGACAGGCGCGGACGCCGTGACATCACCGGTGCCACCGCGACGTTCTTCCTTCTTCACGACGGGCTCTCCGCCGTCGAAGCCGGCAGCGATCACCGTGACCCGCACCTCGTCGCCGAGGGTGTCATCGATCACCGCACCGAAGATGATGTTGGCCTCGGGGTGCACGGCCTCCTGCACGAGCCGGGCAGCGTCGTTGATCTCGAAGATTCCGAGGTTGGATCCGCCCTGGATCGAGAGGAGCACCCCGTGCGCTCCATCGATGGATGCCTCGAGCAGTGGGCTCGCAACCGCGAGCTCTGCGGCCTTGATCGCCCGGTCCGCACCGCGGCTCGAGCCGATGCCCATGAGTGCCGATCCGGCCCCCTGCATGACCGACTTGACGTCGGCGAAGTCGAGGTTGATGAGCCCGGGGGTCGTGATGAGGTCGGTGATGCCCTGCACGCCGGCGAGCAGTACCTGATCGGCTGTGGCGAAGGCTTCGAGGAAGGAGATGCCACGGTCGCTGATCTCGAGGAGACGATCGTTGGGCACCACGATGAGGGTGTCGACCTCCTGCTTGAGGGCGGCGACTCCCACGTCCGCCTGTGCGGCGCGGCGCTTGCCCTCGAATCCGAACGGACGCGTGACCACACCGATGGTGAGCGCTCCGATGGACTTCGCGATGCGGGCCACGACCGGCGCGCCTCCTGTGCCGGTACCGCCGCCCTCTCCCGCGGTCACGAAGACCATGTCTGCGCCGGCGAGGGCCTCTTCGATCTCCTCCGCGTGGTCCTCGGCGGCACGACGGCCGACCTCGGGGTCGGCTCCAGCGCCGAGCCCGCGGGTGAGTTCACGTCCGACGTCGAGCTTGACGTCCGCGTCGCTCATCAGGAGCGCCTGGGCGTCGGTGTTGATGGCGATGAATTCGACGCCGCGAAGGCCGAGTTCGATCATTCGGTTGACGGCATTGACTCCGCCGCCGCCTATGCCGACGACCTTGATCACGGCTAGGTAGTTCTGGTTCGTTGTCACGTCCGGCCTCCGGTAGGAACTTTCAACCTTTACCTGAGCCTTAAAGTTATGCTCAGTATAGGTTTCTTGTTTCGAAGTTAAGGGGCGCGGCGCGATGCCGCCGAGAGGCCGTCCAGCGTGTCGCCAAGTCGCGGCGAGATTGGCGTCAGTTGCCGCCGAGCACCGGATGAGTCGGAGCCGACACGTCGTACTTCGTGGTCGTGCCGCCAACGGTGATGACGGCGGCGAGCACCTTGGCCTTGAGCGCGGACTGCTCCGCACTCCCCCACACGACGGACTGGCCGCCGGTGAGGGTGAGGGTCACGTCATCCGAGGTCTGGGCGGTGACCGTGTCGACCTTCTTCAGCAGGTCGGACGGCAGGGCGAGAAGCACACCGACCGCCGCCGTGAAGGCCGGGCTCGTCTTCGTTGCAGACCCGAGCTCGATCAACGGCAGGCCGGGCTGCCGCTCCGCCGCGGTGTCGATGACGATCCCGGCAGGATCGACCACGGAGAATCCATCCGAGGTCGCGAGCGTGGCGATCGGCGCGCGCTCGGCGATGCGGATGATCAGTGTGTCCGGTGGCACCGTCTCCGTGACGAAGCTGCGGATCAGGGGGAACTTGCCGAGCGCACGGGTGATCGAGCCGAAGTCGACGAGGGCGAGGGGCCGGCCGATCTGGCTATCGACGGCGGTACGAACGCTCGCCGCGCTCACCCGGGATGCGCCCTCCACTCGGATGGTCTTCAGCGAGAGCAGTGGGGAGTACACCGCTCCGGTGACGAAGCCCACGACCAGAAGCAGGGAAAGGCCGCTCACGAGCCAGGTGATGCGCCTGCGCCGGGAGCGGCGGGTGAATCGCCTCGCCTCCCCTCGCTCGTAGGCACGGCGCGCTCGCTCCGCACGCTTGAGATCATGGCGGGCCGCCGCGTCCAGCGGTGTTTCGGACGAGGGAGCCCGTTTGATGCCGCCCGGCCGCTTCGAGCGGCTCGGTGCACTCGGCGCCTCGGATGAGGCTGGGGACGCCGGGTTCGGGGACGCGGACGGAGCCACCGGCCTCTGCACCGACGGCTTCTGCACTGAAGGCTTCTGTGCCGAAGGCCTCTGCACCGAAGGCTTCGGCGCTGAAGGTTTTTGCTCTGAAGGTTTCAGCACCGGAGCCTTCTGCACCGGAGGCGTCGGCGCGGCGGGCTTCTTCGTTCCCGGCATCCGGGGTGGCGTGGCTCCGGTGGTCGAACCCGGCGTGCGATCGAATCCCTCCGGCCGCTTCATCGGGACTCGCCCCCTGGCCCACCCGGCGGCAGCGCCAGGGTCTCGAGGAGCTGCGGGATGATGCGGTAGACATCGCCGCCGCCCATCGGGATCACGAAGTCGCCCTCGCGCGCGATCGAGGCGGCGAAGTCCGCGGCTTCCTGCCACTCGTCGAAATAGTGCACGCGCGACTGGTCGCGGAAGAGCCGGGTGATGAGCTCTCCGGTGACGCCCGGCTCCGGGTCCTGGCGGGCGCCGTAGATCGGCACGACGATTGTGATGTCGGCAAGCGACTCGAAGGTCTCGGCGAATTCGGCCGCCATCTGCTTCGTGCGCGAATAGAGGTGGGGCTGGAAGATCGGGATCAGGCGTCCGGCCCCGACGACTCCGCGCGCGCCGGAGAGGGCTGCCCTGATCTCCGTCGGATGGTGGGCGAAGTCGTCGTAGACGCTCACTCCCCGCACGGTGCCGCGCAGCTCGAAACGTCGCTCAGTCCCCTCGAAGAGGGCGATCGCATCGAGCGCGGCCTGCGGTTCGACACCGAGCGAGACCAGCACGCCGAACGCTCCCGCGGCATTGATCGCGTTGTGGAGCCCGGCGACACGGAGTCGCGTCCCATAGTCGGCACCGCGATAGCGCAGGGTGAAGGCGACCGTCTCGGTACTCTCGATCGAGTGCAGTCGGATGTCGGCATCCGCATGCTGCCCGAATGTCAGCACACTGCGATCTCCGAGGTGAGTGGTCACGGAGACCGCGCGGGCATCGTCACTCGAGATGACGACCCGTTCGGAGGCCTTGCGCGCGAAGGTCACGAAGGCCGCCTCGAAAGCCTCCTCCGAGCCGTAGTGGTCCAGGTGGTCCGGGTCGACATTCGTGATCAGCGAGATCGCGGTGTCGTAGAGCAGAAAAGAGCCGTCCGATTCATCAGCCTCCACGACGAAGACCTCACCGGTGCCGGTGGCGGCGCTGACGCCGAGTGAGCGGATCACTCCCCCGTTGACGAAACTCGAATCCATCTCGAGCGCGAGCATCGCCGTCACGATCATCGCCGTCGACGTGGTCTTTCCGTGAGCTCCCGCGATCGCCACCACGCGATGATTGCGCGTGAGCCAGGCCAGGGCCTGGGCGCGGTGGACGATCGGAAGGTCCCGTTCGCGCGCGGCCAGGAATTCGGGATTGTCTTCGGCGATCGCTCCGGTGACGATGAGGGTATCCGCACCGTCGATGTTGGCGGCGGAATGACCGATCGCCACCGCGACTCCGCTGGCGCGAAGCGCTTCCACCGTTTCCGTCGCACGGATGTCCGAGCCGGTGACCGGCAGACCGGCCTCGAGGAAGAGACGGGCGATGCCGCTCATGCCGGCGCCGCCGATGCCGACGAAGTGCACCCTGCCGAGGTCATCGGGCACGGACTGGGAGAAGTCTGACTTGATCACGGGGTCAAATCTACGGTGGAGGCGCGGGCATCCCCGACGAGGTCCACCATTCGATCGGCGCCGTCGAGCACGCCGACCGGCAGGGTGCGAGCGGCCATGGCGGCGATGGCGGCACGGTCTTCGAGCAGTGGCACCAGGTGGTCGAGCACCCAGCGCGGGGTGAACTGGGCGTTGTCCACGATGAGCGCCCCTCCGGCATCCACGACATCGCGGGCATTGAGTCGCTGCTCGCCGTTGCCGATCGCCAGGGGCACATACACGGCCGGCACCCCGAGGGCGCTGAACTCGCTCACAGTCGCGGCTCCGGCCCGGGCGACGGCGAGATCCGCTGCGGCAAGGGCCAGGTCCATCCGGTCGCAGTAGGGCACCATCAGGTAGTGCGCAAGCCCGGTGGGCGGCAGGATCGAGCGCTCCCCTGTGACGTGCAGGATCTGCCATCCGGCGCCGATGATGGTCGCGGCCGACTCGTTCACGACCTCGTTGATGTGCAGGGCGCCCTGGGACCCGCCGGTCACGAGCAGGGTCGGCCGTGACGGGGAGAGTCCGAAGAACTCGAGGGCCTCCCGTCGCTCCGCCGGCCGGTCGAGCGACTCGATCTCCCGGCGGAGGGGCATGCCGACGAAACGGCCGTGCGGCAGACGGGCAGAGCGGAAGGCAGTGCCGACGAAGCGGGTGAGCCGGGCGCCGAGCCGGTTGGCCATTCCCGGCCGGGCATTCGCCTCGTGGATGGCGATGGCCACGTTCTCTCGCCGAGCGGCGAGATAGGCCGGAGCGGACACATAGCCGCCGAAGCCGACCACGACGTCGATGCGATGCTCACGAATCAGGGCGCGGATGTCGCCGACTAGCCGACCGAATCGGCCGGGGAACCGCAGCGCATCGGCATTCGGGCGGCGAGGGAATGGCAGCCGTGCGACGACCAGGAGCTCATAACCCCGCGCCGGCACCAGGCGTGATTCGAGACCCTCCGCGGTGCCGAGGATGAGGATGACCGCCTCCGGGTCGCGAAGCACGAGCCGGTCGGCGACGGCGAGCAGGGGGTTCACATGTCCAGCGGTTCCCCCGCCGGCGAGGAGATACCGCGTCACCTCAGGCGACCGCCGGTCGCAGTCGTCGGCGAGGCGTTCGGAGCATGGCGCGCGAAGGACAGCACGATTCCGATGCCGAGGAGCGTGGTGACGAGGGCGGACCCTCCCGCGGAGATCAAGGGGAGCGGCACTCCCAGCACGGGTAACAGTCCCAGCACCACCGCGATGTTCACGAAGGCCTGGCCGATGACCCAGATGAGCACCGCGCTGACGGCGACCCGGGCGAAGGCGTCGGTGGTGGGGCGCGCCCGGATGATCCGCACGAAGGTGATCGCGAGCACGAGGAGCAGAACCAGCACGAGGATGGCGCCGATGAGTCCGAGTTCTTCGCCGATGATCGCGAAGATGAAGTCGTTGTCCGCCTCTGGCAGCCAGGACCATTTGAGTTTCGAGTTGCCGAGCCCCACCCCGAAGATGCCACCGGAGGCCAGTGCCCACCAGCCGTGCACGGTCTGCCAGCAGAGTCCGTTGTGGTCGGTATCTGTCTGGCAGCCGTTGACCACAGCCGCGATTCGGGAGGCCCGGGAGCCAGAACCGAGCGCGATGGCGGCGCCGGCGATCACGATGGCCACGAGGGGAATCGCGAAGAGCCGCATGCTGACACCGGCGAAGAACAGCGTGGCGAAGACGATCGCGAGCAGGATGATCGCGGTGCCGACGTCGCCGCCGAGCACGACGAGCCCGATCGCGAGTCCCGCCGGGATGAGTGGCTTGATGAGCTCCCGCCAGTCGTCCAGCCGATCCTGCATGCCCGCGAGGGACTTGCCGAGCCAGAGCACGAGGGCGACCTTGATGAGCTCCGAAGGCTGGGCGGTAAAGCCGGCGATGTTGATCCAGTTGCGGTTTCCGTTGATCTCGACGCCGATGTGCGGCACGAAGACCAGCAGCTGGAGTCCGATGGCGATGACGAGGAATCGACCGGCCCATTTCTTCCAGAAGAAGGCGGGGAGGCGGGCCGCGATGAGCATCAGGGGCACACCGATGGCGGCGAACAGTACCTGCCGAATGAAGCCGTTGAAGAAGTCGCCGCTCGCTTTGAAGGACTCGACCGCCGAGGAGGAGAGCACCATCACCAGTCCGAAGACCACGAGGAAGAGCGTCGTTCCGAGAAGGAGGAAGTAACTGCCGGTCTCGGCGGCGAAGAGACGCTTGACGGTGACCACGGCGGCGGGGCCGCGGGACTCGTTCTGTTCTGCCGCGCGGGCACCGGGGACGGGGCGCGCCGCGGGCCTAGCCTTCGCCCGGGGTCGCGGGGGGCTCGTGGTCATTCGTGCCCTCTCCGCCTGCATCTCGTGCTGTGTCTGCCTCGCGCACCGCGTCTGCGAACCGGTTGCCCCGGTCGGCGTAGTCGGTGAACTGGTCCATGGATGCGGCCGCCGGAGCGAGAAGGACTGTGTCCCCGGGCTGGGCAACCGCGACCGCCAGTCTCACGACTGTCGGCATCACCTCTTTAGTGTCGGCGGTGTCGACCTCGAACACGGGCAGCGATGGCGCGTGTCGCAGGAACGCCTCGCGAAGCGCGGAACGGTCGGCACCGATCAGGACTACCGCACGCAGCCGCGCCCGGTTCGCCGACACCAGTTCGGTGACATCCACTCCCTTGAGCAGTCCGCCGACCACCCAGACCACGGAGTCGAAGGATTCGAGCGCAGCCTGGGCCGCGTGCGGATTCGTCGCCTTCGAGTCGTTCACCCACCGGATGCCGTCGCGGTCGAGGATCGTCTCTGTGCGGTGATGGTCCATGCGGAAGGCACGAAGCGCCGCGCGGATATCGGCCGGCGATACATCGAAAGATCGGGCGAGGGCGGATGCGGCGAGCACATTGGCGATCATGTGCGGCGAGCCGAGACCCACGGTCTCGAGTTCGTGGACCGTGGTGATCTCGGTGGCAGAGCGCCAGCGGTCGGCAAGGAAGGCGCGATCCACCACGATCTCGTCGACGAGACCGACATCGCTCGGGCCGGGAAGGCCGCGACCGAAGCCGATCGCGCGGCATCCCTCCACCACCTCCGCCTCCTCGACGAGTTCTCGGGTGGTGTCGTCCTCGAGGTTGTAGACACAGGCGACCCGGGTGCGTTCGTAGACGCTGCCTTTGGCTACGCGGTAGGCCGCAGCCGAACCATGCCAATCGAGGTGGTCATCCGCCACGTTGAGACACACGCTCGACCACGCAGACATGGACTGCAGGTAGTGCAGCTGGAAGCTGGAGAGTTCGACGACCAGAGCATCGAATCCGATCGGGTCGCGCACGGCATCGAGCACCGGCACGCCGACGTTGCCGCAGGCGATCGCCCGCTTGCCGCCCGCGACGAGCATCGCGGTCGTGAGCTGCGTCGTGGTCGTCTTGCCGTTGGTGCCGGTGATGGCGATCCACTCGGCGACACGACCCGAACGATCGCGCAGTCGCCAGGCGAGTTCGACATCTCCCCACACCGGCACGCCGGCGCCCGTGGACCACGCGACGAGCGGATGCGATGGGGCGAAGCCGGGCGAGACGACGACGAGCTCCGGAGCGAAGGCTTCCAGCTCTGTCTCCAGCTCGGCGACAGCGAGGCGCACTCCGATCACGTCGAGCAGATCGGCGATCTCGCCATCGGCACGATCGGCCAGCACGACCAGCTCGGCTCCGAGCTCCGCGAGGGTGTCGGCGACCGAGAATCCGGTCATCCCCAGCCCGAGCACGGCGACCCGAAGCCCCGCCCAGTCGGCATTCCATCCGGTGAGGCCGGCCACATCATCCGCAGTCCGTGACATCAGGGAACCCGGGAGAGCCATTCGAGGTAGAAGGTGCCGACACCGGCGGCCACGAAGAGGCCGGAGATGATCCAGAACCGCACGACGATCGTGACCTCCGCCCAGCCCTTCATCTCGAAGTGGTGATGCAGCGGGCTCGCGCGCCAGATCCGTTTGCCGCGGGTCGCCTTGAAGTAGATGCGCTGCACGATCACCTGACCGGTGATGACGAGGAACAGTCCGCCGATCAGCACGAGGAGCAGCTCGGTGCGGGAGAGGATCGCGAGCGCCGCGAGAGCCCCACCGAGGCCGAACGATCCGGTGTCGCCCATGTGGATCTGGGCCGGAGCGGTGTTCCACCAGAGGAAGCCGATGAGCGAGCCGACGATCGCCGCCGCGACCACCGCGATGTCGAGCGGACGGGACACGGTGTAGCACTTGAAGAGATTGCCGCTCTCCGCGATCGTCGCGCTGAAGCAGGACTGGTTCGACTGCCAGAATCCGATGATGATGTAGGAGCCGATTGCGAAGATGGACGACCCGGCGGCGAGGCCGTCGAGCCCGTCGGCGAGATTCACCGCATTGGTGGTCGCCGTCGTGATCAGCACGATCCAGGCGATGAAGAGGATGATCCCGAAGGTCGCGCCGAACACCACGACGAAGTTGAAGTTGAGATCGCGCACGAAGGAGATCGCCGTCGAGGCCGGTGTGCGGTTGTTCGCGTCCCGGTAGACGATGGCGATGATGCCGAACACGATGGCCACGATCACCGTGCCGACGATCTTGTACCAGCCGGCGAGGCCGACACTGTTCTGGCGCTTGACCTTGAGGTAGTCGTCCAGGAAGCCGATCAGGCCGAGGCCCGCCATCATCGCGAGCACGAGGATGCCGGTGCCGGCGACGGAGTCTCCCCCGACGAGATGCCCGACGAAATAGCCCACTATCGACGCGGTGATGAAGACGATTCCGCCCATCGACGGCGTTCCGCGCTTCATCACGTGCGCGGTGGGGGTGTCAGCCCGGTAGAACTGTCCGAGCTTCAGCCGCCTGAACGCTTTCGCGAACACCGGTGTCAGCAGCAGGGTGAACACCATTCCGACGCCGCCGGCGGTGAGGAGCGCGATCACGCGGGCACCCCACCGAGACGGTCGCCGAGAAAGCGGAGGTTGGCGGACTTCGACGATTTCACCAGCACGACGTCGCCCGCGCGCAGGTCCCCGCTCAGCTGCTCGTAGGCCTCGTCGGCGGTCGCGACGAGCGCGGACTCCCCGTCCCACGAGCCCTCGAGGCCCGCGGCGTTGTGGATCTGCCGGGCCCCGTGGCCCACCACGATGAGCTTCTGGATGTTGAGGCGCACCACGAGGCGCCCGATGCGGTCGTGCTCTTCGTCGGAATACTCGCCGAGAGCGGTCATCTCGCCGAGAATCGCGATGGAGCGCTGCCCAGGTTCGATGATCTGCGCAAGGGTCTTGAGCGCGGCCGACATCGAGTCAGGGCTGGCGTTGTAGGCATCGTTGATCACCACGATGCCGTCTGGTCGGGTCAACACCTCCATGCGCCAGCGTTCGGCGCGCGGCACGGTCTCGAGCGCGGTGATGGCGCTGTCGAGGTCCACCCCGAGCTCCCGAGCCACCGCGAGAGTGGCGAGGGCGTTCATCACGTGGTGCTCGCCCAGGATCCGCAGCTGCACCGGCCGGTGGAAATCGCCGGCGATGAGCGTGAATGCCGTGCCGGAGGCGGTGGCACGGAGGTCGTCGCCGCGGACATCGGCCGTGGCATCCAGTCCGAACCAGACCGGGCGGGCCTTGGTGAGGGCAGCCATGGCGGCGACGCGTTCGTCGTCGACGTTGAGGACGGCGACGGCGCCGGCCGGGAGCTCGGTGACGATCTCGGACTTCGCCCGCTGTGTCTGCTCGATCCCGCCGAATTCGCCGGCATGGGCGAGCCCCACCTTGAGCACCACCGAGATGTCCGGCACCGCGATACCGACGGTGCGGGCGATATCCCCGATTGCGGATGCCCCCATCTCGATGACGAGGAAGCGCGTACCGAAGTCGATGGAGAGCATCGAGAGGGGCGCCCCGACCTGGTTGTTGAAGGAACCGGGAGGGGCGATGGTGGCTCCGGCCGTCTCCAGCACCGCGCGCAGCATGTTCTTCGTGGTGGTCTTGCCGTTGGATCCGGTGATGCCGATGACCTTCAGCGCGCCCTCTGCGCGCACGCGGGCAACGACGAACCGGGCGAGATCGGCGAGGGCCGTGAGCGTGTCATCCACCACGACCTGGGACACCGGCAGTTCGAGTTCGTGGTCGACGATCACCAGTGCCGCGCCATTGTCGAGCGCGGCGTGCGCGAACAGGTGTCCGTCGGAGACTTCCCCGGGCAGCGCGATGAAGATCGATCCCGCGGTGACGAGCCTCGAGTCGGTCTGCACCGATCCGGAGATGTCGTCGAAGTCGTGGCTTCCCGGCGCGAGGCGAAGGGTGCCGCCGACGGCCGCCGAGAGCTCGGCAAGCGTGAGGGAGATCACTTAGGCCCAACCCGCCTCTCGCAGGGCCTCGCGGGCCTCCGCGCGGGCCGAGTACGGCGTGCGCTCGCCCCGGATGTCGCGGTAATCCTGATGCCCCGGGCCGGCCCAGAGGATGGAGTCGCCCTCCTGGGCGAGCGCCACCGCCACGCGGATCGCCTTCTCGGGGGGACTGACCTCGTGCAGCTCCGCCTGGTGCTCGGCGAGATTCGCGCCCTCGATGAGGGTGGCCCGGATGGATTCCGGGTCTTCGAATCGCGGGTGATGATCGGTTATCACCAGGATGTCGGATCCCTCTGAGGCGACCCGGCCCATCTCGTGCCGCTTTGTCGTGTCCCGGTCGCCGTCGGCGCCGAACACCATGATCACGCGGCCGGTGGTGAACTTGCTCACGGCGCCGAGGGTGTTGAGGAAGGCATCGGGACTGTGACCGAAATCGACGTAGACACTCGGTCCGCGGTCTCCGGAGACCCGCTCGGTGCGTCCGGGCAGGTAGGCGTCGATACCGCCCTCGATCGCCTGGCCGATGGCTTCGAGTTCGAAACCCGCCTCCACCAGCATCACGATCGCGAGCGCCGCGTTGGCCGCCATGTGCCAGCCGATGAGGGGCACGTGCGTGGTGATCGAACGCCCCTCCGGCCCGGTGAGGGTGAATTCCACGCCGGAGGCGCGCTCATCGAGGATCTCGACGTTCCACTCCCCCACGATGCCGGGAGTCGCGGAGATCGTGGTGACCGGGATACGGGACCGGTCGACGACCTTCTGGCCCCAGGCGGTGTCGAGGGAGACGACTCCGCGCTTTCCGCGCTCCGGGTCGAAGAACCCGAGCTTGGCTTCGAAGTACTCGTCCATGTCGGCGTAGTCGTCGAGGTGGTCGTGGCTGAGGTTGGTGAAGGCCACCACATCGAACATGAGCCCGTCGATCCGGTTCTTGGTGAGGGCCTGAGCGCTCACCTCGACGGCGACCGCTCGCACCTCGCTCTCGCGCATCCGGGCGAGCAGGGCGTGCATCTCGCTCGCTTCGGGGGTGGTGAGCCGGGAGACGACGCTCACGTCGCCGATGTGACGCTCTGCAGTGGACGAAAGGCCCGTCACGAGCCCGAGCTGCTTGAGAATCGCTTCGAGGATGTAGGCGGTGGAGGTCTTGCCGTTGGTGCCGGTGATACCGAGCATGAGCGGCGGATGCTCGTTGGTGCGGTACACCCACGCCGAGACCTCGCCGAGCGCGAGGCGCGGCGACTCGACGATCACGATCGGCAGACCGCTGTCCGCGGCGAGTGCGGCTCCGGCCCGGTCGGTGAGCACCGCAACGGCACCGCTCGCGGCCGCCTGCGCCGCGTAGGAGGCGCCGTGGCTGTTGAGACCCTGGATGCCCACGTAGAGGTCACCAGATTCCACCTCGGTCGAACGCAGGGTGACTCCGGTGATCTCGACGCCGTCGAGGGAGCCGACCGAGTCAAGCCCGAATTCCGAAACGAGTCCGGTGAGAGGCCTGGCCAGCGGATGCTCCGGTCGAAGAACCGGGGGGATCCGTGCAGTCACAGCGTCTACTTTCTTACCAGGTCGTCGCCGGATAGGTGGATGGCGTTGTCGACGGGGGGACCCGGTACTTTGTGAGCACCTGGGACATGATCTTCTTGAAGGTCGGCGCCGCAGCGGCCGAACTCTTCATGGTAGCTGGCTTCGTGTAGGTCACGACAACCACGTACTGAGGGTTCTCTGCGGGGGCGATACCGGCGAACGACACGATGCGGTCGGAGGTGTAGCCGCCCGGCCCCGCGACCTCCGCGGTGCCGCTCTTGCCCGCCACGCGGTAGCCCGGGATCTTCACGGCCTTGGACAGCTCGCCGCCCTGCACCACGCTTTCGAGCATGTTGACCACGGTCTTCGCCGTGCTCTCGGACACCACCCGCGTCCCCGCGGTGGAGGGTACATCGGTGACGGTTCCGTCGGGCTTGGTGCAGCTCTCGACGAGGGTCATCGGCAGTCTCACACCACCGTTCGCGAGCGTGCCGAAGATCTGAGCCACTTGCAGGGCGGTCGCAGAGACACCCTGGCCGTAGAGCACGTTGTACTTGCTCTGATCGTCCCAGGGTTTCGACGCGCTTCCGGTGACACCGAGGTTGCCCGAAGCCTCACCCAAGAAGTCGACGGCGGTCTTCTGGCCCAAGCCGAACTTCTTCATGTAGGCGAGGCGCACATCCTCGGGCACCTGCGACCCGAGCATGGAGATGCCGACGTTCGACGAGTTCTGCAGCACTCCGGTGAGCGTGAGCTGCTCGGTGGGGTGAGGAGTGGCATCGCGCACGAAACCGCCCTCGGGTGTCGTCCATTTCGAGGGGACAGTCGCCTGCATGCTCGGTGATCCGATCCCCGTCTCGAGCAGGATTGCGGCAGACATCGCCTTGAAGACGGAACCCGGTTCGTATTGGGCAGTGAAGGCACGGGATCCGAAGTTCTCCACGGCAGAGCCATCGATGTTGTTCGGGTCGACGGCGGGCCAGTCGGCGGCCGCCATGATGTGGAAATCCTTGATGCGCAGCACGATGGCCGTACCGGACTGGGCGCCGACCGCGGTGGCCTGCTCCGCGATCGCTTGAGTGGCGAACCAGTCGAGGTCGCTGTCGATGGAGAGTTTGAGTGTGCCCCCGGGAGTGGATGGCTTGGTGGTGATCGAACTGCCGGGGATCTGCACACCGTCGGCACCCTGCTCGTAGGTTGTTGTGCCGTTGGTGCTGGCGAGGCACTTGTCGCCCGTGACCTCGAGCCCGCCGCCGGGGCCTCCCGTGTTCATGTACCCGGTGAGGTTTCCGGCTACCGCGCCGTTCGGATAGGTGCGCTTGGGATGCAGTTGGAAGACGATGCCCGGGATCTTGAGCTTCTCGATGGCACGACGTGTCGCGAGATCGACCGACTTGGTGACGACGGAATAGTTCGAGTTCGGGTCCTTGGTCAACGCCTGGTACACCGTCGCCGGATCCTGCTTGGTGAGGCCGGCGAGCTCGGTGGCGGCCTGCATCACGGTGATGGTGGTCCTGGTGCCATCCTTCGCGGTGACGGTGAACCCGCCGGCCGCGTTCATCTTCGTGAAGTTCGCCGGGGACACGGTCACGTCGTAGCGATTGACGCTGTCGGCGAGCATCACACCGTTGGTGTCGACGATGTCGCCGCGCGCCGCGTAGGTGGGGGTCTCGACCGCTCTCTTACTGAGCGCATCGGTGGTCAGCTGATCGGCCCGCACGAGCTGGATGTCGACGAGCCGTACGGCGAAGACGCCGATGACGGCGAACACCATCACGATCGCGAGGGCCAGGCGACGACGACTGCGACGCGGATTGGTCACGGGCGCCTCCTCTCGGGATGCGTGCTGGTGGTGGTCAGTGAGTGATCGGCGACGGCAGCACGGTCTGTGCGGGAGCCCCCGGAGTGGACGCTACCGACCCCGCGCCCGCCGATGCGGCAGGCGCGCCCGTCGCCGCCGTCGCCGCCGCCGCGGCTGCGCTCGCGCCGAGGGCAGAGATGTCGGGGGTGATCAGTGCGTTCGGGGTGTAGGTCGCTGCGTCCGCAGCAACGGCCGTGTCGGCCGCGGCCGGGGTGGGGGCTCGCGTGACCCCTCCGGAGAGGCTGAGGAAGCCCTGGCTGCCCGTGTTCATCACCATTCCGAGCGCGGTTGCCTGACCGGCGAGGTTCTGTGGAGACTGAAGCACGTTGAGGGACTCCGCGAGAGCCTGCTGGTCGCGCGACAGGTCGCGCTGGGTCTGCTGCAGGCCAGAGATCTGGTAGGCGCCATCCGACAGCCAGATGCTGAGCAGAAGCTGCGCCATGAGGATCACGAACAGGCCGGCGACGGCCACGAGGGCGTAGACGACTCGCGGGCGGGCCCGCTTCTGGCTACGGCTCGAGACGATCTCGATGTGGCGGGGGTGGATATCGCGTTCGGCCGGAAGGAAATCTGGCAGATCGATGGCGAGAGTGTTACTCATGCGGCCCTCCGGATGCGTGACGCGGCGCGCAGCCGCACTGGGGTGGACCGCGGGTTCGCGGCTTTCTCGTCGTCGGTGGCGAGTTCTGCGCCGCGTACGAGAAGGGTGAACTCTGCCCGGTGTTCCGGCAGCTCGATGGGGAGCCCGGCCGGAGCGGTGGAGGAGGATGCGGCGGCCAGGGCGCGCTTGACGATGCGGTCTTCGAGCGACTGGTAGGAGAGCACGACGATGCGACCGTCGACGGCGAGGGAGCGGAGCGCGGCCGGGATGGCCCGCTCGAGCACCGACAGCTCCTGGTTCACCTCGATGCGAAGCGCCTGGAAGACCCGCTTGGCCGGGTGCCCCTTGCGCTGGATCGCCACGGGCGTCGCGGCGGTGATCAGTTCGACGAGTTCGGCAGAGCGCACGAGCGGCCGTGTCTCGCGGGTCTCCACGATCTTCTTGGCGTAGCGCTGGGCGAGACGCTCCTCGCCGAACTCCCAGAAGATACGACGCAACTCGGTCTCGCTGTAGTCCGCGAGGATGCGCTCGGCGGTCAGCGGCGACGTGGCATCCATCCGCATGTCGAGCGGGGCGTCCTTGGAGTAGGAGAACCCGCGCTCCACCCGGTCGAGCTGCAGGGACGAGACTCCGAGGTCGAAGAGGATCCCCGACACCTCGACCATGCCCAGTTCTTCGAGGGATTCCTCGAACCGGTCGTAGACCGTGTGCACGAGGTGCACCCGGTCACCGAAGGGGGCGAGTCGCTCGCCCGCGATGGCGAGGGCGTCGGTGTCGCGGTCGAGCCCCACGAGCACGAGCTCGGGGAATCGCTGAAGGAAGGCCTCGGCGTGGCCGGCCATGCCGAGCGTGGCGTCCACGAGCACGGCGCCCGGGTGGGAGAGAGCGGGGCTGAGCAGCTCGATGCTCCGTTCGAGCATCACGGGGGTGTGGATCTGGTTTTCGACCATAGTGGCCGGTGTCTTCTGTTCCTTGTTCCTGATCCCCATCCGTCCGACCTGTCACCGGGGAAGTGATGTCAGGGCGAATCGACGGCTGGGAGTCAGGAACAAGGGCTCTAGAAGAGTCCCGGGATCACCTCCTCCGTCGTGTCGGCGAAGGCACTCTCCTGCTCGGAGTAGTAGGTCTCCCACGCGGCGGTGTCCCAGATCTCCGCTCGGTTGCCCGCACCGATCACGGTGAGGTCGCGGCCGAGGCCGGCGTACGCGCGAAGGCCGGCGGGAATCGTGACACGGTGCTGGGCGTCCGGCACCTCGGCATTCGCACCGGAGAGAAAGAGTCGCAGGTAGTCACGTGCCTGCTTGCTGGTGACGGGAGCCTGGCGGATGCGGTCGTGGAGCTCTTCGAACTCGCGGGTGGAGAACACGTAGAGGCAGCGCTCCTGGCCACGGGTGATGACGATGCCGGATTCGAGCTCCGACCAGAACTTGGCCGGAAGGATGATGCGGCCTTTGTCGTCGAGCTTGGGGGTGTGCGTGCCAAGGAACATCGGCCACTCCCCCTCATTCTCCGGCCTGGATTCAGGTGTACTCCACTTTACTCCACTCTCCACCACAAAACAATGAAAAGCGCGCCGAATTGCCCCTTTCTGGGGTGGAGTCTCCCGTAATACCGGGCTAGTAGGCCGTGGAGGGAAATGAAGCTACTTGGTGGAATCCGGAGCAAAAATGGGCACAAAAAAAGGCCGATCTCTCGATCGGCCCAAATTTGTGAGGTCTGCTTACTGTTGGCGCCCGTCCTGGCGCTTGTCCCACCGCTCGTTCATGCGATCCATGAAGGTCGCTTTGGAACGCGTTTCCGTGGGGCGCGGGGGCTCTTCGACGAGACGCCGCGGAGACGAGATCGCCACGAGCACGCCCACGAACATGACGATGAAGCCGGCGACCCCGAGGATGGCGAGTTGGAGCATCACTCCCGCCACGATGACCGCAACCCCGACCAGCCCGACCAGGATGCCGATCACGATGGAACGGTAGGTGGGGCGCCCTCGACCCGATCCGACGGTCGCGACGAAGTCGGCGTCGTTGTGATAGAGACTGCGTTCCATCTCGTCCAGGAGACGCTGTTCATGTTCTGACAGCGGCATAGTGACTCCCTTCAGGTCAGAGGCGTGGTGGTGCTACATGCCAATTGTAGGCTCCCCCACGTGGCTAGGCTATAACCGTGCCTGAGAGTAAGCGGTTAGTTGACCTTGTCCAGAACGACATCGATGCCTTTCTGGATGAACGGGAGCCGCTGCTCGCATCCATCGGGTCGGACCTCGCCCCGTTCATCGACTTCTCCCGGGATCTGCTGAGGGGCGGAAAGCGGTTCCGCGCGCTGTTCTGTTACTGGGGTTGGCAGTCCGTGAGCGGCCACACAACGGCTTTCGATGTGATGCCCGACCGCAGCGCCCCGAGCGACCTCGAGGCGATCGTGCTCGCCGCGAGCGGCCTCGAGGTCTTCCATGCGGCCGCGCTCGTGCACGACGACATCATGGACAACTCCGATACCCGTCGCGGTATGCCCAGTGCGCACAAGCGCTTCGAGGGCCTGCACGACGACGGTCGGTGGACCGGAAGCGCACGCGGGTTCGGCCAGTCCGCCGCCCTGCTCCTCGGCGACCTGCTTCTGAGCTGGAGCGACGAACTCTTCGACTCCGGGCTGCAGGCGCTGTCTTCTCCCGCATCCCGGGTGGCCGCCCGAGCGGAATTCAACCGGATGCGCACAGAGGTGACTGTCGGCCAGTATCTCGACATCCTCGAGGAGCGGAGCTGGCGCAACTATCCCGAACCGGAGCTCCTGTCCCGGGCGCACCGGGTCATCGTCTACAAATCCGCGAAATACAGCATCGAGGCACCCCTCGCGATCGGCGCGGCGCTGGCCGGCGGATCGGTCGAACAGGTCACGGCGCTGCGGGAATTCGGACTACCGCTGGGAATCGCCTACCAGTTGCGCGACGATCTGCTCGGTGTCTTCGGCGATCCGGAGACCACCGGAAAACCCTCCGGCGACGACCTCCGTGAGGGCAAGCGCACGGTGCTGATCGCTCTCGCGCGAACCAAGCTCCCCTCGAACGCGACGAGCCTCCTCGACGAGTTGCTCGGGGACCCCGAACTCTCTCCTCAGCAGGTGGCGATGCTCCAGGCATCCATCCGCGACAGCGGTGCGGTCGAACACGTCGAGCAGATCATCGATCACAACGTGAAGCTGGCGATTACCGCGATCGCGGATGCCCCGCTCAGCCAGTCGTCGAAGCAACAACTCGTGCAACTCGCCGACACCGTGATCAAGCGGGTCGCGTGACCCGCTGCGCGCGCGGCAGCGGGAGGGGCTAGAACCCGAGAGCCTGCGCGACCCGGCGCACCTCGGCCTTGCGCCCGGCTCGCAGCGCGTCGATCGGCGGGATGCCGATGCTCTCCTCCTCGGTGAGCAGCCAGTGCATCGCCTCGTCGTCGCTGTAGCCGCTGTCATGCAGCACCAGCAGTGTTCCGCGCAGCTCCGGAAGCGGCTCGGCGTCACGGATGAACGATTCCGGTACCTTCCAGACACCGTCGATTTTCGAGGCGAGAAGGCTGTGGTCCTCGATCAACCGACGCACCTTGCTCACGCCGATTCCGAGGATGTCGACGAGTTCAGGAAGGGTGAGCCAGCGGGTATCCGAAGCAGTAGTCACGAACGCAATGCTGCCAGAAGCGGACGCTCCTGCAAACTTCGGAGTTTTGTTTCGATCGTGTTAACTCAAACAACATGCGTCCCGCTAATTGACACTGTTATAGATGTGTGTCAGCGTTCTGTGATGGCGTGATGCCCGAGCGCGGGTTCCGGGCTTATCTCGGGGGCGAGAGATAGACAGAGGTTTGAGCATGACGAACACATTCGAAACGGGCGATGCCCGCAGCACGCGACGCCAAGCGAACCGTGCCGACCAGGGCAAGTTGGCTCGTGGCCTCTTCAACACCATTCCCATCGTGCTCGCCGGCACCATGGCGATGAGCCTCAACGTGACCGGGCCCGTACAGTCCACCGACCTGCGGCGCGACAAACCTCGGTCCACCCCCTCCGAACTCGGCAAGAGCATCCGTGATGCCTTCACCGCTGCGGCCCGCGCTGCGACGAACCCCGTCGCCGCCCCGGTTTCCCAGGCCGCGACGACAGTCGCCGCCGCCGCGCCCGCCACCTACCGGGTGGTCGCCGGTGACACGGTCTCGAGCATCGCCGGACGCTACGGCCTCGCCACCGCCTCCGTTCTCGCACTCAACGGACTCAGCTGGAAATCCGTGATCTTCGCCGGCCAGACCCTGAAGCTCAGCACGAGCGGCGCCGTTGCGGCAGTCGCTCCGGTCGCCGCAACCCCGACGAGCCGCTACACGATCCAGAAGGGCGACTCGATCGGCGGCATCGCCGCGAAGTTCGGTCTCGCCACACAGACTCTCCTGAGCGCCAACGGCTTGGCGTGGACGAGCATCATCTACCCCGGCCAGACCATCGCCATTCCCGGAACCACTGGCGTGGCATCCGTGACTCCGGCCAGCCAGGTTCGCATCATCGAGGCTCCCTCTGCCGCGCCCACAGCGGGGACTCCTGCCAAGTACACCATCGCGAGCGGGGACACCAACCATCGCGAAGATCGCCGCCAAGTTCGGGGTGACCTCGCAAGCCATCCTCACGGCCAACGGGCTCACCTGGTCGAGCATCATCTACGGCGGTCACACCCTGGTGATTCCCACGGCCGCTTCGGTGGTGCCCACCACCCCCACCGCCGTCGTGCCGATGACCAGCGAGATGGCATCGAATGCGCGCACCATCGTCTCCGTCGGCCGCTCGCTCGGCGTGCCGGATTACGGACTCGTCATCGCTCTCGCTGCTGCGGCACAGGAGTCGGGCCTGCGCAACCTGAACTACGGCGACCGCGACTCGATCGGCCTGTTCCAGCAGCGTCCGAGCACGGGATGGGGCACTCCCTCCCAGATCCTGCAGCCCACCTATGCGGCCCGGCTGTTCTTCGGCGGGCCCAAGAACCCCAACGCGGCGAACACCCGCGGGCTTCTCGACATCTCCGGCTGGCAGTCCAAGTCTGTGACGGATGCGGCCCAGGCCGTGCAGCTCTCCGGCTTCCCAGCCGCCTACGCCAAATGGGAGACCTCGGCTCGCTCCTGGCTCGCCTCCATCTCGTAAGCCACCCAACATAACAATTGCGGCAAAAGGTGGCATCGGTGAGGCCCGCGCCCGGTGTTTTAGCCGGATGATCCGACACTCGATCCCTAGACTCGTTTGGTGACCACCAGCAGCACAGACCCCCTGATCGGACGTCTCATCGACGGCCGCTACCAGGTGCGTTCGCGCATTGCGCGGGGCGGCATGGCCACGGTGTATCTCGCCACGGACCTGCGCCTCGAACGCCGTGTCGCGATCAAGGTCATGCACGGTCACCTCGCCGATGATTCGCAGTACAAGGCCCGGTTCATCCAGGAGGCGCGTTCGGCGGCTCGGTTGGCGCATCCGAATGTCGTGAACGTCTACGACCAGGGCCAGGACGGCGAGACCGCCTACCTGGTGATGGAATACCTTCCCGGCATCACGCTGCGCGACCTGCTCATGGAGCACAAGGTGCTCACCACGATGCAGGCGATGGACATCATGGAGGCGATCCTCTCCGGACTCGCCGCCGCCCACAAGAACGGCATCGTCCATCGGGACCTCAAGCCCGAAAACGTGCTTCTGGCGGATGACGGACGCATCAAGATCGGGGACTTCGGACTCGCGCGCGCGGCCTCGGCAAACACGGCCACCGGCAACGCCCTGCTCGGCACGATCGCCTACCTCTCCCCCGAGCTCGTGACCCGCGGTGTGGCCGATGCCCGCAGCGACATCTATGCCGTCGGCATCATGCTCTACGAGATGCTCGCCGGTGAGCAGCCCTTCCGCGGCGAGCAGGCGTTCCAGATCGCCCACCAGCACGCCAACGACACCGTGCCGACCCCGAGCACGAAGAATCCCCGCGTGCCCGCCGAACTCGACGAGCTCGTGCTCTGGGCGACGGCCCGGAATCCCGAACAGCGCCCGCGGGACGCGAAGGCCATGCTCGATCAGCTCCACGAGACCGAAGCACTGCTGAGACTCGAGGAACCGCCGACGGCGGCGACCGCCATCCAGCGCACGATGATCATGCCCTCTGCGGTAGCCGCCCCGTCGAGTACCGGTGACACGCAGATCCTCTCCCCCAAGGCACGTCACCGCACCGGCCCGATCCTCACGGAGACCGCCAACACCCTCGCGGTGAAGAGCGATCGGCGGCGACGCAAGGGCTTCTGGCTGTTCGCCCTCGTCATCCTCTTCGCCGCTCTCGCGGGTGGCACCGGGTGGTACTTCGGCACGGGACCCGGCGCGCAGGTCGCGATCCCCGACCTCGCCGGGCAGTCTCCGGCGGCGGCGACCACCACCCTGACCGGCCTCGGGCTCACCGTCAACCCGAATCCCGGGGAGGCGCCCTCGCTGAAGGTGCCGAAGGGAGCCGTGGCAGAGACCACCCCGGCCATCGGAACGAGGGTGCCCAAGGACAGCCAGGTGACCCTCCTGGTCTCCAGCGGTCCCAAGAACATCGCCGTTCCCGCGCTCGTGGGAGAGGCGCAGAACGCCGCCATCCAGAACATCAAGGATGCCGGCTTCCGCTACGACTCGAAGGCATCGTCGAAGCAATTCGACGCCAAGATCTCGAAAGACACCGTGATCTCGGCATTCGGCACCGATGCGCTCGACCTCACGACGGTCACGACCTACGGCCAGAACCAGCCCATCTCGCTCGTCGTCTCGGTGGGCGCGATTCCGGATGTCGCGGGCAAGAGCGTCGCGGATGCCACAAACATCCTCACTGCGGTGAAGCTCACCGCGACCCCCGGTCGCCAGGAGTACAGCGACACGGTGCCCTCCGGCAGCGTCATCGGTATCGACGTGGCGAATGGCGCAGTCATCCGCCCCGGAGATCCGATCTCGCTGACGATCTCCAAGGGCAAGGAGCAGATCGCCGTGCCGGATGTCATCAACATGACGTGGGCAAAGGCCAAGCAGACCCTGCTCGATGCGGGCTTCAAACCGAGCTACAACCGTGCAGCAGACGCCGTGGCCTTGGTCGTCACCGTCGGCAAGACGGACCCGGCAGCAGGAACAATGGTCGACAAAGGTTCGACGGTGAAGGTCAACTTCAACAGCTTCTAGCATCACGGGTGAACTGCGCGTTCATCGTCGGCAGTGCTGCCGACGGGTCCGCTGCCGGGCTGAACCGCCCGGCCGGTAGTCGCGCGGGATCGGGCAGACGGACTAGCGCGCCGCGAGCTCCTCGGCCACGAGGAACGCGAGTTCGAGCGACTGCATGTGGTTGAGGCGCGGATCGCAGAGCGACTCGTAGCGCGTCGCGAGGGTGGCCTCGTCGATCTGCTCCGACCCGCCGAGGCACTCCGTCACGTCGTCTCCGGTGAGCTCGATGTGGATGCCGCCCGGGTATGTGCCCGCGGCACGGTGTGCCTCGAAGAACCCCTTGACCTCGTCCACGACGTCGTCGAACCGACGGGTCTTGTAGCCGTTGGGTGTGGTGAGACCGTTGCCGTGCATCGGATCGGTCACCCAGAGCGGATTGGCATCCACCTGCTTGATCGCTTCGAGCAGCGGCGGGAGCGCATCCCGCACCTTGCCAGCACCCATGCGGGTGATGAACGTGAGTCGCCCGGGTTCGCGCTCGGGATCGAGCTTGTCGATGAGCCGAAGCATGTCGTCGATCTTCGTCGTCGGGCCGAGCTTCACGCCGATCGGGTTGCGCACCCTCGACATGTAGTCCACGTGGGCGCCGTCGATGTCGCGGGTGCGCTCACCGATCCAGAGGAAGTGCGCCGAGGTGTTGATCGGTTCGCCGTTGCGTGAGTCGATGCGCGTCATCGGGCGCTCGTAGTCCATGAGCAGGCTCTCGTGGCTTGTGTAGAAGTCCACGCGCTTGAGCTCGTCGAAGTCGGCGCCCGCCGCCTCCATGAACTTGATGGCCTTGTCGATGTCGTGTGCCATCTGCTCGTACCGCACGTTCGCGGGGTTGCGGGCGAAGCCCTGGTTCCAACGGTGCACCTCGCGCAGGTCGGCGAAGCCACCCTGGGTGAAGGCGCGAACGAGATTGATGGTGGATGCCGAGGTGTGGTACCCCTGCACGAGCCGGCGCGGGTCTGCCTCGCGCGATTCCGGAGTGAAGTCGAAGCCGTTGACGATGTCGCCGCGGTACGCCGGAAGCGTCACGTCGCCGCGGGTCTCGGTGTCGCTCGAACGCGGCTTCGCGAACTGGCCGGCCATCCGACCCATCTTGATCACCGGGGTCGAGGCTCCATAGGTGAGCACGACGGCCATCTGAAGCACCGTCTTGACCCGGTTGCGGATGGCATCCGCCGTAGCCCCGGCAAAGGTCTCGGCGCAGTCGCCACCCTGCAGCAGGAAGGCCTGACCCCGCGCGGCCGAGGCGAGGTGCTCGCGCAGCACGTCGACCTCACCGGCGAAGATGAGGGGCGGAAGTGTGGCGATCTCGGCCGATGCGGCCTGCACGGCCGATGCATCCGGCCACTGCGGCTGTTGCTTGATTGGCAGTGTGCGCCAATGGTCGAGCCCCGCAATCACTGACGGATCTGCGAGTACGACCGGGTCATCATTGCTGGCAAACACAGGGGGTGGTTCCTCAATGCCTCGGGGCTGATCAAGCGGGGTGCGTGCGGGCGAATGGCCCGACATCCCAGCCTACCGGCTGAGAGAAGCCTGCTTCTCCTTGACGGAGGAGGCGTACACGTCCACGTATTCCTGGCCGCTCAGGCGGTCGAGCTCGTACATGATCTCGTCGGTGATGGAACGGAGGATGAAACGGTCGCCCTCCATGCCCTCGAAACGAGAGAAATCGAGCGGCTTACCGATGACGATGCCGATGCGACGCACCTTGGGAAGTCGCGAGCCGATGGGCATGACCTTCTCGGTGTCGATCATCGCGACCGGTACGACGGGCACGCCGCCCTCGAGGATCATGCGCGCGACACCGGTACGTCCGCGGTAGAGCCGGCCGTCGGGGCTGCGGGTGCCCTCGGGGTAGATGCCGAGCACCTCACCCCGGGCGAGAACGCCGAGGCCGGTCTGCAGTGATGCCTCGGAGGCCTTGCCGCCGGAGCGATCGATCGGGATCATCCCGGTGGCCTTGAGGAAGTTCTTGATCAGCCAGGACTTGGTGCCGCGTCCCGTGTAATAGTCGCTCTTCGCCAGGAAGCTGATGCGACGGTCCATAACCAGCGGCAGGAACACCGAGTCGATGAAGGACAGGTGGTTCGACGCCATGATCACCCCGCCGGTCTTCGGGATGTTCTCGTGCCCGGTGACCCACGGGCGGAACGCGGTCTTCAGAAGCGGCCCCGCGACCAGGTTCTTCATGAACCAATAAAACATGTGAAACCTGCGCCTTCAGAGATTGCCCTACTCTAACGGCTTTGCGTGCCGCTACCGGTCCTCGGCGTGGAGACGTGCGAGGTCGGCGGCACCGACAACGCCGGCATCGTTCACCAATTCCGCGATCACGAATGTCGGTTCGGGGTGGAATCCGCGCGCCGGAAGGTGGGTGAGGTACGCCTCGCGGATCGGATCAAGCAGCAGGTCACCCGCCACAGCCACGCCGCCACCGAAGACGAAGACCTGGGGGTCGAGCACCGCGCTGAGCGAGGCGCAGGCCTGGCCGAGCCAGGTGCCGAGCTCTCGCAGCGCTTTCAGGGCGCCGGGGTCGCCAGCGACGATCAGTTGCGCGACATCCGGCCCGGCAAGCGTGCCGCGCTCCTCGCGCACGGCGGCGAGCCCGAGACCGATGCCGCCGACATCCGCGATCTCGTTCGCCATGCGCAGCAGTGCGCGTCCGGATCCGTACTGCTCGATGCATCCGCGCGCGCCGCAGCCGCAGGGCAGGCCGTCCGGCACGACGCGCATGTGGCCGAGTTCGGCACCCGCGCCGAAACCTCCCCGGAAGAGCCGGTCCTGGCTCACGATCGCTCCGCCGACACCGGTGCCGATCGTCAGCATGGTCATGTCGCTGTACAGGCGACCCGCTCCGAAGCGGAACTCGGCCCAGCCCGCCGCATTGGCATCGTTGTCGATGGTGATGTGAAGGTCGAGCCGGTCGCTCAGAAGCTGGCGAAGCGGCTCGCTGCGCCACGGGATGTTCGGTGTGTAGTAGACGATCGACTGCGCAGCGTCGATGAAGCCGGGGGCCGCCACCCCTGCGGCCTTCACCTCGTGGCCGTCACTCAGGCGCTGGATCATCGCCACCACGGCATCGACGATCTGCTCGGACCCCGCGGTCGGGGTGGGCAGGCGATCCTCAACGATGATCTCACCCAGCTCGGACACGAGAGCTCCCGCGATCTTGGTGCCGCCGATGTCAATTCCGATTGCATGCACGTGCGGCGACCTTTTTTCCGGGAGTTGTTGTGAGAGAGATACAAGCGGTACGGGGCTTCGCGGACGCACCACCTAGAGTTTAGGTAACGGGGGTGGGCTTCTGCTATTCGCCTCCCTCGCCCGATAGTGCACGAAACGGCTCCTCACCGGAGCCCGTGCCGGCCCCGAAGGAGTTGCCGTGCAGGAATACGACGTACCCGCTCTCGTCGCAGCAGATCCCGACGCAAACGCGACGGATCTGCTTGTCGACCGCGTGAAAGCCACCCCGGATCGCGCCCTCTTCGCGCTTCCCACCGCCACCGGCGGATGGACGGATGTCTCGGCATCCGAGTTCCTCGCCCAGGTGGTCGCACTCGCCAAGGGCCTCGTCGCCGCCGGCATCCAGCCCGGGGACAAGATCGGGCTGATGTGCAAGACGCGCTACGAGTGGACGCTCATCGACTTCGCCACCTGGTTCGCCGGCGCCGTGCTCGTTCCGGTGTACGAGACCTCATCCCCCAGCCAGGTGCAGTGGAATCTCGCCGACTCTGGCGCAATCGCCATGATCACAGAGACGCCCGATCACTTCGCCCGCTTCGACGAGGTCTACGCAGACCTGCCGCTCATCCGCAACGCCTGGAAGATCAACCTCGGCGATCTCGACAAGCTCGCCGCGAGCGGCACGGAGGTGACGGATGAGGAGATCGAACGGCGTCGGGTGATCGCCAAGGGCTCCGACCTCGCAACCCTGATCTACACGGCCGGCACGACCGGGCGGCCGAAGGGCTGCATCCTCACCCATTCCAACTTCGTGGAGCTCTCTCGCAATGCGGCGATGGCGATCCCCGAGGTCGTGAACACCCAGTCCCGCACACTGCTCTTCATCACCACCGCGCACATCTTCGCCCGGTTCATCGCGGTGCTCAGCATCCACGGAGGGGTGCAGGTGGGCCACCAGTCGGACACGAAGCAGCTGCTGCCGGCCATGGCCTCCTTCAAGCCGACCTTCCTCCTCGCGGTGCCGCGGGTGTTCGAGAAGGTCTACAACTCCTCAGAGCAGAAGGCGGAAAGCGGGGGCAAAGGCAAGATCTTCCGGCGGGCCGCGGCCGTGGCCATCGAGCACTCCAAGGCACTGGATGCCGGAAACGTGCCTCTCTCGCTCAGACTGCAGTTCGCGGTGCTCGACCGCCTCGTGCTCTCCAAGATCCGGGCGGCGATGGGGGGCAACGTCAAGTTCGCCGTCTCCGGTTCCGCTCCCCTCGGCCTCCGGCTCGGCCACTTCTACCGCAGCCTCGGAATCACCATCCTCGAGGGCTACGGGCTCACAGAGACGACCGCACCCATCTCGGTGAACCGGCCATCCAACTTCAAGATCGGCAAGGTCGGCCCGCCCCTGCCCGGCGTCTCGGTGCGGATCGCCGAGGATGGCGAGATCCAGGCCAAGGGAATCAACATCTTCGACGGCTACTGGCAGAACCCCGAAGAGACCGCGAAGGTCTTCGACGGCGAATGGTTCAAGACCGGTGACATCGGCGAGTTCGACGACGACGGCTACCTCTCGATCACCGGCCGCAAGAAGGAGATCATCGTGACCGCGGGAGGCAAGAACGTCTCGCCCGCCCAGCTCGAGGATCCGATCCGCGCCAATCCGATCATCGACCAGGTGATCGTGGTGGGCGAGCAGAAGCCCTTCATCGGCGCCCTGGTCACCCTCGACGAGGAGATGCTGCCGGTGTGGCTCAACAACAACGCGGAAGACGCGAACATGCCGATCGAAGAGGCGGCGAAGCTTCCGAAGGTCGTCGCGGAGATTCAGCGCGCCGTGGATTCTGCGAACGCGATGGTGTCGCGCGCGGAGTCGATCCGCAAGTTCGTGATTCTCACGAAGCCCCTCACCGAGGCGAGTGGGCACCTCACGCCCAAACTCAGCATCAAGCGCAACGTGATCCTCAAGGACTTCGCGGCGGACATCGAGGGCATGTACCAGGGAGCCCCCACCACGGAGGGAATCACCACGGTCTGACGCTGGCTCCGCTGGTCGAGCAGGAGCGCCAAGCTCCTGCCGGTCCAGCAGGAGCGCCAGCGACGTATCGAGACCTGTCGTCCACAGCATCCGGAACTGCAGACTCAGCAGCGAAGATCACACCCTCGATCGTCGCGCCCACGCAAACCGACGGAAGCCACCGCATCGGCTGTACGCGTCGACTCGACCTGAGCCCTTTAGAGCACGAAGCCGCGGCCTTCACGCGCAAAGCGCGATGCCCAGATCCCCGGAGACTGGGGCACTCGCGCCTAGAACCAGTCGCTGTTTCTGATGGCCTCCATCGCCTCCCGTCGCAGGCCTTTCTCGAGGCCCTCGATGTAGAGCTTTCCGTCGAGGTGGTCGGTCTCGTGCTGAAGCGCCTGAGCCATGACGCCGTCTCCGCTCAGTTCGACCGGATTGCCGTCGAGGTCCACGCCGGTGACCCGGGCGAAGGGGTAGCGCAGCCGCTCGAAATAGAAGCCGGGCACCGACAGGCAGCCTTCGTCGACGAGCTCCGGCTCCCCCGACAGCTCAACGAGCACCGGGTTGATGATGTACCCGATCTGCCCGTCGACGTTGTAGCTGAAGGCTCGCTGGTTCACGCCGATCTGCGGTGCCGCTACCCCCGCGCGACCGGGGATCTTCACGGTGTCGAGAAGGTCGGCGACCAGACCGGTGACGTCATCGGTCGGGCGGATCGGGTCGGATACGGTCTTCAGCACGGGATCGCCGAAGATGCGGATCTGTCGCTCGGTCATGCTCGGTGGCTCGCTTTCGAGGGTGGAGGGTGATGGCGGGTCCGGCAGGAGCACCGGACCGCGGTCGCTCAGGCGCCCTGGCGGGATGGCAGGCCGTCGACGACGAGCGCGGCGAGCTCGCGGGCGGATGCCTTGGTCAGCGGCTTGAGGTCGCGATAGTTGATCACGGACCCGGCAGCGAGCTGCGGGTCATAGGGGATGCGCACGATCTCGCGCACGCGCGACTTGAAGTGCGCCTCGATCTCTTCGAGTTTCACGAGGTTGGTGCCCTGGGTCGCGGTGTTGAGGGCGACCACGGCGTTCTTGACGAGATCCTGGTATCCGTTGGCCTCGAGCCAGGTGAGGGTCTCGGAGGCGAGGCGCGCCTCATCGACGCTTCCTCCGGAGACGATCACCACCGAGTCCGCACGCTGCAGGGTCGCTCGCATCACCGAGTGCACGATGCCCGTGCCGCAGTCCGTGAGCACTATCGAATAGAAGCGTGCGGCGAGGTCGGCCACCACGTTGTAGTCGTTCTCGTCGAAGGCCTCGGAGAGCAGCGGGTCGGTGTCCGAGGCGAGGATGTCGAGGCGCGTCTCGTCGCGCGACACCATCGTGGTGAAGTCGTTGAAGCTATTGATGCTGGGGGCGAGGGTCACGACATCCCGAACCGTTGAGCGTGTCTGCTTGTTGACACGCTCGGACAAAGTGCCGCGGTCCGGGTTGGCATCGATCGCGATGATGCGGTCTTCCCGGATGTCGCTGAGCGCCATCCCGAGCAGCGCCGTGATGGTCGTCTTGCCGACGCCGCCCTTGCGGGTGAGCACCGGGATGAAGCGGGCCCCGCCCTCGAACCTCTTGTCCACGCGGTCTTCTACCGCCTTGCGGGCGAGCACCTTGGGAGAGTCGCCGCGGTTCACGAGGTGCAGGGTCGCGGCATATAGAAACGCGTTCAGGCCGCCTTCCGGCTTCACCGGCTTCTTCTTGCGGGCATCGATCAGGCGGTCCGCGGTGAGCATGTTCGCGGCCTCCGGTGTGTGGGAGACTTCGCCGCGGGTCCGATCGCGTCGGCCCGGATTGGCGGTGACCGCCTCGCGGCGACTCGCATCTCGACGCCCGAGGGCGCGACCGTCATTGGTCGGCAGCTCCGGGATCACGACGGGCGCGGGAACGGGTTCGGGCAACGGGGTCGGTGCCACGACGGCGATCGACATCGTGCTGGGCTGTGCCACCTCGACCGAACCCGGATTCACCGGCACTTCGACGATCGCGACGGCGAGCTCGTCGTCGGGGGCGGCGTGCACCGTCGTCGGCAGGCTCACCTCGATGGAGAGGCTCTGCGGCAGGCTCGCTGCGAGGTCATCCGTCGCTCCGTCGGCGAAGCCGTAGCGCGCTTCGGAGTCGGAAAGCGGATCGTGGCTCTCCGATTCCCTGCTTCTGCTCGGCATGCCGGTAACCCTTCGTTGTGCTGAAATTAGCGCAATAACAACCCTCTACTCTACCGCGAGGGTCGAATGACGCCGTTCGGGGCCGACTGTACGCGGGATTTGCCCGGTTCGATCAGGCTGGTTCGATCACCACGATCAAGTCACCGGCATCCACCTGCTGCGTGCGCGGGATGGCGAGTCGCCTCACGATGCCCGCGACAGAGGCGGTGATGGCCGCCTCCATCTTCATGGCTTCGATCGAGGCGACGTTCTGTCCGACCGCCACGGTGTCACCCTCGGTGACCTGCAGGGTGACGACACCCGAGAACGGGGCGGCGACCTGTCCCGGCACGGTGGAATCCGCCTTCTCTGCCGCCTTGCTGTCGACGGTGATGCCACGGTCCCGGGCGAACACCGGCCGCATCTGGCCGTTGATCACGGTCATCACGGTACGCATACCCTTGTCGTCGGCCTCACCGATGGCCTCGAGCCCGATGTAGAGGCTCACACCCTTCTCGATATCGATGACGTGTTCCTGGCCCTGGCGCAGGCCGTAGAGATAGTCGACAGTGTCGATCACGGAGAGGTCGCCGTACTGCTCGCGCACCGCTTCGAAGGTCTTGGTCGGGCCGGCGAACAGCAGGCGATTGAGTGTGGACCGGCGCGACTCCGCGTCGCCGGCCAGGCCGGCGCGGTCGGCATCCGTGATGTCTTCCATGCCGATCTTCACCGTGCGTCCCGCGAGCACCTTGGAGCGGAACGGCTCCGGCCATCCGCCCGGCAGGTCTCCCAGTTCCCCGGCCATGAACCCGACCACAGAGTCCGGGATGTCGTAGCGGTCGGGGTTCTGCTCGAAGTCGGCCGGATCGGCGTTCGCCGCGGCAAGGGCGAGAGCGAGATCGCCGACGACCTTCGACGAGGGGGTCACCTTCGGCGGGCGTCCGAGCATCTTGTTGGCCGCCGCGTAGAGGTCTTCGATCTTCTCGAAATGGTCGGCGAGGCCGAGAGCGATTGCCTGCTGGCGCAGGTTCGACAGCTGGCCGCCCGGGATCTCGTGGTGGTAGACGCGGCCGGTCGGTCCCGGCAGCCCGGATTCGAAGGGCTTGTACGCGTGGCGCACGGACTCCCAATAGGGTTCGAGGTCGGAGACGGCCTGCAGCGAGATCCCGGTGTCGCGCTCGGTGTGGGCGAGGGCGGCGACGAGGGCGGATGCGGAGGGCTGGCTGGTCGTGCCGGCCATCGGTGCACTCGCGACGTCCACTGCGTCCGCTCCGGCGCGACTGGCGGCGAGAAGGGTGGCGAGCTGGCCGCCCGCGGTGTCGTGGGTGTGCACGTGTACCGGCAGGTCGAACTGCGCGCGCAGGGCCGTGACGAGCTTCTCTGCGGCGCTCGCGCGAAGCAGGCCCGCCATGTCCTTGATGGCGATGATGTGCGCCCCGGCGTCCACGATCTGCTCGGCGAGCTTCAGGTAGTAGTCGAGGGTGTAGAGGTCTTCCGCCGGATCGAGCAGGTCGCCCGTGTAGCAGAGGGCGACTTCGGCTACGGCGGATCCCGTCTCCAGCACGGAGTCGATGGCCGGACGCATCTGGGACACGTCGTTGAGCGCGTCGAAGATGCGGAAGATGTCGACACCGGTGGCAGCGGCTTCGCGCACGAAGGCATCCGTCACCTCGGTCGGGTACGGCGTGTAACCCACAGTGTTTCGACCGCGCAGCAGCATCTGGATGGCGACGTTCGGCAGTGCCTCGCGCAGCGCGGCGAGACGATCCCAGGGGTTCTCGCCCAGGAAGCGGAGAGCCACATCGTAGGTCGCCCCGCCCCAGGCCTCCACCGACAGGAGCTGGGGGGTCATGCGAGCCACGTAGGGTGCGACGGCCACGAGATCCTTGGTGCGGACCCGTGTCGCGAGCAGGGACTGGTGCGCGTCGCGGAAGGTCGTCTCAGTCACCGCGAGAGCCGTCTGGGCTCGCAGGGCCGAAGCGAAACCGACCGGTCCGAGCTCGAGCAGACGCTGCCGTGATCCGGCCGGCGCCGGCTCGGTGATGTCGAGCTCCGGCAGTTTGAGAGCCGGATTGATGATTCCGACCCCATCGCCGTTCGGGCGGTTGACGGTGACATCCGCGAGCCAGTTGAGGATCTTGGTGCCGCGGTCCTTCGACTGGTGGGTGTCGAAGAGTTCCGGGCGCTCCTCGATGAAGGAGGTGCTGAGATCGCCGGCCTGGAAAGACGGGTCGTCCAGCACGGCCTGGAGGAAGGGGATGTTGGTGGACACGCCACGGATGCGGAACTCGGCGAGTCCGCGCTTCGCCCGCGCGACCGCCGCGGGGAAGTCTCGGCCCCGGCAGGTCATCTTCACGAGCATGGAGTCGAAGTGCGGGCTGATCTGGGTGCCGGGATCGATGGTTCCGCCATCGAGACGGATGCCGCCACCGCCCGGTGACCGGTAGGTGGTGATCTTGCCGGTGTCGGGGCGGAATCCCGCGGCGGGGTCCTCGGTCGTGATGCGGCACTGCAGTGCGGCGCCGCGCAGGCGGAGGTCCTTCTGCTGCAGGCCGAGCTCTGCGAGGGTCTGGCCGGAGGCGATGCGCATCTGGGACTGCACGAGGTCGACGTCGGTGACCTCTTCCGTCACAGTGTGCTCCACCTGGATTCGCGGGTTCATCTCGATGAACACGTGCTGGCCCTTGCGCTCCCCCGCCGTGTCGAGGAGAAACTCGACGGTGCCCGCGTTGACGTAGCCGATGGACTTGGCGAAGGCGATCGCATCGCGGTACATCGCCTGCCGGGTCTCTTCGTCCAGGTTCGGCGCCGGAGCGATCTCGATCACCTTCTGGTGGCGCCGCTGCACGGAGCAGTCGCGCTCGAAGAGGTGCACGGTCTCGCCCGCGGAGTCCGCCAGGATCTGTACCTCGATGTGACGAGGTCGTACGACCGCCTGCTCGAGGAACATGGTGGGGTCGCCGAACGCGCTGTCGGCCTCCCGCATGGCTTCGAGGAGAGCGGCGCGCAGGTCTTCCTTCTTCTCGACCCGACGCATCCCTCGTCCGCCGCCGCCGGCTACAGCCTTGGCGAAGATAGGGAAGCCGATCGCGTCGGCACCGGCCAGCAACTCGTCGACGTCCTTGGACGCCGGGGTGGAAGCGAGCACCGGCACGCCGGCGGCGATGGCGTGTTCCTTGGCCGTCACCTTGTTTCCGGCCATTTCGAGCACGCTCTGACCCGGGCCGATGAAGGTGATGCCGGCGGAAGCGGCCGCTTCGGCGAGTTCGGGGTTCTCCGAGAGGAATCCATAGCCCGGGTAGATGGCATCGGCGCCGCACTCGAGCGCGACCCGGATGATCTCCGACACATCCAGGTAGGCACGCACCGGATGACCCGGCTCGCCGATCTGGTAGGCCTCGTCCGCCTTGAGGCGATGCATCGAATTGCGGTCTTCGTAGGGGAAGACGGCGACGGTCTGGGCGCCGAGCTCATAGGCGGCGCGAAAGGCACGGATGGCAATTTCGCCACGATTGGCCACGAGGATCTTGGTGAACATCTGGTCCTTTCGAATCTCCGGCCAGTTTAGGGCCGAGCGATGAAGCCGATTCCCCGCCAAGGCACTGTGCGCGCGCCCAAGATTTAGGTTCTTTAAGACTAGTGAAGGTATCGTGGTCCCTCGTGCATGTACTCAGCGTCAGCTCTCTCAAGGGTGGAGTCGGAAAGACAACAGTGACACTCGGGCTGGCTTCTGCGGCCTTCTCGAAAGGGTTGCGAACCCTCGTCGTTGACCTCGATCCCCAGTCCGATGTCTCGACCGGAATGGACATCAACGTCGCCGGTCACCTCAACGTCGCCGATGTGCTCGGTTCGCCGAAGGAGAAGATCGTGCGGGCCGCGATCGCTCCGAGCGGCTGGACCAAGGGCCGCCCCGGCAAGATCGACGTGATGATCGGCAGCCCCGCCGCAATCAATTTCGACGGACCGCACCCGAGCATCAAAGACATCTGGAAGCTCGAAGAGGCCCTCTCCACGGTCGAAGCAGACTACGACCTCGTGCTCATCGACTGCGCGCCGTCTCTCAACGCGCTCACCCGCACGGCCTGGGCCGCCTCCGATCGTGTGACCGTCGTCACGGAGCCGGGCCTCTTCTCCGTCGCCGCGGCCGACCGTGCTCTGCGCGCCATCGAGGAGATCCGACGGGGACTCTCACCCCGGCTCCAGCCGCTCGGCATCATCGTGAACCGAGCTCGCGTGCAGTCCCTGGAGCACCAGTTTCGCATCAAGGAACTCCGCGACATGTTCGGACCCCTGGTGCTCAGTCCCCAGCTGCCCGAGCGCACCTCGCTTCAGCAGGCGCAGGGCGCGGCGAAGCCGTTGCACGTCTGGCCGGGCGAGAGTGCCCAGGAGATGGCGCACAACTTCGACCTGCTGCTCGACCGGGTACTCCGCACCGCGAAGATCGGCGAATACGCGGTCACTGCGTAGTTCGCGCGAGCGTCTTCCCGATCCGGGTCACACCGGCACCGGGCATCCGTCGCGCCTGACGAAGGCGCAGCACATTCAGCACCCAAAGACCGCTGTTGCCGAGAAACGGCCCCAACCGTGCCGAATGGCCTGCGTATTGAGAATCGGGCGCGGACGGCACAGCGCCGGTCGCCCTAGGAGGCTCGGGCCAGGCTAGGAGGCGCGGGTTGCGCGGCGAGCGGCGAGCTCGTCCGCGACGTCCGGACGCTCGGAGTCGAGCTCCACGAGGCTGTTCTCCACCTCGCGCAGAACCTTGCCGACGGCGATGCCGAAAACGCCCTGGCCGCGGCTGACCAGGTCGATGACCTCGTCGTTGGAGGTGCAGAGGTAGACGCTCGCCCCATCGCTCATGAGCGTGGTCTGGGCGAGGTCGCTGACGCCGGCCTCACGCAACTGATTGACTGCGGTACGGATCTGCTGCAGCGAGATCCCGGTGTCGAGCAGCCGCTTGACCAGCTTGAGCACGAGGATGTCGCGAAAGCCGTAGAGACGCTGCGAACCGGATCCGGCGGCGCCTCGCACCGTCGGCTCGACGAGTTCCGTGCGTGCCCAGTAGTCCAGCTGGCGGTAGCTGATGCCGGCGGCACGAGCGGCGACCGCCCCGCGGTAACCGGCGGTGTCGTCGAGGTCGGGAAGGCCGTCGGTGAAGAGCAGTCCGAGGTCGTAACGAGAATCCTCGTTACGGGTACTGAGCTCACTCATCTGACTGCCTTCCACCTGTTGTCGACCACCCTCAACTCTCAAGGAGTGGTTGATACTTCTGTCTCGACCCACGTTACCGAGAGGACCGCCCGGTTGGGCCGCATTGTCGATCTGAGGTGTCGGCGTGTCGGCGAGATTGCACTCTCGACGTCGAAGATCGGGAGCTCTCAGCTTAGGGGTCGAGGCGCGACAGTGCCGAGCGAATCAGGCTCGATCGCACGATCTCGAGCTGGCCGGCGATCTCGCGCGCGAGTTCGCCCGCCTTGGCCCTGCTCGACGCGTCTTTTCGGCGCGCGACGGGGATGAGGGCGCTCTCGATCAGCCCGAGCTCGCGCTCGGCGGCGGCGCGGAAGCCGCGGAGGTGCCGCGGCTCGATTCCGGAGCGCTGCAACTCCACGAGCGAGGTCAGCACGGCGAGGGCCTCCTCGCCATAGTGGTCCGCGGGAGCGACGAGGGAGGACGACACGGCGTCGTTCAGCAGCTGCGGCGTGGCACCGGCCTCGCGGATGAGCTCGTCCCGCGACATCCGTCGTTCGGCCGAGAGGATGGACGGGGAGGCGAAGGTTGACCCGCCCGGTAGCGCGGGCGGGCGTCCGGCATCCAGCTCGTCCAGGTAGCCGCGGATGACCTTGAGCGGAAGGTAATGGTCGCGCTGCATCGTGAGCACGAAGCGCAAACGGTCGAGGTCGCTCGGCGAGAACTTGCGGTAGCCGGATTCGGTCCGCGCCGGCGAGATCAGGTGGCGTTCCTCGAGAAAGCGGAGTTTCGACGGAGTCAGATCCGGAAACTCGGCCGTCAGCCGCGCAAGCACCTGGCCGATGCTGAGCAGCGGAGCGGCGCCAGGCACTCGGGCCTGGGCGGACGCGCGGGGCACTACTTGCTCGCCTGGTGCGCGAGATCCAATCGGGAGGCATAGAAGGTGAGGCGGAACTTGCCCACCTGCACCTCCGCCCCGTCGCGAAGAAGAGCCGTATCGATGCGCACGCCGTCGAAGTAGGTGCCGTTGAGCGACCCGAGGTCTTTGATCTCGAAGGCCGTGCCGTGGCGGAGAAACTCGGTGTGTCGGCGCGAGACGGTCACATCGTCGAGGAGGATGTCGGCATCCGGATGCCGCCCCGCCGTGGTCACGTCGGCGTCGAGAAGGAACCTGGCGCCGGTATTCGGGCCGCGGCGAACCACGAGCAGTGCCGATCCGGAGGGCAGTGCGGCGATCGCCGCCTTTTCCTCCGACGATACTTCACCCTCGAGCGCGGCCAGTTGGGCCTCAAAATCGGTGGTGAGGTGAAGCGTGGTATCGGTGTCGCGAGGCTGGTCTCCTGTTGCGTCATCCTGGTTGCCCGGATCGACCATGTCGCACCTCCCATATTCGCCGAGCTCTCACGAGCGGCGCATCGTTACTGTCATCGCCGGGCCGTCTGTCGGGTGACGACCCTTGCTAGCGACCCAGCGTATCCGATTCGATGACTCCGCCGGGTCGCGGGATTCTTGTGACGCGCACGGTTTCGCGCAGATAAATGATTCCGGCCCACCAATACAGGAAGGCTCCCCAGAGGGCGAAGGCCCAACCGAACGGCACCGTGATCCACGCCAGCACAGGGAATGCCTGCCCGATCATGAGGATCGGCAGCGCGTAGAACAGGCAGAACGTCGCCACCTTCCCGAGATGGTGCACCGGCAGCGGGCCGTAGCCGAAATTCGCCAGGGTGATCCCGAGAATGGCGAGCATCACATCCCGACCCACGATCACGATCACGAGCCACCAGGGAATGACTCCGCGAACGGCGAGACCGATCAACGCCGTGAAGATGAACAGTCGGTCGGCGGCGGGATCGAGCAACTGCCCGAGACGGGTGACCTGGTTGAGCTTTCGGGCGATGACACCGTCGAGAAAGTCGGTGACGCTCGAAATGACCAGCACGAGAAGAGCCAAGCCGTCTTCGCCGCGCACGATGAGCACGAGGAACACGGGGACCATCAGCAACCGGATGAAGCTCAGGATGTTGGGAATCGTGAGGATTCGGGAACTCACCTGGTAGCTCTGCTGGGGTTCCACGCGCCAAAGTCTATCGGCGACCGGACCGGCGTTAGGATTCGCTGCATGGCACCGCTGGTTCTCCTCGGCTTGGTCTTCGTCATCGCCTGCGCCTTCGCCTGGATCGCCTCCCTGGTCACCGGTGACAACTCCTGGGTCGATCGACTGTGGTCGCTGCTGCCGGTGGCCTACCTCTGGATCTTTGCCGGATCGGCAGGGCTGCAGGATGCGCGGCTGGATGTCATGGCCGTGCTGGTGACGCTGTGGGGAGCGCGCCTGACCTTCAACTTCGCTCGCAAGGGCGGGTACTCCGGCGGAGAGGACTACCGTTGGCCGGTGCTCCGGTCGCGCATGACGCCCTGGCAGTTCGGACTGTTCAATCTCTTCTTCATCGTGATCTACCAGAACATCCTGCTGGTGCTGATCACTCTGCCGGGCCTGGCAGCCCTCGAGCACCGCCGTGTTCCGCTCGGCGGACTCGACATCCTGCTGAGCGCGCTCTTCCTCGCCTGTCTCCTCGGTGAGACGATCGCTGACCAGCAGCAGTGGGACTTCCACCGCTGGAAGAGGGCCGAGCTCGCGGCGGGGCGTGAACCCCGGCAACGCTTTCTGCAGACCGGGCTGTTTCGGCTGTCGCGCCATCCGAATTTCTTCTTCGAACAGGCGCAGTGGTGGCTGATGTTCTTCTTCGGAGCCGTCGCGATGGGAACCGTGTGGCACTGGACCGTGGTCGGCGCCGTGCTCCTGAGCCTGCTGTTCGTCGGCTCGACTCGCTTCACGGAGAGCATCACGGTGGCGAAGTACCCCGAATACGCCCGGTACCAGCAGACGACCTCGCCGAGCATCCCCTGGTTTCCCCGGCGGGACCGGGCCGGACTGATCGCCTGAGAATTGCCGCCTATCGAATGCACGATCGGGGTGTTTCGGCGTGTCAGACGGAGGCTGTCGGTATCGTGACCGTCATGTCCTGCATCCGTTTCAACACCCCCGCCCAGCGCCAGGCCATGCGTGACCATGCTCCGGTGATGCTCACCAGCGAGGAGGAGGCGGCGACGCTGCATCCCGCTCCCCCGGTGACGGCGAGCAAGATCCGCCGGCTCCGGCTGCTCGCGGCCGACGCGAATCCCAAGATCCGGGAGAGCGCGGCCAGCAGCTACAACACGCCGGAGGACCTCTTCGTGACGCTGGCGCACGACACGGACGAAGGGGTTCGGGCGTGTGTCGCTCGCAACGAGACCGCTCCCTGTGATGTGCTGCGTTCCCTGGCCGACGACCCATCGGAGCGGGTGAGGGGATTCCTCGCCGTCAACTTCTTCGTGCCGGCCGATGTGATGCAGCGCCTGGCGGATGACCCGAGCGAAACCGTCCGTGGCCTCGTCAGCTGGAAGGGCGCCCTCGCCACCGCCTGATCGCGCCTTTTCGAGGTCGTAGAGTCGAAGAATGGATGCCCCGACCAGCGCGCGCGTCGACAGTTGGATCTGGGCGGTGCGCCTGGCGAAGACCCGGTCGGCAGCCACCGCGGCCTGTCGCGCCGGCCATGTGCAGGTGAATGGCGAGCGAGCGAAAGCCGCACAGCCCGTGCACCTCGGCGACGAGGTTCGGCTGCGTACCACCGACCTCGAACGCACCGTGCTGGTGGCCCGACTGGTCTCGAAGCGCGTCGGCGCATCCGTCGCCGTGGAGTGCCTTGTCGATCTCACCCCACCGCCCCCGCCAAGGGAGGAGGTCGCGGTCACCGTCCGGCGCGACCGGGGTGCGGGACGCCCGACCAAACGAGAACGACGAGACCTCGAAAAACTTCGCGGACGATCAGCGGAAGACTGAGGCAGGCGTTCGCGGCGCGGCCGATTCGCTCGGTCTGGGGAGCACGTCTACTGTGGATCGAGGCCGGAACGACCGGGTGATAGTGGCGACGAGGAGGTGGGCGTGCGGAGCAGGATGGTGACCTCACTCGCGCTGGCCACATCGCTCGTTCTGGGCGGATGCGCGGCGACTGCCGCCACGCCGGCTGCGAGCCCGTCGCCCTCAGCCACGCTGCCTGCCATCCCCACCGAACTGTATGTCGTGCCAACTCTCGCCAACGCCGCCTCGCTCGACCGGGACACCCACGCCATCACTACGATCGGCATCGACGGCGTCACCGTCTCCGCCGCCGGGGATGCGGTGTCGAAACTCTCGGCCAACGCGGCCGGACTGGTGGCAGCGGCACACTCTCGCGGTCTCACCGCGGAACTCCTGTTGAGCAACTACGACACCGTGACGTCGGACTTCTCCGCCAAGATCGCCTCCGCGCTGCTTTCCAGCGCCGAGAACCGCTCGGCTGTCATCACCCAGCTGGTCGCACAGGTCTCCGCTGCCGGATTCGATGGAGTGCAGCTCGACCTCGAGTCTCTCGGTGCCGATGATGCCGCCGGTCTCGCCGCCTTCACCACCCAGCTGCACGACTCCCTCGGTGCACCCCGGTCGGTGTCGATGGCGGTGATGGCCGAGAGCTCGGCTTCTCGGTACCGGGATGCGGGCTATGATTTCGCGCAACTCACCCCCCAGCTGTCGCGAGTCGTGCTCATGGCCTACGACCAGCACGGTCCGTCCTTCTCGAAGCCCGGACCGGTCGGCGGTCTGCCGTGGGCCACCACAGCTCTCGACGCCCTCATCGGCGCGGGCGTGCCGACCGCCCGAATCGACCTCGGCGTGGCTGGTTACGGCTACTCCTGGCCGGGCAACGGATCAGACGGCAAGCAACTCAGCGACGACGACTCTCGCGCGCTCGCGGGCGATTTGGCCCAGTGGGACTCGACCCAGGCCGAGTGGACCTCGACGCTTCCGGATGACACTGTCGTCTGGTGGTCGGACGCCCGGTCCCGCGAGGCTCGGCACAGCCTCGCGCTGAGCCGCAACCTGCACGGGCTCGCCGTGTGGGAGCTGTCGCTCACCGATCCGCTGTAGACGAGCCATTCGGAACGATGAGCCGACGGGGAGGGCCTGCCAGTCTCAGTCGGCAGCACCCTCGATGAGCGTGACCGTCGCGGAGTGGGCGGCTCCCGCAGCATCTGTCCACCCGATC
Organism: Lacisediminihabitans sp. H27-G8; assembly: GCF_046156175.1. Classification (NCBI taxonomy): domain Bacteria; kingdom Bacillati; phylum Actinomycetota; class Actinomycetes; order Micrococcales; family Microbacteriaceae; genus Lacisediminihabitans; species Lacisediminihabitans sp. H27-G8. The sequence goes on from NZ_JAYLVL010000006.1 coordinate 142,021, forward strand.
GTGACGGAGTCGCCGGGCGCATGGCTGCCGAGAACCGAACTGAGCTGGCTACCGGAGGTGATCGCCCCGCCGTTCACCGTTGTGATCGTGTCGCCCGCGAGGAGGCCTGCGGACTCCGCCGGCGTTCCCACTACGACACCCGAAATCGCGGCTCCGGATACGGCGGGGTCGGCCTGGCCGATACCGACGCCGAGGAACGCGGGAAGTCCGATGGTGATCTGGTCGGTCCCTACCCCGGACTCGATCTGTGTGACGATGCGGAGGGCTGTGCCGATCGGGATCGCGTAGCCGGTGACCGCGGACGACCCGTTGGAAGCCGCGGTATCGATGGCGATGACTGCGCCGTCAGAGTCGTAGAGAGGCCCTCCGGAGTCTCCGGAGACGACGTCCGCGTCGGTCTCGATGAGTCCGTTCAGGGTCTCCGGATCGCTCCCCGACTCCCCTACCGCCGTGATCGTCTGATCGACGGCGGTCACCGTGCCCGCCGCGGCGGTGAGTGAACCCGTACCGCCCGCGTTCCCGACCGCGGTGACGGCATCCGAGACGGCGACCGTGGAGGCGGTGTCGAGCGGGGCGGTGGTCAACCCGGATGCGCCCTGCAGCTGCAGCACAGCGATGTCGCTGGTGGCGTCGGTGCCCACCACATCCGCGGTGTAGGTCTTGCCCGTGCTGGCGACCGTCACGGAGATGCTGGTGGCACCGTCGATCACATGGTTGTTGGTGAGGATCTCGCCACTGGCGCTGAGCACGAGGCCCGTCCCCGCGGCTTCCGCGCCCTCGTACCCCAGAACGGTGTCGATCATCACGATGCCGAAGGACTGGCGAGCAGTCGCGGGCGTCGCGCTCGCGGTCTCGGAGGCGCGGGACATCGATCCGGAAGCTCCACGCTGGGGAAGGAGCGTCGCGTTCGTGCCGGTCGATGACGACGAGGAGGCGCCGGCCTGCAACGACATCACCCGGGCGGTCGCGGCGATGCCGGTCGCGCCACACGCGATGACCAGTGCGCCGACGGATGCCGCGATCACGATCGAACGCGGTCGCCACCGGCGGCGGGCGGGAGCGGTCTCGGCAACCGACGGTGCGTCGGCGGGCGGCGCCGGAGTGGTCTCGGGGTGGAACGGTGCGGATTCGTTCATGCTCATGGTGGCGGGAGTCCTTTCGACCGACTCGATCGTCGGGCTGAAATCCAGCACAGTCCTTCGGGCTATGGGGCAGCTATGCACGGGTTGGGCGCCACCTTCGAGGGCGATGAGGACTGCCCCTGCGGTGTTCCCCCGGGAATACTGCAGGCTCGAAACACGCTTCATCCCCCATGAAACGCATCGGATTTCTCTCCTTCGGGCACTGGCAGGACGTGAGAGGTTCACTCACACCGACGGCGCAGGATGCCATAGTGCAGACGGTGGAGCTGGCGGTGGCCGCGGAGGAGCTCGGTCTGGATGGCGCGTACATCCGCGTGCACCATTTCGCTCCACAGCTCGCCTCGCCGTTTCCCCTTCTCGCCGCGATGGCCGCTCGCACGAACCACATCGAGGTCGGCACCGGAGTCATCGACATGCGCTACGAGAATCCGCTCTACATGGCCGAAGAGGCGGCAGTGACCGATCTGATCAGCAATCGGCGGCTGCAACTCGGCATCAGCCGTGGCTCGCCCGAGACGGCACTCAACGGCTCCGAGGCATTCGGCTACATCCCCGGTGATGGACAGTCGGATGCCGACCTGGCACGGGCACACACCGAACTGTTCCGTGCCGCAATCGACGGCGCCGGGGTAGTGCGGGCCAATCCCCGGATGAGCGGACACTCCGCCGCGCTGGCGATCCAGCCGCAGTCGCCCGGGCTCTCCGAACGCATCTGGTGGGGCTCTGGAACGAGAAGGACCGCAGTGTGGGCGGCCGAGCAGGGCATGAACCTCATGAGCTCGACCCTTCTCACCGAGGACACCGGGGTGCCCTTCGACGAGTTGCAGGCTGAACAGATCGCCCTCTACCGTGCGGCCTGGGCCGAAGCCGGCTGGGACCACACCCCTCGGGTCTCCGTGAGCCGAAGCGTGCTACCGATTGTGACGGATCGTGACCGTGCCTATTTCGGCGGCCGATCATCCGATTCGACCGACCAGGTCGGACAGCTCGACGGTGGGGCGGCTCGATTCGGACGCAGCTTCGTGGGAGAACCGCACAAGATCGCCGAAGAACTCGCGAAGGATGTCGCCGTGCAAGCGGCGGACACCCTGCTCCTCACCGTTCCGAACCAGCTGGGAGTCGAATACAACTCCCGACTGTTGGAAACGATTGCGAAGCACATCGCTCCCGCAATCGGATGGGTGCCGGCGGCGGCTGCAGTCTGACCGGTGCCGCGGCGGATACTCTGGAAGCGACACAACAGGAAGTGGAACGAATGACTGACGCCGGTGAACTGAGCGAACCCGTGCAGGACGGCAGCAGCGACGCCTCCCGCGAGCAGAAGATCGCAGGACTCGCGAGCCAGGTGGCCGCGGACATCGCACTCAAGCCGGTGGACCGCCGCGGAGAGGACGACATCGTCGACGACCTCCGGTTGCGCTTCTCCGATGCGGGCATCGTCGTCACCGAGGATGAGCTCGTCGCCCTCGCGGGCACCATCCATTCCGGCGCGTAGCGCGCGACACTACGGTCCGAGCAGCCACCCGTCCGGGTCGGCGAGCGTCGTCGCAGCATCCGGTCCCCACGATCCACGGGCGTAGGGCAGCACGGTAGGCGGATCGTCGAGAATCGGCGCGACGACATCCCAGGCATGCCCGAGGCCATCCGGGCGGGTGTAGAGCGAACGGTCCCCGAGCACCACGTCGTTGATCAGCTTGACGTAGGGCGGAAGCGGATCGGCGTCGGTGACCTCGGCAAGCGGAAGCGCTGTCGTTCCGGTGGCGAGTTCGAACTCTGGGCCGGGCTCCTTCACCACGACGCGCAAGTCGATCGCGCCCGATCCCTCGAGTTTCACCGTGAGCACATTGCCCACGACGGGCGTGTCGTGGCTCAGCGGCCCGTCCCCCGGCTTTCGGAAGATGATGCTCACCTGTTGGGCGCCCTTCGCCAGCTGCTTGCCGGTGCGGAGAAGAAACGGCACGTCACGCCACCGATCGGTGTCGATCCAGAGCCGTGCCGCGACGAAGGTGTCGGTGGTCGAATCCGGCGCGACGCCGACGGTGTCCGTGTAGCCCTCGAACTGCCCGAACACGACTTCGTCGCGGGACAGGGGACGAAATGCCGCGATCACGGATTCGCGTGCCGCCTGCAGGTCGTCTGCCTTCATGGAGAGCGGCGGCTCCATCGCGATCTCGGCCGCCACCTGGAACAGGTGGGTCACGATCATGTCGAGGAAGGCGCCGGTCTCGTCGTAGAACTCGGCGCGGTCGTCGATGTCGAGGGTCTCCGGAATATCGATCTGCACGGCGCGGATGTGCTCCCGATCCCAGGAGCTGTCGAAGAGACCGTTGCCGAAACGCAGCGCGTGAAGGTTCTGCGTGCCCTCCTTGCCGAGGAAGTGGTCGATGCGAAAGACCTGGTGCTCTTCGAGGACCCGGTGCACCGCGTCATCCAGCTCCCGGAAGTTCTCGAGCGAGGTACCGAACGGCTTCTCGTAGACCACCCGAGACCCCGCGGCGAGGTCGTGCTCACCGAGTCCCTCGGTGACTGTGATGAAAGCCGTCGGCGGGATGGCGAGGTAGTGCACGAACTGCGCGTCCTCCCCCAGCTCGGCCTTCGCTTCGGCGAGCACGTCGAGCAGGGATCCGGGATCGGACTTCTCGAAGCCGCCGCCGGCGAATCGCAGGTTGGCGCTGAACTGCTCCCACGGCCCGTCCGCGGGCTTCGGCCCGAATTCGGCCAGTACCTCGCTCACGTGTTGCCGGAAGTCCTCGTGCGACACGTCGCCACGCCCGTTGCCCACCAGGAGCCACTTCCGGGGCAGGAGATCGTGCATGGCGAGCTGGAAGAACGCGGGGAGCACCATGCGCTTTGCGAGGTCGCCGGTTGCCCCGAACAACACGAAGACTGTCGGGCCCGCTTCGGAACTGTCTGCCATGGGGATCTCCTTCAAAGAATTCCGGCACACGGATACCGGTCACCGAGCACAGTGGACCGGGGGGCCTCCGATTACAAGGGGCAGCGGAACAGGTCACAGGTGCCTCTCGGGCCCCAGCGCCATTGCACAGGAATTCGCAGACAGACCTGTTGGTTTGAGACGGAAGGGTCTACCATCAGCCCTAGCTCCCCCAGACCCTGGCGGCACGTTTCTCGCACTCTGCGCACGTGCGAGCGCCCCGGGTCACCGATTCGAGCACCACTAGGTGAATGGCTTCGGCAGACCAGGGCAGAGGAGCTCGATCTTCGGGTGGTCGTGATCCTCAACGGGCGAGGCCGGTGCCGTTCGATCAGGTACGCCACCGGCCTCGGTTCCGTTCTCCGGCGGCAGCGCTCTCGGGCGATCACCGGGCTACTCGTCTCCCCAGTCACGCAGGCGACCCCCCGGATCGAGTCTCGAGAGGATGCGACCCATGATGCGGTCGAGGTCGGCGATGTCGGCGGCATCCAGAACATCGATCGCACTGTCGCGCACCGTCGCGACGTGACCGGGCGCTGTGGCGACCACCTTCTGCCAGCCTGTCGTCGTGAGGGAGGCATTGGTGGCTCGGCGATCTTCCGCGCAGGGTGAGCGTTCGACGAATCCCCGCTTCTCCAGCCGGCTGATCACGTGGGAGAGTCGCGCGAGGCTCGAGTTCGTCGCGGCGGAAAGGGCTGTCATCCGCAGGGTGCGATCGGGCGCTTCGGAGAGCCGGGCGAGGGTGAAGTACTCGAAATGAGTCAGTTCCGCGTCGCGCTGCAAGGGCGCATCGAGGGCTCCGGGCAGCAGTTCGACCACTGAGACGAGCCGGATCCAGGCGTGCATCTCTTCTGGCGTCAACCAGTGCGGATCCGTCATCCCGTCAGTCTAGGGCGTTGCTTTACGCGACAACTAAAGTCGGGACGGTTCCGGATCACGGCACCCGGTCAGTGGATCAGTACCTTGAGGGCGTCGTGTTCTGCCGCGTGGCCGAAGACCTCGTAGGCCTCGATTACCTGGTCGAAGCCGAATTCGTGCGTGACGAACTTGTCTGCCGGGAGCTTGTGCTCGGCGACGAGTTTCAGGAGCATCCCCAGCGTATTGGTGTTGACCAGTCCCATCGAGATGTCGATGTTCTTGATCCACAGTTCGTTGAGCGCGAGCTCGACGGGCTTGCCGTGCACCCCGATGTTGGCGACGTGGCCGCCGGGTCGCACGATGACAGTGGCCATGGTGAAGGTCTCTGGCACTCCCACCGCCTCGATCGCGACATCCACCCCGAGTCCGTCGGTGAGAGCGAGCACCTGCTCTTTCCAGTCCGGGTCACCCGAGTTGACCGTATCGGTGGCTCCGAAGTCCTTCGCGCGAGCGAGCCGCGCGTTGTCGAGGTCGATGGCGATGATCTTCGACGGACCGTACAGGCGCGCGGTCATCACCGAGGAAAGCCCTACCGGGCCCGCGCCGATCACCGCCACCACATCGCCCGGTGTGACCTCGCCGTACTGCACGCCGATCTCGAACCCCGTCGGCAGGATGTCGGAAAGCAGGATGCCCTCGGCATCCGTGACCCCCTCCGGCACCTTGTAGACCGAATTCTCGGCGAACGGCACGCGCACGTACTCGGCCTGGGTGCCGTCGATCATGTAGCCGAAGATCCACCCGATGCCGGCGATCCCCTCCGGATTGAGACAGTGGCTGTAGAGACCCTTGCGGCAGTTGGAGCACTGGCCGCAGGAACTGACACAAGCGAGGATCACGCGGTCTCCCACGGCGAGCTGGCTCACACTGCCGCCCACCTCGGTGATCACTCCGATGCCCTCGTGACCGAGGATGCGACCCACGGCGACCTCCGGTACATCGCCCTTGAGGATGTGAAGGTCCGTGCCACAGATCGTGGTCGCCACCATTTTCACGATCACATCGGTCGGAGCGAGGATCACCGGGTCCGGCACATCCTCCCAGCTCTTCTGGCCGGGACCTTTGTAGACGAGGGCTTTCATGGGGGTGACCTTCCTGTAGTTTCGGTACCCCCGAGTCAACGCCGGTGATCGACCGGTGGCAGGGCCGAAAGTCCCACGGGTCCGGCCGATCCCCGAGGAGTCTCGGCCTCCTCTGATCAGCGCTCTCCGAGTCCGCTCCCAGCGGACCACATGCCGCCTCGACGGCTAGCGGTACTCCGGGTTCGCGTCGAACCCGAACCGCTCCCCCGCGTTCCAGGCCTGGCGCAGGTTGCCGACCGCGGGGATGCCCCCGGCGTCCTTGAGCATCCGCGCGAGGTGCAGCAGGTTCCAGGTCATGAACGTCGTGTTGCGGTTGGTGAAGTCGTTCTGTGGTCCGCCGGATCCCTCGTCGAGGTAACTGGGGCCCGGACCGACCTCCCCGATCCAGCCGGCATCCGCGGCGGGCGGGATGACGTAGCCGATGTGCTGCAGGCTGTAAAGGATGGACATCGCCGCGTGCTTCACGCCGTCCTCGTTGCCCGTGATCAGGGCTCCCGCGGTCTTGCCGTAGAAGACGTACTGGCCGCGTTCATTGAACATGCCGCTCATGGCATAGAGCCGTTCGATGAACTTGCGGGTGATCGAGGCGTTGTCACCGAGCCACAGGGGGCCCCCGATCACGAGGATGTCCGCGGCATCCACCAGCGGCCATACCTCATCGAGCCAAGCGTCGCTGGCCCAGCCATGCTCGCGCATGTCGGGGTAGATGCCGGTGGCGATGTCGTGATCGATGAAGCGGATGCTGTCGACGGTCGCGCCCTGCGCGCGCATGAGAGCGATACTGCGGTCCAGCAAACCCTGGGTGTGACTGAGCTCGGGACTCTTCTTCAGGGTGCAGTTGACGTAGAGGGCCTTGAGGTCGCTGTAGTCCACACCGTTTTCACTGGTCATGCCGTGATGCTACTGCCGTGCTGGGGCTGCCGACCTTACAAAATCGTGACGCTCGAACCGCGTGGTCAGCGCTGGGTCGCGACGTACACGGTGTTGGAGGAGACGCCGGAGGTCAGCGGATTGTCGAAGTCGACGACGTGGGCGACGACGTCGCCGAAGACGACCGACGCCCGCGCCAGGAACTCCTCGTCTGGCGGGTCGTCAGACCAGAGGGCGAAGATGCCCTCGGGCTTCAGGTGGCGCACCAGCGCGCGCATCCCGTCGACCGTGTAGAGGTCGGCATGGCTCGGATCGAGCTGGTGGCGCGGCGAATGGTCCACATCCAGAAGGATCGCGTCGTAGCGGGATCCATCGGGCTCGCGTCGCATCAGGGCGAAGAAGTCGTCGTGCAGAAGGCTGGTGCGCGGGTCATCCGTCAGCGTCACCGAGACGGGGAGCAGTCCACGCCGGTGCCAGTCGATCACGGCGGGCAGGGTGTCGATCACGGTGACCGTGCGCACCCGACTGTCCGCGAGGGCGGCGACTGCGGTATACCCGAGGCCGAGTCCGCCGACCAGCACGTCGAGATCCGTCGGTGCCTCCACCGCCGCGAGCCCGAGCGTCGCGAGCTCCTCCTCTGCCACCGTGAACAGGCTGGACATGAGGAACTCCTCCCCCAGCTTCACCTCGAAGACGTCGACGCCGAGCGTCGGTTCGATACGCCGGCGCAGGCTGAGGTCGCCCATCGGCGTGGGCTGGAAATCCAGCTCCTCGAAACGCAGGCTCATGGGCATGTCCTCTCCGGTTGCCGGGAGCACGTTTCGTGCGACCAGGCTGTTCTCACCGTAGCCTGTGACCCATGGCCAGAAGCATTGCAACCAACACCCCCGCCGACCTCGCCGAGATGCTCGAGTTCGTGCGCTCGCGGCACCGGATGCTGCTGGCCACCACCCGCTCCGACGCCAGACCGCAGATCTCGCCGGTCGCGGGCGGGGTGGATGCCGAGGGGCGGATCGTCATCTCCACCTACCCGGCGCGGGCCAAGACCCGCAATGCCGAACGCGACAGCCGGGCATCCGTCCTCGTGCTTTCGGACGACTGGGATGGCGCCTGGATCCAGGTCGACGGAGACGCCGAGGTGTTGCATATGCCCGAAGCATCCGACGGTCTCGTCGACTACTTCCGGTGCATCGCGGGCGAGCATCCCAACTGGGACGAGTACCGGGAGGCGATGGTGATCCAGGACAAGTCCCTGATTCGCATCACTCCGACCAGATGGAGCCCGATCGCCACGGGCGGGTTCCCGGCAGACCTAGCCGAGCGGCTCGACGCGCTCTAGAATCCGTTCAGAACCGCACCGACGAGAGGGTGATCCGATGCCCAGATTTACCACAGTGCTGCTGCAGACCGGCAACAATGTCGGCATCGTGATCCCGGACGAGGTGATGCAGCAACTCGGAGGAAAGCGCGTGCCCGTGGTCGTCACCCTGAACGGCGGCTACAGCTACCGCAACACGACTGCGGTGATGGGTGGCCTGAACCTGGTGGGCCTGAACTCCGAACACCGGGCGGCATCCGGATTCGGCGGTGGCGAGACCGTCGAGGTCACGATCGAGAGAGACGAGGCCCCGCGCGAGGTAGACGTGCCGGAGGCGCTGGCGGCGATCCTGGCGACGGATCCGGAGGCCACCGCGGCCTGGGACAAGCTGCCCTACAGCCAGCGGAAGGAACACGCCCGCTCGATCTCGGAAGCCAAGGCTGAGGATACTCGGGCACGTCGTGTCGCCAAGACGGTGGCCGGCTTGCGCGGAGAGTCCTGATCCCTGGCCGGTGTATCAGGCGGTGGACTGTGCGCTCCTGTCTTGAGAAGCCTCGCTGAGGCTTGCGCCAGACAGTCATCGCCTCGGCGCTCCCGATTGTGAAGGGATTGTGCCGTGAACACCAGATCCGCCGCCTTCGTCGTCACCGCCGCCACCGCGGTCCTTCTCTTGAGTTCGTGCTCAGCCGTCGCCAGCGTTCCCCGCAGCTCGCCGGACGCCGCATCCGTGCCATCCGTCGCGCCGAGCGCCCCGGAACAGCCCCGCGCCAAACGGGCGGACAAGGTCGAGAACATCGATGTCTGCTCGGTGCTGCCGTTGGAGACCGTGGTCAGCGTGACGGGGCGGGCGTTCACCCGGGCCTCGTCCGGCAATGCCGTCAAGGATGGCATCCCGCTCGCCGCGTGCGCCTATGAGGGCGCCGACCAGGATCTGGCCTCGATGCTGGTGATGTCGGTGTTCGTCTACCCGGCCGGGGGTGCAGCCGCAGTCGACTCGTACTGGAAGAACTTTGGCGGAGGCACTTCGCCGACGCCGATTCCCGGCGTCGGTGATAGCGCAGAGAGCAGCGGTCACGACCTCGTTGCACGCTTCGGGCAGCAAGTGATCGCGGTGGTCGACGGCACTCATGGCGCCTACGCCGACGACTTCACCGTCGACAAGCGCGCGGTACTCGTGCAGGCGGTGCACGACGGACTGTAGGGTCGTGTCGTCGACCGCCCCCGGGCACCTCACAACGCGCGGGTGAGTGGCAACATGGTCACCACGAAAAAGAAGACTCTCATGCCCCGGTACGCGGTCCTCATCTTCACCCCGAACACTGCCGACAGCAACGAACCGAACACGGCCGAAGGTGATGCGCACGGCGCGTATGCGAACGAGCTCATCGAGTCGGGCGCTATGGTCGCGGCGTTCGCCCTTCACCCGACCGCCACGGCGACCTCGATTCGCCGTGAGGGAAAGTCCGACGGCCCCTTCATCGACGCACCGGATGTCTTGGCCGGCTTCTACGTGATCGAAGCGCCAGACCTGGATGCCGCACACGAGATCGCCCGGCGCAATCCCATCCTCGAGCAGGGCGGTGGCGTCGAGGTGCGCCCGGTCGAAGGCGGGTTCATCGTGGATCGCGCACCGGGGGCCTGACCGAGCCAGGATACCCATCGGGCGACGCCGAATCCCCTGTTCCTACGAAGCGCGCCAATGCCCCACGCCGGTGACGACAGCCACTCCGGTTCTGGTCGGCAGGCTCACCGCCGAGCGCCTTCGGTGGCGGGCATCGCTGGGCGTATCCGCACATTCGTCGCCCGCTCTCGGGAAAGGGCACTCGAGTCGGAGTGTCGGCACGGGCTTCTAAACTCTGAAGCTGCAGAGGCCGACTGCTTCCGAGGGGAGAGCCGGTGGGCACCAACAGGCGATATTCGGATGCGATCGACCGGCAGCAGCACGACCGCGTCAACGACATGATCATGCGTGACTCCACGCCATCCAGCCTCACGGATCCCGAACTCGAGCTCGACCGCTTTCCGCTGACGCGCACCCCTGTTCCGGAGCGCGTCCGGGTGTGGATCCGGTACCGTGACGCCGCGATACGAATCGACGCGGAGCTCATCGCCTGGACACCGCGAGCGTGCGCCGTGCGCTGGAAAACCTCCACGGGCGAACAACACAGGGCCTGGGTGTGGGCCTCGGCCGTGGAGAAGCTGGGCTGACCGCGACGGTGGTGGGGCGGAGTGGCTCGCTGTTCCTCTCCCGGATCCGAATGCACCTGCAGTCGGTGAACGACGGGCCCGCGCCTCTCGAAGGCGTCAGCCACACCTTCCCAGGGTTTCGGGACTTTCTCGACCGGTTTGAACTCCCCCGTACAGTCGCCTCGTCGAACCGATTTCGAAAAGGTTAATACTGCGGAAACAAAACGATGGCTTATCTGAAATACAACTGATATATCTATTGGCTACCAAGTTTTCCCGGTTGTGTTCCCGTACATAAAGGAGAGTTCATTCCCATGACTGACAGTCGTTCCGACAACAAGGCCGCATCCCCGCACGGGCTACAACGCGGAGTCCTGACAATCCCCAACGCCATTGCCCTCTCGGCCGCGGCTATGGCTCCGGTCCTCGCGGTCGTACTCAACGCCCCCGCAGCCGCCGCCGCCGCTGGCGCCGCACTCCCCCTCTCATTCCTCATCGCCTTCATCGCCTGTGCCCTCGTTGGCAATACCGTCGTGCAGTTCGCAAGAAAGCTGCCGTCCGCTGGGTCCTTCTACACCTTCAACCGCGCCGGCCTCGGCCCTGCGGCCGGCTTCTTCACCGGATGGCTGTTCTGGATCGGGTATGCGATTCTCGCCCCCGGACTCTTCACGGCCTTCGGAGCGTTCGTTCATGACTATGTCCTCGCAACTTTCGGTGCGGACCTCCAGTGGTGGATCTTCAGCCTGATCGCGATGGCCATCGTGTTCGGCCTTTCCGTGCGCAGCATCAAGGCATCGGTGAACGTCGACCTCACCCTTCTGGTCGTCGAGGTGATCGTGTTCCTCATCCTCGGGATCGTCGCCATCGCAACCGCCAAGTCGGGGAACAGCCCCACGTACTTCCTCACCTCCGCGGCGCCCACCGGCTTCGCAGGGGTCGGGCTCGGCGTCGTCTTCGGCATCCTGTCGTTCATCGGATTCGATGCTGCCGCCACTCTGGGCGAGGAGACGAAGAACCCGCGCAAGAGCATTCCGTTCGCCATCACCGGCGCGCTCGGCGCAGTGGGCATCTTCTACGTGCTCATGATGTACGCACTCGCTGCCGGCTACGGACTCAACGATCCGGCGAAGATGGGTGCATTCCTCAAGGACCCGAACCCCTTCGTCACGCTGGCCTCGAACGTCACTCCCTGGCTGCTGCAGCCCATCGAGCTTGCTGCGATCGCCGGCCTCTTCAGCTGCTTCCTTGCCATTCACAACACCACGGTTCGCGTGATGTTCTCCATGGGTCGTGACCAGGTGCTGCCTGCCTCTCTCGGTCGCATCCACCAGACGTGGTTTTCGCCGCTTCGCGCTATCGTCGTGCAGTCGATCTTCACGATGGTGATTGGCATCGGTGTCGGTATCTGGCTCGGTCCGGGCGCGACTGGCGCCTACGGTTTCACCGGGACCATCGGAACCGTCGCCATCGTGATCGTCTACATCATGAGCAACATCGCCCTGGTGAAATATTTCTGGAAACTCGCTGAGCGGAAGATCATCACGCATGTGATCGTGCCGGTCCTTGGCGTGCTCGCCCTGCTGTATCCGCTCTACGCGGTTGCCAACCCTGCCCAGTCGTACCCGTTCAACCTCGTCCCGATCATTGTGCTGCTGTGGATCGCGGCCGGCGTGGTGCTGTACTTCTATTACAAGGCGAAGTCACCGGAGAAGATCGCCGCACTCGGCTCCTTCATCACCGAGGAAGACCTGCCGGAGGGCGAACAGAACGCCGCACTCCAAACCGGTCGTGCGCCCTCGGTGCAGCATCCCACGGTCGCTGAGGAAGCCGCCAAGCACCCGGAGACTACAGGAAACTGAACCATGATCAACGTCGACGGCAAGGCCGTCTACACCGAGCTCGCTGAACTTGTCGATCCCGCGCACACCGCGCTGCTTCTGGTCGACATGCAACGGGATTTCATCGATCCGGACGGACTGTTCGGCGAGCTCGGAGTCGACCTCAGCATGTACGAGGAATCGCGACCCCGACTGGCGGCGCTCCTCGAGAGCGCCCGCCAGTCGGGCGCCCTCGTCATCCACATCCAGAACACGTCGCTACCGGACCGCATGAGCGACTCTCCCGCGCAGATCCGCTTCAACCTGCGGATGCATGAGCACGCGCGTCGCAACGGACCCCCGCTTCGCTACACCGTGCCCGGCACCGCCGGCCACGAGTTCGTCGCGGAGTTCCAGCCGATGGCCGGCGAACTCGTGGTGGACAAGTACCGATCGAGCGCGTTCTGGGGCACCAACATGGAGATGCTGCTGCGAAGCAACGGTGTGGAGACCGTGGTGATCGGCGGATGCACCACCGAGGGCTGTGTCGAGTCCACAGCCCGCGACGCCATGTTCAACGACCACTATGTGGTCATCGCTTCCGACTGCGTTGCAAGCGACGACCCGGCACAACACGATGCGTCCATGCTGCTGATGCGTCACCGCTTCGACATGGCGACGGCCAGCGAAATCGCGAATGTCTGGGTTTCGCCGCGCGGTGCCGAGCAATCCATAGACGAGTAAGAGGAACTGAATATGAAGAAGCTTGAGGGTCGCGTTGCGGTGGTCACCGGCGCCGCGTCCGGCATCGGTCGCGGCATCGCCGTCGAATTCGCTCGCGAGGGTGCCGACATTGTCGTCGCCGACCTGGTCTCGCTGGATGAGGCAGCCGCGGTGATGTCAGAAATAGCCGAAGCAGGTACTCGCGGCGTGTTCATCCGCACTGACGTGAGCGATGAAGCAAGCGTGCGAGCGCTCGCGCAGCGCGCGATCGAGGAATTCGGTCGCGTCGACATCCTGGTCAACAACGCCGGTATCTTCACCGAATCGCTGCTCGAAGACATCTCGGTGGAGGACTGGGACCGGGTGCTGAACACCAACCTGCGCGGCACCTTTCTCTGCACTCGGATGCTGATCGGGCAGATGCTCGAGCGCGGGGACGGCAGGATCATCAACATCGCGTCGCAGCTCGGTCAGATCGGCGGGACCTCTGTTCCACACTATGTCGCCAGCAAGGCGGGCATCATCGGTCTGACCAAGGCACTGGCACGCGAAGTCGCTGGGCGCGGCGTTTTGGTGAATGCGATCGCGCCGGGACCGATCGAGACACCGTTGCTCGACCGCGAGACTGAGGAGTGGCGAAGCGGCAAGCTCGCAGAGTTGCCCATCAAACGATTCGGTCGCGTCGATGAGGTGACGCCGACGGCTGTTCTGCTGGCCTCGGCGGACGGTTCGTACTACGTGGGCCAGACCCTCGGACCCAACGGTGGAGACGTGATGCTGTAGGCGATCGCCTGCCGCAGAGAGAAGCATGCCAGTGAATATCAGTGAAGTAGTCAACGCCGCCCACGAGGCCGGAGTGAAGCTCATCCGTTTCGAATACTGCGACGTAAGCGGGGTCGCCCGCACGAAGGCTGTGCACGTAGCGCAACTCGAACACAAACTCCTGGAAGGGGTGAGCCTCACCAGAGCCCAAATGTCCATCAACCTGTTGGAGCAGATGATCCCCATCGATGGTTTCGAGCCGATTGGTGAGATCAGGCTCGTGCCCGACCCCTCAACTTTCACGGTGCTGCCCTGGGCTCCCGGAAGCGCCAGCGTTCTCTGCGACCAGCTCGGTCATGATCGGCTCAACTGGGGTGCCTGCGGCCGCTCGTATCTCAAGGACATGATCCAACGCGCCGCGGGACATGGCATCCAGGTGCAGGCCACCTTCGAGAACGAGTGGTATCTCGCAACAGAGGTGGACGGGGAGTACATCCCGTTCGACCTCCACGATCACACGCCGGTCTACAGCGCCATCGGGCACGACCTCAACAATGACCTGATGATCGAGACTGTCGATGCACTGGAGGCACAGGGCATCGAAGTTGAGGCGGCGATCAACGAGTACGGTGCCGGCCAGCAGGAGATCTCCATCCGTCACTCCGGCGCCCTGACGGCAGCGGACAACCAGATGAAGTTCCGCGACACGGTGCGCGGAGTCGCCCTCCGGCGAGGACTGCTCGCCTCGTTCGCACCGAAGCCCTATCCCGACCAGATCGGAAGCGGCGCTCATCTGCATTTCAGCCTGTGGGACCTGGCGGGAAAGAAGAGTCTCCTCTACGACCGGGACGCCGAAGGGGGCCTGTCGAAGTTGGGCCGCCACTTCATCGCGGGTGTCGCCGAGCATCTGCCCGCGCTCGTCGCGCTGACCACCCCGAGCTACAACTCCTCGCGCCGGCTGAAACCGAACGCTTGGGCATCGGCGACGACAGCATGGGGGTTCGACAATAAGGAGGCCGCCTTACGTGTGTGCTCACCGTTCTTCCAACGCGAAGAGCAGAGCTACAACATCGAGTTCAAGACCTCGGATGCCAGTGCCAACCCGTACCTCTCGCTCGGTGCGATCATCGCTGCAGGCCTCGATGGCATAGAGCGCGAACTGGATCCGGGCGATCCGAGCGAGCACGACCCTGCCTACCTGTCGGCGGAGGATCTCCGGCGCGGCAAGGTCCGCCCCCTGCCCACCTCGATGTCTGCCGCACTCGACGAGCTCGAGGCAGACGATTTCCTCCTTGGCACGCTCGGAGATCTTCTCAGTCGCTGCTATGTCGGCGTTCGTCGCTCCGAAGCGGAGGCATTCGCCGCCGAAAGCCAGGACTTCGAAATCCGCAATCACTTCTACCGATTCTGAAGCCATGACGACATTCATCGACCTGTCCGATGTTCCGGTCATCGACAATCACTGCCATGCTGTCGAGGCTGTGCAGAGCGCCGACCCGGTTCTGTGGCGCGCGCGCTTCACCGAATCCCCCGATCCCGCGATGGGCGCGGGGCACGTGCACCACACCGCGTTCTACCAGAGACTCATGCGCCGGGCAGGAACTTTCTACGGGATCGCATTCGAGCAGGAGGATGAAATTCTGAGGCACCGCGAAAAGCTCGGTGCGGCGGCGCTCGTCGGAAGCCTGTTTCGGGATGCGCGCATCGGCGGTGTCGTGATCGATACGGGTTATCCGGCCCCAGACAGGGCGATGAGCCCCTCTGCTCTAGTGGACGCGAGTGGTACCGAGTACGTGGCACTCCTGAGACTGGAGGTCGAATTTCAAAAGCTGATCGTGCTGCACGACGACTTCGACGCCCTTGTGTCGGCGGTCGGGGACCTGGTTTACCAGCTGCGCGCCAAGGGATTCGGCGGCTTCAAGAGCATCGCAGCCTACCGAACCGGACTCGCGATTGAACGGTGGGACGACGCCTCGGTCCGGCACGCCTTCGGTAGCGCGCGAGCCGAAGTCGCCTCATCGGGGAACGTGCGCCTGGGCTATAAACCGCTGCTCGACACACTCCTCCACATCGCGTTCGAAGCGGCTGCGGAGCAGCGCCTGCCCGTGCAGTTCCACGTGGGCTACGGAGATCCCGACGTAGATATCCGCCAGGCGTCACCGCTGGAGCTGCGTGCCCTGTTCGAAGAACCGGCCTATCGCTCGATGCCCATCGTGATGCTGCATGGGTGTTGGCCGTATTTTCGTGAGGGTGCGTATCTGGCAGCGGTGTATGGCAACGCCTACCTTGATGTTTCCTATTCCATCCCGTTCCTCTCGAGGTCCGAGATGACATCGATGACACGGGCAGCCCTCGGTGCCGCTCCTTTCAGCAAGGTGATGTACAGCTCCGACGGGGTCGGAATTCCCGAGATGCATTGGATGGGAGCGATCGAGGGTCGCCATGCGATCGGAACGGTGCTGGGAGAGATGGTCGACGCGGGCGAGCTGGACGAAGACGCGGCCGGTGTTGCCGGACGTATGATCCTCAACGTGAATGCGGCCCGTCTCTATGGGCTCACGGAGGCGGCGCAGTGAAGCATCTCGAGGGAAAGCGCATCTTCGTAACCGGCGCCGGTGGTGCCCTGGGAAGAGCGAGCAGTCTGCTGTTCGCCCGCGAGGGAGCGGCGGTCGCGGTTGTCGACATCAGTACCGAGGCAGCCGAAGAGACGCGACGGCTGGTCGAAGCTGCGGGAGGTAGCGCCGTGGCAATCACCGCCGACGTGCGCGATGAGGCACAGGTGCGGGATGCCGCAACCACGGCCGCGAAGGAGCTCGGCGGAGTCGACACGCTCTTCAACAATGCCGGGGTGATGCCCCATCAGGACGAATCGTTCCTCGACGGCGATCTCGACCTCTGGCATCTCATCAGCAGTATCAACCTGGACGGAACGATGCTCTGCTCGAAGCACGTCGTGCCGCACATCGTCGCCGCCGGCGGAGGGGCGGTGCTCAACATGAGCTCGTTCCTCGCGGTGCTGGGCTGCTCCTTTCCCCAGGACGGCTACGCTGCGAGCAAAGGTGCCATCAGCTCCCTCACCCGATCGATGGCCGTGCAGCTCGGACCGAAGGGCATCCGCGTCAACGGCATGGCACCGGGGCCCGTGCTCACCGAACATGTCGAGCAGTTCTTCCCCGACCCCGAGGCCCGCCGTGTGCGGTTGGAACGCGTGCCGCTCGGCCGCTTCGGGCATCCTGACGACGTTGCAGGGCTCGCGAGCTTTCTGGTGTCGGATTCCGCAGCTTGGATCACCGGTCAGGTCGTCGTCCTCGACGGCGGCATTTCAAGCAACTACCTGTAACAGCGAAGGGCTCTTTTCATGTGTCGCCTGCTCGGCTTCGTCTCACTACGTCCCACCACCCTCAAAGAACTCCTCGGTGAGGAGGAACTCGCAGAATTCACCGAGCTCTCGCTCAAGCACGGTGATGGGTGGGGATTCGCGTGGGCGACAGCCACCGGTGTCGAGGTGCAGAAGGCTCCGGATGCGGCGCGGGAGAGTGACCTGTTCGCGACGGTCGCCGCTGAGCAGAAGGCGCAGCTCGGCGTGCTCCACCTGCGCTGGGCGACCCTCGGACTCGGTGTGGTGCCGGAGAACACTCATCCCTTCACCGACGGGCGGATCGCTTTCGCTCACAACGGCTCGATAAAACCGCCCGAATCGCTTGACCCGTTCATTCCCACCGATCTCGCTGCGCTGCGGCGGGGCACCACCGACAGCGAACGTTATTTCCTCGCGATGTTGGGGGCTGAGCGTCTCGGAGACTCGTCTACGGCACTCGAGCGCACGGCAGCTCGCATCGCCGAAGAGTGCGTTTTCAGCAGCGTTAACGCCATGATCGCTACGCCTGACACCCTCCAGGTCATCAACCTGTTCGACCCCGTCGCCGAAGCCCGCGAGGCAGAACCTCACTACTACCGCATCGGCTATCGGGTCGACGCAGACTCGGTCGTTGTCTCCTCGAGCGGCTGGGGCTCGGGCTGGACGTTCCTCGAAAACGGGGAAACGCTCACCGTGGACCGAGCAAGCTGCGAGGTCACGATACGCCGCGCAGTGGATGCACCGGTGGCACCATGACGTTCGACGTGGACGGAGTCGAACTTCGCGCAAGCGAAATCGCCTACAACGAACTACTCGGACGGATCGTCGACTTGCGTTTACCCCCGGGCTCCGTGATCAACGAGAAGGCGATGGGCATGTCACTCGGGCTGGGGCGGATGCCGGTGCGCGAAGCCATCGCTCGACTCGCAACCGGACGCTTTCTCACCGTCCTTCCTCGCCGAGGCGCGGTCGTCAGTCCGATCGGCCTCGCCGACGTGCTCGATATGTTCGAAGCGAGGGAGGCGATCGAGTGCGGTGTCGTCTACATCGTCGCCGAACGCGCGACCACTGAGGAGCTGGCGACGCTGCGCGACCTCGTCGCCCGCGCAGACAGTGCCCGAACGGGCACCGATCACGAGACATACCTGCGCACCGACCACGCGGTGCACGCCTACCTCGTGCACATGGTGCACAACGGATTGCTTCAGGATGCCGCAGACCGACTACTGCTGCACAACCTGCGCTTCTGGCACCTCTACTGGTCGAACCGGCCAGCCCAGCCCTCCACGATGATGTCCCACACCCACCTCGTCGAAGCGCTCGAGGCACATGATCCCGAGGGCGCCGCTCGCGCCATGCGGTGTCACCTCGTGGCATCGCGGGCTCTCGTCCAAGAGGCGTTCTAGAAGACGTGCCCGATACCCATCCACAAACCGATCCGGAGCGACCATGAAGATCAGTGAGGTGCTGGCGGTGCCGGCGAGAGCGGGATTCTTCGCCGATGATCAGGCGGCCATCCTCGGCGGTGCGAAGCGTGATGGCGCTGCCTATCTGGGGAACCCGGTGACACCAGGGTTTCGATCGGTGCGACAGGCCGGCGAGGCAGTGTCGGTACTGCTTCTGCTGGATGACGGTCAGGTCGCCCACGGAGACTGCGCCGCGGTGCAGTACTCGGGTGTCGGAGGCCGAGATGCCGTGCTCGACGCGAAACGAGCGGTAGAGGTGATCATCGACCAGGTGGCTCCGCTACTGGCTGGCAGTGAGCTCACGGACTTCCGGAGCATGGCTGCAGCCATCGACGACTTGGTCGTCGACGGGCATCGGCTGCATACGGCGATCCGATACGGCGTGACTCAAGCGCTCCTGGATGCAGTGGCCCGGGCCCGCGGTGTCACGATGGCCGAGGTGGTTCGTGACGAATACCAGACTGGCGCCGAGATCCTGCCGGTGCCCATGTTCGTGCAGTCGGGAGATGACCGCTACGACAATGTCGACAAGATGATCTTGAAGCGGGCGGATGTTCTGCCACACGGCCTGATCAACAACGTCGATGCAAAGCTCGGCAGCGATGGGCAACTTCTGGTGACCTATCTCACGTGGGTTCGCAATCGTGTGCTCGCCCTGCGTGACAGCGAGGATTACGCGCCCGACCTTCACCTCGATGTGTACAGCACCATTGGCGTGGCCTTCAACAACGACGTTGAGCGCGTCGCGGACTACCTGGTGTCCCTCGGAAAGGTGGCGGTCCCGTTCCGGCTGCGCGTCGAACATGCGATCGACGGGGGAAGCAGGGACGGCCAGATCGCCGTTTCCTCGGCGCTGCGTGCGGCGATCCGAGCGCGCGGCAGCGATGTTCAGATCGTGGTCGACGAGTGGTGCAACACCCTGGAAGACATCCGGTTGTTCGTTTCCGCCGGAGCGGCGGACGTCATCCACGTGAAGACGCCGGACCTCGGTGGTGTCAACAATACGATCGAGGCTCTGCTACTCGTGGCTCGCGGCGGGCTCCTGGCGTACTGCGGAGGCACATGCAATGAAACGGATCGGTCCGCCCAGGTGAGTGCGAATATCGCTATGGCGTGCGCCGCGAGCCAGGTGCTGGCAAAGCCAGGAATGGGCGTCGACGAGGGCATGATGATTGTGGGCAACGAGATGACACGTGTCGCCGCGCTGGTGGCCGCCCGATCGGCGCGAATGGCGCGGGCACTGTGAAACCGCTCGAGGATCTGCGGATCGTCGCCATCGAGCAGTACGGGGCCGGTCCATTCGGAAGTGTGCACCTCGCCGACCTCGGCGCCGAGGTCATCAAGATCGAGGACCCGGGCTCCGGTGGCGACGTCGGGCGTTACGTGCCTCCATACCAGGAGGGCGAAGACAGCCTCTTCTTCGAGGCATTCAACCGCAATAAGCGAAGCATCAGCCTCGACCTCACCACGACGGCAGGGCGAACCGTCTTCGAGGACCTGGTTCGGGTCAGTGACATCGTCTACTCGAACCTCCGCGGTGACGTGCCCGCGAAGCTCGGCATCACCTTCGATGACCTGCGCCATCTCAATCCCACTATCGTGTGCTGTTCGCTCAGCGGTTTTGGCATGACCGGGCCACGCCTGGCCGAACCCGGCTACGACTACGTTCTGCAAGGCATCGCCGGGTGGATGGACATCACTGGCGAGCCATCGGGACCGCCGACCAAATCGGGACTGTCTCTGGTGGACTACTCCGGCGGACTCGTCGCCGCCATCTCGATGCTCGCCGCTGTGCATGCCGCCCGCAGAGACGGGGTCGGCACCGATTGTGACATCAGCCTCTTCGACACTGCAGTTTCGATGCTGACCTACCCGGCGATCTGGTCTCTCAATGGCGACTTCACGCCGACACGAACTCACCATTCCGCCCATCCGTCGCTGGTTCCCTTCCAGGCGTTCGAGGCGAGCGATGGCTGGATCGTCATCGCCTGCCCGAAAGAGAAGTTCTGGAAGCGACTTGCGACAGCGATCGGGCGTCCGGACCTTGGCACGGCCGAGAGCTACGGCACGTTCATCGCGCGGCGCGTGAATTCCGACACGCTATTGCCGCTGCTGGATGACATCTTCGCCACCCGCCCCGCCTTCGAATGGCTCACGAAGTTGCGCGCGGCCGGTGTTCCCTGCGGGCCGGTAAACAGCGTGTCCGAGGCCCTGGCCGATGCACAAACCGACGCGCGCGGGATGATCGTCGAGACCGAGCATCCGCGGTTTGGAACCGTGCGCCAGGTGCGCAGTGCGGTGCGAGTGGGAAGTGCGACCCCGGAGTATCGGCGGGCACCGCTCCGGAACGAGGACGTTGACTATGTCCTGCAAGACGTGCTGCGCTACGACGAGGGGCGCATCGCCGAACTGGCGGCACAAACACGGAATGAGGAGGCGTCATGACGGTTCGTGAAGGGTGGAGCGGCAGGTTCTTCGAGGACTTCGAAGTGGGTGATGTCTACGAGCACGGACTCGGGCGCACGATTACCCAGGCCGACAATATCTGGTTCACCCTGCTCACTCAGAACACAGCGCGCGTGCACTTCGATGCCAATTACGCAAAGCAGACGGAGTACGGCCGGCCTCTCGTCAATTCGACCTTCACGCTCGCTCTCGTGACCGGGCAATCGGTAAACGACGTGTCCTACAACGTGATGGCGAACCTGTCCTGGAACGATGTGCAGTTGCCGAACCCCCTGTTCGAAGGCGACACCGTCTACTCCTCGAGTGAGGTACTGGCGGTCAGGGAGTCGCGGTCCCGACCCCAAGTGGGCATCGTCACGGTACGGACTCTCGGTGTGAACCAGGACGGCACGCCGATCATCACGTTCGAGCGGACGGTGATGGTCTACCGACGCGGGTTCGGGCCGCTTCCGCGACCCGTGGGCACACTCCCCCAGTGAACTCGGCGCCGGTTGTCCACGCACACGACCGGCGATCCCTCCTGACGCGCGTGGAGGTCCCTGTGAGCGATGAGGGCGCAGGGTGGTGCACAGCCGACGACATCCGCTGTCTTCTCGAAGCACGCCCCGAGGGACTGGACCCCCATCCGATCGCGCCGTTCACGGCGCACTCGAGAAGATGGCGCTGGTGCTCGGAACCTCCCTTGGTCGGCTCGACCAGCGAAAGGGCTCACGCTCGATGGGCGGAATCGGACCCCGCTGGCCGAGCTGTCGAACCCCTTCTCAGCGCGCGAAGGTGACGTGGATGACCCCGCTCTCGGCCACCTCGGAGGTGACGGTGTAGTCGCGCTCCAGCTCGCGCAGATCATCCCAGAGTCGCACTCCCCGACCGAGGACGATCGGACTGATCGCGACGTGCACGCGGTCGACGAGGCCGGCCCGCAAAAAATCACGCGCGACGCCGGCTCCCCCGCCGACCCTGATGTCGCCGTCGCCGGCATGCTCGCGGGCGCGAGCGAGCGCATCCCGGGGCGTGGCGGCAACGAACTCGAAGCGCGTGCCGTTGGCGAAGTCGATGGCCGGCCGTTCCCGGTGGGTCAACACGAGCACGGGAACACGGAACGGCGGCTCCTCACCCCACCACCCGCGCCAGTTCGGGTCGTGCGGAAAGGCATGGAGCCCGAACATCCCCGCTCCCATGATCTCGGCGCCCACCGCGTCGAAGTAGGCGCTGGCATACCAGTCGTCGATGCCGGTCGTCCCCTCCCCGGTCGTGTCGTGCAGCACACGCTGCCGAAAGGTCTTGGTGCCCATGTATACCTGCACCAGCCGTCCCCAGTCGGCGCCCATCGGGTTCTCTGGCGTCTGGTCGGCCGGCGCGACGACGCCATCGAGAGACAGGTTGAGGTCGATTCGTACCGCCATGAGATCCCTCCGAAGAGACTGATGTGGTCAGCGTACACATCCACTCCCTGCGCTGCGGAGGTCGAACAGCGCCATTCAGATGAATCGTTCGTCGCAGTGACGATCGGATCGACGACCGCCAACGCAGTCGCCCGCGTCCTTGTCCGGGGAACCCGCTTCAACCGCGGCTGCGCCCCACCGGCACGGCCGTCACATCGCAGCCTGCACCTGCCCAGGCAACCCGGGGCGATGCGCCGGAACCGGCGCCGGGGACCCCGCTGTAACCGCGCCATAAATGCGAAATGACTGCCAAAAAAGCGCGGCAGTCATTTTGCATTTAGTGGGCTGTACTAAGAACCTCTGCCGGACCGGAAACACGGGGGTCCTTTCTCCGGCTGAAATGCCTTTTCCTCCGCACGACCCGGCAGCTTCCTCTTTTCAATAAACCCAGTGATCGCTAGCGAGGACCTCATTAGCCAGCCATTTGGCGTCCCCTGGCAGCAGCGTTACGTCTGCTTCGAAAATGGTGGCCCATTGGCCCGCTCGATCGTATCGACGACAGTCCATCGGCCCTATCCCGGCGCCTCGTCGGAGGGGTATGGTGAGCCGACCCAGACCAGCAGACCGAGGGCCTAGTCAGGTAGACGAGGGAGAGAACAGATGAACATCCTGTTGATAATCGTGGCCATAATTGCGGTCGTGCTCTTGATCACCGGAGGCTTTGTGCAGTCCCTCAATTTCCTGCTCTGGGTCGGTGTGGTGCTGTTGATTCTCGCCGTCATCGCGTTCCTGATTCGAATGATCTCAGGACGGCGAAACGTCTAACCTCCACGCGTACTAGATCGATCACACGCGTACTAGATCGATCAGTTGTCCAAATTGGGGAGCCAGTAGAAATTCTTGCCACGCTTGCGCATGCGGAACTGACTCCCAGCGATGCGCGCGGCGCCAGGGTCGTCCACCTCGATCTGTTGCGCGAGAGACGAGCAGCAATGCCATCAGCAACACCTGAATCGCCGCTCTATCTGACCATCTGGCATAGCCTGCTACACCTCCTCGTGGTGGCGCACATCCCCACCTAGGCGTCCAAGTGCGAACGATAAGATCGCCATACGTCTTCGGCTACGGAACCTGGGTGCATCATCGTCGTCGAATCGATGGCGGTCATTGTGGTGTGAGGCACTACTCCATCAGGCGATGGCTCCCCTGGCATGGGTTAGGTATATTCCGCCCGAGCACGCTCCAAAATGAAGTTGCTGCGGTTTGTGCAGCAAATTTGTGCGCGCTGGTGAACTAGCCGAGCATCCTTCAGAATTTGACGACATCGAGGAGATGCGCGCGATGAACTTAATCGACGGCTCTGCAGCCGGGACACGACTCGACCGGGTGAGCGTTCGCGGAGCCCGCGAGCACAACCTGCGCGCCGTAGACGTCGACATTCCGCGGGACGCCCTCGTAGCGTTCACCGGCGTCTCAGGATCGGGCAAGAGTTCGCTCGCCTTCGGCACCATCTATGCCGAAGCGCAACGCCGATTCTTCGAATCAGTCGCTCCCTACGCGAGGCGCCTCATCGACCAGGTGGGTGCACCCGACATCGATTCGATCGAAGGCCTCCCACCCGCGGTCGCCCTTCCGCAGCGCCGAACCGGCGGCTCTGCACGTTCGACTGTGGGGAGCGCGACGACGGTGGCCAACGTCGTCCGCATGCTGTATTCCCGCGTAGGGACATATCCGCTCGACGCCCCAATGTTGTTCGCCGAAGACTTCTCCGCAAACACTGTCCAGGGCGCTTGCCCCGGATGCCATGGCATCGGTCGGATTTACGACGTGCCCGAGGAACTCATGGTTCCCGACGACTCCCTGTCGATTCGCAACCGGGCGATTGCGGCCTGGCCGACCGCCTGGCACGGCAAGCAGCTCCAGGACAGTCTGATATCTCTCGGATACGACATCGACGTGCCCTGGCGGGATCTTTCCAGCGACCAGCGGAACTGGGCCTTGTACACGCAGGAGTCACCGCAGGTGCCCGTGTTCACGGACCGCTCTCCCAGCCAGGTGCGCGAGGCCGTGGCATCCGGGGCGGAACCGCGCTATATGAGCAAGTTCCTCGGAGTCAAACGCTATGTCCTGGAAACATTTGCGAACTCGAAGAGTGCGCGAATGCGTCAGAAAGCTGCTGAGTTCATGATCAGCGTCGCGTGCCCCGTCTGCGGCGGCAAGCGGCTCAAGCCGGATGCCCTCGCCGTCAAGTTCGAAGGCGCCGACATCACCGAGATCTCGAGGATGCCGCTGGAGGACGTGGCTCGCTTGATGCAACACGTCCTCCTCCCTGAGTGGAGGTCGACCGAGCAGTCCGAGGACGAGTATCTCCCTCCGGAGAAGCGTCTCGCCGCACAACGGCTCGCATCCGAGCTGCTGGGACGGCTGTCACCGATCATCGACCTCGGCCTGGGCTACCTGACGCTCGACCGCACGACTTCCACCCTGTCGTCCGGGGAACTCCAGCGCATGCGGTTGGCAACTCAGGTCCTCTCACGCCTCTTCGGAGTGGTGTTCGTCCTGGACGAGCCTTCCGCCGGGCTCCATCCCGCCGATACCGAAGCGTTGCTTCGCATTCTCAGAAACCTCAGGGACTCTGGCAACACCGTCTTCTACGTCGAACACTCTCTCGACGTCATCCGGGAGGCTGACTGGATCGTCGACATCGGTCCCGGCGCCGGCGCTTCCGGCGGGACCGTCGTCTATTCGGGAAGGATCGACGGCCTTCGTGAGGTGAAGGAGTCCGTGACCCGTCGCTACCTCTTCGGCGGCTCCAACTCGGCTCCCGATCAACCCCGTGAGCGCCGGGTCGGCGACGGCTGGCTCACACTCCATAACGTCACGCGCAACAACCTGTCGGATGTCACCGTGGCCTTTCCCCTGGGAGCCTTCACCGCCATCACCGGGGTGTCCGGTTCGGGTAAGTCGACGTTTATCAATCACGGCATTCCAGACTTGCTCCGCGCGGACCTCGCCAGTGTCACGGGTGAGGCCGAGGGGGACCTGGAGACCACCTCGGAGGATCCGCTCGATTCGGCCTCGCCTGTGACGACAGCCGGCCGCGCTTCAGGCCCGGCCGATCGCGTTCGTCGGATCGTGCAAGTGACCCAGAAACCCATCGGACGAACACCACGGTCTAATGTGGCGACGTATACGGGCGTCTTTGATCGTATCCGCAGCCGTCTTGCCGCGACCCCAGAAGCGCGGCGACGCCACTACGGAGCCAGCAGGTTCTCTTTCAATCTCCCCAGCGGTAGGTGCCCGATCTGCAAAGGCGAGGGCATGATCGAGGTCGAGCTTCTGTTCCTGCCGACGGTGCATGCCCCGTGCACGGCGTGCGGGGGGACGCGATACAACGCGGAGACGCTGGAGGTCCGACTAGAGGGCAAGACCGTGGCCGAAATACTCGCGATGAGTGTCAGCACGGCGCGGGAGTTCTTCGATGAGGACAGCGACATCGTCCAGCACCTCGACGCGCTCCTGGACGTCGGTCTCGGCTATATCTCGCTCGGCCAGTCGGCCACAGAGTTGTCAGGTGGAGAGGCGCAACGCGTCAAGCTGGCGGCAGAGCTACGCCGCGCCCAACTGGGCGACACCCTCTATCTCCTCGACGAGCCGACCTCGGGTCTGCACCCGGCCGATTCCGATCGGCTCATCGGGCACCTCCAACGCCTCGTCGACGGGGGAAACACCGTGATCGTCGTCGAGCATGACATGCGCGTCGTGGCCGAGGCTGATTGGGTGATAGACCTCGGACCGGGAGCAGGAGACGCCGGCGGACAGGTGGTGGCCAAGGGGACACCGGAGGAAGTCTCAGTCAACGCAGCGAGCCGAACAGCACCGTTCCTAAAAGCCGCGCTGGTCAATCGAGGTCAAGGCTAAGTCGGGGCTGGAATGCAGGATGCGGCTACTCCGGGTTTGTGGACGAATCGATGCCGCCACATGAACGCGGTGGCACAGGATCGAACAATTGTTGTCAGAATTGTTCGGAGTTCACGCAGCCTGTCAGGACCTTCGGAACATTCCAGTCGCGGCGACGAAAATCAAAAGAATAGAAATATGCTCGGACTATGCCCTCCAGTGAAACGCAAATCGACAACGGCGTTTTTCGGGTTACCAAGTGGACCATCCCGCCCGGTGACGAGATCCCGATGCACGTGCACGACTATGACTACGTGGTCGTTCCACTTGTAAGTGACACGATGCACGCAACAAACGCCGATGGCTCCGAGCTTGATGTAGATCTGCGCATTGGCCAGAGTTATGCTCGCCCAGCTGGAGTCGAGCATTCGATCGCGAACCGGGGCACGGCCACGATAATTTTCGTCGAAACTGAGAAGCTGACGTAGGCCAGGCGCGTCCAAGACCTTGGGCGCAGCCGTCTTGGCTCGGATAATGGCGCTTATGACAAGTAATTCGTCGACGGCGGGGTACTACCCGCCGAGGTTGTGCGCGGCATTCAGCTTGGCGATCTCGTCATACCAGTATCGGGAATTGGTGACCGAAACCCCTTCGGGGCTCGTCGAGTAGGGGTATGCGACCTCGTGCAAAAGCTCCACGTCGGCAAGGTCCAACACCAGCCGTGTGGATGCCTTTCCCGATTGCGCCAATTCTGTGGCAAGGCGACTGGGAGACGAATACCAACGGAACTTCCAATGGTCGCCCTCGCAGTTGAGATGAAGGAACGTGTCACCGCGAAGAGCCGGCGCGAAGACGAGCGCGAACGTCTTCCCCGCCATCGTTCCTTCGCGCCGATCGGCTGATAGAGCCCTGGTTCCACAGCTCTCACATTGATCTTCCTCAAGCCCGTGGATGCAGTCCGCCATGACCCCCATCCTGCCAGAATGAGTCCGACCGTCAGAGAATCGACGAGTCGCCGCCACGGAACACTTCGGGCAAAAGCACTGCTGCCGACAGACTTGCTCCCCGAATTGGGACTCTGCTCCCAATGCCATGCGCGCTATGTTCAGCCAAGGAATGGAGGCAACACGTGGTTGAGTCAACGCAGAATTCACAGGTGCCAGCTGATGGGTTGAACAGCCACCCTCGCCGTCGAACTGTGCCATTGGTGGCAATGATTTGGGCCGTAGTCGCCACTCTCGTCCTTGGGACGGGCGCCACCGTCAGCGTCTTCGCCGCAACGAAGCGAGCGGACGAATTGGAGAGAGCAGGTGCGCTCGGCACCGCTATTGGACAGTCTTATTCGGACGCAGAAAACTACGTTCAAGGATGCCGGGACGACATAGATGCGCTGGTCGACGACCTCCAGTCCGCGCAGGACTCCTACGAATCTGCCCGAGGATCGGTCGACGAATTCTTTACCAGCGGCGACTATCTTGCTGGGGACGTGAGCACCCTCTATAACGATCTCGGCGGCGTTGACGCCGACATGTCCGGGCTCAGTTCAATCGATACCCTCGGCGAGTGCGACCCGGCTGCATTTTCTCTAACGAATTAGATCCGAGGCCCCATCCCCACACTTCGTGGAACGAAGCATGTTCAATCCCGGCTCTTCAGCAGCGTCCGAGCGTGTGGCGAGCACGATCGATAGGTTCACGGGTCAGACGCAGCTCGACTAAACGGAGGTCAAGTATCGCCCTCGCGATCACGCGGGCGAAGTCTTCACCATGTTTGGCATTGTCTCTTGATTTGTTGACTCTTGGTTCGAAATGCAAGCGAACAACGGTGAAGCGCAGATGGAGACGGACCAATCGCCCCCGCTAACGTCGAGTGGCATTTTCAATGCCACCAATGGATGCACTTCATGCGGCCTTCTGTGCTGCTAAGGACCGGTACGGTACGTGAACGCATAGGCAGCATCCCGGACAAGCAGGAAAAGTTAGTGACGGACCTCTATGGGATGCTTGACGCATGGCTGACCTGAGCAAGCTGGACCCTAAGAAGTTCGTGCAGACCATCTTCGACAAGTCCTTGACCGCGCAGCGACCGCTCGCGCTCAAATACGTCGCGCGGCTGCGCCGTGTCCACCCAAACATGAGCCCGAGCGAATTGGTCGGCGTGGTGAACGCTTGGTATCTAACGACGGTCACGGCCACGGGCGCTGCCTCGGGCGCGTCGGCCTTCGTACCTAACGCCGTGGTGCAGATTCCGGTCGCGGTGGGCGACCTCGCGACGTTCCTTGAAGCGTCGATCTTCTATACGTTAACTGTGGCTGAGATTCACGGGCTGCACCCGGAGGACCTGGAACGTCGCCGTCTGCTCGTCATGGTGGTACTGCTGGGTGACAGCGCGCTCACGAGCACGACTAAGGGACTTCTCGGGCGGACTGTACCCTTCTGGGGCAAGCAGATAGTGGACAAGATTCCGATGACAACGATCAACGCTATAAACAAGGTGCTCGGGCCGCGCTTCATCACGAAGTACGGCACTAAGCAGGGCGTCCTAGTCCTGGGGAAGCAAATTCCGCTTGGCATCGGCATCGTGGTTGGCGCAGGTGGCAACCATACCTTCGGGTGGCTGACGATCCGCGCCGCTAAGAAGTTCCTCGGCGCTGTGCCCGCAACGTGGGAGCACATGGGCAGCCCTGGCGGGCTACCCACTGACTTCGAAGCCGAGCGCGCGACCCTGGACGCGGACGACGATATTATCGACGCCGAGGTGGTTGGCGATGAGCCTGAAGGAGCTTCCGCCATCTGACGGGCTTGCCGACGGCAACGAACCAAGCAGTCGAAACGAAAACCGCGGAACCCACGCTGCCGTGGGGTCACGCGTCCTCGATCTACGAGAGGGACTGCTGTCGGTTTGATTGACTCCTGATTTGTGAGGATTTCGATTCTCACGAAAGGATGTTCAGCATGCCGAAAGCATTTCCCCTGGAGTTCCGCCGCGACGTTGTTGCCGTCGCCCGGAGGAATGAGGCTCCGATCGCCCGGGTGGCGAAGGACTTCGGAATCTCCGAATCGTGTCTGCAACGCTGGTTGAAACTCGCCGATATCGAGGACGGCAACCGGCCCGGGGTAACCCAGGCTGATGCGGCCGAGTTGCGGGAGGCGAAGAAACGGATCCGGCTGCTGGAGCAGGAGAACGAGATCCTGCGCCGGGCGGCCGCGTATCTGTCGCAGGCGTCGCTCCCAAAATGATGTTCCCGCTGGTCCTCGAACTGGCCGTCGATCGG
>NZ_JAYLVL010000007.1:0-59210 GCF_046156175.1 Lacisediminihabitans sp. H27-G8
CCGGGCCAATCCGACAGGCGAGATCAACGGGTGGAAAGCTATTCTTAACACCCTCGCAATGACCTACGGCGACCGCCTAGGACTCAACTAGCCGATGACCAGTTACACAAGAAATCTGACAGACCCTTTCGTGAGCTGACCCCATCAAGTTCCTGAGGTCGAGGTCAGGATTTCGCGCGACAGATCTCTACTCACAGCACGAAGTCCCAGATGTTCGACTGAGGTTCCGCTGCGGGCACGCCTCCAAGACGAAATGCACCGTGTTTTCGATCACTGAAGATGCTCTCAAATTCGGTCTGCAGATCGTCCGGCTTGCGGGCGACCGTTGAGATCACGTTGCTTCTAGTTTCTCGTGTGAGTACGCCACGAGGTTTCGCCTACCTGTGGGACGGTGCTGTCTTGTGAACCAGCGACCGTCTTCTCGATGAACGCGTCGATGGCGATCGCCTCCTCAACCATGCCAGTCTCGCGGCAGTGATCAATGACATTGATGAGGTGCTGCACGATTCGATCCTGCTGCTAGGCGTACTCCGGCCGACCCGCTACGCGGTACGTCAGCCCGACGACGCCGGTCGCGAACACCTCAGAGTCCAGTAACTGCAGCCCAAAGTCGAGGCCGTTCTGCGGGAACAGCCGCTCGCCGTTGCCGACGACCACCGGAAACTGGACGAGATTCAACTCATCGACCAGCTCCTGCTCCAAAAGCCACCGTGCAAGCGTGACGCTCCCCACGACGAGCAACTCCCCTCCCTGCCGCGCCTTCAGCTCCCGCACGGCAGTGGCGACATCGCCGGAAATCACGGTGGAGTGTTCCCATCCGGGAACTGCGAGCGTATCCGATACGACGTACTTCGGCTTGGAACTGATCGCCTGACCGAACCCGCCGTCGCCGCTGCGAGCGCCCCAGTAGGTATCGAACATCTCGAACGTCTTGCGCCCGAGCAGGAACGCTTCGGGCCGACGCCACGTGTCGAGGATGTACTGGACCCCCTGCTCATCGCCAAACGGCATTGCCCAGCCGCCGCGCGTGAACCCGGGGTCCATTTCTTCGTTATTACCGCCATTCGCCTGGGCCACGCCGTCAAGCGTGACCTGCAAACTGATAGTGAGCTTCATTGGCTTCCTCTCTCTCGCCAATGCTACGAACCGGGAAGCGTGAATTCGACGCATCCGAGACGGATTCTTGCCTCGGGCAACCGGCGCCACATTGAAGGTTCCACTTACGGGCCGCCGATCCGGGCGAAAAGTGTTCCAGAGCGGGCTCTCGCGATGGCGGGAAATGCCGTCCGGTGATCGTCCGGCTTCCGGGCAAGTACTGACACACGAATTGCTGTCGATTAAGTCAACGAATTGACAACGGGCCTAGGTGAACGTGGACCTCGCTATAAGCTCAAACGGTAGAGTCCGTGGATGGATGAACTCCACCGATTGAATGCTACGTATGACTCAGAAGATGAGCCTGGGGCTCAGCTAAGTGGATTCGGCACTATTCCGTTTCACGCCGCACGTCGTGGAGCTCGCCAGCTTCGTCACGACCGCCTGACATCCCGCGCACCTTTTCCGCTTGGTGCTCTCGTAGCGTTGACAGTGGCTCAGTTGGCGATGATCGCACTCTTCAGCTTCGTCGGACTACTTTTACAGATGACCTACGACGGGTGTGGGAGCCCCAATCCTGAGTGCAACTTCGGGTACACCATCTTCGCCTTGTACGCGGTTCCCACGGTGGGTCTCGCCGCCGTTATCGTGATGGTCACTCTCATGGTTCGCCCACACGGATTGTTACGGCGCCGATGGTGGGTCCCAATCGTTCTGACCACGGCGCCGCTGGCCGGCTTTGGACTCTGCTGGATACTCACCATCATGGGCACAGGCCGATATTCCTTTTGAGCCTACTTCCGCTGCATACCCGTCGCGGCTGCCTTCAATCTGAGCAGGTGTGATAGGCGAACTTATCTCCTGAGGGGTCCTACTTGCGGGAAGTGCGTACCCGGTGCGCGGCGCTCAAGTTGCTCCCGCTAGAACAAGAGGCCAATTGGCGAGGGGAGTTATGGCAGGTCCTCGGCCGCGGTAAGCGCGTCTCCAACAAGGTCAAGGTGCAGACCAACGAAGACCTCACCATCGTCAGGTCTCCCACCTTTCACGATAGAAAGACCGATCAGCGCAAGCGACGCTGCCCTATGACGCTGGATGCGCTGCTCCAAATCCTCGGAGTCCAGCGGCCCCTCGTCGTCTCGCTCCCACGCGGCAACGGCGGTGTCTGCCAAGGCTCTTGGCATCCGTACCTCAACATCCGGCAGCTTCGCAGTTGCAAAATGCGATCCCAGCGCGGCCAGTACGCTCGCGTCGCGCCGATATTGCGCTTGTGCCTCCGTATCGACCATGCCGACAGATTACCGGTTGACTCTGTCGCGCAAGCCGTTCGACTTACGGGCAGGTAACACTGATGGCCGGGGCGTCAATGGCAGGGTGTGCACTCCGGAGTTTCCCTCGCTGCGATCGGAGGCCCACTTGGGTGAATTACCAAGATGCTGAAGCTGCCGTTGTTATTGGCAAGGTTGAGTTCTGACGGCTTGGTCCAGACCCAGCCACCTTGACGGACCCTTCCGATCGTGTATTACAATTGATACCCCCGGGGGGTAACGCGCTAAG
The DNA here is from genome assembly GCF_046156175.1 of Lacisediminihabitans sp. H27-G8. Lineage (NCBI taxonomy): Bacteria > Bacillati > Actinomycetota > Actinomycetes > Micrococcales > Microbacteriaceae > Lacisediminihabitans > Lacisediminihabitans sp. H27-G8. The sequence goes on from NZ_JAYLVL010000007.1 coordinate 2,650, forward strand.
TTCAAGAAAGAAAAGAGAAATGCGTGACCATTGTGAAAGCAATTGGCAATGCTCTTGCCATCGCAGGTTCGATGGGCTGGCAGATTCTTTGGCCACTGGTGCTCGGATTCACTCTGTCGGGGGTGATCCAGGCGGTCGTTCGTAAGGAGCGAATTGTAGCTCTCATGCGTGATGATTCCCCTCGCTCCCTCTCAATTGCGGCGGCTCTCGGCGCGGCGTCTTCATCGTGCTCCTACGCTGCCGTCGCCCTTGCGCGGGCGCTGATTCGAAAGGGGGCCAACTTCACTGCTGCGATGGCATTCGAGATCGCGTCTACGAACCTGGTGCTTGAGCTCGGGCTAATTTTGGCGTTCGTGATGGGCTGGCAGTTCACGTTGGCGGAGTTCGTCGGTGGCCCGTTCATCATCCTGTTTGTCGCTCTCGGATTCCGGATGTGGATGCGGGACAAGATTGTGGATGCTGCTCGGGAGCAAGCTGACAAGGGCGTCGCCGGATCGATGGAGGGTCACGCCGCGATGGACATGTCCGTCACTGCGGAAGGTAGCTTTTCGAAGAGGTTGTTCTCTCGCGCCGGCATCACGTCGGTGTCTCGGTACTTCGTAATGGATTGGGCGGCCGTCCTCCGCGACATCCTGATTGGTTTGCTCATTGCCGGGGCGTTCGGTGCGTGGGTCCCAAAAGCCTGGCTGCAAGCGATCTTCTTCGTCCATGACCCGACTTTGGCATTCATCCTCGGGCCCCTGATCGGACCTCTCATCGCGGTCATCAGCTTTGTCTGCTCAGTTGGCAACGTGCCCCTCGCCGCAGTCCTCTGGAATGGTGGCATCAGCTTCGGCGGAGTCATCAGCTTCATCTTCGCCGACCTGATCATCATCCCGATCATCCTCATCTACCGGAAGTACTACGGCACGAAGGCGGCACTGCGCATCACCGCGATCTTTTACGGGGCCATGGTGCTCGCCGGTTACGTCGTCGAGTTGATCTTCACCCCACTGCACCTGGTCCCCACCAACCGTCACCTCTCGATCATCGACGCCGGGATCAGCTGGAATTACACCACCTGGCTCAACATCGTCTTCATCCTCATTGCTTTGGCCTTGCTGGTGGTGTTCTTCCGCACTGGCTCTGGCAGCATGCTCAAGATGATGGGCGGCTCACCCGACTCTGGAGAAAACACTTCCGGTCACGAGCACAGCAGCCACGACGGTCAGGCACAGGAGCCCACCGACTCGGCAGACCACCATCAACCGTGAGTTGACCACGCGTGGGGTGGTGACAGACCTGCTGCCGTCCCCGGGAATGATGACGAGCATGAACCGTATTGGGTACTGGCTACTCGGTATGGGCTGCCGCGGTGATTTCGGTCAGCGGAATTAGTGGCTTCTTCTACGCTGCCAGGGCTGGCTGCAGATAACCATGGGGGCCTTCGTGGGGCGTCGGTAGCCGAGCGCTGAGTGCCGGCGTCGACTGTTGTAGAACCCCTCGATGTAGTGGATGAGGTCTTTGCGAGCCTGTGGTTTGGTCGCGTAGACGGTTCCTCATACGGCTATTCAAATGTCCCAGACGGGCGGCTCTGTTGGGGCAAGATCGATCGCGGCTTGGGCGAGATCTCCTTCGCCATACTCTGCCAACGGTCGGGCTCAGTTCTTCTGTTTGCGGTCATCGGATGCGTCGGCTCCGCCGGGCATCCGTTTGATCAGGTCGTGCAGCTCGGTGATCATGTCTTTGTGTTGCTCGCTGAGTTTGATGAGCCGGTCGATCTCGCTCTTCGCTGCCACGTTGGTGTCGAAATCATGTTTCGCCATCGCTGCGCTGATGGAGTCTTGGCGTTTGGCCGCGATGAGAAGTATCGCTCCCTGAAGTCCGGCGAGCATTGACAGAAACAGGTTCAGCAGTATGTACGGGTAGGGGTCCCACGATTTGTTGCCGAAGGCTAACGAATTGACCCCAGCCCAGAGGACCATGACCAGGAGGAAGCCCCCAATGAATGGCCAGCTTCCCATCCAGTTGCGGAGCCGGTCGGCAGACTTCTGCCCCAAGGTGAGGGAGTTTTTGTGTTCCGCGTGCCAATTCTTGATCTCCATGAAAGGAACTCCTTCTTCTCAGGAGCCGCCGCTCTGTTGGCCGCACGCACCGGCAAAAAGCTTGTAGCCAACACCCAGTCGTGGGCGCGACCGCTCCGGAAGATAGTCGCACGCTTTCCCGAATGTGCTTTTATCACCGCCCCGACGCGGGGGTCATCAAGTCAGAAGGCTCCCCGTAGAAGCGGTCGTGACCGCAATCAGCAGCCCTCACCACGGGCCTTCAACCAGCCCGATCGCCGTTCCGCTTATGGGCACCCCAATTATCGAAATATGCCCGAAAATCGGGCTCGAGGACCACTGCGAATTCCCGTCCGGTGATCGTCAGGAGTGCAGGCGTGGCGAAAGAAGTACACAACCTTCCGGTGACGTCCCTTTGAGGACCCTGGTCTTGACTCTTCGCTGCGTTCGCTTAAAGCGCACCCGCTTGGTGTAGTTGTCTTCGGAGTCAGCGAAGATAAGCCAACCATGCTTGTCTCGATAGGCTGCAGCTATGTCCTTGCTGTTAGTGGTCGAAGACGACTTAACAATCGGCGCAACGCTGGAGTCGGCGCTCAGTGCAGCGGGCTATTCCGTGAGCTGGGTACGTGACGGTGTCGCGGCAATCGGACAGGCACGGGCTGCGCCGCCGGACTTGGTCTTGCTCGATCTCGGGCTCCCCGACCTCGAGGGCCTTTCGGTCTGCAGGGAGCTGCGGATGTTGCTTCCGGCGGCGGTGATAGTCGTCCTCACAGCCCGCCGTGAGCAGATCGACGTCGTCTCCGGCCTGGAGTCGGGTGCCGATGACTATCTGACCAAACCGTTCAGCCTTGTCGAGATCCTTGCTCGGGTTCGCGCGCATCTAAGGAGATCCACAGGAAACAACACCGAGGCATCTCCGACCGCTCTGGGCGCGTTGACCATCGACATTTCGGCGAGACGCGCGACGATCAACCAGGTCGATGTGCCCCTTCGCGCGAGGGAATTCGACCTCCTCGTTCGCCTCGCCCGGCAACCGGGGGTCGCTGTCAGCCGCGAGGATTTGATGAGCGATGTGTGGGATGCGAATTGGTTCGGTTCCACCAAGACCCTGGACGTTCACATCGCGGCATTGCGTCGCCGTTTGCGTGATGTCGCCTCGGTGAATCTTCCCGATTCAGATCCCGCCCTTCCTGACATCGTCACACTTCGTGGACACGGCTATCGCCTGGATCTCGGCAGCGCGGGATCATGAAGACCGCGTCCTAAAGGTCTCGGATCGCTTCGATCGCGGGAGTTTGAGCTCGGCGCGCGGACCAGATTGCTCCCGCGAGGACTGCGCCGATCGCTATCACGCCGGTGGCGATGAGGTAGGTCCACGGAACAGTCAGAGCTGCAGGGGGAGGGTCGAATACTCCGGTGAGCACGGAGACCAGCATCTGCGAGAGCAGCCATCCAAGCCCAACTCCAGCGACGGTTCCACCTACCGCCACAACCGCAGCTTCTGACAGGACTACTGACCGGAGCTGTTTGCGCCGTGCGCCGAGAACGGTTGCGATGGCGAATGTTCGTCGCCGCTCGGCCAGGCCCAAGGCGAATAGCAGACCACCGGATGCTGCGGCGATGATCAGCGCGAACACTAACTCGACTCGGGTGAGTCCGGCAAGGTCGACCGAGGTGAGGCTCGAGCCGACAGAGGAGCGGGTGGCGCTGATTGTGGAGATGGTGGCGCTGTTGCCGAGGGTGTGGCTGAGTGTCTTTGCCACGCTGTCGGTTGCTTGGCCACCGGTATCGACCAAAAACGAGCTCACAGAGCTGTCACTGGTCTTCTGGGCAATGTAGCGGGAATTTGCGATGAAGAAACTGTCCTTGGGAGCGGTTGGGAACTCCAGGGCCACGCCAACGTAGTGAAAAGGTACGGTGACCAGGGAGCGTGTGGCGGCGTCCTGAAGTCGGAGGTTGATGAGGTCTCCCTGCTTCAGCTGGAAGTCTCTGACGGTCTCGGCGCTCACAAGAATCGAGTCGGGGGCGCTCGCGAGCTTCGCCATCAGCTGTGTCGCCGTGCCGCCCTGGAAGTAGGCATCCTGAAGGAGTGTCGCCTGAGTGATCGTGGAGGCACGAACCCCGAAGAGATCCTGCAGGTCGCTTCCGACATAGGCAAAGCGATGCTGGAGCGGTTCCACTGCGCGCACGCCGGCGACTCCAGCGATGTCGGCAGAGGCGGAGGGCGAGACTTTCGATCCCGGGGGCTCGGTCACCGCGATGTCAGCCCCGATCGTCAGGCGCGCGTCGACTTCGGCTTGGTGTTGATAGGTCGCATTGAAGATCGAGGTGGAGAGCGCAAAAGTCAAAGCGAGCGCGAACATCACGCCGCCGCGAGCCAGGAGCGACTTCTGCCTGGACATCATCGACGAGGAGGTGAGGGCGAGATTTCCTGCGATCGGACGGATGAGGCGCGTGACGATCGATCGACCTCTGCCAAGGAGCGTGAGGTAGATGCGCCAGACGAGGAGGCTGGAGCCGATCCAGAACAATGCCGGACCGAAGAATGCCCAGTAGTTGACCTGGATCGACGCGACCCCCTCGGGTGCGAGCACCAATGAATAGCCGTCCTGAGTGGTGATGAGGAAGACGATCGCGGACGCCGCGAGGAGGATGAGATCGAACCAGATCTTCATCCACCAGGGAGTGCTGTCGCGAGCGAGCTGCGCACGAGCCTGACTGACGATGAGGTTCCGGAAATCACGCACAGCCGGTATCACTACGGCGCCAGCTGCTATCACCAAACCCACGACAAAGGCGCTGAGGGGCCACAGGATGGCGCTAATTACCGACGGGCCGAAGCCGATTGTCCCAAACGACAGTGCCCCGATGACCGCAGCGATGGCAAGGCCAGCTACCCCTCCGACCGTACCGACGAGGAGCGATTCCACGACGACCAGGCGACTTATCAACCGGGCGCTCGCGCCTCGGGTCCGGAGAAGAGCTTGTTCCCTGCGCCGACGCTCCGCTCCGGACGAGGCGACAGCGATGGTCAGAAGCCCAGCGAGAACAGCCCCAGGTAGCCCAAGGAAGAGAAAAAGCACTGTTGCATAGCTGGAATCACCACGAGCGGCACTGAGGGCAGCGCCGAGGTTGTCCCCGACTTGGCCGGCGCCGGAGAGAGTCGCTTCGAGATTGTGGGCAGCGGATGTGATGTCCACAGAGGAGAGCGCTGGGTCGGACCGGAGCGCATGGGTGTGGGCGACATGGATCTGGGTGCTGAGCAAGTCCGGATGGTTCGGCGCAAGGGCGGATGCTACGGGAGCAAACTGATCGGCCGGAAGGAGAACGACGTTGTCCGGAGGGGCGACGGGCTGCGACTGCGGCGGTGCACCCACCTTCTGGAAGAGCGAATTCGCCTGCGGCAGATCGACGATTCCCGCAACGGTCACGGTACGAGGCCTCGCACCGGCAAGGCCAATAGAGACCTGATCGCCGGGTGCGACGTGGAGGTTCGCTGCTGTCTGCTGCGCGATGAGCACCCCGCTTCGGGCGCCGGAGAGATATCGAATCTCACCGGGGAAGTTCGCCGAGTACTTCGACGGCAGGCCGAGGACTACCGCGGGCCCGGTGGTTTGAAGGGTGCCTTGCACGAAGGCAGTAAGACCACTGCTCTGGGCAAATTCAACGGGTAGCGCCGCGGTAACCCCGGTGGCGGCGCGCGTGGCTTTAGCTACAGCCTGAGGATCGGCGCCTGTGGCCACCTGCACCTGCCAGTCGACGGCGACGCCCGATGCCGCGCGCGCGGTCATCGATGACTGTGCGGAGGAAAGGAATGACCCGAGGCTCGCGATCACGGCCACGGCTATTGCGATCCCCGCCGCAGTCGCGACCAGTCTGCCTGCTCGATGTCGCAACAGCCCTGTGATCCATAGTCCGATCATGGTCGGTTGCCCTTCTGGTCGGTGAGTTCTGCCTCGCGCAGTGTGCCGTCGTTCATCAGCCAGCGCTCGGAGAGCCGGTCGGCCACCTCCGGGTCGTGCGTGCTGATCACGAGTGCAGCGTCGAGTCGGTCCGCGGCATGGAGGAGCACGTCGATGACGTGTTGCCCGGTCTCTCGGTCGAGTTGGCCTGTCGGCTCATCGGCAAGGATCAGCCGGGGCCCGGTCGCGAGAACACGAGCGATAGCCACCCGTTGTGCTTGCCCGCCAGAGAGTTCGTCGGGGAGTTTTTTGGCCATCCAACCCAGGCCGAGTTCCTCCAGGGCCTGATTCCCGCGTCTCTCCGCGTCCATATCGGACAGTCCCTGCAACACCAGAGGAAACGCAACGTTACCCAGAGAGTCGAGCGAGGGAATCAAGCTTGGACCCTGGAACACGACCCCCACTTGTTCGGGCATCCCAGCGGGGTTACCGCCGAACGACGGCCAGGTCAGTGCGCCGCTGGTCGGGATCTCCAGGCCGGCCATCATATGCAACAGCGTCGACTTTCCCGAGCCGGACGGACCCATCAGGGCGAGGCGGGCGCGGCCGATCACAGAGCAGGTGACTGCGTTGACGGCTACTACTGCGGTGGAGCCCAGACCGTAAGTGTGCGCAACATCGGTGCACTGGACCAGAATCTCGGTGGCACCGTGCGAAATATCGGGTCGAAATGTCGATTTCGGATGCATTACCGTACCTGTCCGTCGAGGAGTGAGATCACGCGATCCGCGGTCGCGACAACGTGTGGGCTGTGGGTCACGAGCAGAATCGCGCAGCCCCGATCGGCGTGGGTACGCAGCAAGTCAAGAAGTCTTTGTTCCGTTGCCTTGTCGAGCTCGCCGGTCGGTTCGTCCGCGAGAAGAACCACAGGATCGTTGGCGAGTGCGACGGCCAGTCCAGCCCGGGCCGATTCACCTCCGGACAACTGAGACGGAAGCGCGCGAGCCCGATCCGCCAATCCCACCCGCGCCAGGATTTCAACGGCAGAGGGCGCCGGAGAAAGCCGCTTCTGAAGTCGCTGGGCAAGAAGGACATTGTCTTCTACCGAGAGGTGCGCGAAGAGGTTGTTGGATTGGAAGAGAACCCCGATCGATCCCGAACGCAGCTCGGCGCGCTCGGCCTCGGGACGGGCGCTCATCCTCTTTCCGCCGACACGCACGGTGCCCGCCGTCGGCTCATCTAATCCGGCCAGACACGCAAGCAGCGTCGATTTCCCGGATCCAGACGGGCCTGTTACAGCCACCATCTCGCCGGCGTCGACACTCACGCTGACACCGCGGAGAGCAAGCGTCTCCTCCTCTCCGGAGCGGTAAAAGCGATAGAGAGAATCGGCGTCGAGTGCGAGGGCGGTCATTTGGCGAGCCACACGAATGAACCGGTGACCTTTGCCCACGGGTCAACGTTGTCGGATCCCTTCGGAGAGGTCAGGGTGACAGTAACCTGCTTCCCGCCCTTCCAGAACAAGTACTGTTCGACTTCGTTTCGCACGACCGATCCGGTGACCTGATTTACCGCGGAGTCAGATTGGAAGGTGATCAGCACTCCACTGCCGCCGGCTCGTGAAAACGACTTGACGTCGGTAAGAAAGAATTTGGCCTCCGACGCCCTCAGCGAGACGACTTCACCATTTGTGACGGAGGTCACGGTCGGAGCAGCCGACGCCGATTGGGTTACAACCGTGATCACATTTAGCTTGTCGGCGAAAGTGATGATTGCACCGGACTGGCTTTGTGCCCACCCCTCAGGAACCGCAACCGAGAAAGTGCCGTCAGGGGAAAGGAACGGTACGAACGCCTGGTTATCGGGGATGTCTCCTGCCGGGCTCACTTCAGTCGAGCGCGGCGTCGGCGTCGCTGCATTGCCAGTCGCCGAAGCGGGTGGGGGTGAATTTGAGGTTGTCCCCGTCGAAGTGCACCCCGAGAGGCCCACCACTGCGGCTAGCAGTGCAAATCCTGCCGCAGCAACCGCTTTCGATTGCTGCGCTGTACGCTGTGCTGCCATGAGATCCTCCGGGGTGCCGATGAGATGTGGTAGTTCCACGCTAGAAAGCAGTCGGTAAGCGGCAGGGGAGTGCAAGGTAAGCGCAGTGCAAATTCGTGCTGAGAGGTAACCGGTGTCATGAAGGCCAGAATTCGGCGAATCGCCGTTCTCAGTACGACAGTTGCACTCATTCTGTTCCTGCTGCCGCTGGGGTATGCGGTGATGAGCCTCTCACTCGCGGACGCGCATTCGGCCCTCGAAGCGAGTGCCTTGCACGCAGCTCTGACCATCGATCCCATGTTTTCCGGCACCGATCAGACCGAGATCCCGAAGCCGCAAGCCGGCCAAGAGCTTGCCCTCTACGATGTTGCCGGACGGCGGGTTGCCGGCACCGGGCCCAGCCGCGCGGACACAGCGGTCATCAGCGTTCTGGCGGGCCGGTCCGCGCCCACCATCGTGCAGGATTCTCTCGTCGCGGTCGTACCGACGGCGTCTGCGGAAGCCGTCACTGGAGCCGTTCGTGCTTCCATGCCGATAGCAAACGTGTGGGGCCGGATACTGTGGATCTGGGCCGCCATGGTTGTAGCTTCGGCTGCTGCTCTGGCGATTGGAGTGATGGCGGCGCGGTCGCTTTCCCGCCAGTTGATGGTTCCGATTGAGGACCTTGTTCGCGCGTCTCACGCCCTCGGCGATGGTGATTTCGCCGCGAGGACCAGCCCGTCCGGTTTGGAGGAAATTGATGCCGCCGGCAGAGCACTCAACGTGACCGCCCAGAGACTGAGCGAGGCGATGACGCGCGAGAGGAATCTAACCTCTAGCGCTTCGCACCAGCTTCGAACCCCGCTTACCGGACTTCGGGCGCTCTTCGAGAACGCCCTCACCGATCCTCGCACCGACCTCCGAGAGACGATTCGCCGGGGGATCGAGAGAGCGGACGTGCTCGACGCAACAATTGGGGAGATGATGTCGCTCGTAAGGGGAAGGATGCCGGGAACACGAATCGACGTCACCCCGATCATTGTCGATGCAACTCATCGCTGGACCGGCGAATTCGCAAAATACGGAAGGCCGATTCAGGTCATGATCGACACGGTGTCCGTGGTCGCCATCGCCTCGGAGCCAGCTCTACGTCAGATCCTTGACATCCTCCTCGACAACGCATTGCGCCACGGTCGAGGAGGGGTGTTGGTTCGATTGCGAGATTCACACGACGCCGTCGCCATCGATGTCGAAGACGCGGGAAGCTCCATAGAGCAGGATCAGGATGTCTTCGCCTCAGGATTCTCGACTGACAAAGGAACTGGACTGGGGCTCTCGCTCGCCAGGCAACTAGCATCCGACGTCGGCGGGCAGGTCCTCCTTTCTGCGCGAGCACCTCGTACCCGATTCGCTATCGTGCTGATCGCCAACTCGACCGATTAACTGCTACACAACGAGCACGCTGACGGTCGCCGGCGCTGACACCAAAGGATTTCCGACAACGGCACGGCTTGCGCGTCCGGAATGCTCAGCTTCTAGTGAGCTTCAACACGACACTGCACCTCGGCTATTTCGCGTCCGGTGTGCTGTTCACCGTCCTGATCGCCATACCCGCGCTGGGGTACAGATTCGCCCGCTTCAACCCCGTATTCGCGTTCTGGGTCACCTACATCATCACCCGCCCGCTTGGTGCGTCGTTCGCGGACTGGATGGGGGTATCCCACGCTCGAGGAGGGCTGCAGTGGGGAACAGGACCGGTGAGCATCGCCCTCGCGGTGCTGATCACCGTCGGCGTCGCCATCATCACTGTGCGCGAGCGTCGCTCGGTTCAAAGCTTTGCGAATTCTTAGTCGGCGACCAATCTACTGGGGCCACCACCCACCGTTCGAAGGAGCACCAGGTATGACACGCAACGAAACGGGCTCGCCGACCATCGGTCGGACCATGCTCAACAAGGTCCCCGAGGTCACCGCGATCTTCTGGATCATCAAGGTGCTCGCGACCACGGTCGGTGAGACCTTCGCCGACTTCCTGAATGTCAACCTGAATCTCGGACTGACCATCACCAGCGTGGTGATGGCTGCCCTGCTGGCCCTCGTGCTGGTCTTCCAGTTCCGTGCGCAGCGGTACCTCCCCGCTGTGTACTGGCTTGCCGTGGTGTTGATCAGTGTCGTCGGCACTCTGATCACCGACAATCTCACCGACAACTTCGGGGTGCCGCTCTGGGTCACCGCCGTGATTTTCGCAATCGCACTGGCTGTCACCTTCATCGCCTGGTTCGCCAGCGAAAAGACCCTCTCGATCCACTCGATTTTCACATCACGCCGTGAGTCCTTCTACTGGCTCGCAGTGCTGTTCACCTTCGCCCTCGGAACAGCGGCAGGCGACCTCCTCGCAGAGAGCCTGAATCTCGGCTACCTGCTGTCCCTCGTCGTGTTCGCGGCCGCGATCGCGCTGGTCGCACTTGCCTACTACGCCTTCAAACTCAACGCTGTAGTCGCGTTCTGGATCGCCTACATCCTCACCCGGCCTCTGGGAGCATCCACTGGTGACCTCCTCTCACAGAGCCCGAAGGATGGTGGGCTGGGCCTCGGAACTACCGGCACGAGCGTGCTGTTCCTTGGCGTGATTCTGCTGCTCGTCGTCGGGCTCACCATTCGGGAGCGCCGCGGCGGTATGCAATTGGGATCATCGAACAACTTCGACCTTCCGACCGCATAGATTCTGGCAAGGCAGCTAGCTGGTCGGGTGCCAGATGCCTGAGGACGAGGGGACGTTCGCTCAGCGGTCACGCCTCGAAGCCCAGATGCGACCTCAAAATTCGAGTCCGGGTGAGCCACCCGGTGTGGCCCGCTGAGGTTGCCCTTGAGGCACTGATCGACGAGGCATTCGTGGCTCGCTTTCACCGCTGTTGGCAGGATAGACGGGGCTGCTGATCGACCGCTTTGCAGTAAGTCATCATTCTGATACGGATGACACCGCAAATTGGCGTCGATACTGTGAGGTGTGTATTTCCGAACAAAATTTGCCATCGTTGCTCTAAGTGCTGTCAGCGCTGTGGGTGTCGTTGCCCTCGTAGTCGCGTTCGGCTACACACCAGTATTGACGCTCACTGTGAAGAACGACCTAGCTCGAGCCGTCGAGATCTCGTGCGACAACAGCCCTGCCAGCATCGACCCTGGGCAGTACGGGCCTGCACCGATTAACTACCACCCCGATCGTCAGGCGTGCTTCGTGTCCTACTTTTACGGGGCAACCTACGCAGGGTGCCTGGTTGTAGACGTTCGCCACGTCCACGATGGCGAGTCGGTGAACTTGTCCAAGTATCTGGTGCGCGAGAGCGTATCGAAATGTCGGTGACCCAACCCGGAAGACTCGCAATGTATGTTCCCGAACGCGGCCTCGGCGCAGGCGCGTCTTGCTAATAGCCTCGGATGACATCGTCTGGGCGAGCCAGGAACCGGGGACATTGGGCGAGAGGCGCCCGACCCCGCGGACGTGGAGGTCACGACTTCCACCCGAGAATCAACTCACTCGCTGTCAAAGGCAAAATTCTCCGTTTGGCCATCCGCTACCAAATACTTAGATGTCCCGTTGACCGTTCCGCTTGCGGGCCGCCGATCCGGGCGAAAGGTGGACCAGAGCAGGCTCTCGCGATGGCGGGAAATGCCGCCCGCTGATGGTTCCGCTTGCGGGGTAAGGGAACTGTGACTGCCACGTTGCTGACACGGCGATCTGGCCGGTCAAATCCTGCGCTATTTACTCTCAGCGAGGGTGTCGGAGATGAGTGTGTTGAGGATGGACTCCGAATCGATCGGGCCCACAATTCGGGCGGCGATACGGCCCTTGGCATCTAGCACGAAGGTCGTTGGGGTCGCCGTCGGCGCTACTGCTCCGGCGAAGGCGATTCTTGCGGCGCCGCTATCAACGTCCAAGACCGAGGGATAGCTGATGTTGTAGGACTTATCAAACGATGCGGCACCGGATGGTTGATCCCGATCGTTGACACCGATGAATTTCACGCCGTCGGGCTCATATTTCTTGTATAGCGTTTCGAGGAAGGGCGCTTCGGCGCGGCACGGGGAACATGCGGCGTACCAGAAATTCACCACCGTCACCCGGCCTCGGACGGCGGACACGGTGAGTGTTTTGCCATCGATGGTTGTGCCGGTGAAATCAATCGGCTTGGTGCGTTTGTCGATCGGGACCTGAACGGGCAGTCCCGAGTTATCTGTGTAGTTGCCATAGTCCCGGGCGAGGGAGTCGCTCGTGCAGCCGCTGAGACCCAATAGTGCGATGAGCGCGATGGCGATTCGAGATTTGATAATGCCCCAGAGGTTTTTGACGCGGTCCGAAAAAGTACCCCTACTGATCGGGATGCCCCCGTGCCGGATTAATATGGTGGGGAACGAACTCACCTGCCCATTCTAAGTTTTGTCGCAAGCCACAATTCGTCCCAATAGGGGTTCCGCTTGCGGGCGACCAACACCGACGAAAAGCGATCTCGAACGCGAACTCGCGCCTACTGTTCTTGCCGTCCGCTGAGCGTCCCGCATACGGGCGTTCGAGAATCCGATGCGCGACCTCTAATTGGCCTGCGAGGCGTGGGGTATCCCCGGCTGTTGTTGACGGCCACGGCCCGGAGATATGGCTCCATACGCAGGCAATACGCACCGCGTATCCGAGAATGGCCACATGGCCGAAATTTCCGACACCTTTATCGTCGAGTTGCAATATGACGAAGTTATTGTGCTGTTCGCACTGCTTCATCGACTAGAGGATCAATCGGCCCTCGAGAACATCTCTCAGGACCGGGCCGAGCTCATCGCACTGCAGTCTTTGACTTCCGCCCTCGAGCCCTTGATCAATGAGGTCTTTTCGCCGAACTTCGCAGAGGTTATAGTCGCAGCAAAAGAGAGACTCACAGGCCTTGTCGAATGACGTTCGGCCTACGGGCACCCGGCCAGGTTCGGAAACTTGAGCTGACCGTAAGCGTTGGGTGAGCGAGATGGCCGTCGATGGGGAACGTGTAGGGCGGAGCTATCGTTTAGGCATGGTGACAACGGAAGCATTGGATCGTTTGACTCTTCGGCCTCTGCGCGCCGCTGATGAGGCCGTGGCGTTGGCCGCTCACGCAGAACTGGCTGATGAGGACTTCCATTTCCTATTGCACCTCGATGGGACTGTGTTTGCCGATTACCTCGCAACACTGGAGCGAATGCGATTAGGACGGGGACTGTCGCCAACGCAGGTCCCGGAAACGTTCCTGGCGGCGTTCATAGACGACGACCTTGTCGGTCGGGTGTCGATCCGGCACGCCCTTTCGGAACAACTTTTGCGTGTCGGAGGTCACATCGGCTATGCGGTGCGCCCCCAGTTCCGACGGCGAGGGATCGCCACAGCGATTCTTCGCCAGTCGTTGGCGGTGGCAGGTGAGATGGGGATCGAGCGAGCGCTTGTGACCTGCGACGACTCCAACGTCGGATCGATAGCAACTATCGAGCGAGGCGGAGGCATGCTTGACCGCTCAGAAGAGGTGATGGTCCAGCACAAATTGCGCTACTGGATCCCCACTGCTTCTCTGGGGGCTGGCGGTCCATAGATGCCTGTCCAAAAATTATGGCAAAGTGGCCGAACTCACGGCGACTCGGAAGCGGTTCCGGTTACGGGACGGATCGGTAGTGCTCGACCAAGGGGAATGGCTCATAGAAATGGTGCAACAGAGCACGCCACGCCTGGTATTGCTCCGATTGCCTGAATCCGATCGTGTGGTCTTCTAACTGCTCCCACTCGACGAGCAACAGGTATGTGCTTGGCGATTCGATCGAACGCGACAGCGACAGTCCCCGGCACCCAGGCATTGAGGTGATGATCGCTCGTGCTTCGGTAAAAGCGATCTCGAACTCGTCTTCCCTGCCGGGCATCACGGGCAACAGTGCATGTTCGGTAATCACGTGAACAGTGTCCCATTCGCGGTTCCCCTTACGGGCGGCCGATCCGGTCGAAAAGTCGTCTCGGACGTGCCCTTGCGCCGCCGAGAACTACCGCCCGTTGATCGTCCCATTTTTGGGCGCTGCTTGCACAGCGCGTATACCCCGCATTTGAAACGGGCGAGCCGTTCGTTAAGACGTCCACAAGACCGACGGGGTCGGCGAAATCGTGATCGACTACGAATCCTGATCACGACGTGCGGTACCGACCGCGAGCGATACTATCCATCATGACTTCTTCTCGCGCTGAGCCGCGAAACGGAATGCTCAACTCCGCCCCGATTGCTCTTGTCATTGCAATCGCTGCCTTTCTGGTCCTGCTGACCGGCGCCATTCTCGCTCTGACGGACCAAGGGAGTTCCTTTGAAAGCCAGTTCGATGCCGCTGTTGGCTTCATCATTGGCGGTGGATTGCTCGTGTTGATCGCGTTTATTACGTCCATCGCCGTCACGATACGGGACCCGTCGCCGCTCGCTTGGTCCGCACTCGCGATCTCGGTATTGTCACTTCCGCTTATTGGACTTGCCTACCTCCTGTTCACGGCGCTCTTCTACTCGTAGCGAGGAGCGGACCTGTCCCGCAGGACGTCCCGCTTCGTTCTGCGCGAGGCAGGAGGGAGCTTGTCGTCCGGGTTGGTGAACGGTACTTTCACTCGTCCTCTCGTCCTCTCGTCCTCTCGTCCTATCCTCGTGTTGTGGAGGACAAACCGATGGTCGATAGCCTGAGACATTCACAGAAGCGGGACGAACCAGGCCGCCGCACCATTCGCGTGTTTCCCGACTACGGGCGAGAGTGGCCGCTTTGGGAAAATACCACTGACGAGCACGACTACGGGTACACAATGAGCCCGAGCGATTACGGGCTATCGGTCGATTTGACGGAACGCTTGGCAGCTTGGAATCAGATCTGGGAGAGAGACTTCGATTCGCAGACCGGATGGTCCAACGATGGAAGTCGCGAAGAGTGGGCGGGGCTCGCGGACGGGATTATCGCGGATCTCCGGACAGAGGTCTACTGGCTAGCGGATGTAAAGTACGAGCCGTGGCCCTTGACCGAATAACGCAGCCATAGCCGTTCCGAAGTGACCCACCATCGCCACTCGTTGCCGGTGGCTCTACTGGCAGCGGAGCTGCCGCGTTGAACGTCCGGCTTGCGGGCGGGGCGGGGAGCCAGCCTCGAGTGTGAACATCTGGGCATAACGTTTCTGGCAGTATGGGAAATCGGAGACGGGGGCTAGAGCGCTTCACAAAAGTGTGTCCCTAGTGCTGAAGTCCCTGGATCGCTACGCGAAGGGCGCCACCACGAGTGAGAGATGTGGACGTTCCTCGATGAAGGCGAAGGGCTCATGGGCATGCGAGTCGATATCGAGTCCTGCGGAGATGCTCTCGTTCCAGCCCCGCGCTTACCACGCCGAGCGCCTGTTGGTCGTGGCGGTATCGCGGCATCGATGAGTTCGCTTTACCTGCTGTCTTACATTTTCTGAGCTCGTGGCGCTATCGGGTAAGTGGGGTGCTGTTCGCGGGGTCGCCGCGGCTTCGGTGACGCCGCTGGCGTCGATCCTTGGTTCGGGCCTTCTGATCATCGTGCCGATTCTCGAGCGGGCTCTTGGCTCTTTCGCGATCTTCGGTGCGCTCGGGATCTGCGCGTTCGCGTGGCTCGTTGGCACTGTCATCCGACACAACGTGACCGCCATCGAACAGGGGACGGCCGGCGGCACCCTCAACGCAACGACTGCACGATTGGACCGGCTCGGGGATGCGGTAATCGTCATCGCGTACATCATTTCCGTGCCCCTCTACTTGCGGATCTCGCCGGTCAGATCCTGATGCCGTATCCGGCCGAGTCGGCCCTGAGTGGAGTACAGAAACACTCGGACTACATGTTCTATCGCCGCATTGTCGAGGTGCCGAAGAACTTCACCAACGGGGACCAGCGCCTGCGACTCAACTTCGGAGCGGTCAACTATGACGCCACCGTCTACGTGAACGGCATCGAACTCGCTCGGCACACCGGCGCCTACGACGCTTTCAGTGTCGACATCACGAGCGCTCTCCGCGCCAGGGGCCCGGTGATACATTCGGGGTCAGACAACTCGCCCCGACCGGCGGCGAGCGATGCAATCGTGACGGTGGCTGGGGTGATGAGCGGATGACACGGGTCGGGTATGTCTGGGTGGGGCCGCTTGAGCATAATTCCGAGTTCCAGCGCGATCTCCTCGCGCAGCGCGGTGTCGACACGGTGTACGAAGACATCAGTGCCAACGTGGCCACGCCGATCCGCACCGAACTCACCACAGCGCTCGATGCGATTGGGCCGGGCGACACCCTGGTGGTGTGGCGACTCGACCGACTTGGCAGCACTTCTCCCAACGTGCTCTCGCTGCTGGAGCTGCTCGGCCGTCGCGGCGTCGGAGTGGCCTCCATCGCCGAGGACCTCGACACCTCCGGAGATGCCGGGCATTCGCTGCTCACCATCATTTCGGCGTTCAACGAACTCGAGCGGTGCCTCAGTCGTGAACGCACGATGGTGGGGGTGTACGCCGCGCGCGCGCGCGGGCGGGTTGCCGGCCGGCCGCGGGCACTCTCGCCGACGAACGTCGAGCGCGTGTTGATGCTCAAGGACCAGGGGGCGACGGTGCGAGAGATCGCGCAGGAGCTCGGCACCTCGCGGGCCACGGTTTATCGCGCGATCGAATTTGCGGCGGTCGACGGCTCGGCAGATCGCCAGCCCGATGAGGAGCGCACCTCGCTCACGGTGCGCTTCGGGAGTCCGTCCCTCGGGGACGCCGACGCGCTGGCCTGAACTTGCTGTCAATCGCGGCTCGCTGGTCCCATCGATCCCGCACTGCAGCAATATCGATCACAACCGATCAATTTCTCTCATAGCTTTGTAACATGGGCTGGTGATCGCCGCCCAAAGACGCCACCTCATCCTCGATTCGCTTCGGGCGGATGGAGCGGTGTCTATCGCTGCGCTTGCCGTGCTTCTCGACACCTCGGCCGTCACGATCCGTCGCGACCTCGATTACCTTGACTCTGTAGGAAAACTGTCTCGCACCCACGGGGGTGCTGTGGCCGGGCAGACGGCGGTCGAATCTCCGTATGCTGAGAAGATTGTGCAGGCGATCGCCGAGAAGGAGGCCATCGGCCGGCTCGCTGCGTCTCTGGTGAGAGACGGTGACGTGCTCATCATCGGGCCAGGGACCACAACGGAGGCCCTGGCGAAGAACCTCATCCGCTGCACGGGTCTCACCGTCATCACGAACTCCCTTCCGGTGGCCGAGGCCTTCGTGGAATCGCCGGGAAATCAGCTGATTTTGACGGGCGGGACGCTGCGGGCATCCATCCGGGCCCTTGTCGGAGACGCCACGAATCGCACCCTCAGAGGTATCCACGCCGACACCACCTTCCTCTCCGGGAACGGGCTCGAAGCCGAATTCGGTCTTTCCACTCCGAACATGACAGTGGCGGATGCCGACCGCGCGATGGCCGGCTCCGGCGCCAGGGTGGTCGTGCTCGCCGACCACAGCAAGCTCGGCATTCGTACGGCGATCCAAACGCTTGCCACGACCTCCATCACCCAGTTGGTGACGGACAGTGGATCCCCATCCGCCCAGTTGGAAGCACTGTCTCAAAAAGGGGTCGATGTGCATATTGCAACAATTGCCTCTGGACTTTTGGACACGTTTTAGCAACAATCCTTGAGAAGCGGGTTTGCGTTCTGAAACCTATTGCTATGTTTTGAGCGTTTCGGTGCACGCCGGAGTGCTTTTGCATCTCACATCTAACAAGGAAGTTGGACTCAATGTTCACGAAACGCACGGCGCAGACTCTCGCAGGTACAGTCGCATTCGTCGCGGCCCTCGGGCTCGCTCTCACGGGCTGCACCAACACGGGAACAACGCCCGCGAGTACTTCGGGCGCCGATGTCAAGCAGACCGTCAAGGCCTCGGACGGACCCACCTGCTCACTCGCCGACTACAAGGGCGCGAAGATCGACCTGAAGAACGCAATCGTCGGCTTTTCCCAGTCGGAGAAGGAGGACAACCCGTTCCGAATCGCGGAAACCCAGTCGATTACAGACGAAGCGGCCAAGATCGGCGTGAAGAAGTTCATCAAGACCAATGCCCAGTCCACCCTGTCGAAGCAGATCTCCGATATTCAGGACCTGATCTCGCAGGGCGCGCAAGTGCTCATCGTCGCCCCGCTGAACTCCGACGGTCTAGAGCCCGCCCTGTCGGCAGCCCGCGCCAAGAATATCCCGGTGCTCACGATCGACCGCAAGCTGAACGCGAGCGCGTGCACTGACTACGTGTCGTTCCTCGGGTCCGACTTCATCTCGCAGGGCAAGCGAGCCGCCGACCAGCTGATCAAGGGAACCAGCGGGAAGGGCAATGTCGCGATCCTTCTCGGGGCGTCTGGGAACGGTGTCACGACTGACCGTACGAAGGGCTTCGTCGATGAGATGGCGGCAAAGGCGCCGGATATGAAAATCGTCGCCCAGCAGACCGGTAATTTCAACCGTGGTGACGGCCAGACCGTGACCGAGCAGCTCTTGCAGGCCCACCCCGACATCTCGGTGATTTACGCCGAGAACGACGAGATGGGACTTGGGGCCCAGGCAGCCATCATCGCCGCGGGCAAAGCGCCCGGCAAGGACATCCAGATCTACTCCATCGACGGCACCAAGAACGCCGTGCAGCAGATCGTGACGGGCGCCTACAACGGGGTGATCGAGTCCAACCCGCGCTTCGGTCCACTCGCCTTCGCAACACTCAAGACGTTCCTCGCGGGTAACCCGGTCGGTCAGAGCATCGTCATCGAGGACTCCGAGTATGACCCGTCGAATGCGGCGCAGAAGGTAGATTCGGCCTTCTAGGCGATCGCACGCCGAGCTCGCCGCCGGTACCGTCGCCGCCCCGCGACGTGCCGTCGGAGGGCCGGTGTTCAATCGGCACGATTCCCTGCACACGCGATTCGTTCCAACGAGAGGTAGTGGCCGTGGCCATCGACTCCCCGAACCCCGAACCCCCTGACATGCCGGCGGTGCCAGTGCTCGAAGCCCGCGCGGTCACGAAGAGGTTCGCCGGCGTCACCGCGCTCGACGCTGTGGACTTCGCCGTACGGCCCGGTGAGAGCCTCGCGCTCATGGGTGAGAACGGCGCCGGCAAATCCACTCTGATCAAGGTGCTCACCGGCGTGTACCAGCCGGATGACGGCGAGCTGCTGCTTGGCGGGGTGCCCGCGAAGTTCGCGCGGCCTCTGGACGCCCAGCGAAGTGGAGTCTCCACCATCTACCAGGAGGTCAACCTGATTCCTCTGATGTCGGTCGCCCAGAACATCTTTCTCGGCAGGGAGCCGCGGGGCCGCTGGGGGCTCATTGACTTTCCGCGCATGTACGCCGACGCCCGCGGCCTCCTCGACGTCTACGGGATCGAGGTGGATGTGCGCAAGCCACTGCGTAGCCTGGCTCTCGGCATCCAGCAGATGGTGGCCCTCGCTCGCTCTGTGAGTATCAACGCTCGCGTCGTGATCATGGACGAACCGACGTCATCGCTCGAGGCGCGAGAGGTGGAGACACTGTTCTCGGTCGTCTCCCTCCTGCGCGAACAGGGCATCGCCATCGTCTACGTGAGCCACCGGATGGACGAGATCTACCGCGTGGCCGAACGGGTAGTCGTGCTGCGCGACGGCCGGGTCGTGCACGTCGGCGAACTCGCCGAGCTGCCGAGGGTCGAACTCATCTCGCTCATGCTCGGCCGCTCGGTCGAGAAGGTGACGAGGGGAGGGGCGACCGCGTTCGGCGGCTCGCACGCGTCGAGCGCCCCCGCCGTGCTCGTAGCCGAAGACCTCAGCCGCAAACACCAGATCGAGGGGATCGACATCTCAATCCGTCCCGGAGAGGTCGTGGGCCTCGGCGGACTCCTTGGCTCCGGGCGCTCAGAAACGCTCAAGGCTCTCGCGGGGGTGATGCAGCTGGATCGCGGCGCGGTGACCATAGACGGCAAGACCGTGAGGAGCGGATCGGTCCCGGCGGCGATCCGCGCGGGAATCGTGATGCTGCCAGAGGACCGGAAGGCGGAGGGCATCGTGCCCGGGCTGTCGGTGCGTGACAACATCGTGCTCGCCGCCCTTCCCCGTCTCTCGCGCGGAGGATTCTCGTCTCGGAAGAACCAGGATGCCGTCGTCGAGGTCTTCATGAAGCGGCTGCACATCAAGGCATCCAGTCCCGATCAGATCGTGTCCGAACTGTCCGGTGGTAACCAGCAGAAGGTGATGATCGCGCGCTGGCTCGCCATGAGCCCGAAGGTGCTTCTGTTGGATGAACCGACCAGGGGCATCGACGTCGGCGCGAAGGCGGAAGTACAGGCGCTGATCGACGAACTCGCGCGGGAGGGTCTTGCGATCGTGCTTGTCTCCTCGGAGGTCGAAGAGGTCGTCGAGGGATCGGCACGGGTGGTCGTGTTGCGCGACGGTTCGATCGAGACCGAACTCGACGGCGACGATGTGAACGAGACCGAATTGCTCGCAGCCCTCGCTGGCACCCGCGACACCGAGTCGGAGGTCGAGAAGTGACCGAGCAGACCGTCACGATCACCCTTCCGAAGCGCGGAGCCGCGTTGGCAGTGCTTCAGAGGTACGGGGTGTACATCGCCATCATCGTGCTGCTGCTCTACAACCTCTTCTTCACGCCGAACTTCTTTCAGATCGAGAACTTCCGCACACAGTTCGTTCAGGTCGTTCCGGTGCTGATCGTCGCTCTCGGAATGGCGCTCGTGATCGGCACCGAGGGGATCGACCTCTCCGTCGGCGGGGTGATGGCGCTAGCAGCGGCGGTGATTCCGCTCTATATCGGTTACGGGCTCGTGCCGGTGGTGATCATCGCCATCGTCGTCGGAAGTCTGGTGGGATTCATCAACGGGTCACTCGTCGCTTTCGTCGGTGTGCAGCCCATCGTCGCGACCCTGTCGCTCATGGTCGCCGGGCGGGGCATCGCCCTTCTGATCGCAAACGAACAGCTCAAGTCGGTGACTGACCCCAACCTGCTCGCGATCGGTCGGGACTCGCTCGTTGGAGTGCCGTTCAGCGTCATCATCGCTGTGGTGCTCGTGCTGCTCATCGCCGTCCTCGTCAATCGCACGACCTTCGGAAAACAGCTGATCGCGATCGGGGGAAGTCGGCGCGCGGCCGAGCTCTCGGGGCTCCCGGTGAAGCGCATCCTGCTGTTCGTCTACGTGCTGTGCGCGGTTCTCGCGGCCATGGCCGGGATCATCGGCACCGCAAGGCTCGGCGCATCTGTGCCTTCGACGCTCGGCAACCTGATCGAACTGTCCGCCATCACCGCCGTCGTGGTCGGGGGAACCCCCCTCACCGGTGGGCAGGTAAAGGTGGCGGGAACAGTTGCCGGCGCCCTGCTGCTGCAGTTCATCAGCGCGACTCTTAACCAGCACAATGTGCCAGATGCCTTCTCCCAGATCACCCAGGCCGTCATCATCCTCTTCGCGGTCTACATCCAGCGCGGAAAGACCTCAGCGCGATGAGCGTCACCATCGAGACGAGCGCCGGGCCAACAACCGAAGGCCAGGTACGGCGCGAAAGGATCGCCGGCATCCTGCAGGGCTACGGTGCAGCCATCGTGCTGGGGATCCTGATCGTGGTCGGCGCAGTGTCGTTTCCCACCTTCTTCACCCTCAACAATTTCACCAATATCGCGACCCAGTCCTCGTTTCCGCTCATCGTCGCTGTGGGAATGACGTTCGTGATCCTCACGGGGGGAATCGACCTGTCGGTCGGGTCGGTCTTCGCGCTGGGCGGGGTGCTCGCGGCCTACGGCTCGGCCCTCGGGGTGATCGGCGCCCTCCTGCTGCCGATGTTGGTGTGCGGAGTGATCGGGTTGCTGCAGGGCATGCTCGTCGCCTACGCGAAGATGGCGCCGTTCATCGTCACCCTCGCCGGATTGCTCGCCGTGCGCGGCCTCGTACTCGCGATCACGGCCGGGGGATCCAACACGCCGCTGGTCAGCGACCCCGCATTCACCGCGATAGGGCAGGGAGGCATCTTTGGCATCCATTGGACCGTGATTATCGCGGTCATCGCCGTCGTGGTCGGGACCGTCGTTCTCACGCGCACCAGAGGCGGTCAGGCGATCTTCGCCGTCGGAGGCTCGGAAAGCGCATCGACGTTCATGGGGCTGCCGGTCGCCCGGGTGAAGCTCAGTGTCTACATCGTGAGCGGGCTGTGCGCCGGTCTGTCGGGCGCCCTCAACGCCGGCTATTCTTCGTCGGGTGTTCCGACGGTCGGGGTAGGGCTGGAACTCAGTGCGATCTCGGCTGTGGTCATCGGCGGCACTCTTCTCGTTGGGGGGCGCGGTAGCCTCATCGGCACCCTCGCCGGTGTACTGCTGCTCGCCGTGATCCAGAACATGATCAACCAGGTCGGGTCGCTGTCGTCGTCGGTGCAATCAGTGGTGTCCGGGGTGTTCCTCGCGATCGTCGTGATCATCCAGACCGTGCTGTCCCGCACCCAGCGGCTATGAAGCTGAGTCGGAACCCTGAAGTGTGAGACTGGCGTTGGTTTACCCGAATCGGTAACGTCACCAACCTCGCTCTGCCCGCGCAGTAGCGGAGGACGCTCATCTGCCCTTCATCCAGGCCAGGAACACTTCGGGTACGGAGAGCTGACGGCCCGGCTGGCGACACGCCCCGGAAATAAATTGACGCAGAATATACCAAAAGGCGCTGCGGTTCCGCCACGGCCAGGCCGACGCGATCGCTGCAGCGATCGGCGAAACTGATCCCGAAGTACACGCCCTCGTTGCCCGGGCCCATGCGAGCGGACTGATCACGGTGATCCAGACCTTCACATATATCCCTGAACAGGCTCACGCGGTGGCGGCTCGAATCAACAGGCCACTCCTGAGTGCTGTGATCCGAGGCCCCCACGCGACGATGAGTCGCTAAGAACGTTAACTATAGGAGAGCGTTGCCGTAATATTCGTGTCAGTTCGCCGACGAGGACAAGGGGCTGTTTATGGGTGCGTTATATCACGGTTGGCTATGTCAACTTAAAGTGGCCCCAGGATGACGGCTAGATCTGGCCCCACCTGGGGACTTGCCGGGTGGCCAACACGTCAACGCGTGAGCGCGTCGGCGCTACAACAGAGCGGTGGCCTTCCTCAGGTGATCTCGTCGGCCGCAACCGCTTCTGAGAAAGTCGCCTCGTGCGTAAGACGCACCATCATCAGGCTAAATCTCGGACAGGCTAAACGGGCGGCCGTCCAGCCGTCGACGTTTCGATGCCAGTAACGGCGCTGGAGTGCCCGCTCGCCGTCCGGTTACCGGGCGCGAGTGGTGTCGTTGATACTTTGTCGGGCGTTGGTCATGGTGGGGGTGAGGATTTGTAACCTCTGTGGCGATCAGGCTTCGCCGTGCTTCACCATCTCCTCGGCGCGGTCCGGGGTGCCCTCGGTGAGGCCGCGGTCGATTGCTCGACGTGAGGTGAACCACATCACGAGGCCGACGAGGAACACGATGCCCTCGCTGACGGTTAACGACCAGATGATGCCGGGCAGTCCGAACCAGAGGTTGCCGAGAATGACGATGGGGATGAACATAACGCCTTGGCCGACGGACATCACGATTGCGGCCGCTGAGCGTCCTGTTGCCTGGAACAGCGAGGTGATGAGGCCGGCGAATCCATTGAAGATCGAGGACACCAGTTGTGCGGTGAGAACGACCACGCCGATCGCGATCACTGAGGGGTCTGCCGAGAACAGGGAGAACAACTGCTCGCGGAAGAGGAATACCGTGGAGGTGAAGATCAGCAGCACGCCGCCGACGGTGAGCGCCGATCCGCGCAGTGCTGCCGTGAGGCGAACCCGGTCTCCCTTGCCGAACGAGTAGGCAAGGAGAGGTAAAACGCCGATCGTGACACCCATGATCAGGAACTCCGGCACCTGCGCGATTCGGACGGCGACGCCCATCGCCGCAAGCGCGGCGTCACCATAGATGACCGCCAGATTGTTGAGAACCAGCGAGGTGATGATGAGGAACCCGGACTGCAGGAGTTCGCCGACACCTACGCCAACCACGGGCTTCATCACGGTGGACGAAAGGGTAAACCACCGCGGCGAGAGGCTAACATTCTCGCTGTTCCGTTGAAGCCATATGACGAAGTAGAGGACCACCCCGAGGTTGGCGAGTCCCATCGATAGTGCCGCGCCGACGACGCCCCAGTGCAGCTCGAGGATGAACAGCACGTCAAACAGGACGTTGAAGATCGTGGACCCGATGAGTCCGATCATTACCTGGCGCGCGGCACCCTCTGCACGCACGAGCTGCTCTAGGCAGAACGCGGCGGCAAGAATGGGAACGAAGGCAAGCATCACGGCGACGTAGGCGCTGGTCGCGGGCACTGCGGCCGCGTTCGCACCCAGAACAGTGACGAGCGGGTGGAGCAGGAGAAGTCCGACGCCGCCGAAGACCGCCCCGACGATGATCGAGCCCCAGAAGGCGAAGGACGCGACGTTCTTGATTTCGTCGGCCTTCGCGGGCTCATTCTCGGACGCGCCGAGGAGGCGCGAAATGAGCGCACCGCCACCGGCACCAAACATTCCGCCGATCCCCATGATCAGACCGAGCAGCGGAGTGCCGAAGGTGATCGCGGCCAGATACGCGGTGTTGTGTTGCGAGCCGATGAAGCCCGCGTTGATGACGTTGTAGACGGCGCCGACGATCATCGCGGCGGCCATCGGCACGGACAGGTGCGCGAGGGCCCGCACGATCGGAGCCGTCGACAGGTACCAGCGGTTGGTTCCGACGGCACTGGTGTTTGTGGATTCGAGGTTTGTTGTGTTGCTCATGACTGCTCTTTTCCGGGCATGGTCGAAGCACCGCGCCGACGGTCGTCGGAGCGGTGAGTGGGTCTTGCGTAGCTAGGGCCGCGAGGGTTGCGGCAGCTCTGCGGTGATCTTGGAGAGAAGGGCATGCAGTGCGTCCCGCTCGGACGTGTCGAGAGGAGCGAGAATTGATTCGTTGGCTGCGGACATCGCCTCCTCAAAGCCCGAGATGAGTTCGGCGCCAGCGGATGTCACGTAAACACGTTTGCTGCGCTCATCGCCATCCTCGGCGCGGCGCTCGACCAGGCCGCGGCGCTCGAGTCCCCGCAAGAGGCTCGAGACGCTTGCCGCGCTGGTGCGGGTCACCTGCGCGATGTCGCGCTGGATGACGCCGGAACTGTGAACGAGATAGCCAAGAACGAAGGACTGTTCACGGCTGAGTTCGCGCTCCCGAACCCAGTCCTGGCCAGCCATCATCTGGGCCCATCCGATCCAGCGGACGAGATCCATGCCGCTCGTGTCGGCGATCTTTCGTTCATTCATAATTAGAACTCTAACCATTAGATGCCATACTGTCAATCATCGAATACACGTGAATACTGAAGCGGTAGACGGAATACGTCGAAGGGCTACTGAAATCCTGTGGCGCGGAGTCGCAGGTGAACGCGTGGCGCGCACGTCGATCCAAGCCAGACGCGCACGATGATGGTTCCGACTCTTCGCTGGTGGTGTCCGAGCCCGTCGGACTCAGCCCAGAATTGTCCGTACGCGGTTCCCCTTATGCACCGCTCAGTGGCTTTTCATCGCTGTCAAGTGGTAGTGGTGGAGCCGCAATCAGCGTCTTGAAGGTTGTCACCATGAGAACCACGAATGCTAGAGCGCAAACCGCCAGCCCTGCGGAGGTCAGATTGGCAACCCAATCCGGGGCCGAGATTGGATCTAGCCCTTGTTCCTCTCGGACGCGATATTTCACGCCTTCAATCAAAGTCAACACGATCACGAGAAGGAGGGAGATACCTCCCACGATTGCGGAGATCACTAACAGGCGCTTAGTCACACTTCACTCTCCCGCCACTGTCATGATGCGCAAATTTCGCAGGCTGCATGCTCAACCTACGTTAGGTGTGCCCATTCGCTAACGTTCTCGCGTCGCGCAGAGGGTTCCATGTCTGGTAGGGAGTCTTGCCGCTGTTGGTATACTTGAAGTATGACTACAACGATCAAAGTCAGTGACGGGTTGCGGGACCATTTGAAGGTTCAGGCAGCCCGAGATGGCCTGACGTTGGGTGCCCACCTGGCTCGTCTCGCCGAGGCAGACGACCGCGCGCATCGGTTGAGCGAGCTCAAGACGGCGATCGCCGACACATTGGGCGAGGATTCGATCTCCTACTCAGCGGAGACCACCGAGTGGGAGCGCACCGAACTCGCTGACGCGACTGCATGAGCGATCTGGACCTCGCGCCGGGGGTTGTTGCCTGGGCAACACTCGAGCCTGTGCATGGCCGCGAGCAGGGCGGGCATCGACCCGTTCTCGTGGTTGCCTCGGCCGGCTACCTCGACGCTGTCACAACGCTCGTGATCATCCTTCCGATCTCGACCGTAGACCGCGGCTGGCCGAATCACATCGCCGTTGACGGTCCAAGCGGCCTGGATCGCGCCTCATGGATCATGAGCGAACAGCCTCGCACCCTCTCACGCGACCGGATCACCGCGGTCGCCGGACAGGTCTCCGATGGATGCCTCCACACCGTGCGCGTATGGCTGAGAGACTTCCTCGACATCTAACCGAACCGCCCGCGATCAACCGTTGCGCTGAGGTTCCGCTTACGGGCGGCGCCTTTGGTCGAAAAGTGCCCTCGAGGCTGCTCCCGTGATGGAAAAGGATGCCGCCCGCTGATCGTCCGGCTAACCGGCAGTGATTGCCCTCGGGCGCGGTTGGGGTTCGGACGTGAAAGCAGGGTCGTGCCCACAGTGATCGAAGACTTCAGAGACTCGTTGCCTGTCGGCCAGTCAGTGTCGCTTGGGACGCAGCGATCTTAACACTCTTCCACCAAAACTGCTGCTTCCGAAAGTCCACGGCTCGTATTCAACAGCTGGTAGGGGCGCTGGCGGCAACAGTGTCGAACCAGAGACTGAATCTAAGTCACTGGGATCTTCTCCGAAAAGTGACACACGGACAATCGAGCCACGGGGCACCCTCGATCCAGGCAAGGGTTCTTGCCGGGTGATGTAGAAAGCGCGGGGCCCATTTTGATCGAGGCACACACCTTCGGGATCTGTGTTGAGAAGATGAATCCCGAACTCAAGGAGGACGTCGTCAGCAACCAGAATCCGGATCCCTAAAAAGTCTGGGACTGAGATCAAGTCTTCTTCAGAGACCTTCATCATGGGTCACTTTCGCCGCGTGTTTATCGAAATATTTTACCGACGATAGGTGAGGGCTGACAAACCCCGGGGGGCGAAGGGTGAAGATCCCTGAGTCAGCACCGCTGGATCCCCACTGCCGGTCAGTGAACTGGTCGACTGGCTCAAGCTTCGCTAGCCAGGCCGAAAGCCGGCTTGACGTCGTCCTTGTTGGGTTTCGTGAGCTGAGCACTGGTTCCGTCGGCCAACCGGCCGGACCCGTCTTTGCCGGCCTCCGCATCCGACTGTTGATATGGTCTCGGTTGGTCGCTCACCCGGTGAGGACGGCGAGTAGGTCCGCGACGGCTAGACGCCTTTCGTCAACGGGAGTTGGCAAAAGAACTGCATCCTGCCAGAGTGACCGGACAAGAGATATGTCACCGCATAGTCACTGCGGCGGTTGGTTGCGGTGCGCGTTTTCCGGTTGAATGATGGCCAGTCCGAGACGGACGAAGTCGGTGATGTCTACGGATATTGGTGGCGGGAGCTCGAGGTCTGTCGGCTGGGGATCAGTCATGGCAGCCCTCCGCGGCTATATCTCGTCGTCGGTTCATTTTCATTGAAGCCCCCCCTGCCGGGTTCGACGTTTTCGGCGCCTGGTCCTCAAGGAGCAGGGCGAGTTTTGTGCGAGCTCTGGAGTAGCGGCTTCGGGCGCTTGAGGGGTTCATTCCGAGATGTGCTGTGGCGTCGACGAGGGAGAATCCGTCCCAATGCACCAAGGCGATGAGTTCTTGAGATGAGGCGTCTAGTCGCTGACCCGCGGGTGGCGGCTTCGGGGCATCCGGGAGAACCTCCCTCCGATACCGTAGAGGTTCGATTTGACGTTCCCCAGTCACACGGCCTCGAGCCCGGCGATCGAAAGGTGAGTTTGTCGCTCTGGCCGTTCCTATGCAGTCGGAGGGTCTGTTGGTCGATCTGGTCAACTCCACCCGGACAAGGCAAAAAGTTCATTCGCGATGTCGCGGACTTCGCGATCGTCAGTGGACACTTGGCGCACCTCAGCAGGTGCGTTGAGCTGAAGTTCCACCGCCGCTACTTTGCTGCGCTTGATTGCCGCTTCAAGCCCGGACCCAACTTCGCGTTGTGCCAGCCGATCGGTAGCGGTCGAATCGCTTGCCGTGAGGAGCACCCCCGTCAGGCTGACGTCCGGCCCGAGGGCTGCGGTCAAACTCGGCATCTGCAGAACACTTACCGTGTTGGTAAAAATTAGACGCGAGCAGCCAGCCGCTTGGTAGTTTCTCCACATCGCGGCCAGGTTCTGTTCGGCGAGACTGATGCCATCCCGCCATGGTTCCGGATGCGCCTGGTCGAGGTTGTCCCCTTCGATCAGGGCGTGGGCGATGTCCTCAACCGCGAAGAGCGAAGAGATCTCGGCAGCAACGGTGGTCTTGCCAACTCCGGAGCGACCACCGATGAAGATCACCTCGGTCCGCTTGATTGTCTGCATTCGCAAATTCTGACACGGTGGCGCGGAGATGATCTCGGGCCTATACCAACGAGCAGACCCCGCACGCCGTTTCCTTGCGGGCGCCGCGTGCGAGGATGACGTTCGTGATGCACGAGGGCCAAGTGGAGCTTGCCGCTGAAGAGGTGGCTTCTGCGATCGCGGCGCAGTTTAAAGAGTTTGCTGGGTTGCCCGTAGAGCGTGTCGAATCAGCTGGCACCGTCGTTGCGCCGTTTCGCGTCGGTGAGCACGTCGTCGCCCGCCTGCCGCTCGTGCCGACCGATTCGGATGTCGCACGAGAGAATATTCGCGGTGAACAGGCGCACGCGGTAGTCCTCGCCGGTCTTCTCGACATCGCCGTGCCACAGATGCTTGGTATCGGTGAACCGTTTGAGGGGTACCCGGGTGTCTGGACCCTCTGGACCTGGTTGCCTGGCAGATCACTCGACCGGTTAGCAGTGTGCCGGGATGTTCGTCTCGCCACAGACCTCGCCACTGTACTTGGTTCTATTCAGTCGTTGCAGACGGGCGGTCGGCCGTGGAATGGCGTAGGTCGAGGCGGACGCCCGCTCGCCGACACGGCCTGGGTGCGGAAGTCCATTGACCGATCAGCCCATCTCATCGATCGGGCTAAAGCGACACAAGTGTGGGAGCGAGCGCTTTCGGCCCGACCACATATCGACCCGCCGTCGCGCATCCATGGCGACCCGATGCCGGGCAATTTTCTCATGGACGACGGTGTGCTGACGGGCATGGTGGATGTGGCGCTGCCGGCAATTGGCGATCCGGCTGCAGATCTCCAACCTGCGTGGGTTCTCTTCGAGGAGCCAGCACGCAGTACATTCGTCACCGCAATGGGACTCGACATTGCCGCCCAGGAGCGCGGACTCGGGTGGGCTTTTGAGATGGCGATCGGTGGCCTGCATTACTACGAACACACCAATCCGGTGTTCTTTAACCAAGCGTTACAAACCGTGCAACGGCTACTGACTGACTAAGTACCACCGCACTGAGCTCAGCCAGTTGACGCACAAGCGGCTGCAGGAGGATCCCGAACGTGCTCATTCTCAGCATGCAACACGGTCGCCTATTCGGGATTGAGCCGTCCAGGGCACGGAGAGCGCGTCCGTTTGGGCTCATACAGAAGATCCCGTCTACGAACCCGCTGCAACGAGTCCACGAGGGGATCACTCCTTTTCGAACACGCCTGCGGCAGCGTCGTATTCCGCGCGTTTCTTGGACAGTGCCCTCCATTCGCCACTCGCGACGTAGGTGAACATCACGTTTATCGTCGCCAGGATCGGCACGGCGAACAGGGCACCCGGAATTCCGGCGACGTACGATCCGGCAGCGACCCCGAGGACGACAGCAAGCGGGTGCACTTTCACGGCCGTTCCCATCACGAGCGGCTGCAGTACGTGCGCCTCAAGCAGGTGAACGCCGAGCACGCCACCGAGCATGATGACGGCTTGGATCGGTCCGACATAGACGAGTGCGATTGCGACGGCGATGACACCTGTTGCGATCGCCCCGACGACCGGGATGAACGAGGCGAGGAAGACCACGATCGCGATGGGAATAGCGAGAGGAAGGCCGAGGAAGAAGGCGAAAAGCCCGATCCCGACGGCATTCACGGCGGCCACGAACACCTGCACCCGAACGAAGGTGGTCAGGGTGAGCCATCCGGCCTTTCCAGCTCCGTCGACAGCTGTACGCGCACGACGTGGGAACAGTTTCGTCACCCAGCGCCACACCCCGGTGCCATCGATGAGCAGAAAGATCGTGGAGAACAGCACGAGTAACGCCCCGGTGAGCAGATGAAGTCCGGATGTTCCGATCGTCAGCGCACCACTCGCCAGGTTCTTGCTGTCCGACTGGATCGCGGTGCCAACCTGCGCGAGATAGGAGTTGAACTGGGAGTCAGAGACCTGCAGCGGCGAGGTCTTCAGGAACACCCTGAAGTTCGTGTAAGCGCTGACGGAGCGCTTCTCAAGGTCTGGAAGCCCGGCCCGCACCTGCAGCACAACGAGGTAGATCAGTCCGCCGACCACCACAATGAAGACCACGAGTGCGATCACGATTGACAGCCATTTCGGCAGCCCGTGCCGCCTGAGGAAGTTGGAGAACGGCACGAGCAGCGCCGAAATCAGCAGCGCGACCATGAACGGGATCACGATTTCCCTCAGGTTCACGATGAGCAAACCGAAGACCACGAGCGTGCCCGTCAACGCGAGGATGCGCCACGCCCACTGTCCGGCGATCTCGACCGCCACCGGAATGGATGCCTCTACCCGTGCTTTTCGCAGCGGGGCGGTCGGCACCAGCTCCGGCACCCGAACAGCAGCGGTCTTCGATCTTCCCCAGAGTCCCATGGTGTTCATCTAACCGTGCGGGCGTCGGCGCTGCCATCCGGTTGCCCACCACGCGGAGATGATGTAGCGAAGATGGCGCGAAGAGCAGTTAGTCGTGTCTTGTCCAGGCGATTGCGTGCCCGCTGATCGTTCCCAAGTGACACATCCTCGAACCCGCAGCACGGTGCGTGGGTCTTACACGCGGGCGACTTTGAGCGCGCCTCTGGACCTTGCTGGCTAACCAGATGCGTCGTTACGAATGTCCCTGGAGTCGCGGCCCTGTTTTCGGGCCCGAAGACTCCGAAGATTGCCGAGACAGTGGGGAAGATGCTTGTGAGCATCCCGAGGATCGCTGCGCATACTCGTGTTGTGGAGATAGACCCGGGCATATCCATTCAAATTCGCATCGGCGTACATGACCGCACCCCCGCTCTCGAGTTGTGTTGCCGAGCGCGTGCTGCGGTGATGGGAAACCTCTAAACGCAACAACGAATTCGGTCGCCAATAGTGCAAATTGAAGTTGCTCTACTCGGCTGAGGGTTCACCGAGGTCTCGAAGAACTGGCGACGCCCGGGTTTCACGATACCGACGCGTGGCCGTGCGGCGCGCACGTGAACAGCGGAATGCCGACGGTCTCGGCAGAAAGATTTTTATCTGAGTTTCTTCACGGCTGATTTCAATAGCCCCTTGATTGGTCGTTGCTGCTCGCCCTGCTGGGCGGCAAGGACGATCATCACCAAAGTTAAGGCGGGAGTGATCCACTGCAGAATTCGTTGACGATCCTGCGCGGTGGACAGGGCATCGGAGGACTCGGGGGACGGTTCGGTCACCCCGTCAGTGGGTTCATCCTGATGGTCGTGAATGGTTTTGCCCAGGATGCCGGAATACAAAGTGGACGCTCCGGCGAGGGCCGTGACGACGATTTTCACCACTGTGTTCGCGCGACTTTCCGGCTGGACGAGAAGCCGACCTTTGTTAGAGGCGATGAGGCCCACCCCGCCCACTCCGTGGACGGCAATCGCGGCAAGTTGCAGGGGCGCCCATCGGGACCAACCGAGGGAGGACAAGCGAAGCCGTTCCGACGAGGGAGTGGCTGCGGCAGTAGCCCCATTCAATCCGACAGCACCCATAAGAGCACCGCCGAACCAGGCGGCAAGTCCGATGTCGTGCAGACTGCGGATGAAAGTGTTGCGTTTGGTCATGATTCTCCTAATATTGCGGGGATATATGCCCACTATCTGCCGATTTTGTTGCGAAACTAGGGCTTGAAATATTGGCACGACTGGAGCAGGGCCTCCGATTGGCCGGCCTTATGCTGATTTGCCGATGGACGCGCCCTATTGGCCTGCTGCGGTGTGAACCCGGGCCGATTTGACGGCAAACACGAAGGTGTCAGGCTCCGCTCCCCTGATTCATGCGCTGCGCAACTGCATGGACTCCGTCTGCCGCCGGAGCGTGTGATGTGGTCGGTCGTTCTCGCAGTGAAGGATTGCGCCGAGGATGGCCTGATCCGATCGCGAGGTTAATGGCGGCCGGACCGTTAGGTCTCTCATAGGTCATAGGAGGGTGCGAATTGCTTACGCTCGGCGGTAAGGAACCCGCGGATCGATCGGTAATGTCAACAACTTTCTACCTTAGGTTCTTCGGTGATTCAAGCCCTGTTCTGGGCCGATGGAAGAGTTGTACTTTGTGGGAGAAATGAAAGGAGATGTGCACATGGGTGCTGACGACAAAATTAGGAACGCTGCTGAAGATGCGGGCGGGAAGATCAAAGAAACTGTGGGGAAAGTCACCGGAGACGACAGCAAAGTCGCTGAAGGTAAGGCGGACCAAACATCTGCGGACGTCAAAAAGGCTGGCGAGAACGTGAAGGACGCGTTCAAGTAGTCAGATAGTTCGCTCGCGAACGCCCCCTTCCACGCTGGAAGGGGGCGTTTCGCTATTAGTCGCGACTGTGCAGAGCGGTCGGACTGGGCGCGCGCACATTCGACCTTCACGCTCTCACCTTATGCAGTGCATACCGGCCCCGTAGACGTCCGAGCCGTTCGCCCGCCGGGCTTTCGAGCGCAAGCGAGGCAACGACTGTTGTGTGGGTCATAATGCTTTGTTCAGCGACATATTCGAGTCGGACGCGGTCGGGCGTGGTGTTCTCCCCACCGCTGAATACATCGGGGATCGGCAACTTTACTACTCCGGGACGGCCTGTCAAGGGGATTTATTTTGTCTTCTTGGATAGGAACACTGATGACATCACCATGCTCGCGCCGGTCACCCGGTCGGCATAGATGTTCGCCATCGCATCCCCGAAGACGCGATGGCGAACGTTGGCAAACGCAATCAAACGCTGGCGAAAAATGCGCCCGAACAGGAATCGCGCACGGCTGCGAACGTGAGAGCCCACCCCCCTTACCCTCTCATGTTCGCAACGGCGACTTCGTGGTTGGGCGCACGATTTGCTCTCCGTGCTTCATATCAGAGTGACCGAGAGGTCTTGTCCCTATCTGTGAGTTTGGAGTTTTTGTGTCCTCAATCGATCCATCCTCCGGCGATCAAATCACGTATGACCCCGGTACGCGCGATCGTGTGATCGACGAACTCAGTGCAAGCGTTTCGACCGGGTCATCAGTTGAGTTATTCCCGCCGGCGGTTCCCGCTCGCGCGGCTGTGAGCGCTGTCTCGTCTTGGGAGAGAGTTGTGGAGTGGGACCGCTTTAGGCCGGTGAACCTCCTTTTGAGATGACGGATTTAACAGCCACGAGCCCCCTATTTTCGTTTTTGTTGCCAAGCAAATTACCTCACCACGAACATCCGAATTTCGGATTGGAAAAAAGGAGGAAGGAACGATGATCGAAACGAACAACATCGACGATCTGATCGGCGTTGACGACTTCGGTGAAGATGACACGAAGGTCGGCACTGTCGGGCACGTGTATGTCGATGCCGAAACTCAGAGCTGCCTTGGGTGACTATCAAGACCGGCCTATCCGGCACCTCGGAAAGCGTCGCCCCGCTAAACATCGACAACGATGGTGTCGCGGCGCGTCGAACCCCCTTATTGAATACGTACCCCGCTGTCCGGCGGGGCACACTTTCCCCTATTAAGCCTGTGAAAGGACATCATGAGTACCGAATACCCCAGCAACAATGTTCCAGACCATGACGCGGCAGCCACAACTCCGTTGTTCGACGAAATCACGCATACACACCCCGAGGGTGAGCAGACGGACACGTCTGGTAACCCGGCTGTGGTCGAAGCCGAGTCGGCGAAGGGAGAGGCCAAAGCTGTAGCCGGAGATGCAAAGGATGCCGCTCGCGACGTGGCGGATAGCGCGAAAGACAAAGTGGCTAACGTCGCATCAGAGGCGAAAGGTCAGGCCAAAAATCTGCTGGAGGAGGCCACAAGCGAACTGCGCGAGCAAGCCGGGACACAGAAGAAACGAGCCGCCGAGCAGCTGCACTCTGTCGGCGAGCAGCTCACGTCTATGGCGGATTCCTCCGAAGACAACGGTCCGGCTGTGGACCTGGTTCGAAACCTCGGCGGCCGTGCGGGTGCGGTCGCGTCTTGGTTAGGCGACCGGGACACCGATCAAGTGTTAGCGGATGTGCGAAAGTACGCCTCCCACAATCCGGGCACTTTTATTGGCATCGCAGCGGTCGCGGGGATCCTCGCGGGACGGCTTTCCAAATCTCTCGTAACGAATGCCAAAGACGACAACGAAAGCTCGACCTCAGCATCTGCGGAAAACTCGTCCCCGGTCTCGGAAGCGCCCACTCAAACCTCTTCCGTGCATGCCCCGAGTCCACAATCCGTTGCCGGGGGTGCAGAAAATTCGTCCGTCACGTCCGCCTCTGACCGCGTCTCTTCGAGCGGATCTCTCAGTGGCGACTCCGTATATGGCACGAGTATCGATTTCGATCGTCGCGGTGACTCGCTGTGACGGAGCTCAACCCGGAGGAGCGGGCGGCGACAACATCGTTGGGGGATCTCTTATCCAGCGTGACCGCCGATATCTCCACGCTGTTTCGTCAGGAGGTCGAGCTTGCTAAGGCTGAATTGAGCGAATCGGCGAAAAAGGCGGGCAAAGGAGCCGGGATGCTCGGCGGCGCCGGCGTTGCCGGCCTCTATGTGCTCCTGTTCGTGTCGATTGCTGCCTGGTGGGGATTGGGGTATCTGGTCGGGAACGCCTGGTCGGCCCTCATCGTCGCGGGAATATACGCGATCGTCGCCTTCGTCCTGTACCTGGCTGGCCGAACCCAGCTGAAGACAATCACGGGCGCTCCGCAAACGGTGGAGACGCTCAAAAATATTCCTGAAACACTGAAACCTGGAGGTACCTCATGAGCAACCCCGACGCTATCCGCGCTGATATTGAGCGAACCCGAGCGAGCCTGGACTACGACGTTGACGCCCTCGCCGACAAAGTCAATCCATCGAGCATCGCCCACCGCCAAACGGAGAAAATCAAAGGCAAGGTCGGATCTGTCCGGGACACTCTCATGGGCTCCCGAGATGATCTGGCGGCATCGGCGGAAGATGTGAAAGATAAGGTACAGGAAAAAGTTCAGGGCAACGCTATCGCCGTCGGCCTCGTGGTCTTCGGCCTTGGTTGGCTCGTTTCATCGCTGATCCCCGCAAGCATCAAAGAGCAAAATATTGCGGCGACGGTCAAAGAGAAAGCCGCGCCATTAACCGAAGCGGTCAGTACAGCGGTCAAGGAGTCTGCAGCTAATTTGAAAGAGCCCGCTATGGACGCGGCACAATCAGTCAAAGATTCCGCAACCGACGCCGCAGCCTCGGTAAAAGAGGATGCGCAAAACGCCGTCGCGGAGGTGAAGTCCAGCGCGACGGACTCCGCCGAAAGCGTTCGGGACGCCTAACCCACGAGAAGGCGGGCCGGTTCAGATACACCCGAACCGGCCCGCAACGTGGCGGGCATAGGCAATTCAACCGATTAGTAAAGCGACGACAGGGACTTCCGATGGCGCAGCGCTCGAGTACCAAAGCGAAAGAGTCGCCAGATCCAGACGACGAGAGAAAGCCTGACGATCCCACCGACATCACCGCTCGATCGTGGAAATACGTATTCCGGAAAGTGGTCCGCGAATTCGGTGCCGATGCCTGCACCGACCTGGCCGCCAGTCTTACCTATTATTTTGTTCTCTCCCTATTCCCGGCGTTAGTGGCAATCGTGTCATTGCTCGGTATGTTTGGGCAGACGAAAGACACCGTCATTGTGATGCTTCAAATCGTAAGCAATCTTGGATCACATCAGGTGGTTGATGCAGTTCGAGGGCCGCTGGAATCTCTCGCGAAATCGCCCGCCGCCGGATTCGGTTTCGTCGCCGGTATTCTCGGCGCTGTGTGGTCGGCATCCGGTTATGTCCGTGCTTTCGGCAGGGCGATGAACCGCATCTACACCGTTGACGAAGGACGCCCTTTCCTCAAACTTCGAGTTACCACGTTACTGATCACCGTTGTCACGCTCGTGTTGATCGTGATCGCTGCGCTGATCCTGGTCGTCAGCGGACCCGTCGCAAAAAGTATCGGGGATGCTCTGGGGTTGGGCGAAACAGCCGTGTTCGTGTGGAATATCGTCAAATGGCCGGTGTTGGTTGTCATCGCAGTCATGGTGGTCGCGATCCTTTACTACGCGTCCCCGAACCTGAAGCAGCCCAAGTTGCGGTGGATGAGCATGGGCGCCTTTCTCGCTTTGGCGCTCTGGGCCGGCGCATCGGTACTGTTTGGCTTGTATGTGGCCAACTTCTCCAGCTACAACAAAACCTACGGCTCTCTCGGGGCGATCATCGTCTTTCTGCTGTGGATTTGGATCACCAATATCGCTCTCCTGTTCGGTGCGGAGTTTGACGCCGAAACGGAACGCGGCAGACAACTCCAAGCAGGAATCGAAGCGGAAGAAGATATCAAACTCCCTCCGCGCGACACTGTAGCCAGCGATAAGAAAGCGGCCAAGCACCAGGAAGACGTTGCAATCGGCCGAAAGCTTCGCGAAGACCACGGAGAAAACTCGGACGACTCGGAGGATTCGGAAGACTCGGACCAGTCGGATGATAGATCGGCACGTGACAAGGGAGCGCCAAAGACGGGACTTCTCCACCGTCTCACGCATCGAAAGTAGATCTTCGAGACTCGCGCCTTCTAGCTCACGGTCGATGACAGGTCACCGTGGCGTTCTGTGCAGGTCTCAGGAAATTCCTACGGCCGTTGGGGTGTCCCAGGGTCCATTTGGCCTCATCGCCTTCATTGAGGTCTCGTCCGTTTACGAGCTTTTTTGTGAGGGTGATTCAAATGTGGACGGTCGCTGGTCGAATCTGTAGGGTCGCTCTCCCCGGCGGGGGACCTGACCAAAGGAGCAGCTAGTCGGCCCGTCGAAGGTGTGGGCGTATGGTTCACACATGAGAGCGAACGATCACGGCGCAGGTATCCGAAACCAGGTTGTGCAGGCGGCATACGCGATGTTTGCCAGACGCGGCATTCACGCCGTGTCAATGGCCGAGATTGAAGACGGCGCCGGGTTGAGCGCTGAGGTAGTGGGCGAATGGTTCTCCTCTCGGGATGAGGTGGGGGCAGCTTTTTTGCAGCGGCGTGAGGTCGAGTGGTTTTACGGAGTGGTCGAAGCCGGGATCAAGCAGCGCGGGGTTTCGCCCGAAGATCGGTTGTTAGCTATCTTCGACGTTTTCGACGAATGGTTTCAGCGCGACGACTACGAAGCATGCACGTTCATCACCGTGATGTTGGAGGCTGATCCTGACCATCCGCTCGGGCTGGCTCGACTCGGCCATTTGTCGCGGATTCGGGATATTATCGCCGCTTTTGCCAATGAGGCTCGGCTGGATGATCTGGACAATTTCTGTTTGTCCTGGCACATCCTTATGAAGGGTGCGGTGATTTCCGCGGTGGATGGGGATACCCGGGCGGCAGCTCGAGCGAAGACTATGGCCAGAGCGCTTATTGCCCATCACCGGCCGGGGCTAGCGTTTGCCGAAGACAATTCGTTCCAAGAAGCAGCATCCTGGCTCGAAGCAGGCTTCTGATACCTGATCAGACCACTTGGCGGATTGTGTTGATGAACAACTGGTGAAGCGCGCTCGGGGAGTCGGGGCCGCGGTAGCACCTATTTTGGCTCCGCCGGCCTCAACTTTCTCTGCACCGTCACAGAGGAGGATGAGTGGATCGGGTTTGTTCCAGTCCGTTCCGGATCGGCTTTCGCCGACCAACAGCGATGCGCAGAATACTGATAAAGGAAAGCTTCACTTGTCCACTGGCGGTGTGAGGCCACTACGTGTTCTCGAGCAAGAGCGTTCGTTGGTGGATCGGTTCTAGGGTGAGTTCCGGTCCGACGGTGAACGCGCTCACCGCCGATATTGCGATGCATAGCGTTCCGGCCCGGGCCACGACCATGGCGCCAGGGACCGTGGCGGGTGCGGGTGGTTGTTCTGAAGCCAGAAATCTCCGCGTCGCTTGGCTATCGACCGCATGGTCGGATCGAGGCCCGACTCGCCTACTGGGAGCAGCTCCCCATGGCGATTGTGCCTTGGAGTGGACAGCCTCACCGCCCGCATGGTCAGAAGGTGTCAGGAATATTGACGCTCAGGTAATTCGAGTCTTCCGGGGGTTCAGCTGGGTTGCGCTCGTACGGAGTCGGTGAGAGACGACCGGGTGGTTACGCGGGTTGGCTGCTGGAGAATGATCGACCGATCTTGGATAGTCAAGCTTTGCGCGCGTCCGATCTTCCCGGCGCGCGTCGTCCGGCTCGATTAGCGGAGCTAGCCGACGGACATTTGATCGTCTTCACGGTGTGTGGGGACCTTTTCGGCGAGACATTCCAATATTTCTTCGTAGCGGTCAATCATCGTGTCGAACGAGAATCGCGTTGAAGAGCGGACTACTTGTGTACGGTCGCGAGTTATAGCAATCCGGATCGCTTCAGCGAGAGCTGGGGCGGTGGTTGTGGTTGCGATCACGCCGGCCCCCGGCTCGATGAGTTCGGGCAATGCACCGTTGGGGAGACCGGCGACCGGTGTACCGCTTGCTAAAGCTTCCACTACCGTCAGTCCAAATGGCTCTGCCCAAGTGGGAGAGGCGATGAATACTGATCCGGACGCAAATAGTCCGCGCAAGTCGGCGTGGGAAAGATGTCCGCGGTAGCGGACATGTTGGTTTAGGCGAGGACGGACTTCGGCATCGAAGTAGTCGCTGTGCGAGATCGGACCGGCGAACTCTATATCGAGACCGGCAAGACGAGCGGCGTCGATTGCCAGGTGCAATCCCTTTTCTGGAGTGATTCGAGCCGCCCACACCGCAAGGCCCGGGGTCGGTCGGACTGGCGAGGACCATTGATTCAGATGGATGCCGTTTCTCACAACGCCAACGCGGGGGAGGAGTGCGCGCCACGCTTCCGCGTTCGTCGCGGAGACGCTCACATATTCGTGTAGGGGACTGGGCACCCAGTCGGGGTCGCTCACGATCGCGGTTACGTCGGAAAGAGTGGGTGGAGTGTGCAGGATTGTCAGCATGGGAAGGTCGCGCATAGAGATGTAGGGCAGTGAACTGAGCGAGTTGTTCACAACGACGTCGAATCCGGATGAGTGGATGATATTGATGCTGTGATCCACCGCCTCAGCCAGAAATCCCGCCTGCTGGATACGCACCAGCGGTGTCGCTTTACGTATGAATTCGAAATCTTTCGGTACCAGCGAATACATAGTGGCGGAGGTGACTGATCCTTCCTTCGCGAACAAAGTCACGTCGTGTCCACGTTCGACCAGAGCGTTGGCAAGCATGGCGGTGTGAGCTTCTGTGCCTCCCTCGAATGGTTCCGCGATGGGGTGGTGCATGTGGCTGAGAATGGCAATTTTCATGTTGCGTCTTTCGGGTGGGGATCAATTTTTAGCCAGTCGCCACTGCTGTCGTCGTGGTAAACGAGGCCTTGTTTTTCAAACTCTTCTAGCCAACCGATCATCGGCCAGGTCCCCCACCGTTCGGCGAATATGCGTCCGTTGCGGAGGATGTCCTCGAGATGGTGGACGGGTGGGGAGGGGCTGGGATGATATTGGTGGAACGCTTCTGCGTCACCGACCATCCGAAACTCGTTTCCGCTCTTTTCCGAGGTGCGCGCAAAATCAGTGTCCTCACCCCCATATCCGCGATACGCCTCATGAAATCCGCCGATTTCTTTCCACATCGCAGTGGTGAGGGCGAAGGAGAGAGACCAAAACAGATTCGGATCGGTGAGGTATGTCTCCCCGGCCCGCGGGCGGGGCCTGAAGTTGTGGAAATGTGCGAGCAGGTCCCGATTTTTTGAGAATGGGCTGATGTTGTCGGGAAGGTAACCGACCGCACCGCCGAGTAGTGCGGTGGGGAAAAGGTAGGCCGCTTCCGAATATCGTGCTAGCAGAGAAGGAGAGGGTACACAGTCAACGTCGAGGAAGACCAGCAAATCTGCACCGCGGTCGATGGCGTGTTTCGCCCCGAGGTTGCGTGCGGCGGCCAGGGGGAGATGAGCATCTGGGCTGTTAAGGTGCTTGATCTGGGCGACGGGTGGGCTCTGGTCCAGCCAGTCGGCGAGATGCGGCTCGTCGATCGCGACCACCACGTAGCAGTGCGGTGCTGTGTCGCTGAGCGCCAGCCCGCGGTGCTGGTTAATCAGATGGTCTCGTCGTCCGGACACGATCGTGATCACACCGATTCGGTGAGCGTGGTGGTTCATACTGCCCTCCGATGCGAGGGGAGGTGACTGGCGCCGGCGACGTTGGTGATCACGGTCGCTGTTCGACGTGCTGCGTCTCCGTCGACGAATTGGGCCCAACCTTCGCCGTCCAGGAGCTGCGCCGTCGCAATTGCTGCTCGGCGGTCTACCCCATCCCCCGGAGTCAGAACGATGACGGGAAGTTCGCTGACGCGCAGTGACGCTGCCATGCTGTGCTGTTCATTGTGCGGCCGGTCCTCTGCCACCAGAATTGCTGGGGTCCGGCATGCCGCTATTTCAGCAAGAGCGTTTTGTCCGCAATGGGCGAAGACGACGGACGCCTCACGAAGGTTGTGTTCGACAGTGTTCACAGGCTCCCCGTCGAGCCGGACCCACTCTGCGTCGGGCATCGCCGCTTGAGCTTCTTCCACGACCATGTCCAGAGCGCTTATGCCGCGCCCTCCAGATCCATTCATCACCGCTATCCGATTCGGGCGCCGCACGACGTCTGTGGAGACCGCAGCTTCTACTTGGATTCGACTGATCGCGCCGACATGTTGGAATTCGGACTCCAGAGGCGCGAGGACAGCCGATGGGCGGAGATCGCTTGGCCACGGCGCGATGATCGCGGAAGCAAGCCGATAACCCAACGTATGGGCCTCGTCCGTGCGGTCACCGGGTTGCGCGAATGTGACCACGCGAATCCCGTGCAGTCGCACAAGGGCAGCAATTTCTACCGAGACATCGACAACCACAACCTCGGGACGAGCGGCTCCAAGCCAGGAAGAGATTGCGCTCATCCGCGACGACAGTCCGACGGATTCCAGAGGCACCCAGTGGAAAGCACCGTTTGCTGTAGCTTCAATTGGATGGACGTCAGTATCGGTAGGTAGCTGTATCCACTCTCCCAACCAGGCTTCAGGCTGAGGAAGTGAGGAGAGGATAGTTACCGGCATGGCGAGAGCAGAAGCGATAGTGAGCGCCCTATGCAAGTGCCCGGACCCACGATGATGCACGTAATATCCGATCACAGGCGCGAGGTCCCACCGTTAAGGGATGGCCAAGAGAACTGGTCCGCGTCCGCAAGAACCTTTGCCGATGGATGGGGTCGAACGATCACAGAGGACGTTGCTGTTGCGACGAAGTGAGTGACGCGCGGAACAGGGCAATCTGCCGCGAAGGATTTGTCCAGCGCGAAAGTGTCCACCCCTCCACAATGGCCTCGATTGCCGGCGGTGCTACCCCCTTGATTTCACAGCGAGTTCCATTTTGTGGGGCTCGAACGGGAAGACTCGCTTCGAGGGAAGGTGGCCCTCACAGCGCGACATGAGTCTTTCGAGTCACAATGTCAAACGGTCACTCAATAGATCAACCGTGTGGAAGACCGAGAGCGTGTCAAGGCCGCCCAAAATTTTCGACCATTCTCGCTCGGCGCTCGTAAGCTCGTCGCATGTCAGACGCTTCTTTTGCGTTGTCTCTGGGCGTCACATTTGCCGGCCAGTTCACAAATTATGCGACCTATTCGAGTTCTGCCAACTTGAACAAGGTCACCGTTATCAGCGGGTCCGAATGTGAGAAACGAAGCATTCTTGGATGCCTTACCGGGCATCTTGGTCACGGTTTAATCGCGAGGGTCGTCGCGGGAATGCGGTTCGGAGACCATCCAGCGAGCCTGCGGGGTCCAGCCCATGAAAACCGGTCAATCGTGAATAGGTTCTTCTTCGATCCGTATCCGCGCGCTGTCGCGGGGGAGTACATCTGGAGTAAAGAGGACCCTGCGCCAACTCGGACGCCCCGGTTCAGTGGGATGCGCTCTATTCGGCGGCATCTGTGCCGGAGAGTGATGTTGAGGCGGACAGTTTCGTTTCGGAAGGCGACACTCTAACCACCGTGCTTGCCCACCTTCGGCGTAGTCACGGGCTCAAAAGAAGGAGAAAGAAGAATGACAGATATTGAGAAACAGTCGGAACTTACGGTTCCTCACGATGGGCCAGACGTCGCACATCAGCGTCCCGCGAGTGTGAGTGATGCAGAAGTTGAAGCGCTAGGCAAGTTATCTGAAGCGCTGGAAGTTATTGAACACGCTCGCGGGTTGTTGTATGGGTTTCACCGGCTTACCGGAAAAGGGGACCTGGCGCTCGGCGAGGCAGTGCAGCTGCTGAATGCGGCTGGTCGAACTGATATTGCTGACGAAATCGATCGCACACTCGTCGGACGTAACGTAATTGAAGGACGATGGACTTTTCAAATCATCGAAGACTACGACGACAACTACTACCGAGAAT
Organism: Lacisediminihabitans sp. H27-G8; assembly: GCF_046156175.1. Taxonomy (NCBI): domain Bacteria; kingdom Bacillati; phylum Actinomycetota; class Actinomycetes; order Micrococcales; family Microbacteriaceae; genus Lacisediminihabitans; species Lacisediminihabitans sp. H27-G8. The sequence continues at coordinate 45,628 of NZ_JAYLVL010000007.1, forward strand.
TTAAGATGCAAGAAGCTCATGCTCGAGAGCAAATCGCGGGAGGGAAGAGACATCTGTTTGAGGCGGAGATGAAAGAGGACCGTCGCACACCGGGGCAACGACACCACGAAGCCACTCCCGATTCGCCTAAACAACCGGACTCGGCAAGCCGGAGTGCTAATGCCCCCGCGGGCGGGTTTTTCTAACTCCGCGGGGAGGGGCTGTAGGCGCGCTCGATATGTGGGTGGTGAGGTCATATCGATCCCGACGATCATGGTTCTTTCCCGGAGAAATAAGCAGTGCGAGGTGGCGCGGCGGATGATCCAACAGCGCAAAGAACGCGAGCCTTAACGAAGACCCATCTTGACCTTGTTAGAAGTCGTGTTCTCCCGTCCGCATATTTCCGGCGGTGGCGTGTCAAGTGGACGCGGAATGGGTTCATGAAGTCAGGCCTATTGAGGCGCCAGTCCCGGAGAAACTGCGGAAGTCGCGTCGGCTGACGGATCTGATATTTGACGGCGGGCGGCCGCGTTTTCGAGGTCTTCGCGCAGGTACCGCGCGTACCCGCCAGGCGTTCGTCCGAACCGGCGTCCGGAAGTCAGCACCTCGCATTCGGCGGTGACTGAAAAACTGCGAAGTCGGTGCACTAGGTCAGCGTCTTCGTGCTCTGGCACTGTTCTATAGCCTCCGGCTTTTTGATAGGCGGAAGCTCGGATCCCGAGGTTCGCACCATGAACATGACCGTTGACCACCCCGCTGGGATGGGTTACCAACCATGCGCGCACCTGAGCCGGGGTCAAATCGGTGAAATCAGGGCGAACCGTACCGACCACAGCGTCGGCCCCGATATCAGCTAACCGGAGGTGGTCTTCAAGCCAACCGAGCGGAACTTCCGAATCTGCATCGGTATTAGCGATCCAAACCTGGTCCAGTGGGTAGTGAACCAACGTCAAGGCGTGTGCGACTCCGGCGGCTCGAGCCGTTCCTACATTGGATGAATCAATCTCCACCACATTCACGCCGGCGATCATTTGCGCTATCGGCACAGTTTGGTCTAAACATCCGTCGGCGACAACGCAAATATGTACCATCACCGATACCTGACGGGCCGATTCCACAATTGACCTCAGACACCGATCAATGAGTTCCTCCTCGTCTCGCGCAGGGACCACGACCACAATCTCGGCAACGGGTAAACCCTTTCGACCCTCAGCGTTGCACTTCATTTCTATCCTCTAGTCGTAGAAGTTCGGTCGATTTGGAGCCGCCATGCCTCATGCCCTGTCGCCATCAGGATCGCCCGCTGGATCAATATGAGTGTTCAGAGTTCAAGCGGTGAGAACATGTTCTGCTGCAGCTCACTGCCCGTCAAGCTGGTGTGAGTGAGCGAAGTATCGCGGCGAAATTATGTTCAGTCCGATTCCAGTGGCTTTTGGCTGACAAGCGTGAAGTCGGTCGTGATGGATGTCACATCTCCCAGCTGAATTCGTGATCCACGTCGGAGAGGTGAACAGACCGAGCCTGACTGCTACCAAGAAGCTCAGTGGCGTGTCTAATGGAGGCAACCAGCTCACCGTCCTCCAATTCGTCGAAGTCGCTCGGCTCAGATTCGGAAACGATCTGGCTGGCTGGGCCAAGCAGAAGGCGGGCATGCTCAATGGACCCGTCCTCCTCTCGAACGGGAATGGTCACTGTAGCTGAACTTCCCCGCTTTGCGAGGGCTTCAGAGTAGGAGAAGATTGCTGCCGCGATCTCGGTACCAGTGACAAACGAGTCGCCCGAGTAGTGGATACGTTCCATAGGACTATCAGTACTCCGGCGCGGGTTTTCTGTCACCCCTGAAATATCGCTCGCGACTGTAGCGAGCGAAAGATGTTGGCGTCTCAAATCGGTCAAGCGCCGGGCGCAACGCCCCGCGGTTATGCCCCGTTAGCGGGATAATGATTGTGTTCACCTGAACTTTCCCATTCCCAGCGCCGCCAACAGATCGGACTACGGTGGAGGGCATTTTTTCATCTTCATCCCCGTCCTATTCTTCGCGATTCATTCCCGCCGATTGCAACTGTCGATCGGGCAGGAGAGCATCGGGTTCCATTCAGCGGCGATCATGGGCAGTGCCGACATTCCCGACCAGTTCAGCAGGCTCCTCACGCTCGTCCCCCAGTCATGATCACGATAACTCTCTGACTCAACGATCCAGAACTAAAGTTTGGGATGACGGGAGAAGGTAGGCATGGGCATCTTCGTTTACGGCCGGTCGACTGCAGAAGTAACCTTCGATGACCGTGCCCTATTTCATTTGCAGATCGTCATCACCGCGAAGCTGCGCCGCCATGAAAGCTTCCTGTTCACGTGGACTAACCCTTTATCTGACGGAGGTGGGCGCTCCAGCATCTGGCTGCATCCCAGCAACACGATGATGTACCGCTTCAGCGGAAGCCGGATGCCCTTGGTGAACCGGGAATGGATCAACCTTCTGATGGAGTCCGCCAATAGCGGAGGTGGCCTACATTTCATACCTGAACCCGAAGCTGCCGGTCATACCCCTTCAAGGGCAGCTTCGTAACCAATGTCGACCATAAGTAACGTCCTGTCGAATAGTCAGCAGTTGACTCAAGGACATTGCCGTTGGTCTGGGTCGTGCGTCAAGCTCGACAATGTGATATTCGCATTCGTGTTCGACATGTGTCGTTAGCCGTTGCCCTGCGGCGCCCCTCGAGGCAGTGATCGGTCTTTAAACGGTCTCCGGGAGGGCCGGCAAAATCGGCCTGATGATCCTTCTCTCACTGATGCCGACGCCGTGGCAATTTCATAATCTAGCGACTTGTCACGCTGCTGATAATCGTTCACGATGAGCTATGGCTCTGATTCCCACGAGTAGTTGCTCGTCCAGCCGTGCGGCATCCCTGCCAGGCCGCCCCGGGCAGGTGTGCCGCAATCGCGTCTTTCAGCCCGGCGTGCGCGCCGGAGGTCACCAGCTTAACACCGGTCAGACCGCGGGGGCCACGGTCGGCGAAGAACGCGTTCCATGCCGGCCCTGATTCACTTGTGGCGACCTGCAGTCCTAGGACCTCTCGTCGCCCGTCACCGTTGACCCCGGTGGCGACAAGCACGACGGTGTTGATCACCCAGCCGCCCTCGCGGACTTTCATGGTGAGCGCATCCGCAGCGACGAAGGTGAACCGCCCCGCGTCGACCAAAGACTGGTGTCGGAACTAGTTGACGTTCTCATCAAGATCGGCAGCCATCCGAGAGACCTGCGACTTCGACAACGAGTGGATCCCGAGAGTCTTCACGAGTTTGTCCATCCGGCGGGTCGAAACACCAGCCAGGTAGCGGTCCGCGATCACTGCGATCAGCGCCGCCTCGGATCGCTTCCGACGATCTAAGAGCCACTCCGGGAAATACGTTCCCGAGCGCAGCTTCAGAAGGGCGATCTCGATTGTGCCGGCACGAGTATCGAGGTTGCGGTGTCGATAGCCATTGCGGTGGGTCACCCGGTCGGGACTGCGTTCACCCCACTCCGCTCCGACAACGGCATCGGCGTCAGCCGATAGCAAAGCGTTGATCATGGTCTGCAGCAGGGGCCGCATCAGATTTCCTCAGGATGAAGATAGTGACACCATCGTCGAGGTGGCGGCCGGATCGTCGCTCACAGCGGACTGGACTGCAACTTACGCCGACTACTTCTACCTTTCGTTGTCGACCTCGATGGCATTTAGTCCCACCGACACCATGCCCCTTACCGCGCGAGCCAAGCTGCTCATGTCCCTACACTCCGCTGGTGGATTCGTCATCGTGGCGCTCGTCATCGCCCGCGCCGTCAGCCTCATCGGGTAAATCCGGCATGGCTGCGTCCGGGATCACGGCAACTCACACACCGGTGCTCGGCCGTAGCAGCCGACCGGCTCGTTGCTCCAATAGCTTTGCGACCAGCAATTCGCCGTCAGCGTCGCCGAATTGATCGACAGCATCCCGATAGAGGCCGGAAATCGCGGTCGAAATATCGAAAGGCGTTGATGTTTGCTCCGCGAGAGCGGCAACGGTGCTCAATTCCTCCAGGCAGCGACTGATCGGGAAGTTCTCGAGATAGTCGCCCGAGAAAAGCGCGTCGGTTGAATCGGTTAGGAATGCGCCTGCCGCAGCACTTCGCGACAAGACGTTTCTCACCGTCACTGGGTCGAGGCCAAGCGACTGTCCGAGCAGCAAGGCTTCTGTCACTGCCGCGACCTGCCCAAACCACAGCAGATTGGCCAGAAGTTTCACAACCTGCGCATCGGCCGGGTCCTCGCCCACGACAGCGATTCCATCGGGTCCGCTGAGCACATCAAGCACATCGCGACTGGATTCAATATTTGCTCGGTTGCCGGCGACGAAGAAACGGAGCGACCCTGCCTCCGCGTCTCTCGGGCCCCCACCCATGGGAGCGGATACGCATCTGACACCTCTGACCGCTGCATGCGCGACGAGGCGTTGCGTGACTCGCGGATCGCCGCTCGTAGCATCGAGCCACAACGTTCCCTGCCGCATCGACGAGAGCGGGGACCCGGATCCGAGCAGAGCTTCTTCCAGTTCGGTCGGGCCGGGCAGCACAGTCATCACCACATCGGAGACCACCCCAAGCGCTTCCGCGTCACCCGCCCACACCGCCCCGATAGCCTCCACCCCCATGCGCGTCCCAGCGCGCGGATCGAACACGGTGACGTTCCATCCGCCACTCACGAGCCGCCGAGCAATACGAGAGCCCATCCGACCAAAACCGAGAAGTCCAACAGTCCGCATCATGACCACCATTTTCCTCAACGAACCACCCAATTGCATCGAAGCTCTGTGAAGGGGCTGCTAGTGAAAGCAGTCAACTCCGAAGCAGTCGATGAGGGTGACGAACAATCTCCACACCGCTTCAGGGTCACTCGTCACCAGTCGCGGGGGGTCTGCCTCGTTAACGGGGTTTCCGGCTGTCGACGACGTTCGAAAATGAGGCCAAAGCGACGTTTGAATATGAGGGTACCCAGACAAATTGGATGGGGGATCACTTTGAGAGATTGGGCGGTGATCAGAAGGCTTGTCGCGGACGGCGTTCCGCAGCGGCCGGTAACGAAGGATTTCGGTGTCGGGAGGTCGACGGTCGACCTCGCGGCCGCGTGGCTCGACGTGGACGAGAGCGCGTTTGAGGTGCGCGTGACGATCAAGATTCCGGAGCCCGCAGCGAGACTGTTCGCCCACGCGAAGAAGTACGAGGAGACGGCACGGGAGGCTGTGAGCGTAGCGGCGCGCCAGTGGCGTGAGACCGTGCGTGTAACTATTGATGCTCTGTGGCGGCTTTTTGTTGCCGCTTTATAGCAGGTCAGCAGTGAGGGCTCCGCGAGCCCTTGATGGGTTTCAGTTCGGGATGAATTCAAGGCGGTAGTCGGTGGCGAACTGGGTGAAGGGTGAGGCGCGGCGTCCGGTGACGTCTTCGACGTTGGTGCTGAGCCAGTCGGAGTCACCGTCCGCGAACAGCCGGAGCGCTTGAGCGTTGGCGCGCGCAACACCTTCAGGCATGCCCATCTGGACCATCGCCGATACCTGGTCCTGAACGCTGATGTGATCGTGTGTGATCGTTCGACCGAGGACTTTCGATAGCCGGACGGCGACGTCGTCGTAAGACAACGATTCGGGTCCACTGGCCCGATAGGTTCGATCGGTATGGCGAGCAGGAGACGTGGCGATCGTGGCGAGCATGGCTGCGACATCCCGCGCGTCGACCATGCCCACGCGTCCGTCACCGGTCGGAGACGAGAAGGTCGACGTGCGGGCTATCACCGGCGCTAAGGCGAGGAAGTTCTGCATGTAGGCGTTGGCGCGAACCAGTGTGTACGGCAGCCCCGAGGATGTCAGGGCCTGCTCGATGCGGAAGTGATCGCGGCGGCGAGCGATAGGGGAATCGGCGGACGCGTCGGCGGTGACCTTCGTCACATGGATGCCGGTGCCACGGACTGCAGTTATTACACCGATCTCGTGATGGGCGTTCGGAGGGGTGACGAGCACGATCGACGCCACGCCTTGGACCGCCTTTGCGATCGAGGACGGATTATTGAGGTCCCCTTCGACCACCTCGACACCCGCCGCTGCGAGGGCAGCGTGAGCATCAGGGTTGCGGGTAAGCACGCGGACTCCGTGCCCCGCATCTGCCATCAGACGAGCTGACTCGGAACCGACTTTCCCGGCCGTGGTGACGAGGATCATGCCCGCGCCGCTTCGCGAAGAGCAGCGATCGCCGACTCGGCCTCGCCGGCGTCATGGACGCCGACGGATCCGCTCGGTGCGGTAGTTCCGGAGATCGCCACCGCGACCCGTCCGACATCTCCAACGGTGACGGTGCCCTCGGCCAGACGGCTGGTGACTTGCCCGAGCACCAACGTGAACACCCGCCGGCTTTCACCGGACTCTGCCGCGGCGACACGCTGCATCATCAGAAGGGCAGCCTGCTCCATGCTCACCAGACCACTGCCGGGAACCGGCCGGGTCGCGGAGTCTCCGACGATGACGGTGTAGGCGCCTTTGGCGGCGAGGTGCGGAAGCGCTGCTCGCAGGATGGCCAGATGGGTGGTTGCGAGCTCCGTGAATGCCGAGGCCCAGTCGTCCTCGGAGATCTCGGTCAGGAGGCCGCCCTGCCACCACCCGCCGATCGGGGCGACGACCGAGTCGAGCCCGCCGCGGAAGCGGACGATTTGCTCGACGAGATCCTTCGCCCCGGCGAACGTGGTGTAGTCGTGCACGATGAGATGCAGGTGCTCATCGGCCGCATCACCGAGTAGCGAACGAAATTCGGTGGAACGGCCCTCGGAGCGTGTCGGCACGATCACCTCGGCCCCAGCGGTCAGGAAGGCGCGCACGACACCCTCCCCGACGGCACCGGTACCGCCGGGGATCAGGACACGGTGGCCGGTGAGATCGAACGTGGTGACAGTAGTCATTAGTTTCTCCAGGATTCAGACTCATTGGTCTGGTCAATGTTGGTTTTCCCAACGTAATCCGGTTCGTTGGCCGTGTCAACGATTAGGATGGGGTTCATGGTCGACGAATTGGTACCAGATCCTCCCGCACGACTGCGCTCTCTCCTTAGTTGGCAGGCGAGCAAGATGAATACGGTCGGCTCTCGGCTGACGGCAACGCAAATGCCTTTGTCCGCCCGTGCGGAATTCGCCGTTCTCGCCGCGTTGGACGAATACGGCACTCTCAGTCAAGCCGACCTCGGCCGCTACTTGGGCCTTGACCGCAACGACGTCAACGGTGTCGTGGGTCGACTCCGTGACGCAGGCCACCTCAGTCGAGAGACCGATCTGTCCGACCGGCGTCGGAACATCGTGACCCTGAACGAGTCCGGCCAGACCTACCTCGACCAATTGCAAACTGCGACCGACCTGGTTCAAACGGAGCTTTCGGCCGCCCTGACACCCGCCGAGATCGCACAGCTTCAAAGTCTTCTGACCAAGCTGTTACAAGGCCACAAGAACATCGCGAGCTGAGAGCTTCGCGGACGGACAACAGCTACGAGCAGGGAGCACGCTCGCAGTCCTCTACTACAAGTCGGGCGAGAGGGAAATGCACGATGGGACTGTCTCGAATTCGGTGTTTCCGGCCTGACACGTTGGGCGTGAGCCTGGCGGGAAAGGTGCCGTGATGACGACACTGGATGTTGTGAAGAGAAACAAGCTGGAGCCCTCTGCGGAGGAGACGGCAGCGAGGGAGTTGGTGCGGTTGGCGGCCGAGCAGGGTTTATCCCTGACCGGCCCGACGGGCTGCTGAAACAGTTCACGAAAACGGTCCTGGAGACCGCGCTGAACGAGGAAATGACGGAGCACCTCGGCCACGAGAAGAGCCGGGCCGATCCAATCCGGGATGCCACGAACGTGCGAAACGGCACGAGGCCGAAAACGGTCTTGACTGAAGCGACTGGGCATGTCCAGATTGAGATCCCGAGGGATCGGGATGGGACTTTCCAGCCGGTGATCGTTCAGAAGCTTCAGCGCCGCCTGAATGAGGTCGACGAGATAGTCCTCTCGCTCTATGCCCACGGGTTGACGACGGGTGAGATCACTGCGCACTTCGCCCACATCTATGGGGCGCAGGTGTCGAGGGAGACTATCTCGAGAATCACGGACAAGGTGTCCGAGGAAATGGCGTCCTGGGCGAACAGGCCGCTGAATGGCGTGTACGCGGCGATCTTCATTGATGCGATTTTGGTGAAAATTCGTGACGGGCAGGTCGCCAATAGGCCCATTTATGCCGCGATCGGCGTTTCAATGGAAGGCGAGATGGATGTTCTGGGTTTGTGGGCCGGGACCGGTGGAGAGGGGGCGGAGTTCTGGATGAGTGTCCTGACCGATTTCAAGAACCGTGGCGTCACCGACACCTTCTTCCTAGTCTGCGACGGCCTGAAGGGACTGCCTGCAGTGGTGGGCAACGTGTGGCCACGCACCACGGTGCAGACCTGCATCATCCACCTGATCCGCAACACGTTCCGGTTGGCGTCGAAGAAGGACTGGGACGCCCTCAAGAAGGAGGTCCGCCCGATCTATACCACCGTGAACGCTGATGCAGCCCGGCTGGCGTTGGATGAGCTGAGAGAGAAATGGAGTCACGAGTACGGGGCGATCATCCGGTTGTGGGAGAACGCGTGGGAGGAACTCACACCGTTCCTTGCGTACGACGTCGAGATTCGCACCGTGATCTGTTCCACGAACGCGATCGAGTCGTTGAACGCTCGCTACCGCCGGACCGTTCGGGCCCGGGGCCATTTCCCGACCGAGGCCGCCGCGCTCAAATGCCTCTACTTGGTGACGAGGTCCCTTGACCCGACAGGTGCCGGTAGGACACGCTGGACCGTGAGGTGGAAACCAGCACTGAACGCATTCGCGATCACCTTCGCCGACCGCTGGCCGGCAGCAGAAACCTACTAACCAAAAATGCTGGAAACACCGCAAACGTTACAGACCCTGGGAATGCGCCGCTCGAGACTCGTTTCTTAAGTGTTCGCTGGAGGGGCGGGGAGTTCACGATATCGCGGTCGCCGTGACAGTAGTGGTTCCTCTTCGGGGCGGCCGATACGGGCGAATAGTGGCCTCAAGGGCACATTCGCGAGGGCATAAAATCGTATCCGATGACCGTTCTCGTGCGAGATGGCTCATACGCCAGGGTGTTGCCGGCCTCTGCGTTCGGCCGTCTCGTCGGGGGCTCTATTTTCTCGGTAGCGAGGGCCCGCGACGGCTATGCGCCTTCGGTGCTTATGCCTGAAGGAAAGATTCCTGGGGCAGCTGTGGGGTCAACCCGAATGAACCCACAGCTGCGTCCCGCGTATTTCAGCACTTAGCGTCAAGAACATTCCCCCGAATGCCTTGACGCCCTTGAGTATGGTGCGAGGCTATGAATGCAGAAAGACCCCAAAACGGGGGCGTTTTAAGAGAATGCGATCCGGCGCAACTTTCGGGGGCGTTGCGCCGGATCGCTCTGAAGGGACCTCAGGGCAACTCCAGTCAGACACGCGTTTTGAGACGGCCGCAATGCCCGGGGGAAAGCCGCGTTCGTCACATTCGGGTATCCCACCGACAGATCGGGAAACTCTATCGGCGTGGGTGACACGTTACCTGATGTCCCCCTTTAGGAGGACAATTGCAGAGATTCGATGCCGACCCCAATTCGGGGCACACAAAGCACCTCGCAAGAGCGCTCAGATTGAAATACAGAAGACTTCGTTTGTGGACGAACGTTCCTCAATTAAGCGAGCACGCCAGCGAACGAACTCGAACCACTCCGACCTCAATAGCGGCGAGATTTGGGCAGAACTGCTCCGTAGGACGGCGCGAAAAAGGAGATGCCGATTCCGATGAAATTTCCGATATTCGAGGGCTGATATCAGTTATTATGTCAACTGATCTCCGGCACGTTCGCGTTGGGTGCGACTTGACCGGGCACCGCGTTGGTTGGGGCGAGAATCTTTTGATACGGGCCCGGTGGAGCCCCGGTGGCAAGGCGTTCGCGAACGCCTGCATTTCCCCTCCATGAACAGTGCCTGAGCCCAGGCGCCCTTCGCCCAGGATGACCAGCTCGCCGCACGTCCCGGGGCCGGTAAAATCTGCACTATCCGATTGCGAACGTCAAACCTTGGCGCGCTCCCTCCTGGGCGCCGACATGCGATGACTGAGAATAGCTGTCGTGCACATACACACCAGAGACTTCGAGCTGACCCTCGATGAGCTGCGCGCTGTCGCCCGCCACGCCGCAGAGTGCTCCCAAGAAGTCCTGCCTCTCTTCGAAAGCGCCAACCCTGAGGATCCCCGGCCGCGCGCAGCCATCGAAGCTGCATGGACCTTCGCGAACGGCGGAGCGCGAACAAATCTGCAGCGCGTCACCGCATTGCAAGCGCATCGAGCTGCGAGAGATGGGACAACCGAAGCCGCCCGATACGCTGCTGGCGCCGCCGGCGACGCTGCGGCTGCCGCGTACCTGCATCCCCTAGCGAAAGCCACCCAGGTCGGTCACATCCTGCGCGCGGCCGCGAACGCGGCTCACGCCGCCGAATTGAGCGCAGGAAACGACCCGCTCGTGGGAAGAGCGCTGATTCAGCAGGCGCGAAACCGGGCCACTCCAACCGTTATCGACGTGCTCGGGCGCTACCCCCTCGCCCCGATCGGCAAGACCCGAGTTGCGCACCTCATGACAGCTCTGGACGGCTTATTGCGGGCACCGTGAGGAGAATCAACCCCCGACCTTGTTTCGAAAACGGATAGCGGTCTTCACCAAAGCGTTCACACTGTGTGCGGTACTCGCACATAGTGTGAACGATGTAGACGGCTTGGCCGTCGTGCCGGTAGAGGTGCGTCCTAGCTCGTCGGGCACTTGCAGGCGCGCGATTCCGCGAACGAGAATTGTGGGCGCCGATAGGACCGACACTTGTTCGTGTCTCGGCACGGAGGCTTCGGGTAATCGGGGGCTGCCGGTTATTTTACCTTTTGGTTATGAGTGCGGCGTATGTCTTCGGCGACGAGGTGCAGGTCGTTTCCGAGTTGGTGTCCTCCTGTTGTTGTTCGAGCGGTGGCGGTCGGTATCGCTGTCGCATATAGATCGAGGTGTTCGTATGGGACGGTCTCGTCGTCCTCGCTCGCGTAGAGGAACGTCGCTGCGGTTCCGAGCCGTTCGGCGAGTTGGGTGGGTAGTTCGAAGCCTTTGAAAGTCCAATCGGCGTCGCCGCTCGGAAACGGAGCCGCAATGATGCATTGCGCGAATATCGACGCAGTATGGCTTTTTTCGGCAAGGTATTTGAGCAGCATGTATCCGCCGAGTGAATGGCCAACAACCGCCATGGGCTGTTTTGATTCTGCGATCGAGGCTTTTATGGTGTCGCGCCAACGCGCGTAGTTTGGGTTGCTCTCGTCGGGCATCTGCGGGAATGTTACGTCATATCTTGGGCCCAAATATTGTTGAAGGTTTTCGGCCAGGCCCTGGTCCTCGAGGTGCGCGTGAGAGCCGCCGCCTTGCACGAACAGGACGCGAGTATTCATGATGGGTTTCCTCTTTCTGATCTGGGCTTCGCGTGAATTGCCGCCTGAGCGGCGGCGAGCAATCGGCGCGGATCGGCGTCGCCTTCCCATGTCGTGAAGACAAGGGTGTTCAGGCCCGCCGCGGCATATTCCTCGGCCTGCGCGGCGGGGTCTGCTCCTGGTTCGACATAACCCACGACAGAGAACGGCTGGTGCTCGAGCGACGATCGCGCGCGGCCCTGCCGAACAAACTCGATGGCCTTGGCCGCAGCTTCCGGTGTCGAAATATCCCCGAGAAGAACCCCGTCGGCAATTTCACCTGCCAACATCAGCGACTTCGGTCCGTTCGCCCCGATCAACACGGGCGGCACTTCCCGGCGATCCAGCGGCACAGCGAGTCGTACGCCGTTCAACTTCACATAGCGCCCACGTGTGGTGAGTTCCTCACCTTGAAGGAGGGCACGCACCGCCACTACATACTCCCTCATGAGCGTTATCGGGCTGTCCACTGCACCGCCGGCCTGGTCCATCCAAGTGCGGATACCGTGGCCGAACGCAGGAACAAAGCGTTGCGGATGAAGACGGGAGAGGGCCGCCACTTCCATTGCCGCGAGCGCCGGGTTTCTCAGCGGGATTGGCATCAGTCCGAGCCCCACTCGCAGCCGCGAGGTCGTTGACAAAGCCGCCGTGGCCAAGACGACGCCGCCACTCCAAAAACTGTCTTCCCATAGCCACAAATCTGCGATTCCAGCGGCCTCGACAGCATTTGCAGCTTCCGCCAGCTTTTCGATGAGGAGCTGCGGACGAGCGACCACCCCTACGCGCAGCGTGTTTGAACTGCGGCTCATTGATCGCTCCCTCAACCGGTTGCGATGTGCAATCAGCAAGATCACGATACGGCCAGGTGATGGTAGATTGCAACCAGTTTGGAAAGGTGGTCTTGTGAAGCCGGCGCGCTCGGGATGCCCCATAAATGCTGCGGTGGAGGCATTTGGCGACAGTTGGAGTTTGCTCGTTCTACGGGACGTGATGTTTGGGAATCGGCTCTACTTCAGGGAACTTCTTGCCGGTTCCGAGGAAGGGATAGCTTCCAATGTTTTGGCTGATCGGCTGAAACGTCTAGTGGCCGCCGGCCTGCTGACCCGTGACGGCGCCGGTCCGGGGCGGCGAGCCGCCTACAAACTCACCGAAGCGTCAATTCAACTTGTGCCAGTTTTTGCTCAACTCGGCGACTGGGGTATCCGCCACCGCCCAACCACCGAGCGTCTACGAATGCGGGCAGAACTGCTCACTGCCGGCGGATCAGAACTCTGGACAGATTTGATGACAGAGCTGCGCGTCATTCATCTCGACGCCCCCGCTCTGCAATTCGAAAGGCAAAGCGTCATCCAACGACTGGCCAACGTCTACGCCGCCGCTTCGGAATGAGCGCATTACACACCGCATCGACACTGAAGTTCGGAATATATTCGCCATTGTTGAGTACGGGGACGTACCGCGGGTCGGGTGCCGGCGGGTCGATGAGCCGGCGGATCAACGAGCGGATGCCATCCCACCTGATCAGGATGTCACAGCTGGCGTCGGAGCCGTAATCGAATCGTGCGACAACACCGGCCCCGAGTGGCTATGGCAGGTTTAGTCGGACCCACCAGGGCAATCTAAGCGGACCCACTTCGGCTGTTTCGGGGTGTCCGAGGCAACCTAAGCCGGACCCACCTTCACCGTTGTTGCAACGTGTTTTCGTTGCTCAAGGTGGAGGTTTCGGATGGAGTCTCGGGTGGAGTTATTCGCGCGGATTGGACGTGATGCGCGCGTGGAGGGCCTCTCGATCAGAGAGCTAGCCCGAAGATACGGCGTCGGCCGGCCGACAGTTCGGCAGGCTCTCGCTCAGGCGGAACCGCCCGTCCGAAAACCAAGAGTCCGGACTGCGCCGAGGTTGGACGTGTTCAAGGCGACGATCGACGAGATGCTCCGCCAGGACCTCGATGCCCCTCGCAAGCAGCGCCACACAGCGAGGCGAGTCTTCGCCCGTCTCGCGGAGGAGCACGACGCCACGGATCTGTCGTATTCGACAGTCCGTGA
>NZ_JAYLVL010000008.1:0-45733 GCF_046156175.1 Lacisediminihabitans sp. H27-G8
GAGGTTGTCTTTCTGCCACTGCAACTTCGACCGATCCGTCGAAGTCCCCGTTGCGCAGGTCGGCGCGGGACTTGCCGTGTTGTAGCAGTAGCTCATATCCAGCACCGGGGTGACCGTCGTGGGGGCCCATAACGAATCATGCTGCCAAGAACACCGCTATTGCACTTGCGATAAGAGCTAGGCCTGCGATCACCGTTATTAGAGCGGTGAAACGAACCCGCCTATCGCGAGCTGGCCGATGGTTTGCGAATCTCAGTACCAGCATCATCGCAGAACCTGCGGCAACAAATGCAGCCGATATGATGACTCCCAAGAGCCAGCCCATCAGCGTCAGCACCGATCCGATAGAGCAAGTATTGAGGTCAGTATTGCCGCTGGGGCGGTGGACAGGCCCGCAGCCTCGATCGCGCCGAAGATGAGCGCGGCAGCGGTACCCTCTGTGACGATCGTTAACGCAATAGCGCCTACGATGGCTGCTACTCCGCCAAATATTCCGAGGACCGCGCCAAAAGCTCCGCAGGCACTAAGTCTTCCGCTCGGGTCGAGGTTGTTGATGGGGTCGTCTCCTGCGTAGGCGTACCGGTTGGCGTTGGCAGGGTCCAGCGGCGCGTCCAACGTGTCTTGTTGGGTCCAGGTTCCGGTGGTGGGGTTGTACCAGCGGAGGCCGAATTTGACCAGTCCGGATCCGGGGTCTTTGATCCCGCTGTGGAATGCGTACGGGTTTTGTGTCACGGGGTTTCCGGACCCCACTCCGCTGGTGAGGGTTTGCACCCCCCACGGGTCGTATTTGTAGGTGAACGACACAGTGGCACTGTTGCTGAGCAGTCCGACCGGGTTGACGGTTCCATCAAAGACGAGCATGCACGCTTGGTCGCTGGAGGTCACGATCCCAAGTGGTTGCCCGGTGGTGGGGTCATCGAACACGTAGGCCTTGTTCCCGTTGATGCTGTATTGCTCGATTTCGGGTTGCCCATTCGCATCCGTACGTCCGTACACAAGCTTCGTCGCGATCGACGAAGATCCGCTCTTCGTCTCGGAGAGGACCTGCGATTGGGACGCCCCCGCGTACGTGTACGTGCTGGTCACACCACCGGTGACCGCCTGGGTCATCTGCTCCGCAGCGTTGTAGGTGTACGAGGCCGTCGGGGTGGCGATCAAATTCCCGGCACCGTCGTAGGCGTATCCGGTGTTGGTGATCTGGTTCGCCGGGTTGAAGGTCAGGGATTGGGTGGCGGGGTTTGAGCCGGTGACGACTGCAGTTTTCCGGTTCCCGTCCGCGTCGTAGGTGTACGTGTAGGTGTTGTTCGACGCCCCGCCGGACTGGGTCACCGTCAGCAGGCGTCCGCCGCTGTCATAGCTGAACGTGGTGACTTGGCCGGTGAGGTTGTCTTTTTGCCACTGCAGTTTCGATCGATCCGTCGAAGTCCCGGTTGCGCAGGTGGGGGCGGGAGTTGCCGTGTTGTAGCAGTAGCTCATATCCAGCACCGGGGTGACCGTCGTCGGCGCCGGCCCGGTCGCTGCGCTCAAGGCGGAGATCCGCCCGGACGTGTCGTAGGTGGTGTGGACATGTCCCTGCCAGTTGGTGCCGGTCGAGTCGGACTGCAGGTATTGGTCGGTGCGTCGTCCTTGGTCATCGGTTTTGAATACCAAGTGCTGGAACGAGCTGTTGTGCGGATATTTCATATCGAGCAGCACACCGGAGGCGTCGTAGCTGTTGGTGATTGTTCCGAACCCATCAGTGGTGGTGGTCAGGTTCGATGCTTTGTCGTAGGTGTACGTTTCAGTGCCACCACCGGCGGTGTTCGCCGTCGTCAGCAGTCGACCGAGTTGGTCGTAGCTGTTCGTGATCGTCCCGGTTGCGGAGATGCTGGTCAGTTGCTGCCCGGCAGGGTTGTACGTGTTCGTCACCGTGGCAAGTCCGCTGGAAAATGCGGTGCTCAACGGTCGGTCGATCTTGTCGTAACTGTAGGTGGTGGTGTTACCGCGGCCATCAGTAATGGTCGACAGTCGTCCGAACCCGTCATAGGTGAGCGCCTTCACCCCGAGGGTGGTTCCGGTCGGTGGGGTGACTGAATTCAGTTGGAAGTTGCCGTCATACCCGTACGTGGTCGGGTTCGCCGGGGTTGCTCCGACCGCCGCATTGTTCGGCGCGGTCGCTGTCGCCACTGTCCCGTTCGAGTTGTAGGTCAATGCTGCAGTTGCGGCGAGAGTCGAGTTAGTGGTTGAGTCCACATTCCCGGACCCGGAATAGTGATACACCGTCTGGTCTCCGGAGTCGCTGCTGGTCGAGGAGGGGAGGTAGGCGGTACTGCCGGTGTTTGCGTATGCGGCCGTTCGGGTGGCACCGCCCGGGGCGGCGGCCGCGGTCAATGACTGTCCGGCGTTCGCACCGAACGTGTTCGCGGAAGTGCCGGTCGGGGTGGACCCCGGAGGCGGGCTCGTGTCAGTGTTGCCGCGGGTCGATGTCGCCGGGGCCAAATTGGTGGGAGTGTACGTCGCCGAGCGTTCCCGACCGATCTGATCGGTCACCTTGGACACCAGAATGCCGGCGCCGATCGTGTAGGTGAGATGCGGGCCGGATGCGACCGCAGTGCCGGTAGACGTGTTCGGCCCGGCAACCAACGTTTGGCCGGCCGATGGGTACGTGAGACGGGTCGTTGACGTACCCGGAGACCCGGCAGTGCTGTTGTGCTGGTCTACCTGCGTGATTCGACCGGAACCGTCGTAAGCAAAATCTGTTTCCGCACCGGTGACGGAAACAATCCGCGTCAAATTGCCGGACGTGTAGGTGAAGGCAGTGCTGTTGCCCATCGCATCAACGATGGACGTCAAATTAGATGCCGAATTTTTGATGTACTTCACCGTCCGGGTCAACGCCCCATTCGTCTGCGTCACCGTCTCTGTCAGGGTGCTGGCGTTGTAAGCAATCGTCGCCGTGCGCGCGGCGATCGGACCGGCCGAGGAAACAACGCTCGTTGGATTACCGTACGGATCAAACCCGAACGTAGTCACGTTGCCGTTCCGATCGGTGATCGCTTTACCCAACCCGTTCGCATCGAATGTTTCAACACTCTGCGACACCCAATAGGTGAGGGTGTACCCGGTCACCGTCCCGCCGGTCAGCTGCGCGGCAAGCGTTGCCTGGAAACCGGCCGGAGACGTGAACGCTACCGTAGAGCCGGTCACCGGGGTGAACGACCAGGTGCCCCCGTCCGCAGTCACCAACACGATCGCCCCGGAAGTCGAATTCCGGGTCACGGTGCCCGCACCGCCGGCGCTGGCAATCCACTTATTCGCCGCCGGAATTGAGGTGCTGCCCGCTACCTGGGACATCGAGTTGAACACGGCCGTCAACGGGACAACGGAGCTCACTCCCGGCAACGTCATCGCCTTCGTCGACACCTCAAGATTCCCGGTCCCGACATCCACTGCTGCTGACACCTGGTCGCTGATCGGAAATGACAGATGCGTGGCCGAGGGTCGCGCCCCCGTCATCCCGACCACCGTTGGTGCTGGCAGCGGAGACGCTGACGCCGACAACGGGATCGCGCCCACCAGACCCACCGCCAGGACCGCCGAAACCGAGGTAGCTAAAAGCCCGCGCGTGCGAGAGGAAAGGTTTGAAACGGCCACCACAGACTCCACATCCGACGACACCGATAACACCGACAAGATCAACGCTGCCGACCGGAACAGCCGCAAGGGACGCTGATGTCGAGGTTCGGACAGTCGAATCTTGTGAGAAAATCGCAGATCCGAAGAAGGACAATGACCACAACATATGTCGTCTCCCCGGGAACTGCAATGCTCTGTCTACCCTTGATGTTTGTTGTGTTCGGCGTTACTCGCGCGCGCGAAGATAAAGCACCCAAATTCTTGGACTTCTGAAAGCCTGAAAATTCGAGAAGAATTTCTCTAGACAATGGTGGGTGTCAACGCTTCGATGTCTGGGACTTCTCGCATACGAACCCCCACGATTAGGCACTCAGTCGGACAACGAGGCCCCACCTAAGCCAACGATGCCCATAGAAGCGGCTTATCGTGTCATTTATTCCGTTTCGTGAGCTGACCCCTTACTCTGCACGAAGTGAACTTGCGCGTATGAAAGACGCACAGGCCTTCGGCCAAATAGGGGTGAACGCGGTGCTCAGACAATTCGCTCCGCAGATGGTCCGTACTACGGACACCCCCTCGAGGGGCTTGAGGAGAACTTTCACATCGGTCTTCGGGAGCACGGCGAAATGCGGCCTGCCGGTGGCGCAGCACGCCTTGCGCCTAGACTGCAAATCGCTATGAACAATGCAGACTTTCCGACGCTATTCACGATCGGGAAAGTTTTCGAGTCCAATGACTGTGCAGTACTGGCAACGGTATTCGAGACTTACGAAGACTTCTCGGTATTGCATCTTGTCTTCCCCGATCAGGGAGCCCTACGTAAGTTCGGGCGCCCCAGCCTTGAGGTCGGAAAGTCAACATTCGAGTGGATGCTCGCAATCGGAGGTGGCGGACCACTAAACCGTGAACTTGCGGTCGTGTTCGCAGGGGGTCTTGAGGCCAAGGAGCCGACGATGAACCTTGTTGAGGAGAATGGGCACCGTCACGAACTCGCGCTGTTGCTCATTGAGACTCAACGGATATGAACTTCGGGATTTCCGGTAAAGGTTCCGCTTACGGATTCAAGTTTCGTTCAGAGTTTGGGTGCACGACGATAAATGAGTACCGCAGCGATGAGCCACAAGAGGCCCAACGGGAAGTAGATGAACCCCAGTAATACGCTCCGGCCCTCAAGGAGGACGATGATCCCGGCAACGAGAAAGAAAAGTCCGAAAAGTGCCGCGATGACAACAAGGACTTTCCTAGTTGTCTTATCCATTTGCTCACTGTACGGAAGCTAAACCCTTGATGCCGAGCTGACGAGACCTGCGACCCAGGAGGTCCCCCTGCAGGCACCCTTCGAAGTCGAAAACCGCCTCCAAATCAGACTCACAGGAGCACCGTAAGATCCGGCCCGCTGCTCGTCCGGCTTACGGACGGGGTCGTCCAATCGCATTGAAGAGCAACCTCGGGGTCAGTACAAGTCGATCACGCCGACTGCAATTCACGCCTTGCGGAAGCCCCATGGTGCTGGATGGAAATAGTGCAATTTGCCCTCGACGGTGAGCTTCGCCCACTGGGCGGCTCCGGTGAGAACTTCCTCGTCTATCCACGTACCCAGCATTGCGGCCCAGTCTTCAAGATCCTGCGGATGCATGTAGAGCCACGGTTGGTCCTCACCAACAGCAGGGCGAGGGAGGACCAGTGCGAATCTGCGCTCATCTCCGACGATGCTCATCCTGACTTCCAACCCGGTGTCGTGAGAGGCAACGCTGGTAGCAGTCCAGCCCTCTCTGACGCTGAGTATTTGCAGCACGATGCCTGGCGCAGCCTCGACTTCGCCCATGTCTGTCATTCCGCAATGGTGACACGGAGTAGTCCCTGACTCGCGATCGATTCGTTTTGGACTTCAACTTGTTGATGCCGGCATCCGCTGTCTATTGCCGCGACAATCTAACGTTCGGGCTAGCCATCTAGAGACGAGCCAAGGGGTGCACGAGGTCGCGTAGACGTCTGACAGGGAACTGACTGACCCAGAGCCCAATCGAGTAGCGCTGATGGTTCCGATTACGGGCAGTTATGCCTTCCTTTTCGGTAGGGTCGCAGGCATGGTGCGGCATCCGTGGAATCGTCTCCTTGCGTGGGTTGTCGATTGGTTGGCAATTCTCGTGTGGGTCGCCATCGTGGCGGCAGTCGGGATTCCGCTGTACCTGATGGGCATCATCGGGACGATGCCTCTTCTGGGGTTGAACCTGGTGGCGGCAGTGGTGCTGGTCGTACCCGTGACTCTCGTGCTGGCGAGACTTGAGTCGGGTGCGAAGGAAGGATCTTTGGGTAAACGGACCCGGCGTCTGAAGGTTGTCAGTGCACGTACCGGTGCACGTGTGAGTTTTCAGCAGGCGATCGCCCGCAACACCCTGAAGATTGCGCTTCCTTGGACGATAGGTCATGCCGCCGTTTATGAAATCGTCACGTCAAGCGGCATTGGAGTTGTCCCGATTTCGGTGTGGGCCTTGACTGTGACCGCGTATATTCTTCCCATCGTGTACGTGGTCTCGTTGTTCATCGGCACCGGCAGAACCCCTTATGACCGATTGTGCCGATCGATCGTCGTTGCGGCTCCGAACGACCGGTAGACGTTCCACTTGCGGGCCACCGCTGACTTCTCGCGGCTCAAATGGGGCCCTTCGGTGTCTCGTAACCTCAGTGCATCTGCAACACCCCACAGAACTCAGGGTGTTTCACGCAGCACCTGAAATCACCACCCATCGGGTATGCAACAGTCTTTAGCTCCATCACGTGATTCAGCGGTTGCTGTCACTAATCGGTGCAGCAAACCTCTTCGAATTCGAGTCCCTGCTGGGTCTTCGTGCACCTGTGCCGCCGCATCCTGGCAGGATCGGCGGCACAGGTAGCTCTGGTCACTGAGCCGCTGACGGGCACCAGGTGAAGGAAGGCCTCTCGCGCGCGAGGAAGGCGTCGACGCCGGTCGCCATGTCGGGGTTGTTGCCCATTGCCGCCCAAGCTTCGGTCCAAGTTGAGTCGAGGTCGGGGCTGCTGCTCGCGGTCTGGTCAACGAGTCGTTTCAGATGGTGGAGGGAGAACCGGGAGCGAGACCGAATCGTCTCGACCAGTCGCGCGCACTCTTCCGCGAACGTATCATTGGCGATCGTCAGTGCCACGAGTCCGAACGAGCGGGCCTCGGCTGCAGAGAACGTCTGACCGGTGAAGAGGATGAGCTTGGCCGCGGCAGGACCGACCTCGCGCACCAGGCGCTCGATGCCCGGACGCGGGTAGATAATCCCAAGCTTGGCCGGGGTGATCGCGAAGGTCGAGCGTGCGCTGGCGATGATGAAGTCGCAGGCTGACGCGAGCTGCCAGCCGCCGCCCATACAGGCGCCGTCGACCATCGCGATGGTGGTTTTGCTCATGGACGTGATCGCATCATCGGCTCGACTGAGGTGGTCCACTCGCTCGCCGTCCTGCTCGTCCATGAGGATCGAGGAGAGGTCGCTCAGTTGCGCGCCGGCGCTGAATGTGTCGCCAGTCCCACACAGGGTGACGACAGTTACAGCCGGATCCGCGTCGAGGAGCGGCATCAGTTCCACCAGCTCGACGCACATCGCCTTGCTGATCGCGTTGCGCTGAGCGGGGTTGTCGAGTTCGACAGATGCCACGGCACCGTCGATCCGCACGATGATGCGGCCCGTCATCCGATCCTCCTGAGGCGACCCGCGGCTTCGAGCCGGGCGATGTCGTCGGGAGAGTATCCGAGTTCGCCGAGCACTTCACTGGTGTGCTCGCCGAGGAGGGGCGGGGCGGATGAGACCGCGCTGGGCTCGCCGTTCATGCTGAGAGGGCCGCGCAGCAGGGGAAGGGCTGAGCCGTCGCGGCGCTGCACCCGCTGCACCATGCCGAGCGCCGCGACCTGCTCGGTTGCGAAGGCTTGGTTGTAGTCGTAGATCGGTCCGCACGGGATGTCGGCGCCGGTGATGAACTCGACCCATTCGGATGCCGGCCGGGTGGAGAGCACGGCGTCGAGGAGCGGGATCAATTGGTCTCGGTTGGCGGTGCGTAGCGCACCGGTGACGAAGCGCGCGTCGCGCGCGGTGTCGGGGATGCCCAGCAGGTCGCAAAACGCGATCCACTGCTTCTCGTTGCCGACGGCGATATTGATGGGCTCGGTGGCGGTGACGAACGTGCCGTAGGGCGTGATTGTCGGATGGTTATTGCCCTGCGGCTCCGGCGCATCCCCGAGGCTCAGCGCGCGCTGGCCCTGGAACACCGAGAGGTTCAACGCGGTCTCGAGCAGGGATGTGGAGACGCGACTGACGTCGTGGCCCCGCGAGCGACCGAGCAGCGCGGAGACGATACCGAGAGCGCAGATCATCCCGGTCGAGATGTCGGCGATCGATACCCCGACGCGGAAGGTATCGCCGGGGCGACCGGTCACCGACATGAGGCCGGACATCCCCTGGATCACCTGGTCGAGGCCCGGGTCGTTGCGCAGCGGGCCCACTTGTCCGAAGCCGGTCACGGAACCGACCACGAGTTCGGGGTTGAGATCGGCAAGGCGCTCGGCGGTGAGGCCGAGTTTGTCGAGAGTTCCGAGCTTGAAGTTCTCGACCAGCACGTCGGCGCCGCCGATCAGCCGGTCGAGGATCTCGCGGCCCTCCTCCGAGTAGAAGTCGATGCAGATCGACCGCTTGTTTCGGTTCAGCGACTCAAAGTAGAGGCTGTGCTCGCCCTCGAAGGGCGGCCACTGCCGGGCCGAGTCGCCGCCCTTGAGACTCTCGACCTTGATGATCGTGGCACCGAGGTCGGCGAGGAGTGCTGTGCAATACGGACCGGCGATCGCGCGACTCAGGTCGACGACGGTGATCCCTTCGAGCGGCTTGATCATGCGCTGACCGTCGCAGCGACACTCTTGAGTGCGCCGATCCACGACTCGACCTCGTCGGCCGGTGCATCCTGCGGCAGGCCGGTCATCCGGAGTGCCATGGGCGGGAGGCCCGGCATCGCGGGAAGCAGCACCACGAGAGTGGCGATGTCGTAGAGCTGGCCGGGCTCGAGGTCGGGAGTGAAGTGCTCCGTGAGATCGGACGTGGCCTGACGCACGGCACGTTCGTGGCGGGGCAGTCGCTCTGATTCCTCGAATGCGGCCAAGAGTGCGTCGTGCTGCTGCATGACCTCGGGCCTCACTGTCAGGAGGGAGTAGCCGCGCTCCTTGACCTTATCGAGCACGGCCTGGTTGAGCGCGCGGCGCTCCGGGGTGTTGTCGGGAGCTCGCCGCATCCACTCGTCGACATCGCTCTCACCCGCGTCGGCAAGGAAGATGGCGCCGAACGGCGGCACGAGCGGCTGCCGGTGTCCGAGCGGGAACGGCTCGGCGTGCGGGCTGTTGTTGGCGGCGAGAACCTGCACGGCATCCCAACGGACACGAGCGAGAACGCTGCAGTTGACGCCGAACTCTGTGCTGAGCCGCTCGACCTCGGAGCGGATGGTCTGCGCGAACTGTGCAGCCTGGATCAGCTCGGGGTCGGGCCCGGCCGCGACGAACGACCCGGGGGAGAAGCGGCCGTAGCCGCCCTGGAAGAACAGCAGGGGTAGGGTCGAGCGCTCCAGGGCGAACTCTTGCACCCGGCCGAGGACGATGTAGTGGTCGCCCGCCTCGCGGGTCTCCTCGAACGTGCACTCGATCCACGTCACGGCTCCATCGAGGATCGGGGAGCCCATGGGAGCGGGGCGCCATCCGACGCCGTCGAACTTCGCGCTCCCGCCCGTGGCGAGTTTGCGGCACAGCGGCTCCTGGTCGGAGGCCAGCACGTTGATGCAAAAGTTCTTGGCCGTGCGCAGGATCGCGAAGCTGCTCGAGCCCTTCATCGGGAAGAAGGCGACCAGCGGCGGGTCGAGGGAGACCGACGAGAAGGTGCCCACGACCATCCCCGCGGGGGTGCCGTCGTCGAGCACGGCGGTAACTACCGCGACTCCGGTCGGGTAGTGCCCGAGTGCCTCGCGGAATAGTCCGGGATCAATGTCCGTCGACATGCAGCCTCCTTTGGCTCGACCAAGTAACAGTATCAATGGTTATAGTAGTATCCAAGCATCCACCCACTGTTCGATGAGGAACATACGCATGAGCGACAACGACAAGACCGACATTCTCGAGGTCATGAACCTCTACGCCTTCGCATTGGATGCGCGGCAGTGGGATCTCTTCGACCACGTATTCACGCCCGACGTGCACGCCGAGTTCGGCCCCGCGGGAACCGGCTGGAACGACATCGAGACGTTCAAGAAGGGCTTCGAGTCGTTCCACGCCACGCTCGACAGCCACCAGCACACGATGATGGGCCACCTCATCCGAGTCGACCGCGACCGGGCGTACGCGTTCAGCTACGGCAACTGGCTGCTCATCCGCCACGCCGCCGAGGGCGGTTCGACCTGGAACGGCACCGGATGGTACGACGACGAGCTCGTGCGCACCGCTGACGGATGGCGCATCTCGAGCCGCATCTGCATGCTGCAGGGCTGGAGCGGTAACCCCCTCGTGCCCGAGCCCAACGGTGACCAGAACCCGGACATGAACCTCAACAAGCTGCACGAGTTCGCCGAGGCGGGCAAGCTCGCCTACGTGAGGGCCATCCAGCGGTGAATGACGACTTCCTGATCGTCGGGGCCGGACCGGTGGGCCTGCTCACCGCCATCCTGCTCGGTCGGGAAGGGCGGCGGGTGACCGTCGTTGAACGCTGGCCCGCGAGATACCCAATGCCGCGCGCGTGCACGATCGACCACGAGGCGCTGCGCATCCTGCAGGCCGCGGGCGTCATGGATCAGCACTCCGATCTGTTCGAGCCCTCTCGCGGTGAGCGCGGCGGATACCAGATCAGAAACGGTGATGGCGCCCTGCTTCGGGCGATCAACTGGAACCGACCGGGCGAATCCGGCTGGGCAAACACCAACGGCTTCTACCAGCCCGACCTCGAAGAGGCGCTCGAGCGGATGGCCCAGGCGATCCCGACAGTGACGATACGGCGAGGGATCGCGGGGGTCTCGGTCGAGCAAGACGACTCGAGCGTGACGCTCACCATGGCCGAGGGGGAGCGGCTGCGAGCGAGCTGGCTCATCGCATCAGACGGCGCGAACAGCGTGATCCGCGAGTCACTCGGCATCGAGAGCGTCGACTCCGGATTCGAGGCCGACTGGCTCGTCGTCGACTACAAGCCGATAGTCGACCGCGACTGGGACGCATTCGTTACCCAGTACTGCGACCCGGAGCAACCGGCCACCGCAGTTCGCAGCGGCCCGGGCCGCCGCCGATTCGAATTCATGCGACGCGCGGATGTCACGGCGGAAGAGCTAGGTCGGGCCGACACCGCATGGCGACTCATGCAACCGTGGGGCATCACTCCCGCCAACACCGAACTCGAAAGACATGCCGTTTACACCTTCCGCGGCCGCTGGACGACGCAGTGGCGCAAGGGGCGTGTCTTCCTCGCCGGCGACGCCGCACACCTCATGCCACCGTTCCTTGGCCAGGGTCTCTGCGCAGGCCTGCGCGATGCACGCGCCCTGACCTGGCGCCTCTCGATGGTCGCCGACGAGCTGGCGAACGAGTCGATCCTCGACACCTACGGCTCCGAGCGCGGCATGCACGTGCGCGAGATCATCGACGAGGCAGTAGAGCTCGGCAAGGTCATCTGCGAGCTCGATCCCGACCGCGCGGGCGAGCGAGATGCACGGATGCGCGCCGAGCTTGAGTCCGAGCGCGCGACGGTCGAGCCGCCGCATCCCCGACTCGGCACGCCCTCGATCACTTCGGATGATGACCGGGCCGGCACCCTGTCGATTCAAGCCCGTGTCGCTGTGGGCGACTTCGTAGGGCTGTTCGACGATCTCGTCGGCGGCACCTGGCAGCTCATCGGCAACTGCGACCCATTGGCATCAACGCCCGCTGACCTGCGCGACTGGTTCCTGTCGATTGGAGGGACATCTACCGACATCGCCTCGATCGACGTCGACGGCGACTACCGCCGCTGGTTCGAGAGCAATGAATGCTCCGCAGTCCTGGCGCGCCCCGACTTCTACATCTACGGCACCGGCGAGCCCGCCGACGTGCCGCGGCTGCTCGCCGACTTGCGGGCCGCCCTGACGAACTCCCACACAAGAGAAGGTGCACTGCTATGACAATGCGAGTCACGAAGATCGACGACGCCGAGCCGTTCGCTCCCGTCGGGCACACCGGAGTCGGCCCGGTGCGTTTGCAGGGCGGAGCATCCACGCCGACCACCGACTTCACCGTCGCGCTATCCCACTACCTGCCCGGTGGCGCCGCAGAGCTTGCACCGCAGGATGCCGAGACCGTGTACGTCGTGCTCTCCGGTGAGCTGACGATGGAGAGCGAGGGCGAGATCGCCGTTCTGGGCCCGAACGACTCGGTGCACTACACCGTGGGCACTATGCGCACCGTCGAGAACCGCACGCACCTGCCAGCCACGATGCTCGTCATCCGGGCGAAGGCGTAGCCGTGCGGATCGTAGGGGTGCGACAGGCTGACGGTCCGGTACTCGTTGGCGCGTTGAGCGACGACGGCTTGGAGGTGTCGGTCTTCGGCGATGTCGAGACGTTCTGGCGGGCATCCGGCACGCTCGAGGCGACCGGCCGCACCCTGTCGGTCACGCCGGAGGACCTCGTGCCGCCCGTCCCTGCGGGCGCGCGTGTGCTGTGCGTAGGGCTGAACTACCGCGACCACGTGAGCGAGGGGTCGTTCAAGGACGAGGCGCTGCCCGAGTTCCCTACCCTGTTCGCGCGCTGGCCCGCGTCGCTCACGACGGATGGTGCGGAGGTGCCGGTGCCCTCCGACGAGGACGGCCTGGATTGGGAGGGCGAGGTCGTCGCCTGGGTCGGATCGACCCTCGTCGACGCGACGCCCGAGGAGGCCCTCGCAGCAGTCATCGGCTACTCGACGTTCAACGACATCACCTCGCGTCGCGCGCAGAAGCGCACGTCGCAGTGGATTATCGGCAAGAACGGCGATCGCTCCGGCCCGCTGGGGCCGATGGTTCCCGCCGCCGAGGTGGGCTCCCTTGCAGAGGGGCTGACCGTCGAGACCCGCGTCAACGGCGAGGTCGTGCAGCACGGGAGCACCGCGCAAATGATCTACGGCGTGGGCGAAACCCTCGCGCACATCTCGAGGACGTTCACCATCAACCCCGGCGATCTACTCGCTACCGGCACGCCGTCCGGCGTCGGCTACGCGCGCACGCCACCGTGGCTGCTGCAGCCGGGCGACGTCGTAGAGGTCGAGGTCGAGGGGCTGGGCATCCTGACGAATCGCATAGTCGACAACTCGCACCGACTCGCAGCGGTTAGTCGGTAGTTCTCAGTCGGTAGTGAGCAGGCCTGCGTGGCTGTCGATGGCGACTTTCACGCGGGGGATGTCGCCCTTGATGATGGCGGCTGCCAACTCCTCATGAGTCTTGAGTCGAAGGTCGAGCCACGCCTTGGCCGCCGCCGGATCCTCGTCTGTGGTCGCGGCGACGGCGTGCTCGCGCACGAAGCGCATCATCGAGAGGTAGAGCGCTGATCCGGTCTGGTTCGGCGAGATCTCGGCGATCCTCTCGTGGAGATCCCAGTTGGCGAGGAGGAACTCGGTACGCCCTTTACCGGCCGCGGCCTTGAGCTTGGCGAGGAGCTTCTTGATGTCGGCGATGTCGGCTTGAGTGCGGTGCAGGCCCGCATCGACGTCGACGAGTACTTCGAGGGCCTCGCGAACGGCGACGGCCTCGACCACCGACGACGCGGAGTCGGTCACCGCCAGCAGCGTGTGGCGGATGCGCACCATGGGGCCTGCAGCGGTGGCGTAGAGCCCGCCGCTCCGACCGGGACGGATCTCGGCGAGGCCGCGATCGGTGAGGATGCGCACCGCCTCACCCACAGTCGCACGCGCCATTCCGGTGCGCGCCTTGAGTGCGTCGATAGTGCCGATGAGGTCACCGGGCTGGATCTCCCGGTTCAGGATCTGCTGTTCTATCTCACTCGCGAGCAGCTGGGCGCGCGTCTGCGTCACGTATGAGCTCATGCGCCCAGACTATAGAAAGACCGTAATGGTTGTGGCGATTAGCCGTTCCAAGTGTTCTCCGTCAGCCCCGTCACTTCGCTCGACACAGTGCGGCTCGAGAGGTGCGTGCCGTGCTCCTCGACCTCCGAGGCGCGCGCCGCGACTGCCCGGTGGGCGAAGTCGTTCTCGAAGTCGCGGATGACCGAATGGATGTGGTTGCCGCTGTCTACCGCGTTGACCATCTCGATGAGCAGCTCCGGCGTCTGCACGCGGTAGTAGTGCGCCGTGCCGCGCTTCGATCCGCCGGCCCAGGCGAAGTGGATCCTCGACGGCCCGTCGGCGTCGAGCTGCGCGCGGTAGGCGGCCGCGAGGGCAGCGGGGAAGCGCGCGAGGTAGGTGTCGAGGATCAGCTGCAGCGTGTGGAGCTGCGTCTCATCGAGATCGGCGCCGGCGATGCCCGAGGGAGTCGCTCGGGTGAGGCCGAGCGCTCGTCGGTCATCGGTGGTGATCTGGTACTGCGGCATGCCGAGGTCGTAGTGGTCGGGATATTCGACGGAGCCGATGAGAGGCACCTGGCGGGAGACGAAGTCGGCCGGCGCGACGTCGTGGATGACGGCCATCGCTCGCTGCTCGTCAGTCAGCGAGCCGAGCAGGTCGAAGCCGAGGCCTTCGTCATCGGCGAGGGGGTTGAGAACGCCGATGTCGACAGCGGGCTGCTGGCCGAGCGCGCTGGGGGTTGTCGAGATCCAGCGCTGGCCGACGACCGTGACGTTGAGACAGACGTGGTGGCCCAGAAAGCGCATCGACCAGGTGTCTTCGAACCCCGGCCGGCCGAAGATGCTGAGGAAGTAGGAGTCGGACGTACGCCACAAGGGAGCGGCGACTCCAAGGAACGGAATCTCCTTCTCCCGCAGCACGTGCTCGAGTTGCATGATCGCCAGAACCTTGGTGAATACCTCGTGCGAGACGGTCAGGCGCACCAGGTCGAGGAGCACGACCTTCTGGTAGCGATCGAGGTTGTGCATCGAGACGCCGATGCGGTCGGGCTTGGGGATGATGTCCCAATCGAGGCGCCGGGGGTCGTCGAAGTCGTAGAGCGCTGCGGCGCGCTGCTCCGCCGTGAAGGTGTCGAGCAGGCCGATAAGTCCGACCAGCAGTTTTTGGATGGTCTCCGGGTCCTCGTGGCCGAGGGGCGCAGTGTCATGGGTATTCGGCATTGAATCTCCTTGGGAACAGAACTACACGCTTGTTTATATTTCTCTTGACAGCGATCATTGCACAAGCCCATACTCAAAACCACACTAACCATATCAATGGTAAAGGAGCGCCCGTGAGCGGGACCGATCCCCAATGGCGGGGCACCGAGAGCGTCGAGTCCGACGCCCTCGTGGTCGCTGCGGGAATCGTCGACGCCCCCGGTGAGACCCCCCACATCGGTTCAGTCACTCTCCCGCGCCGAGCCCCTGGCTTCACGCTGCTCGAGGTCATCGCCGCCCCGGTGAACCCGCTGGACCTGCTCATCGCCTCGGGCAATTTCCACTCCGCGCGGCACGAAGAGCCCTATGTTCCCGGCAGCGAGTGCGTTGGAACTGTGCTTGAATCCGATACCTTCGCGGCGGGCATCCGGGTGTACGCCGAATGCCACGCGTCGCCGTCACTGCCCGGCGCCCTTGCCACTTACGTGATCGTGCCCGACGGCGATGTCATCGCGCTGCCAGAAGACGTCGACGCCGTGTCGGCCGCCGCCATCGGCAACTCCGGCGTTGCCGCGTACGTGCCGCTCGTCGAGCGCGCTGCCCTCACGGCGGGCGAGGTCGTCCTCGTGCTCGGTGCCACCGGGGCCGTTGGGCAGCTTGCGATCCAGATCGCGAAACAGCACGGCGCCTCGAAGGTCATTGGAGTTGCCCGGGACCGCGCTGCCCTCGACCGAACCGTCGCTGACGCCGTCGTCGATCTGCGCCCCGACGAGTCCGCCGCCGAGCTCGCACAGCGCATCGCCGCGGTGAGTGGCCCTGTCGATGTAGTGCTCGACGGCCTCTACGGGGTGCCACTCGAAGCCGCGCTCCAGGTGTGCGGCATGCGCGCGCGCGTTGTGAACATCGGCAACCTCGCCGGTTCTACTGCGCGCGTTCCCGCGGGCCTCCTGCGCGGAAAGCAGATCTCCCTGTCCGGATTCGCCGGACTGCACACGCCCCTGAGCGAGAAGGCAGCAGCCCTGAGCTGGCTGTGGACCGCCAGCGCGCGCGACAACATTGCTGTCGACGTGAACACCTACCCGCTCCGCGAGCTGCCCGCCGCGTGGAATGACCAAGCCTCTTCCCCCCACGCCAAGTGCGTGATCCTGCCCGGCGACGAGGCCCGGCAGCAAATTCAACAGAGAGTGAGCGTGTGATGACAATGGATGTCTCCACCGGTGTTTTCGCCGGACCGATCTCCGGCCTGAAGTACGAGACCCCGACGCTGTCGGGCATCACCAACGAGCGCGGCGAATTCCAGTACCGCGCGGGGGAGGCCATCGCGTTCCTGGCCGGTGGCATCGTGCTTGGTGCCGTTCCCGGCGCGCCGCGCATCAACCTGGCCCAACTCGTGAACCGCTCCGACGGCAAGATCGACCGGCTCAGCGACCCCATCGTCACCAACCTCGCTCGCTTCGTGCAGACGCTCGACGAGTCGGGCGATCCCGAGGGCGGCATCACGATCGCACCCGCGGTGCACGAGGCGATCGGCCCGATGGTCCTCAACTTCAACCAGGCGGCGACCGACGCCCAAGACATCGGCGACACCGTGGCCGCAGAGTCGGGCGCGGAGGCCATGGTCGCCTTTTCCACCAACCAGGCGATCACGTTCGCGAGCGATCCGGTGGTGACTGGACTCCTCGAGAAGCTCAACTCGACCCCTGGCGTATTCACCGACAACACCCCGCGCAAGCTTCGAAACGGCGCGGCCGCGCGTAACGAGCTGCGCCGCAACATCCGCGGCATCATCAAGCTGACCGACGTACGCATCCCGCTGCGCGACGGCTCGTACGTGTGCGCCGACATCTTCCGGCCGGCGGATGACGGTCAGTACCCGGTCATCATGAACCAGGGCTTCTACGGCAAGGCCTTCGACCACGGCGTCATCGGCAGCGCCGCCGAAGCCGCGCACAAGGAAGAGGTCGAAGACCGTTACTTCACGGGCAACCCCGACGGACTCCAGTACGAGAACCACGAGAGCGTCGAGTCGTCCGTCTGGGTGCGCAAGGGCTACATCTGCATCCGCGTCGATGCGCGCGGTGTCGGCAACAGCCCGGGGCTGCAGCATCCGTTCAGCGTGCAGCAGGCCGAGGACTACTACGACGCGATCGAGTGGGCCGGGACGCAGCCCTGGTCGAACGGCAACGTCGGCCTGTGGGGGATGTCGTACCTCGCGCTCACGCAGCACACGGTCGCGGCTCTGCAGCCGCCGCACCTCAAGGCGATGATCGCGCTCGGCACCGATGCCGACCTCTACAACGAGGCGATCTACGGAGGCGGCCTCTTCGGCGAGGGCTTCTGGATGTGGTGGCGAGCGGCGATGGCGGGTCACAACTACATCGGCGAGCGTCGCGAGACCGACTGGATGGCACGGATGCTCGCCACCCCGTTCAACGAGCCCGAGGCGTACGGCAATCAAGGCTCGATTTTCGTGCGCCCCGAGCTCGAGAAGGCTACAGCTCCGGTCTGGATCGTCGGGCCGCAGACCGGCGTCGTGATCCACCAGCTCGGCAGCAGTGAGACATTCCTGCGCTCGACCGGCGTCGCCTCGAAGCGGTTCGACTTCGTTGACGCGTGGTTTCCGCACAGCTACAAGAACTCGACGATCGACGAGCACGTGCAGTTCTTCGACCATTGGCTCAAGGGCGACTACAACGGGATCATGGACGGCGCTCCCGTGCGCGTGCAGGTGCGCACCGGAAACGGCGGCCACTACGTGCTCGAGGAGCAGGAGTGGCCGCTCGCCCGCACCGAGTACCGCCGCTGGTACCTGGATGCGACGCCGTCCGCCTGGCCGGGCGATGGCCGCCGCGATGACTTCCTGCGGGTCACCGACACCGTGCCGACGACGGAGTCGTCGGCGAGCTACTCCGCTGAACTCGACAAGGGGCATCCGATTCCCGCACCCACCGGCTTCGTCGGCGGCACCCCGCGGTGGTCGACCGGCGTGACTTTCATCACTGAGCCGCTGGAGGAGGACATGGTGCTCGCGGGCTACATGAAGGCGGGCCTCTTCGTCGCGTCGACGAGCGCCGACATGGACGTCTACGTATCGATCCGTGTGATCGACGAGAACAACCGCGAGATCCGGTACGAGTCGCTCGTGCCGCCCATCGACCCCGCCAACATCCACCCCGCCGGCCACGGACTGCTCAAGGTCTCGCATCGCACGATCGACGCAGGCCGCTCGACCGAGTACTGGCCCGTGCACACCCACCTCGAGTCCGACTACCAGCCCTTGACCGACGGCCAGGTCGTTGAGGTCGAGGTGGGTATCAACCCCAGCAGCGCCGCGATCCGCAAGCGTTCGCGACTACGCGTCGACATCCAGCCCTACTCGCCGGCCGGGCTTCCCTCCCGCGCCTACGACGAGAGCTACCACGGCGGTGCCACCAACACGGTGTTCACCGGACCCGAGCACCCCAGCTACATCCAGTTGCCCTTGGTGCCCGCGCGATGACCAACCAGGAGATGACCATGACCGTCACCACAGTTCTCGACAACGTCCGCGCCCTTGGCCCAACCCTTCGCGAACGCGCGGTCGACGCAGAGCGTGCGGGACGACACTCGGATGAGACGATCGCAAACTTGCACGCGACGGGAGCCTTCGACATCGGCAGCCCCGCCGAGTTCGGCGGGCTCGAACTGAGCGTTCGCGAGCAGCTCGACGTCGTCTCCGAAGTGTCGAAGTGGGACGGCTCCGCCGGATGGACGGTGTGGGCGGGGGCCTCCACGAACTGGATTCCGGCGGGGATGGGCCCGCAGGTCATAGAGGAGGTCTACGGCCCGGCCTGGGTCGGCCCGCGCGTCGCGGGCTCGAGCCACTTCCCGGCATCCCGCGGCCGCGCGAAGGAGGTCGACGGCGGCTGGATCGTCTCGGGGGGCCCCTGGACCTTCGCGAGCGACTCCCTGTGGTCGCCATTCACGAACCTCGGATGCATCGCCGAGGGTCCGGACGGGCCCTTCCTCGTCGCTCTTCAGGTACCGCGCGACGAGCTGCGATTCCTCGACGACTGGCACGTCGCCGGAATGCGCGCGACCGGGAGTGTCTCGGCAACCCTCGCGGGCGGCGAGCTATTCGTTCCCGACTATCGCGGCGTCGATTTCGGGCAGATCGCCCGGGCTTCCATCGACAGTGGTCTGTCGGGTTCGCTGTGGAAGGCTCCGACTCTCGGCTGGGCGTTCAGCACCATGGCCGGAATGTCGATCGGCATCGCCCAGGGCGCGCTCGAGCGATTCCTCGAGCGGTCGGCGGGCAGGCCGATCCGTGGCACCACCTACAAGAACCAGCTCGAGGCGCCCCTCACACACCTCATGCTCGCCGAGGTGCACTCCAAGATCCAGTCGGCCGTGCTCATGACGCGCGCCAACGCCGAGGAGACCGATCGTCTCGGGCAGCTCGCCGCCACGGGCACTCCTGCGGACGGCGAGTACATGCAGCACTTCAGCGCGCGCGTGCTCATGGAGACCGCCTACGCGGCGAAGTGGTGCGCCGAGGCGATCGAGCTCATCCAGCGCAACTCGGGCTCGACGGCGATCATGGACTTCGAACCGATCCAGCGGTCGTGGCGGGATGCCCGCATCGTCACACTGCACGGTGCGCTGAACCTCGAGGCGCTCTCCGAGAACTACGGACGGCTGATGGCGGGTGTTCAGCCGCACTTGGTCGGCGGCATCACGACGCTGGACCGGTTCGCACCGGCCCCGGCCAAGTAGCCCGATCAGCCTTCCGGATCAACGAGGATCGACTGGAGCGCAGGTGCCAGAACATGGATGAGCGACTCGGTGCTCGCGTCGGCGAGAGCCGGCACGCGAACGATGCGGCGCCCGACGGTGAGGCCGACGAGCATCGACGACGCGAGCCCGATGCGAAGTGCGGCCTCCTTCGCGCCATGGCCGGGCAGCTCGGTGATGCGCGCCTGGAGGAAGTCGCGGAGCTGGACGGTCGCCTGCTCGTTGCTCATCGCCGCGCGCAGCATGGCGAGCAACGGCTCCGAATCCGCGGGGTCGCCCTCCCAGATCTCCAGGAACGCGCGTGCCACCCGTTCGCCGAGGCCGTCCTCGGGGCCGTCGAAGGCTTCGGCGAAACGCGACAGGGCGTGCGGGGTGATCGACATGACGGCGCCGAACAAGTCTTCCTTCGACCCGAAGTACTGCATGACGAGGGACGAATCGACCCCGGCGTCGGCAGCGATCGCTCGGATCGTGGTGCCCGCGTAGCCATCTTCGGCGAATCGCGCCCGTGCCGCATCGAGTACGAGCTGACGTGTTTGGTTGGAGCCGGGTCGACGTCCCTGCCGCTTGGGCGTGCTCGCATCCGTCATGAGGAAATTCTACCGAGCACCAAATATATCAACAAGCGTTGAGTTTTGCGCGCAGAGAGCGTACGCTCGCTGCGTTCCACCTTTCGGCGATGGAGCCACGGAAAAGAGAAGGAGCTCACCATGAGCGAAGACCTGAAGATCTACACGGCATCCCAGCCGCTCCCTCCGATGCGAACGGGGCTGCTGACTCCGTTCGAGCCGGGCACGCGCACGCTCGAGGCCGGCTACCAGGTTGCGCCGCAGTTCATGCCCTTGCCCGTTGACGTGGTGTTTGAGAAGGATGTCGCCGTGACGCTGCGTGATGGCGTGACCGTCTACGTGGACGTATTCCGCCCCGCGGGCACGGAGAAGGTCCCCGTGGTTGTGGCGTACAGCCCCTATGGCAAGGGCCAGGGAACGTCGATCAGCGTCATGGGCGTCTTCGGGCTCGTGGGCCTGCCCAACAGCATCGTGTCGGGGCTCGAGAAGTTCGAAGCACCCGACCCGGCCTATTGGGTCGCGCGGGGCTACGCGATTTGCAACCCCGATATCCGAGGCGTGGTCGACTCCGAGGGCGACAGCGTGCTGTGGGATCGGCAGGACGGCCGAGACTGCTACGACATCGTCGAGTGGCTGGCCGAGCAAGAGTGGTGCGACGGTAAGGTCGGCATGAGCGGCACCTCGTACCTCGCGGCGACCCAGTGGTTCACCGCCGCGGAGCAGCCGCCGCATCTGGTCGCCATCAACCCGTGGGAGGGCATCAGCGACGTCTACCGTGACCTGGTGCTGCGCGGCGGAATGCCCGACACCGGCTTCGCCCAGCAGCTCCAGGACGGCAGCTTCTTCGGCAAGGGCCAGAAGGAGGACATCCTGGCGGAGGTCGACAAGTACCCGCTGGTCAACGAGTTGTGGGCGAACAAGATCCCCGAGTTCGACAAGATCACCGTGCCCGCGTACGTGGTGGCGAGCTACTCCAACACGCTGCACACCGCGGGTACGTTCCGGGGCTGGCGCCGCATCGCCTCCGAGGACAAGTGGCTGCGCATCCACAACGGTCAGGAATGGCCCGACTACTACGACCCGGAGAACGTCGAAGACCTGCGCCGGTTCTTCGACCACTTCCTCAAAGGAATCGAGAACGGCTGGGAGCAAACCCCTCGGGTGCGCTACTCGGTGCTCGACCTCGAGGGCGGCGATGCTGTGGCAGTGCCCGCCGAGTCGTTCCCGCCCGCCGGCGTCTCTTCCACTAAGTTCTACCTCGACGGTGCCCGGCGCAGCCTGAGCACCGAGGTCCCCGCCGCGGAGGCATCCGCCGCGTACTCGGTCGCACTGAACCCGAACGCCGTGTCATTCATCACGCGTTTCGAGAAGGAGACCGTGATTGTCGGCTACCCGAAGGCGCACCTGTGGGTCGAGGCCAAGGATGCCGATGACATGGACTTGTTCGTACTCATCCAGAAACTCGACAAGTTCGGAACCCCGCTGCAGGCGTTCACCGTGCCGAACCAGAGCCCGATGGCGCACGACCTCACGGACCACGGCGCCACGATCCTTCGGTACAAGGGGTCCGATGGGCGGCTTCGGGTCTCGGCGCGTCACCTCGACGGTGCGCTGGCGACGGATGACATCCCGGCGCACACCTTCGACCGGGTTGAGAAGCTCACGCCCGATGAGGTCGTCGACATCGAGATCGACCTGATGCCGGTCGGCCTCGCGTTCCACCCGGGGGAGCAGCTGCGCTTCATCATCAGCTCGGCGAACCTCCTCGGAACCCTCATGCCCGGCATTCGCGAGTACGTCGGCGCGAATGCCGGCCAGCATGTGATTCATACCGGTGGCGAGCGGGCGTCGTACCTGCAGCTACCGATCAGATCCGAATAGGGGTTGTCTCGGCGGCTCCCCGATAGAGCCGTCGAGAACTCTGCCTAAAGGGAAATATGTCACTAAGTCGCGCACAGCGTGAAGCAACGAGTGCCGAGCTGCGCGCCAACCTCGTCATTTCCGAAGCGACCCAGGAAGAACTGCTGGCGGCACTCGGAGTAACGGACGGAGAGCTGACGCAAACCTTCGCCGTCGATGGTGCCCCGCCAGCGCGCGTTTGGGCGCTGCGGGATTACCTCGATAAGATCATCACTAGACGAGGCCGCACTCCGGCGCCTTACACGTCGCTGACGCCGCAGATGCGATCGTCCGCGCAGCGGTGGTTTCCCTGCGGGCACCCCGCTCGATAAGCGTTTGACCGAGAACGCGCCTTTGCGAGCCCCTTCATATTGCGCCCGCTGACCGTCCGGCTTACGGGCACCGCCAGAAAGTTCGGCCCCGGGCGGGCTGGGGGTATCCGGCGATTGTCCAACGGATGGCGCTAACGGGCGGTACTACTTGTAGACGCGTATCTTGTCCCGCACCGCGCGGGGCATCTCGTGCTCGTATCGTTTTCGCAGTACTGGGACTCAGCACGGACGTGCTCACCGATGTCTTTGTGCCACACGCCTTGAATCACCTGCGGTGGATGAATGTCAAATATTATCGCGGCGGATCCAACGGACGCTGCCCGAGTGAGAACGGCCCGAAATATTCGACCTATCTCGAGTCGACACAGATGGTAACCGCCGGGCAAGGACACCACTCGGGCCTGAACTCGGCCTAATTCACTCGACTCAGTTGTTGAGCAGGTTGCTCGGGACCTTTGGCACTGGGAACGTGGGCCGACCGGACGCACTCTGGGAAGATCGTCATCCCCTCGAGAAGGAAGCCCCCCATGAACATGCTTCAGGCCGTCCGCGCGGTTCTTCGCAAGTATGCCGACTTTACTGGTGCTGCGGGCAGGCCGGAATTTTGGTGGTTCTCTTTGTTTAGTGTGATCGCGCATCTTGCGTTGAATGCGCTGAATATATTCACCGATCAGGGGACCGTGTACCTTGGCGCGAGTCTTTCTGGCGCATTCGGGTTGGTGGTTCTTGTTCCGACGCTGGCCGTGACGGTGCGTCGCCTGCGCGATGTTGGCCGCACCTGGGCCGAGCTGTTCTGGCTGCTGCTGCCTATCGCGGGTGTAATCGTGCTGATCGTCCATCTGGCGGAACCGACTCGGCAGCCTGTGCCGGGTTCGGCGCAGGTCGTCTCGCCGACGCCCGTCCCGAGCACCTGAGGAGCGACGTCGTCATGAACAAGCACCGTGGCCGGCGAATCGCGTGGATCACTGTCGGGTCGGTGGTCGGGGTGCTCGCCTTGGGTCTCGGTGCGATCTTGACGGTCGGGGGTATTTTCGTACCGGCGACCTACCTCAAACCGTGGAGTGCTGGCTACTACCAGCAGTTCAAGGACGTGAGAATGAGAGTCGTGGCTCACGCTGTGCTGGCCCCGAGCGGACACAATATGCAGCCGTGGACCGTTCAGCTCGACACGACAGACCCGGATGTCCTCTACCTCTACACCGATCCGACCCGGCTGACTTCGGCAGTCGATCCGTTGGCGCGGCAGACGATGGTCTCGCAGGGCACTTTCCTCGCCTACCTTCAGGTGGCAGCGGAGCACCTCGGGTATTCGGCGTCGTTTGATCTCTTTCCGAACGGGACCTACGACGAAACCAATCTGAAGACATCGATGAGCGAACATCCGGTTGCGCGCATCACCTTGGCGAAGGACCCGTCCACGAAGACCGACGACTACGCATCGTTGTTCTTGTCTGACACCAATCGCTCCCCATACTCCGACGCGCCTCTCACCTCGGCTCAGACGAGTGCGCTGACCTCAGTCGGTGACGCATCGACTGCACGCCTGTCGATACTCAGTGACAAGTCGGATATGAAGACCCTCGGCGAGTTCGGAATCCAGGGCACTCTGATCGAAACTAAGAACATCGCCGCCACCTCGGAAAGCGATGCTGTCTTCCACGGCACTGAGCAGGCTAAGAACACTGCGCGCTCCGGATTTGCCGTTGAGGGTCAAGGAACCAGCGGGTTTATGAAGTACTTCCTCCAGGGGCTGATCACGATCGATCCCGCGTTGAACGATGACGCGACCGGTGCGAAGAACGCCATAGCCCTCACCGCAGCCGGGGTGGCTCACACTGCTGCCTATGCGCTGATCAGCACTCCGGGAAACAGCCGTGCAGAGCAAGTCCAGGCAGGCATCCTGTATGCCCAGTTCTGTCTCCACGCGCGCACGCTCGGGCTGGTGATGCAACCCCTCAGCCAGGTGCTTCAGGAGTACCCCACGATGGCGGGGCCATACGCCGCAATCCATTCCGAGTACGCCCCCGAGGGGCAAACCATCCAGATGCTCGTGCGCATGGGTACTGCAACCGTCGACTATCCGGTTTCGATGAGACGAGATGCGAAAGACCTGGTTCACGCACCATGATCCTGTGGGCTCGACCCGTCCTTGTCGTGGTGCTTTATTTTGGCACGATCTCAGCCGTGGCGGGCGGGTTTTTGGGGGTCGTTGCTAATGGTGCCGGAGTTCCGCTCGAGTACCTGCAGGGCACTCCGTTCACCTCTTATGTGGTCCCCGGTTTGATCCTCGGCGTCCTGGTCGGCGGCACCCAGGGGTTTGCTGCGATCACGACCCAGCGACAGAACCGTTATGGCCACGTCGCAACTGCGGTCGCGGGTTTCGGCATGATCCTCTGGATCTTCGTCGAACTGGCGATCACCGGGTACTCCTGGTTGCAGGCCGTGTACCTCGCACTCGGAATCATAGAACTGCTGCTCGTTCTGGTGATACTGGGTGTTCTGAGCCCTGCGACGCGAAGATTCCCGTCACGATGACCCGCCTGACGAAGGTCAGCCCGGCGAAACATCCCGGTGTTTTTCCGTTGGGGCGATGGATCGCCGTCTGCGCGGTGGCCGAAGCAATCGGGATGTCCGCAGCGGCCGCCGCCGCGCGCACTCCGGACTTCGTTGTAGGGGTCGCTGGCAGCGCGAGCGGTATCCTCGGCATGCTTCTCGTCGTCTGCGGCGGACTGATCGAGGGGGTGGCCCTGGGAGGGCTGCAGTCCATTGCGCTGAAGCGATGGCTACCCAGGCTGAGCCGGCCTCGGTGGATTGTCCTGACCGTCCTCGTTGCCGGGCTGGGATGGGCTGCCGCATCGGTACCAAGTCAGCTGTCTTCCGTCACCGACGACTCGACTCCGCCGATCGTACTGATCGTCGTCGGCGCGGCCGCATTGGGGGCCGTCATGGGAGCCGTCCTCGGGGCGGTGCAAGCCGGTGGCTTCGTACCACTGGTCAGTCATCCGTGGCGCTGGATCGGGATAAGCGCCCTCGCCTGGGCGCCGACGATGACGATCATCATCCTCGGCGCGACAACACCCGGACCCGATTGGAACTACCCCTTGGTCATCATGTCGGGAACCGCAACCGGTGCCGTGGCCGGGGCCGTCCTGGGACTGGTCAGCGGGCTACTCGCTCCGTCGCTCGACGGTCAATCAACAGCCAACCGCCTTGTCGCACTGCTTCTCTCCTCGCCCGCACGTACTGTTCTATCCAAGTCCCTGGTGCTTTTGCGAATACGGGGGCACGTCACGGGAAATCAGTTCGAACTGCCTGTCCAATTCGCGAGGACTTCGGACGGCCTGATCGTGGTCCCGGGGCATCCGGAACGCAAGAAATGGTGGCGTAACCTCAGGCGTCCCAGCGCCATCGAAGTTCTCGTTGACGGGGCCTGGCAACTCGCTACCGCGGTAGTGCTCGACACGTCAGAGGCTCGATACCCCACCCTCCTCGCCGCATACCGTCAACGCTGGCACGTACCAGTCGCGGAGGGCACGCCGCTGGTTCTCGTCACCTTCGAGCACACCCAGCCAGGAGTCGAATCCGTGGCGGCGGAATGATCGGCGATGAATCCCGACGGCGGATGTATGCCGGCGGAAGGCCCAATCGAACCGCACGATTCTTGAACGATCTCAGCGCGAAGATGTTCTCACTCGGGCTC
The DNA here is from genome assembly GCF_046156175.1 of Lacisediminihabitans sp. H27-G8. NCBI lineage: Bacteria > Bacillati > Actinomycetota > Actinomycetes > Micrococcales > Microbacteriaceae > Lacisediminihabitans > Lacisediminihabitans sp. H27-G8. The sequence continues at coordinate 26,124 of NZ_JAYLVL010000008.1, forward strand.
AGTCCGCACTGGGCTGTGACTCTCGAAACCGTCAACCCCACATCCGCTACGGCTCTTATTCTTCCGCTGGTGATTGCCAATTTCGACCACCGCGAATTTCTGGTGTCGATGCTCGGCCAACGCTCACGGTGGGTCCGCAATGTCCGAGCCGCCGGAGGGCACGCCATCGTCCACGCGGGCCGCAGACGACCGGTACTTCTCACTGAGGTCGCTGCGGAAGATCGCGCCCCAATTCTTAAGGCCTACCTGGACCAAGCCCCTGGTGCTCGCGCGCACGTTCCGGTCGACCGCCGTGAACCGGTCGCGCAATTCGAGCGGATTGCCGCGGACTATCCGGTATTCGAAATCAGGTATCTGCGCTGATGGCACGCGTCGATAGGGTCAGCTCCGACGACCTCATGTCGCTGGCGACCGATCGAGGGACCGTGCCTATGCAGGTCGGCGCCGCCCTCATCCTGGACACTCGGGCAGGGTGTGATCCCGCCGACCTGATCGCTGCGATCGACCGGCGCATGCGCCGCCTGGTCGGAAAGTCGGACACACTCGACGCAGAGAACGCTGCCCGGGCCGTCCTTGCTGGCTTCGCGACCGCAGAACCCAAAACCGCTGACGGTGCTGTTGAGATGATCAGACAACTGAAAGTAGCCCACGATGGTGCAGTGAAAGACCGGGCATCAGCAATGATCACGATGAAGACGATGCTGATTCACGCCTCAGATCAGCTCCGTCAGGACACCGCCCGCAGGACACAAATCATGCTCGCACGCCACCTCGCCTCTCTCCGCCCGGCCCGACTCGAGACCCCGGACGACAGCATCCGCCACACCCTGCGTTCCCTTGCCCGCCGCTGGCTCGCTCTCGACGCGGAGGCAACCGAACTGGAGACGATGATCGAGAAGCTCGTTCTCCGGACCGCCCCGCAGCTCATCGAGTCGTTCGGCATCGGATCTGATACCGCAGCGGAAATCCTTATTGTCGTCGGCGACAACCCCGAACGGATCCGCTCCGAAGCGGCCCTGGCGAAACTTGCTGGGATCAGCCCCATTCCGGCATCCTCCGGGATGACCTCGGGGCGGCACCGGATCAATCACGGCGGTCACCGGCAACTGAACGCCGCGATCTATCGCACGGTGATCGTCCGGATGCGATTCCACCAACCGACGATCGACTACGTCAACCGTCGCACCGCCGAAGGGCTCAGCAAACGCGACATCATCCGCTGTCTCAAGAGATACGTCATCCGCGAGGTCTTCCACCTCATCCACCCCGCCGAAAACGCGCTCCTCAAAACGAGTTGACAACTATAGGAGCATCAATGCGATGGCAGAGGCCGTCAACAATCTCTACAAGACGGAGCTGATCCGTCAGCGCGGCCCCTGGCGGACGGTCGAGCAGGTCGAACTCGCCACCCTCGAATACGTGTGGTGGTGGAACAACCAGCGACTCCACGGAGAGCTCGACATGCGAACCCCGACCGAGGTCGAGAACGCGTACTACGCTGACCAAGAATCAGGCCAGCCGGCACCCGCCGGACAAGCCTCCCCATAGGAACGAAAGTCAGGCCGATTCAGGGCTGATCTGACGTCCAGTGGGCCGCAATCTGCAGATGGGAGCAGGTTCGAGTTCCCGGCTGGTCAGCCGTCGGCTGGTGTGCCCTTGTAGCCAAGTCGCCCGCGGGTGGCGAGGGTGAGCGCTAGCGCGGCTGCTACGTACACACCGAGCACCACCAAGTCGGCAGCGTTGCCGACGGGTCTGGCAGCTGGTCTTGCACTGGCGGGATCGACGGCGATCGTCAGGAAGTTTTGCGCGGGGGTGAAACTCGCGTGGAGGAGCAGGCAAATCAGAATGCTCCCTGTGCGGTTGTAGAGCCAGGTATAGAAGAAGGCAAGAATGAGGGGAACGACGAATCCCAAGGGCCCATACAGCGGGATATGCCAAATACCCCAGGCGAGGCCCACCAGAAGTGTGGCGACGAGTGGTGTCTTGCGTTTTTGCAGTCCAGTGAGAGCAAAGCCACGCCAACCCGGTTCCTCTAGCCCACCGCCCACCGTGGCGACCATGAAGAACGTGCCGAGATAGCCGGGCGCTGCGACAGCGAGCAGTGAGAAATCGAGGGCCTGACCGAGGGCGACAAGCACAAGATTGACGACCGCGTATATCGCCGCGGGTAAGAGCAGCGCAATTGCGTAGTATCCCAGTGGGACTCGCCACACGAGCAGTGAGTGAATCCAGGCGCGCACCGACCGTCCGGAGAGTCGCGTGACGATCAGCGCGGATGCGAGGGGGCCGAGCCCACCCAGAATAAAAACTACCTGGCCCGCGCCGAGGGCAGCGATGCCCCACAGAGTCCACGAAATTGCGTAAGCGAGGATGAAGAACGAAACCAGCCGGTGATTCGCGATCCATGCTCGAATGCCGCGGTGCGGCGCGACTATGTGATCGCGGGGGAAACCATTCGTCTCAGGTTCGCCTACTTGAGCACGGTTGGCGACGTTGTACGCCAGCGAAGTGAGTTGGAACTCGCCGTATGTCCACGCGCCGGCATCAGGGTGCCACTTCACGTCGGCCCTGGTCGCCACTCTCGCTGGTCCGACCTGCGCATAATCGCACAGCGGAGTCGACCACCGCTCGGGTGTAACGGTATGGCCGTCCGCGGAAATGGCTCCACGCCCGTCGGCGACGAAGTCGATCAAATCCCCGAGGTCGTCGAAGCGCAACTGGGCCGTGATCGTGTTGGCGCCGAGGGTGAAGTGCGCTGTGGCTCTGTGATCGTCGATCGGCTCCCAGCTGATGTTGGGTGAGAGCAGGGCCCCGGGTGCCAGGCAGCACAGGTCGTTGAACAGGGTCACAGTTTCGGCCTGGGTGAGTTCCGCACCCTTCGCGTCGACGATAGAACGCATCGACAGCAACCGCACCCGCATCGTCGCGCCATCGTCGTCGAACGCATGCAGAACGTCCACCGGGAGGCCCTTCATCCTCGCGTTCATCATGAAGAAGCGTTGTGGGGTGTCTACGAGGTCCAGCTGGTCCGCAGTGAACGTCATCCAGGCGCTGTCGGGGGCGCTTCGCATCCGACCGGTCAAAGTAGCACGGAAGTCGGTCACCGGCGGCTGGCCGACCGCGCCGGATCGACGGATGTACCGCCGCACCGGATCAGGCACGGAAGCCAGGTCGCTCTCGACGATCAGCTTGCCGGCGGCCGAAGAAACCGCTGGCCTAGCGCGTTTCAGATTGTGTTCGAACTCGGAACGAAGGCTTAACGGTCCACGTGAGGCGAAGCCGTATGCGGCAGCACCGAGCAGCACTACGTTTGCGACTGTTCCCATGCTGGCATCCCCCCACGACGAGAAGATGACGGCCTGCGAGACCACCACCGCGCCAGCGCCGACGACCCACCACCAACGCGGTGCGAAGAACAACGCCCCGGCGGCGACCCAGCACAGAAGGCCAGCTGCCAGCCAGAGTAGCCCCACAGGTTGTGAGATGGGCTGCACGAGCTGCGGGATATCGGCGAGGCGATAGGCCTTGACGAAGCCAAAAAAGTGGATCAGTCCGTGCAACACAAACAGCACAGCGATAGCGATACGGAACATGGTCTTGATTTTCCTTCCACCGGTAGGCGGGGTGCGTCTCGTCTTCAGGCTCTCGTGGCAGGGGCGCGCTCGACAGAGCCAAAGGTCCCGGTGCTAGCGGTCGACATCTGATCGAACCTGCCTACCCGGCTCCCCAATCCACGACATGAAGCCAGCCACCCACCCGGCTGCCAGTCTGGAACCCCGGAGACGCAATGCGAGTCGCCTTCCGGATCTGGCTTATCTTTCGCCCCGCAGGACCAATGGCACTGTTGTCGGCCACAGAGACGCGATGAGATTGGAAGCATCACCGCGAGGGGGAATCATGCGAATACTTATCGTTTACGAATCGCTATGGGGCAATACGAAGAAAGTCGCCGAGACGGTGAGTCAGGCACTGGAGTCGACCGCGACCGTGAACTTCGTCGACACGGATTCCGCGCCCAATGTGGTCGAGGGCTACGACCTGGTGATCGTGGGTGGACCGACACACGCGTTCTCGATGAGCAGAAAGTCGACTCGGGACGCTGCCAAACAGCAGGACGCCGCTGTACACGTGCCGCAGCGCGGCATCCGTGAGTGGCTGGATGACCTCACCCCCGTCGAGACGCCGATTCCGGCTGCCACATTCGATACGAGAGTGGACTCGCCTCGCATGCCAGGATCCGCCGCGAAGGCGGCAAGGCACGAGTTGCGATCGCGAGGGTTCGACGTAGATAGCAAGCCAGTGACGTTCCGGGTTGTGGGCTATCAGGGTCCGCTAGTGGACGGGGAACTCGAGCGTGCGGCGACTTGGGCCAGGAACCTTCTGAACGGTCCCGCCGCACCACCACTCTGAAGCATCATGAGCGCAACAAGAACGTGGCCGGTCCCGTCGCCTACAATCCGAATCGTGTTATCCGTGGTGGCATGGTTCAACCTTGTCTCGGCTCTGGGAGGAACGGCGGGGCTGACCCTGGGCGGCGGGCTCGGATTCCCGATGGCGTGGATCGGAGGATGTGGCTTCACTTCGTACTTCTGGCCCAGCATCATCCTCGGCGTGGTCGTCGGCGGCTCCCAAGCGGAAACGTTCGCCGCCCAGTACGGCAGGTTCGCTCTGGCGTGGGCGCTGCGGGCGAAATCGCCGGCTGGAAAGCTATCCTGAGTACACTCGCAATGACCTACGGCGACCGCCTAGGACTCAACTAGCCGATGCCAGATACACAAGAAGTCAGACAGACCCGCGCCCGATAATTGTTCCACTTACGGGCGGCCATTGAGGCCAAAAGTGGTCTCCAGCGCGGTCTCCAGAACGCTCGCAAATTCCGCCCGGTGGTCGTCCGGCTTGCGGATGGCCCCGTCACTGTCGACGGAATGCGCGGATCAGCGCAAAGATGACGAAGACAGCTCCAGCTAGGCCAAGCAGGATAGCGAAGGGCTCAGGACCTTGCCCACAGACGCTCGCGGCGGGATCCCGTGAATCTTGGCACGAACCTGTCTGGAACCCGACAACGATCAGCACACTGAGCAATGCGGCGACTAAGGCGGCGGCGAGCCAGCCACCGTGAACTCGGGCTCCTGATCTCATGCAGCTACCTTCGCACAAACATTAGCCGAGACATGAGGAATTTCGATCTTCAAAGGGTGCTGTGCCATTCGGCTGAGCGGCCCACGAAGAGTCGCGTTCGCCGTTCCCCTGCCGGGCGGTCGGTGCCGTGAATTCAGGAGATTGGCGTCGGACGTGCAGTACCGTCGGTTGTCAAGACGCCGAAAATCCTGTCGCGTTGATTTCCACTATCTGCGCTTGCGCCTTCGAGTTCGGTTGCGCTTCCGTTGCGAGGTGTCCGAGGATTCGACTGGCTCCTGCAGGATGGTCGGGTCTCCATTCCCACCCCCGAAACTCATGCCGATTGACTGCGCAATGCCGACGGCGGAAGCAGCCAGTCGATTCATTAGCGGTTTGAGATTGCGCATGCGATCACTTTACGGAAGCGGGCACTCGGTATGAGAGCTAGTCAGTCTGGAATACGTCCCGAGCCACGCCTTGCTGAACTTAGCGGCCGCAAGCCTAGGGCCTGCAGCCGTATCGCTGGAGGTTCCGGTTACGGGACGGATCGGTAGTGTTCGACCAAGGGGAATGGCTCATAGAAATGGTGCAACAGAGCACGCCACGCCTGGTATTGCTCCGATTGCCTGAATCCGATCGTGTGGTCTTCTAACGTCTCCCACTCGACGAGCAACAGGTATGTGCTTGGCGATTCGATCGAACGCGACAGCGACAGTCCCCGGCACCCAGGCATTGAGGTGATGATCGCTCGTGCTTCGGTAAAAGCGATCTCGAACTCGTCTTCCCTGCCGGGCATCACGGGCAACAGTGCATGTTCGGTAATCACGTGAACAGTGTCCCATTCGCGGTTCCGCTTACGGGCCGCCGATCCTGGCGAAAAGTGTTCCAGAGCGGGCTCTCGCGATGGCGGGAAATACCGACCGGTGAGCGTCCGGCTTGCGGGCACCCTTCGAAGTCGACAACCACTTTCACTACTGTCTCAGAGATCGCGTTGAGAGGCCGTCCGTTGATCATCCTTCCGGTGGGGCTGTTGTCGGTTAGTTTGAACCATGACTGATGAAAACAAGACATGGCACCAGAAGCACAAGGACTCGCTAACCAAAGGCCAACGGGCCGCCGACCTGATGCGGAACGGGATGGGAAGTTGGCCCTTCGTCGGAGGTTTCATCGGCTTCATGATCGTCTGGGCTGCTATCAATACTTTGGTTCTGGCATCGAAGGCGTGGGATCCTTACCCCTACATTTTGCTCAACCTGTTCCTCTCGATGCTGGCCGGGCTGCAGGGTGCCATTTTGCTTATCGCCGCGAAACGGCAGGATGCCATCGCCGGTGTGATGGCGCAGCATGATTACGAAACGAATCTGAGGGCCGAGAAAGAAATTCAGGCACTCATGACGATCAACCGGCGACAGCTTGAGATCCTTGCCGAGCTGAAGGCTATGGGAGCCACCCCGCAGACTTGACTGGCAATACGGAATATCGAGGCGAATGAGATCCGCCGGAGTGGCCCCGACTCGATCCACAGCAACGGTTAACCGAACTCCAGGGCAGGTCCGCAAGTCACCCAAATCGTCAGCTGGCCCATTTCGTATTAAAACGACTTGTCACGCTGCGTATAACGGTTCACGATGAGCTATGGCCCTGATCACTGCGCGTAGTTCTTCATCCAGCCGACACCCGCATGACTGGGGACGCTCTGTCGCCATCGCCCTCGAGAGCTTAGTGGCGCAGTCGCAGGGCGCTCAGACCGATCTGGAAACTTCAGAATTGTTCGCCGCCAACCTGACATTACGCATCGAACCCCTAGCGAACGGTGCCACAATCACCCTCGTCTGGGACCGCCCGGAGAAACAACTTCCCTAGCCAACGCAACGAAACAGAAGAGGTAAAGGCGGGAACACCACGTCACCTTTTCCCACCTGTTCATAATCCTCTGACCGAGACCAGTTCGTGAGACTCCGATCGTACGCGCGGCAAAATCGCGAGGTCGCGGTTGCAGCGTCCGTGCAGGTTCCCTTACGGGCACCCATAAAAGTCTCGTTGGGTCTGCTGCTTGAGCTCGCCTACTCACCTGATCGACGAGGCGCGCTACACCTCCACGGCTCAGATCAGGTTCAGTCCTGATGAGCGGTGGCGTTTAGCGGCGAGTGATCGAAGGGAAGACGCGCGAACCGCGATTCTCGGGGCCGTCCTCCTCCGCGCGCGTTCATGTTCGGCTAAGGCGCAAGAAGGGTGCGAATCCAGATCTCAGCCAAATAGTCGCCGAACTGCTGTGCTGTCCAGCCGCGGCCCTGTTCAAGCTGCAGGTAGTGCTCGAAACCGGCTGTTGCCCAGATGAAGTCGGCGATGAACTGGTCAGTGAGTTCTGTGCGAACGCCCCCTTTGCTCCGCAGGTCTGTAGCGAGCAGCAGCATGTTGGATGCTCGTCTCGACGAGATCTCGTTGGCAAGCGCCGAGCAGTCTGGGTCGGTGCGCGCAGCATCCCGTAGCGCGGCGAAGAGCGGAGCGGTGCGGGGACTTATCGCCACGATCGCCTGGGCATAGATCCGCAGCGCGATTGCCGGGTCGGTCGCGGCCCGGAATTGCTGGACGTACTCGCGGTCTTCGGCCGACACCGCTGAAGGGGTGCCCGAGATTGATGACTCCGCAACCTCACGTAGCAGCACGCTTTTGCGACCCACGGCGGCGTAAAGCGTGTCAACAGAGACCCCTGCTGCCTCCGCCACGTCGGTGACGGTGGTGGCGGCATAGCCGCGTGTGGTGAAGAGCAGCCAGGCAGCATCCAATATCTGCTGACGGGTTGCCGCCGCATGCCCTGCCCGCAGCGGTGAGCTGTATGTGCGCGGGCTCTTGACACTGTCGGGCATGGGGTTCACAGTAGTGCCTATTCATCCGAACGCAATTCGGATGAATCAAAACACCGATATCACCGAATCCAAACACAGGGAGCTAGCGACATGGTTTACGCATTTACTCAGGATGTTCCACTTGACGAGGCCGGTTACCGCCGCGTCATGTCGACCCTCGGATCGGTCCCGCTCGAGGGGCTACTTCTGCACCTCTGCGTGCGCCGCGAAGACGGCGGATTGCGCTACATCGACCTGTGGGAGTCTGAGGAGGCCTGTACTTACGCGTTCGACAACCGCATTCATGACGCGGTCGATGCCGCCTTCGGCGGTGCTCGCCCCGGAACCGAGCCCACGGTGAATCACCTCGACATCATCGATGCGACCGGCCCGCTCGCCAGCGGGATCGCGCTCGGCTGATGCATTCGCGCGAATGGGCAGTGCTCGGGGCAGCGTGGCTGGCGTCTGCGTTGCTCAGCGGATGAGCGGACCGCGCGCAAAGCCTCCAGCATGTCAGAGCGTGGGAACCGTTAGGCGCCCGGCCACGATGTCCTCGTCCGCCATTGGATCATTCCCGTATGAGGTTCCGTTTACGGTGCATCCTTTCGACATTTCCCCAGGCCCGATGGACATTTTCATGTTCGGTCGCTCTGCGTCGCGGATGAGGACGGGGGGGTATTTGGAGGGATGAGAAACGGATATGCGCTCCAACGAATCCGCTTCTGGATACTCGGAGCTATTCACGCGTCTTAGGGATCCTCGTCTAGAGAGGTGATCGCGGATTTTTGAATATGGGTTTGACTCGGACGCTACGTCAGCCTCTAGTTTCGGGTTTTGAGGGAAACACGGTGAGGATGCCGACTCTTCTCTCGTGTCCTGTGTGTAGGAGTGATCGTTTAGGAGATCCTGTGACCAAGTTACTTTCCGATATTTCTGTTCCCGACCTCTCTGGTCGTCTTGCCGTCGTGACGGGCGCGAACAGCGGCTTGGGGTTGGGGCTCACTCGCCGTCTCGCTGCGGCTGGTGCTGAGGTGATTCTCGCGGTGCGCAATCGGGCGAAGGGCGAGGACGCTATCGCTGAGATTCTCGCAGAAACACCTTCCGCGAGGCTCAGCATTCGCTCTCTCGATCTCGCCTCGCTGAGTAGTGTTGCGGGGCTGTCGGAAGCCCTCATTGCCGAAGGGCGCCCTGTCGACATATTGGTCAACAATGCGGGAATCATGCATACGCCCTCCCGGCAACTCACCACGGATGGATTCGAAGTCCAGTTCGCCAGTAACTATCTTGGGCACTTCGCGCTTACCGCGGGCGTGTTGCCGCTGCTGAGGGCTTCAGGCGCACCGCGTGTGGTCTCGTATTCGAGCGGACTGGCGCGCCGGGGCCAGCTGCTGTGGGACGACCTTCAGGGAGCCCGACGATATTCGCCGGCTGCGGCGTATGCGCAGTCGAAACTCGCGATGCTGATGTTCGCCCGCGAACTTCAGCGCCAGAGCGATGCGAACAGGTGGGGAATCCTGAGCACTGCCGCCCGCCCCGGGATTGTCGCCACCAATCTGCAGATCACCGGTCCGCGGCAAGACGGGGATACATCCAGCACTCGCCTGGTCGACTCAACACGAGGCTGGAAGTGGATGTGGCAACAGGTCCCTCAGGGCGTTCTGCCTGCGCTGTTCGGAGCCACCAGTCCGGATGCACTGCCAGGTTCGTATTATGGCCCCGACGGATTCCTCGGGTTTACTGGAGCCCCGAAAGTGACGGCTCCGCCGCGACGGGCACTCAACGAGGCGGATTCCGCGCGACTATGGAGGGTCTCTGAGCAACTTACGAACGCGGCCTTCCCCACGCAACCGACACGGTAACCCTCGGACAGGGCGGGCCCCTGCCCCTGCCAGATGGTAGCTGGATTTGCCTCACGGTCACTGAATCCCCTTTGATTACTCGGATCGGCGTGAACAGTTATGCGAAAAAGTGAACGAGAAAATTCTGCGTACTTTTCTCATGTCGACTTGACGTGGACGTAACGTCACCCCTTACCGTCTATCTCGAAGGAGACAGCATGAGCACTGGAAGCGACTGGAGTATCCAGGAAATCGCTCGCCTCGCAGGAACCACACGTCGAACGCTGCGCCACTACGACGCGATTGGGCTGGTTGCGCCGCGCCGGATCGGCGACAACGGGTACCGCTACTACGACGCCGAAGCGTTGGTGCGACTACAACGAGTACTGCTGTTGCGTGAACTCGGCCTCGGGCTCGCCGCCATCGGCGACGTGCTGGCCGGACAACGCGACGATATCGCGGCGCTGCGTTCGCACCTGGAGTGGCTGTCTCAAGAACAAGAGCGACTCGGCCGGCAGAAGGTCAGCATCGAGCGCACCATCAAGGAACTGGAAAGAGGAAATACCCCAATGGCAGAGAAAATGTTCGACGGCTTCGATCACACCACCTACAAGGAGGAGGTTGAGCAGCTGTGGGGAGCGGACGCCTATGCGCAAAGCGACGCCTGGTACGAGTCCCTGTCGCAAGATCAGAAAGATGACTTCGTCATCGCGGCAGCTGAACTCGGCGCCGACTGGACCGCCGCCTGCAAAAGCGCCGTCCCGGTCGACTCCAACGAGGCCCAGGAACTGGCTCAGCGGCACTACGACTGGCTGGGAAGTATCCCCGGCACACCGCGGACGCTGGACGGAAACCCGACGAAGGAATACTTCACATGGATAGGCGCTACTTACGTCACTGACGAGCGCCTGGCGAAAAACTATGGTGGGAAAAAGGGAGCGACCTTCGTGCGTGATTCGATGGCCATCTACGCCGAGCGGAATCTCTAAACGAACCACACCGTGGGTAGTCTCGGACTTCGCAGGACTGTGACGAAGGCGATTTCCAGGTATTCATCGTCGGAATAGCGACCTACTTCGCCGTTAAAATCGGTCGCCAGCGTCGCGCGGCGGCGCTCGAGTCAACGGTTCTTCGAACCGTCAAATGACGCCCCTAAAACTTTGCCCCGATCGTGACCCGAGGCACTGGTTTAAATTGCGGTAGACCCGGCGAAGGGACTGTGATCTCCGAAAGTGCCGCACTAGAGGTTCCCCTTACGGGCCGCCGATCCGGGCGAAAAGTGTTCCAGGGCGGGCTCTCGCGAGGGCGGGAAATGCCCCCCGGTGATGGTCCGGCTTACGGGTCGTGGCTAGTCTCTGAGTGCTCGAAGGTTGAGCAGACCGCGAAGATTGAGGGTTCGACGAACGGAATGTTCAGAAAGTGCATCAACGATTACTGCGGACCCGATAAGCGTCGCGCCGGCCTGTTCGACTAACGATTTCAGGGCGAGCAACTGACCGCCAGTATCGGCCCAATCGTCGACGAGAAGCACACGGTCAGACGGTGACAGGAGCACATTCCGAAAGCTCAGTTTCATGTTTCGACCTTGGTAGTCGAGAGGCGTTACGGCAGTAAGCCAGGGGTCAGAGTCAGCGAGCATCCCGCGCTCTTTCTCTGCGCCCACGAATCCTGCACCAACGCTCGCCGCTGCCAGAGCACCGTACAGATAACCACTGCTCTGTGGTCCGACGACAACGGTCGGGGTTTCTAATTCGAATAGTCCGGCCAGCTTGCTACCGATTTGGGCCAAGATCAACGGATTGTGTGCCCACCGAGTTCTATCTGCACCAGAGGAACGCGTTCCCTCGTCGCTGACCCAGCGGAATTCACCGACAAGTCGTTGGATGAACTCATCGCTCTTCATTCAGTAACCATAGCCAGACCCTCATAGACTCCGTCGGAGGTTCCTTCGTGACATGATTCTGGAGCTCTCGGCGACTTGGTCAATGGACTCTCGACCTCTCGCGTTGAACCTCCCGGTTGCGAACTGTCAGCCCCGTCACAATTGTGCCCGGCGAGCTGGGCCCAGATATCTCGGCCACCGCTAGGTTGTGATGATGAGTTGGAACCCTCGCGCATATCTTCTTATGGCCGAGTACACAGTAGGCGACCGTGTCCTCTGGCAACGACTGGGGAGAACGGATGACGACAACAGCGAAGTTGTTCAGCTCCTGTCCCCGGGCCTTCGAAATGATCTGAAGAACTGGAACCTAGTCTTCGAGATGATCAGTGCTACCGGGTTCGAGTTTCCGAACGACGAGGTAGAACTTCAGCATCGAATTGATGCCTTTCTTCTCTCGTCTCGTGTGCAGCGAGAGCTGGGCTCGAACACCGAGATCTGGTGTGCCGCTGGCACGGGTGACAATTTCTTCGGTACCGGTGGTCGACACCCGATGCCACGCGGCTGGAATCCGCGAATCCTGGTCCGAACGGTTGAGACAGGAACTGATTTGTTCGACTGGGCTCCTCGGGCGAAGTCTCGTGTTACTGCTGAACAAGTACACCTGCGTCCATCGACGGCCAAGAAGCTTTCGGAATGGCGGAGCCAAATGCTTCACGCGACGATGCCGGAAGAGATCGGCGGGCTCGCGCACTTGGAGGCCCGCGCGGTCGGGCTTGAGGTAACGGCCATGGTGCAACAAGACATTGGAATCGGATCAAACGCATTGTTTTTCGGGGGCGGAAATCCCAAAGCGATCTGATCCAGGACCAATGAGGGTTTAGCGTCCTCATCTGTGACGCTGACCCTTCCGCTTACGGGCGGCCGATCCTGACGAAAAGAGGTCTTGAGCGTCCTCTCGCGCCGCCGAGAAATACCGCCCGTTGATCGTCCGGCTTGCGGACATTCGATGTACGGTCGTCAGCCTGCTGGTCCATCGAGTTGTCGGTCGAGGTCAGCGAGGTGGTCGCGAGCATATCGTCGGGCTCGTTGGATGCGGACGGTCTGGAGGGGTAAAAGAATGGCGAGCGTCGCGAGTAGGAGGGTCACAATCACGACGATGAAATCGCCCGCTTTCCCGGTTGCCAGTGCGTTGATCTGCTGTAGAAGGATCCCGACGTAGAGAAGCACAATATAGGCGAGTTGGAATGACATGGTGACCGAGATCACTGCCGCGAATCTCGCCGCAGCTACCAGATCCTTCTCGTCAAGGTCGAGGGGTTTTCGTTTGATGACAACGCGAGCAACCCGGCGGAGGCGTGATGGATCTCGGTCTGTCACATCACGAAGTCGACGGTTCCAACCGATTGTTGAGAACACGGAAACACCGCCGGCGAAGATGCAGGCGAAGGAAAGAGCAAAGAGAAGTGTTTGGAGAACGTTCAGTGTATGTGGGGTCAACGCGTTCAGGGTTGTTAGGGCGACCATCGCTAGAACAAGGACGCCGATGAATGTGATCGCTATTGCCAGGATCCTTTTTCTGATCTGAGCCTTTTCGATGGCTACCCAGTCGGAGGTCGCGGCGGGGTGTGCGAGGTCATATCGGTAGAACGCGGGCCCGATGAGCAGAGCCGCGACAGTGAGGACAATTCCGACGCCGATGAACACAACGGGGATGAGAGGGCCAGTCGACGTAAGCACTGCGAAAGCAACGATGATGATAGCTGCGAGCACTTCCAAGCCGAGGACTATGAGGAGTAAGCGGCGGTAGTACCGTGCGGAGTCGGTCGAACTGGTGACATCCCAATAAGCCCGAAACGACCCCAGTATTATCGGGCCATAGATGAAGATGCTCATCGCCAGGACCGCGGCTAGGATCCACAAAGAGTTCTTCTGGCTCGTATTCACCACCAGAAGAACGACCCCTCCCATCAAGAGGGCGGTCGCGACGATGATAGATGAAACGAACGCCAAGATGCGCATGTGCGGGCTTTCGGGTAGCCGATGATGGGAGCTCATCTTCACACGAACACCGGGCGCATGGATAGCATGCCTGGGTTTTCCCAACCAGTCACGCGTGGGCCCACGCCCACACGGGAGGACCCCGCATCGAGCACGTCAACCAAACACTCAGCATTCGGGTCGAGCTGCGAAATAGCGCGTAGCCGGTTCCCCTTGTGATTGTCTTACAGGCTGAGAACTCGGCGCAATCCGCGGTCGACGTCGTCGAGAAGTCGGCTGGGGACCTGTCCAACTTGCTCGCTCAGGTCGGACTTGTTAAGCGTGACCAGAGCCGTGACGTTCACCACAGAATCGCGAGGCAGGCCCGTGACGGCAGTTGGTAAGAATACGTTTCCAGGCATGGTCGCCAATGCAGTATTCGACGTCACCACCGCAACCAAGACCGTGGACAGTCGAGACTCGTTGTACGAGTCGGACTGGATGACCAGGACGGGCCTTCGGTTCGCCGGTCGGCTACCAACAGGTTGGCCAAGGTCTGCCCAGTAAACCCCGCCTCGCTCGATCACCACTCGTCTGTACCGTGTGCCAGTACGCGGCGCCCGGCTTCGACGGCCCAGTCGTTGGATTCGTCGTCACCGATCCCGGCGAGTGCTGCGTCGATCTGTTTCGTGACGGAGGTGGCATCCAGCTCATCCAGATAGCTTCCTGCCGCGCGGGCAAAGAACTCTGAACGACTCATGCCGAGGTCATTAGCGCGGCGTGAGGCCCGTTCGAATATGTCATCTGGAAGCGAAATCGCGGTCTTCATAGTCAAAGTATAACCGGGTATGACCGAATGAGTGCGTTGAAGGTTCCGCATCCGGACACAGCTCTGATGTGAGGGGAACGCGGGTTGGTGTGATCCGTATGTACCTCTAGTGCGACCCATTGGTAGCCTTCGCGAATGGATTTCACCTTTGACGCTAATAACGATTCGGCGTATATCTCCTTCCTCACAAAGGAGAGTCGATGGAGTCGGGCCGTACGATCCGAAACCCTCCTTGATACCAACGTGCGTGAAGATATAGTCCTGGACTTCGATGATGATGGTCACTTGATCGGGCTGGAGTTCCTCACTGCTCGCCGAAACCTGAGACCCGAAGTTCTCAAACAGGCACGGCAACAAGGTTGAGCCGACACGAACTTGTCCCAGATACCTCGGAGCAGGAGCGGACCCGTGGTGATAAAGCGCCCTAGCATCGGTGACGTTTTCACGATCCCGACAGGAGATGGTCGGTTCGGCGTCGGCCAAGTCGTCGCGACCTACGGGAAGGACGCCTACTTTTTCGCTGTCTTCGGACCCTTACTGTCCGCCGCCGACTTGCCAAACCGGCTTATCGAGGCCTTGGCCGGTCCCGTAGAATTCCTCGCCTTATCCTTGGACGCCAAGATCCACGCAGGCCATTGGAAGGTGGTGGACTGGATTCCCGTTCGTGACGATCTACCGCTTCCCGCGTTTAAAGAGGCGGTGGCGTCGGCCGACCATTTCGATGTGGTGAATTACTCGGGCTCTCAGCGACGGCGAGCAAACAAGGATGAGGTTGCCCGACTGCCCAACCGAAAGATCGTCGGACCCGCGCGATTGGAGCGAGCGCTCCGGGCCAGCGCGGGTATTGAGCCCTGGCTAGATGCGTTTGTCGAACTCAGGCCACGTGGGCTGACCTCCAGGGAGGCCTTCCGCTGACGCGCTTCCCAATTCGCCGTCGAGTGGGCTGACTCACCGCCTATTCGTAAAGATCGGTCTCCACGGATCGGAATGATACGAAGGTGGGCGGTACGCAAAACAGATCGAGCAAGTTCTTGCGCTTCACGCGTCGCCAACATCTGCTCTGGCCAAATTCGGTGACGATGGATTGCGGCTCTCAAATCAAGCGAAACGAATTTCTCACCAGCAAGTCCCGGGAAGCGAGTGACTCGGTAAATCGCTGAGATGGCCTTCAACTCTACGGTCACAGCGCCACTTGACGTTCCACTTACGGGCCGCTTCGCCCAAGACAGAGATTTTGACAGAAGTCGATTCCGCGGCGGTCTACGTCGATTCTCGACACTCGCATTCGCATTCGCGAGCATCAGGTCTCACCCGTTGATGACGAACTCACCTACTTTGGTTTTGCCGTCACTCTTGTAGACCGGCACGGTGAACGTCTTGCCTTCACGCTGTTTCTGCCACGCGAGTGCTTCCTCGGGTGATTTGAACTTTGTCGCTTGAGCACTGCCGTCTGCTTCGGCGAGTTCTCCCGCGTAAACGTACCCGGGCTCGTTGTTAGTTGCGACCACTGAGATGAGATCGGGTTGACCGTGCTCGTTCATTGCACCGTAGGTGTCTCCGTTCTTGTTCACGGCCCATTCAGTGACCCGTTCGCTGACCCAGGTCGCTTCAATTCGCCACCGGTTACCGGGCTCGGTAGATATCTTCGTGGAATGCTGTCCGGGTTTGATGAGGAGGCTGTAAGTGGCGATGCCCTTCAGTCCCGCCGCTTCATCAGCACCGCATCCCATGCTGGCTCCGTCGGCAAAGGTGAACGTGCCCGCGGTGAGGCAGGTCAGGGATACGAAGATGTTGGTTGCACCATTCGGCGCGCGTCCGAGCTCGACGGTGGCCGTCCCGGTATGGGTTTCGATAACGGTGGTGGCAAGGTCAGTGGCTTGAGTTCCGCCGGGGATCGGCAGGATTCCCGAGGCGAAAGCACCACCACCGATAAGAACCGTGGCACCGACGAAGATGCCGGCGCCGAGGCGGATGTGGGTGCGCCAAAACGGTGGACGGTAATTCACCCCTGACGCCCGGGATTCTAATTCTCCGCGCAGCGCCGAGGAGAACAACGGATCAAACTCAACCTCGTTCATGGCAGCTCCTTCACGATTTGGGGAAATTGTTCTCGAAGTTTGTTCTTTGCCCGGTGCAAGCGTGTACGAGCCGCACCGGGTGAGAGGCCGAGTAGTTGAGCCGCATCGGTGATCGTGTAGCCCTCAAGGGAGACCAGCACAATCAAAGCGGCATCCCTCTGCCCTAGTGACCTAAGCTCCAGAATCAAAGTGTCATCAACATCCCGGTCCTCTACGTAAGCCATTGCGCGTTGGGCGTAGTCACGCGAATCAGTGGTTCTGGGAAAAGCGTCAAGTAGCGCGCGATACCGCCGAGTGCCTCGACTGACATTGCGTGCGACATTGCTCGCCGTCACCAACAGCCAGGGAAGAACGGAATCGTTGACCAGGATGATGCTGGTACGCCGCCGCCAGAGTTCGAGAAAGGATGTCGCGGTGACCTCCTCCGCGTCTTGCGGGTTCTCCACCAGGCGCAAGCAGTGGCGGAAGACACGATCACGATGTTGATCAAAGAGGGATGCGAACGCGCGTCCGTCGTTGGCGCGGGCGCGCGTCCATAGCTCGACCTCGTTCACGATGCGTGTCCCCATACTCTGTAATGTCCGGCACTGGTGCAAACGTTACAGCGGGCTGAGATTTCATCGACACCAGCCCGGTTCCGTCAAATAAGCGCCACCCTGAAGACCACACATTCGCGCATGGCGGATCTTCCCTTGTGACATGGCTCGACGTTTGAAAAGGCTGCTATGGCCCCCTGGTGTCGGTTGTCCCGTTGCTGAGTTGTTTGGCTCGGCAACGGGAGCCGGCCGGTATGTTTCAGCGGTCGACCGACTGTCGTTGGACGGTGCGGTAGACGGTGGAGCGGGCGACGTTGAACAGTTCAGCAAGCTCGCTTGTGGAATGGGTGCCCGCCCGGTGCACTTCCATCAGATGGCGTTGCTGAGCTGTCGATAGCTTCGGTTGCTTGCCGCGGAGGTGGCCTTTCGCTTTTGCCACTTGCATCCCTTCGCGTGTTCGGGCGCGGATGAGGTCGGATTCGAATTCGGCCACCATCGCGAGGACGTTGAACAGCAGTCGTCCGACCGGGTCGGTCGGATCGTGGACGGATCCTCCGATGCTGAGCTTGACGCCCTTGAGGGTGAGTTCGTCGATGATGTCTTTCGCATCCCGAAGCGAACGAGCCAGTCGGTCGAGTTTGGCAACGACAAGGGTGTCGCCGTTTCGGCAGGCGGCGAGGGCTTCTCGGAGGCCGGGGCGTGCTCGGTTGGTGCCGGTGAGACCATGGTCGGTGTAGATCAGGTTCGGTCTGACGCCGAGAGCTTCCAGGGCGTTTTGTTGGGCGGTGAGATCTTGCTCGTTTGTGGACACGCGTGCGTATCCGATCAGAAATTCATTCATGGTTCGAACGGTGCACTTCGCCCGGTCGAGGGGTCAAGAACAATCCCGCAAGCGGCCCCCACCCGGGCACCCTTCCTAAGCTGCAGGACCCGACAATTGGCTGCTCCTGGAGGACATAAATTCCCGTCCGATAACCGTCCGGCTTGCGGACGTCAGAGCGAGCTGAGATCGCTGGCCATCATAGGTTGCGCTGGTCGAGTTCGAGGCCGTCATGAAAACGTCAGTCGCCCCGGATGCCTGTCCAGAGACTGCCACCTGTCAGTGCAGCAGCTCCCACCTCGGCAACAAGAAGTCTCAGTGTGAGGCCGGCGGGGTGCGCTCATTGCTTGCACCCGTACGAAACTGCAAAAATTACGGTGCCGTCCTGTTGACGCGCGGCACCTTTTAGGTCAGATGAAGTCAGCGTGATCGGTATCGACACGGGACTGCTGTCGGTTTGATTGACTCTGTGACGTGCCCCACCGTGCTGGCGTAATGGGGACCCTGGATTTGACGTCGTTTTCGGCTTGGCGCGCCGCGCTTGAGGGTCGCTTCAGGTCAGAACCACCATGATCATTTCGAAATCCTATTTGGATCGTCCTCTAACATGCATGCTGCTTGCACTGAACTGAAAGTCAGTCCTTCACGCACCATCCACCGTTCAAATGTCGGGATCCGCTTCAATTTTGGAACCGATGAAGGATTCAAGCCAAGGCGCTTCAGGTCAATGACGATCGCTTTGCCAACCTTCCGCAATCGCTTTGCTGCAAAATACTCGAGGACCCCGAGAAGAATAAATCCCATCGCGAGTATTAGATATGAGATCGCAATATTGCTCTTTATCTCAAGTACCCCCGCAAGTGCGAATGGGAGTGTTAGAAGGAACCTCAGGCTCTCCGCATCTTTTCCCTCAGCGAGGGCTTGAGAGTATTTCGAGCCGATGACAGGCGCCCATTGAGCAACCAGCCGGGCCTCCACCCGAGGCTGAGTCGACTTCCCAGTTGTCCTACTCGGCTCAGCCATTATCCAATCCGATCAGCTGCGAATCGTGAACGTTCGCCCCATTTGAAGTCCCTAGTCCGACTTCCACAGTAGATACCACCCGGGCGCTCCCTTTCTCAAAACGTGACTTGCTGGTCTCCAAATTTAGTTGGAAGCGTTGAAACTCATAGTTCATAGTTCATAGTTCATGCAAAACAGGACTGCCTCGGGCACGGAGTAGGGCGCCAGTTGTTGATGGTTGATCCGGCGATAAAGAGTGGGAATACGTCCGCAAAACTTAGGAGTATTCGTCCGATGAAGAATACGAGCCCCTTTGCTGCCAGCAATAGAGCGAGAACTTGCCCTCCGTAATCGGAGGCGACGCTTGCCAACTCCTGGGCAGAAAACCTGTCTGATTTGAGCACTGTCCACACAGCTAGGGAGGCGCCCGCCACTGCAGCGGCTGTGCCGAATGACGCTCGCAAGTTCCTCTGTTTTTGCCGAGTTGTGAGAGACCGTGAACCGCAAGCTAGCGCGACGCCCTTTCCTACTGCTTTACCGCCGCAGAAATAAATGCCAGGTGAATAGCCCTGGGTTTCGTTCCTAGGTGTTCTCTTGGGAAGCGGTCGCTTTCAAGAGTGATTCGGTTTCAGCGTAATACTCGGTTTCGGCTTCGATCGGGGTCCGGTAATCGAGCTCGGAGTG
>NZ_JAYLVL010000009.1:0-19001 GCF_046156175.1 Lacisediminihabitans sp. H27-G8
CGGTCATCGTGATGATGCCTTTCGAGTGGGATGTGAGAGTTTCCTCGAAGGATCACACGGTGGCCGCGCCCACGTCGTCACCGACGCGGAAGCCACCGTGAGTTACACCACTATGCGGGACTCAACCCCGGACGCACCCAACTGAAGCAGGTACAAGGAGTTCCCAAAACGGTTGATTCGTTGAAGAGAATTCCAGAAACGTTGACAAGAAATGAGGAAAACCGGTGAGCGATTCAACCGAGCAGATACGAGCGAACATTGAGCAAACCCGTCGCGAGCTCGGCGGCGACGTCGACGCTCTCGCCGACAAAGTCACCCCGTCGAAAATTGTCCATCGCCAAACCGACAAGCTGAAAGGTGCAATCGGAACGGTGAAAGACCGGGTTATGGGAGCTGCTGACGATGCGCGCACCAGTGCTTCCGGTGCCGGATCCGCAGCCCACGACGGTTTGTCTGAGGTGAAAGCGAAAGCAGAAGGCAACCCGCTCGCGGTCGGATTGATCGCCTTCGGTGTCGGCATGCTGGTCGCCTCCCTGATCCCGGCATCATCCAAAGAGAAGGACGCGGCCGCGGAGCTGAAGGACCGGGCGGAGCCGCTGGTCGATGAGGTGACAGAGGTGGCCAAAGAGGTGGGCGGGAGTCTCAAACAGCCCGCCCAGGATGCGGCGGAAGCTGTCAAGAACTCTGCCTCAGAGGCGGTCGAGACGGTGAAATCCGATGCCAGCACCGCCGCCGACGAAGTCACAACCCACGCCCAGCAGGCTCGCGACAACATCAGCGGCACCTGAAAATAACGGCACCCGAGAACACTGAACCGGTGGCGGTAAGACCCAACCAGCCTTGCCGCCACCACCAGGCGGGAAAGAGAAATTATGAGTACTGACTCACGCGCAGCGGACACCGCCACCTCCGACGCGGCCCCCACACAGGCGCCGGCACCGGATGATCCGCAGAAACCGGACTCGCCAACCGCCATCCACAAACGGTCCTGGAAATATGTTCTGAAAAAAACAGTGCGCGAATTCTCCGCCGACCACTGCATCGATATCGCCGCGTCCCTCACCTACTACGCTGTCCTCTCACTGTTCCCTGCACTCCTGGCGATCTTCTCTCTCTTGGGGGTACTTGGGCAAGGACGGGCCGTGGCGCGCACGATCGTGGGCCTTGTCAAGAATGTGGCGCCCGGCGGCGCAGCGGACGTTATTCGCGGCCCGATCGAGCAGTTCGCCACCTCCCCGGCCGCAGGATTTGCCCTGATCGGCGGGATTGTGGTCGCGATCTGGTCCGCATCCGGGTACGTGGGCGCTTTCAGTCGGGGAATGAACCGGATTTACGAAATCGACGAGGGCAGACCGTTCTGGAAACTGAAGCCGATCCAACTGTTGGTGACCGTCATCACCATTGTGCTGCTGGTCATCGCAGCGATCATTCTTGCTGTGTCCGGACCGGTGACCGATGCTGTTGGAGCAGCGCTCGGTCTCGGACCGACCGCCACGATCGTCTGGTCGATCGTCAAATGGCCGGTCCTCGTGTTCGTCGTCGTCCTTGTCGTCGCACTCTTGTATTACGCGACGCCGAATGCGAAGCAACCCAAATTTCGGTGGATGAGTATGGGCGCGTTGCTGGCAATTCTGATCCTCGGCATCGCCACTGTCGCCTTCGGTTTCTATGTAACAAATTTCTCCCATTACATCAAAACGTACGGTTCATTCGCCGGGGTGATCGTCTTCCTCCTCTGGGTGTGGATTGCCAACAATGCACTACTTTTCGGTGCCGAATTTGATGCCGAACTAGAGCGCGGCCGTGAACTCCAAGCAGGCATCCCCGCCGAAGAAAACATTCAACTCCCGCCACGCGACACAACCAAAAGCGACAAGGCCCAGCGTGCCGAGAAAAAAGACGTCGCCGAAGGTGCCGACATTCGACAACGACACGATTAGTGGTCAGCGAACGCTGGAGCGTCAACAGGGGCGCGCCACCAGTGATGCGCTCCTCCCGCGTTCTATCCTCACCATCTGGCGCAGCAGCTTTGACTTCGCAGCTTCATTCGGTGCGAAACCCAGTGAGTTTGTGCGAGCCGTCGCAAAACGGTTTGATCGTCGAAACACCACACCGGCATAGAGCGATCGTCGATCGTGTGTGCGGGATCGTGACACCGTTCTCATCCACGAGCTCAATGTTCCCGCGGACCAACAGTGGTCCGTTGGGACATTCGAAGATCACGGCCGGTGTGGGCCGGTTCATAGTGGCCGCCGGAGGGCGCTGCGACCGGCATTCCACGCGTCAAAGATGTGCCGTGCTACCGCATCATCGATGGCTAGGCACGCGGCGGCGCCGAACACGATGTCTTCCAGCAGGTCAGGGTTGTCTTCGGCCAGGGCGCCGGCCATATCGCGGGCCGCGATCTGTTCGTGAACCGCGTCGGCGGCGACATGTTCATCGAAATAGGCAGTCACCTCCGCCCCATATCCGAGTCGACGAAACCCGTTGCCGTAAAACTTGTTGGGAATGGAGGAGGTCATTTCGAACGCCGCAAGATGCCCAACGATCGCCCCACGCAGAGAACGATTGAGACCGAACATCGACATCATGTTCAGCGACGCGAGCACCACCGCCGGCACGTTATCGACGTAATGCCCATATTGTGTGTCCAGGCCAAGGCCAGCCATCGTGGCGGCAAAAATGCTCGAATGCATCCTCCCGGGCTGGCCCGCTCCATATTCGTCCGCCTGGATTTCGACCAGCGCCGCCTTGGGTGCACCGGTCAGTCGCGGGATCGCCCACGAATGCGGGTCGGCTTCCATCAATGTGTAGATCGACCGGAGAACCAGAAGCTCCCGCAGCTGGTCGTCGGTGGCCTGCCGAGCAACGTATTTGGCCAACCCGGGCCCGGTGTCCTCTGCTGCCATCTCGAAAAGGGCCGCTGCTACCGACGCTCGGCTGTGATCGTGAACGCTGGGGGGAACCACGGTGTGGCGGAGGGCCTGTTCGAACCGAATCTCGATCGACCGGCGGACAGTGAGCAGGGAGGGATCCCATTCCCAAAGGGGGTCCGCGTCGACGGTGTGGCCGTAATGCAGGTCGTAGAGGACGAAGAGCGCCAGTTGCAGATCGTCATCGGTGAGGATGTTTGCGCAGTCACCCAAAGCAGTATCTGTTGCGGTTATCACAGACTGCGCGTCCAGGGTCCGGACTGGGGGTGTCTGCAAAAGGGCGAGAAGCTTTTGACTTATCGGGCCTCGATCATCGAAAGGCGCACGCACAAACCGAGGCTGCGCCCCTGTGCCCTGCAGGGATGAGATGGTGGTCATAGTCGCCCTTCCATAATCTGCAACGACGACGTCGGCAGAGGACTCTGCCGCCGTTATAACGGATTGTCGTCCAGGAGATTGCAGAGGCAACGGGGTTGACGGTGCCGGTCAGCAGGATAACAATGCGTTCTCGGCCGCACAGTCGAAAGAAGCTTTGCCGTTCCTCGTTGCCAATCCCCGCAGGGCCGACGAAGCGCACCGTCCTGCGTGCTGTTGCTGAGCCGACTCGGCCGATACGCCGCAGACTTGCGCTGTACCCGGGACCAGAGCAGTCTGATGAAATTGGGTTGCTCGCGGGTCGCAGAGTGCAGAACCGGTAACGGCCATGTCATGCCGATAGGACAATGAATCAGTGAGTGACCGATGCCGTAACATTCTCGGAAAGGCTGTCGAACAAACGAAGAGGTTGTGATGGGTGCGTTGTATTACGGTGATGCCCGAGTCGCGATCGCGATCGACGACCGGACACTCGCACATTTGAGATTGGTGATCCTCAGCCGGCTGCGGAGGGGCGAATCCTTCCCGTTCTCCTGGGAGAAACCCGCGGACGAAGGCAGCGGGCGAGGCACAATCTGGTTGCACCCGTCCATTGCGTTGGCTTTCGACTTCAGCGGAAGCCGAGAGCCAAGCGTCAACAAGACCTGGATTGATGCTCTGCTGATCTGTTCGATGAGTTTGGCCGGATTGCGAGCGGTGGACGAGCCCCCGGAAAAGCACGACCCGGTGAGCACCCCTACCCTTGCCGTGACGGATCAGGACGGTCAGACAGTAGGACGGTCAGAAAACTAGGGCGTGAACGGTTCCGCTTTTCGTCAGGACAGTGCGCCGAGTTCGAAATCCGCGATGTTCCACACTGCACCGTCGCTGTTGATGAGGGTCCCGTTGGTTTCTTCCCCGTCGAAGAACTCTGACGACACCTCGCCGGTGGGAGGGATGTGCAGCACGACCGAGATTCCCGGGGAGACAAGTACCATAACGGATTCTGTGGACGCGATCGGGACAGTGACCATCTCGCCGCCCGCTTGTGCAGCATGTTCGATCTGCTCAGCCAGCAGGCCCAGGTCGACGTTCGCGGCGAGTCGAAACCGGTGGCCCGCGACGGTCAGTACGCTCATCCTGCGTCTCACCCTTTCCTGTAGCAGGCCACGTTACTGCACGGAATAATTTTCTATCAGGGCTTGCGTCAGGCCGGATTCACGCTATCCCGATGTGCTGCCGAAGCTCTCCGGGACCCGACAACTCGACTTCGATGTGACCCTCGTCACGCTTCCGCACTCATCAACAAGCGTTCTCACGCCGCCCACAATCGCCCCACCGGTCCCTTGGTCCACTACCCCTGTCATCACCCCGAGACGAAAACATCAGATGGGACGGCTTTATTACGGTTCCAAGTTCACTGCCGAGTTTGACGACCGAGCATGAGCCCACTTACAGATCGTCATCGGAATAAAGCTTCGGCGAAAAGAGTCCTTCTTCTTCACCTGGCGTGATGACGCCGCTGAAGGAAGTGGCCGAACAATACTGTGGATTGAGCCTGCGATACCCCTGGCGTTCCGCTACTCGGACGAGACAAAAAGTCTCATCGACCGAGACTGGCTCGAAGCGATGTCGTCCGCCGCCAACGCCGCTCCAAGACTGATCCTCACCCTCGAACCAACAGCCGATGGCTCCTAACATTTATCCTCGTCCCCGCAAATTCTGAGTTCGTGCTCGACCTAGAATTCCGCGGCAACCCAGCTGATCCGATTGGCGTACCCCGCGAAAAAGCCCCCAGCAGCATCTCAGGGAACATGGGGGATGTGCGCCTGACTACCGGGGGCTGAAACGATCAGTCGGGGGAACCAATCAAATCCAACAATACGCGACAGTATTTCCCACGCCGAATATCTGCGTACCGCTCTGTGGACGCGAATAGCGACGGAGACCATTTTGCCGCCCGCCTAAGCGCCACGTTCGATCTGCTCAGCGAGCAGCCCTGGTCCACGTTCGCGGCGAATCGAAAACGGTAGCCCGCGACAATCGGTGCGCTGACCCCGGCCCCTCCGTTCTCCCGTGACAGGCCAACGTTGCTGCAGCGGACAATTTCCTATCCGCGCTTGCCGCAGGCCGACTTCACGGTACGCGGACCCGCGATCGGTGCCCCTGCCCGCGCCCGACTCCGTGGTATCGGGAAACGACTGCCAGCATTGCCCTGCTCGCCAATTTCTCGCCTCCGGTACCGACCGGTCGGGCGCCTCAACCTCGAGACGAATCAAGACGATTGTCTTTTGTCAAGGGCTTAGCATTCGGCCTCGGTCCGAGCACGATGCAGAGATCAGCAGAACTGCTGGTCATCGCGTTCCCGAAGCGCGATGCGATCCCCGTCGCAAACCTACCCGGTGAGCGATGCGGGTCCCCACACAGGTCCACGGGCGCAGGACATCGATCCCCCATCAATTCCCGCGCCCGTGGACGCCACCCCCACAAACGGAAATAGTTTGACTCACGATTCGCAACGTCACCGGGACTGCCCGCATATCGGAGCATTGGAGTTTTCATGTCAGATACCAATCGCAACATTGACAATCGCAACATTGACAATCGCAACACCGACAATCGCACCACCGACGATCGCACCATCGAGCGGCGTAACCGGGACAACCGCATCGTTCCGACCGAGTCGGCGGATGATGCTTTCCCGGCCGCGGTGGCTGCTCGCGCCGCCGGAAGCGGACCGACCACGCGGGAGCAAGTTGTTGAGCGGGAAAAGGCGGAGTTCGGTGGGATGAAATTCGGGTCCGCCTTCTTTGGCTGGCTCACTGCCACCGGAACGGCGGTAATCCTCACCGCGGTTCTCGCCGCGACGGGCACCGCGATCGGGTTGGGAAGCACCGCCAATACCGGTCAAGCGGCGGACGCGGCTTCCCGAAATGCCGGCACGATCGGTCTGGTCGGCGGGATCGTCCTGGCTCTGATTCTGCTAGTTGCGTACTACTGCGGCGGGTATGTGGCCGGTCGGATGGCCCGCTTCGACGGGTTCAAGCAGGGTGTTGCCGTGTGGTTGTGGGCGCTCATTGTCGCCGTTGTGTTGGCCATCGCCGGATTGATCGCCGGCAGCCAGTTCAACATTCTGGCAAATCTGAAGAGCTTCCCCCGCATCCCGGTCAACGAAGGCACCCTGACTGTGGGCAGCATCCTCACTGCGGTGATCGCTCTGATCATCAGTTTCATCGGTGCGATTCTCGGCGGTCTTGCCGGGATGCGCTACCACCGCCGCGTCGACCGGGTCGGCCTCGGCCGCTGACACGCTCCGACACTCCAGGCCGTTCGGGACGCTTCATGTCCCTCAATACCTTCACCCGAAATACCCCACCCCGAAAAATCCGGACTGCAGTTCGGAGAAAGAAGAAGGACCGATGATCGAAACCAACAACCCCAACGATCTGATCGGCGCCGACGTCTACGGCCCCGACAACACGAAGATCGGCACGGTCGGGCAAGTGTACGTAGACGGCGACACTCAGCACCCCACCTGGGTGACAATCAAAACAGGGCTGTTCGGCACCTCCGAAAGCTTCGCCCCGCTGAAAGATGCGTCCTTCGACGGGGAGACAGTGCGAGTCGGCTACGACAAAGACTTCGTCAAAGACGCCCCCCGCATCCACGATGATGGTGCCCTGAGTGAAGAAGAAGAAGCCTCCCTCTACAGCTACTACGGCACCACCACCCACACGGCACTTGAGGCAAATGATCAGCCGGAGCTTCTGGCTGATCGTGTCACCGCCGGTGAGGGGTATGACACGTCCGGTCCGACCACCGATGAGGCGATGACCCGATCGGAAGAGCAACTTCACGTCGGCACCGAAACAGTGGAGAGCGGACGTGCGCGTTTGGTGAAGCACATCGTCACCGAGAATGTCACCACCACCGTCCCGATCAGCCATGAAGAAGTCACTCTGGTGCGGGAACCCATCACCGACGCGAATCGCAGTGACGCAATTGCCGGACCGGAGCTCAGCTCGGAAGAACACGAAGTCGTTCTCACCGAAGAGCGGGTTGTCGTCGCGAAGGAAACGGTGCCGGTGGAACGGGTCGCCGTCGGCACCGAAACAGTCACCGAAGAGCAGGCAGTCAACGCCGAGGTGGCGCACGAAGAAATTCACCTCGACAACCCCGCCACCGACAGGGAGCGCCCCGACTCGCACCGCTCGGATGCGGAGCGTGACGATGCGCGGGTGACCGACCGCTGATCGCCGCTCATCCTTGATCCGACCGGGTGTCGGAGAACCCGTACTCCGCCACCCGGTCTCACGACCACCATGCGATACCGAACTCCCAATCCTCTGAAAGGGGAATCATTATGAACTTTCCAGCAGTGTTCCAAAACGGCCTTTCGGCCGTGATCACCTTCGTACCACTGGCGTTGCTATTCCTTCTCATTCTGATCGTCGGCTTGATCGTGGCGAAATTGATCTCCAAAGCCCTCGGCAAACTGTTGGAAAAGGTCGGCTTCGACCGGTTAGTCGAACGAGGAGGGGTCAAAAAAGCTCTCGCGAAGTCGAAACTGGATGCCTCAGATATCATCGCCAAAATCGTCTATTACACGCTGGTGCTATTCGTGCTGCAGTTCGCTTTTGGGGTGTTCGGACCGAACCCGGTCAGTGACCTTCTGGCCGGCATCATCAGCTTCCTGCCGAAAATTATCGTCGCGATCATCATCATTATCATTGCTGCCGCCATCGCCGCAGCAGCGAAGACGTTGATACAGAACACTCTCGGCGGTCTGTCGTACGGGAAAGTCATCGCCAACATTGTGAGCATCTTCATTCTCTTCCTTGGGGTGACCGCGGCGCTGAACCAGATAGAGGTTGCAACCACTGTGACCACCCCGATTCTGATTGCCGTTCTTGCGATCATCGCTGGAGTGATCATCGTTGGAGCTGGTGGGGGGCTGATCAAGCCCATGCAGGCTCGATGGGAGGCTTACCTGACCAAAGCTGAGGAAGAGGCACCCAAAATTCAGCAGCAAGCACACAATGCGCCGAGCGTTCAGCAGCAGGCCGAGCAAGCCAAGCAGCAGGTGCAAAACAATATCCGCCGCGGCTAACTACCTATTGTGACCTCCGGTGCCAGCCCCAAGTCGAATGGGGTTGGCACCGGCCCACCACGTCACTGCTGCGGGCGACACGTCAGTAAACGAATGAACACCAGAAAATGCCGGTGTTCCCCCGGACCACGAGAAAGCGACGAGGGCTACCGGAATGGGACCGCGAGGCGGAGCGAAACTTTTGTTGAACACCTCCGCAAGCCACCATCGCGTGACCAACATCTAGTGCGAATAGGGCCACCCCGTCGGACGATTTCAAAACTATTGGGAGCGTTGTGAACAAAATGTCACCACAAGACCTTCCGGCGGAGATCCGTCACCCGCCGCAGCAGGTCCGCTCGCGCGCCACTTTCGAAAATATTGAGCAAGCCGCCCGAGACGTACTCGCTAGTGAAGGTCGCGACCGGTTCACCACCGCGCAGGTCGCTGCGTCGGCTGGGGTGTCGATCGGCACGTTGTACCGATACTTTCCTGACCGGGTCGCAATTCTCGATCATGTGTGGCCAGAACGTGAAAGCCCCTACCCTCCGCAATGAATTTCAACACCAGACAACCAACACACACCCCCTACCGCCTCACATCAATTTGGAGTGATTATGTCTGAACGAAACACCATTGTCCGCAGCATGCACGATTTGGGTCTTGCCGCCTGGTTTGGCGGTTCGTTGATGGGTGCTGTTGGCCTCAACGGAGCTGCTTCCGAAGCACATGACCCTGCCGAGCGCCTATCTCTCTCCTCGGCAGGATGGGCAAAATGGGCCCCGGTTCAGCTTGCTGCCCTCGTCGTCCACGGGATCGGCGGTGTGGGTCTCATCGTGGGGAACAAAGGCCGTCTCGCCGCACAAGGCGAGAGTCGCACTAACACCATTGTAAAACTGATCGTTACCGGGATCGCTGGGGCTGTGACGTTGTATGCCGGCTTGCTCGGAACCAGGATCGCCGACCATGCCGATGAGGGCGGGCACGGTGTCACCGAACCGCACTCGTCAGCGTCGACCGAGTTGCAAACCGCTCAGAGACAGCAGCAAATACTGCAGTGGGCAATCCCCGCCGTCACCGCGGTGTTGGTGATCCTCGGCGCCCAGCAGGGAGAGCAACAGCGCCCCCTCGCAGGCTTCCTCCACTCCAAGCTCACCAAGAAACGGTAGTTCAACGCTCGTGGCGGCCGGGCGAGCGCAGCGCGTCGGCGATCGTCACCGTGATCGTCGGCTGACACCTTCAGCAGCTCGGCAAACCCGCCTATCTCGGTGTGGCCAACGCTCGCGCCGCAACACCCGAGATGACCTATTCGGAAAGGTACCCATGATTGGTTATTACGTTCACCATCGAGGTTCAGGGCACCTGCATCGCGCGCTGGCCGTCGCTTCTGAAATGGATGCTGCGGTTACCATTCTGTCGTCCTTACCTAGACCGGCGTCCTGGACCGGCGGGTGGGTGCAGCTGCCGTTGGACACTGATGCCGATCCGGTTGATGTCACGGCAGGTGGCGCACTGCACTGGGTGCCGCTCGACTCAGCGGGCCTTAGCGATCGAATGTCGGCGATCTCTCACTGGTTGGCCGAGTACCGTCCCACGACCGTCGTCGTCGATGTGTCCGTGGAAGTCTCGGCGTTGGTCAGACTTCACGGGATCCGCGTTGTCACCTATGCGCAGCCCGGTGATCGGCGTGATGCCGCCCACAACTTCGGGTATCAGATGGCGTCGGCAATTATCGCTCCGTGGCCGACTGAGTTCCGCCCCTCCGAAGTAGCCCAGACTGTTGCGCAAAATTTGGTTCATGTTGGTTCGATCAGTCGGTTCCGCGTTTCCCCCACACTCCAGCGCCCAGACCCTGGGCTTCTGCGGATTGCTGTGATGAACGGATCTGGCGGCCGAGGACAAAGTGCGTTGGAAACAGTCGTGGCTGAGGCTCAGGCGGCGGTACCGGGTGCTGTGTGGGTGTGGCTTATTGGAAAATCGAGTGACCAGATCGAACACGAGTTGCGCAGTGTTTCGCTGGTGTTCGCCCATTGCGGTCAAAATGCGGTCGCGGAGATCGCGGCCTGCCGGACGCCCGCAATATTGGTGCCGGAGGACCGGCCACACGAGGAGCAGCACCAGTTCGCGTCCGCTATCTCAACAAGCGATTTTCCCGCTGTCGTCTGCAACCCGGGCGAGGGGGTCGATTGGGCGTCGATCATCAGCCACGCGCATTCTCTTGATGGGCAACGGTGGTCGCACTTTGTCGACGGCCGCGCGGCCGAACGTGCCGCGGCCGTCATTTCTCGTGTTGCCGCCAGCGCCCACCGGGGACCGGGATGGAAAGCCGCATGACAGGCGACCCGACTTCTCCTGACGAAACCCCGTGGAAGATCGGTGTCATCACCTTGGTTTCAGGACGCCGCGACCACCTCCTCAACCAATATCGGGCCATCACCAGTAGCTCGAGGACACCGCACAGCTACACCGTGGTCGCTATCGATGAACCCCTCGCCTCAGAGTGGCTGGGGAATAACTCCGGTGCAGAAATGCTGCAGATGACAACCACCGATAGGCGGCTGCCGCTTGCAGCGGCCCGTAATTTGGGTGCAGCCCATGCCATCGACGGCGGCGCAGATCTGCTTGTCTTCCTCGACGTGGACTGCGTCCCCACCCCCGCTCTGCTCAGCGAATACGCGGCGGCCGCTACCCAGTTCCCGCGCTCACTGCTGGGCGGCGCAGTCGGTTATCTCCCGGAAGGGGTAGACCCGTTCCACCCGAATCGTGATGCTGTAGCGCACTTTCATCCGTTCCGACCGCGTTTGTTCACGGGCGAGGTTGTGCCAGTAGACCCCAACCTATTTTGGTCACTGTCTTTCGCACTCGAGGCGAAAACTTGGCACCAGACCGGCGGATTTCATGAAGAGTATTGCGGATATGGCGGGGAAGATACCGACTTTTCCCGAATTGCGCAGCAACGCGGGATCGTGTTCCGGATGGTCGGCGGGGCGGAAGCATTCCATCAACACCACCCCACCCAATCCCCTCCGGTGCAACATCTCGACGACATTCTTCGAAACGGTCAGCTGTTCAAAGACCGGTGGGGATCATGGCCGATGACCGGGTGGCTGAAAGAGTTCGAAGCCCGCGGATTGGTCACCCGCAATGAGGCCAGTGGCGACTGGCAGAAAATTGGAGTCGTCCTGTGAAACTTGCAATGCTCAGCCACATGCATCACCCGATCGCTGAACCTTTCCAGGGCGGGACAGAGGCACACACCGCGATGCTCGCGGATGCGCTTGTCGCCCGCGGCCACGACGTCACCCTGTTCGCGAAGGAGGGATCGAAGACCACCGCAACCGGGTATCCGCTGGTGCCGAAAGACTTCGAATTCATCCGCACCGCAACTCCGCTAGTCCGAATTCAGCAAGCCGGGTTCCTCGCCGAAGCCGTGCACCACAGCATCAAAATCATTCACGACGGCGACTTCGACGCGGTCATCAATAACTCGCTCAGCTCGCTGCCCTACACGTTCATGCGTGATCTACCGATGATGACCATTTTGCACACCCCACCAACACTCACCGATGTCACCGCGATCGTGAGCGACCCCGATTGGACACCGAGTGAGCTTCACGAATATGTCACTGTATCCGCCACCAACGCAGACGCCTGGCGTGCACTGCTCCCCCGGGTCTCCGTCGTCCGCAACGGCATTCACCTCGAGCGCTGGACTGGAACTGAAGACCCCACGCCAGGATTAGCTGTCTGGGCGGCCCGGATCACCCCCGAGAAAGGTCTCCACCTCGCGATAGACGCCGCCCGACTTGCCGGGTTCGACATCGAGTTCGCCGGCCCGATATCCCATTCAGACTATTTCGACACAGAAATTCGCCCGCGGCTCAGTGCCAACGTCCGTTACCGAGGACACCTTTCCCACAACGAACTTCGTACATTCTTCGCCTCAGGGCACGTCTTCATCGCCTCGCCACTCTGGGCCGAACCCTTCGGACTGTCAGTTGTCGAAGCCCTTGCCACCGGCACTCCGATTGCAGGATTACCCAACGGGGCGATCCCTGAGCTTGTCGAACCGGAGGCCGGGGCAATCGCCGGCGAAACGACTGCCGCGGCTCTCGCGGCCGCCATCACCGCAGCGGCAAACTGCGACCGACGAACTGCACGACAGTCCTCGATCCGGTTCGCGTTCGACACCATGATTGACGGGTACGAATCAATAATTCGCCGCCTCGTCCCCAGCAGCACCCGAATCGAGGCTGAGCAAGCGATACCGGCCGCTTAGTCCGGCCAGGGAATCATCACCTGGCTGGTGGCGACTGCGGTGGATTCTCTCGGTTCAGGTCGCCGGTTCTTCCCGGACCGAGGCTCAGCGCAGCCGGTAGCCCATTCCGCGAACGGTCTCGATCGAGCCCGAGCCGAGCTTGCCGCGCAGGTAGCCAACGTAGACCTCGACCACGTTGGATCCGGGATCGAAGTCGTAGCCCCAGACACGGCTCAGCAGCTGTTCCCGGCTGAGTACCTCGTCCGGGTGGCTGAGGAACTCTTCCGCCAAGGTGAACTCCCGCGCCGAAAGGTCGATGCTTAGCTCGCCGATCTGCGCTCGGCGCGTCTTCAGGTCGAGACTGAGCGAGCCCCGGCGCAGCGTACCTGTTCCGGCCGGGGCGGTATCTCTCAGTCGCACACGGACTCGCGCGAGTAGCTCCTCGAATTTGAATGGTTTTGCCAGGAAGTCGTTGGCCCCACTGTCGAGGCTGAGCACGGTGTCATGTACCGAGTGACGTGCGGTGAGCATAATGACCGGGGTGGTGGAATCTGTCAGTCGAAGGCGGCGGAGCACTTCGAAGCCGTCAAGGGAGGGAAGCCCGATGTCCAAGAGCATCAGAGAGAATGCGCCGGTCTGGGCTTCGATCAGCGCTTCGGTCCCATCGGTGCGGACGGTGCAGGAGTACCCTTCTGCGCTGAGGCCCCGTCGCAGGAAGTCCTTGATTCGCGGTTCGTCTTCGGCAATCAGGATGTGGCTCACGGGCTATCGACTTCCGGTCAGTTATGCGGTTCCTGCCCGGCAGGCTCGCGGCCTCCGATCTACCGGCGCCACCAGGGGCGTTTCTTTAACTAATCGGCCGACCGCGGTCGGTACGTAGCGGATTTGGCGATATGTTCTCTACACTTTTGGTGAACAAATTGGTGAGACTTCTCTTATCTTCGACCGCCGCGACACCCTTTCCGCCACACTGGGCCAGTGAAACATCCGCTCCTTCTGACCGCGCTCTGCGCCACAGGTGCCGTGGCCGTGCTCTCGGGAGCGGCCATCGCGACGTTT
This sequence comes from Lacisediminihabitans sp. H27-G8, assembly GCF_046156175.1. Taxonomy (NCBI): domain Bacteria; kingdom Bacillati; phylum Actinomycetota; class Actinomycetes; order Micrococcales; family Microbacteriaceae; genus Lacisediminihabitans; species Lacisediminihabitans sp. H27-G8. Next base: position 13,694 of record NZ_JAYLVL010000009.1, read on the forward strand.
ACCGCGCCGGCGTTGGTCCAGACAGCGACCGTGCGCGGCATAGCCCCTCTCACCGTCCCGCTCGGCTATCTCCCCTCCAGTTTTGCTGCTCCCTCGATGTCGGGGGCGAGCATCGACCCGAAGTTGGTGGTGGTCCGGGTGGCCGGAGCTCTCACCCTCAAGGGGTCCGCGGCAGCGAGCACGCCAGCCAGCCAGCCCGCCGCACCCTCTGCCCGCGCATCGCAGCAGATCCCTGGCGCCTCTTCCACAAACTCGACCGCGGATCACCAAGGGCCGGCAACCCTGGCCACCGCGCCCGCGGCAAGCTCGCCTACCACAGCTCCCGGGGCAGTCCCGCCGGTGAGCGCTCCGGCGATACCCGCGAAAGCGCCCCCGGTGGCATCCGTACCGGCGCCTGCCGGTCCCGCGGCAGCCCCTGCTAAGCCAGAAAAGCCGACGAAGTCAGAGAAGCCGGACAAACCAGCCAAGGTCGAGGACGTCAAGGATGTCGTCGGCACTGTTGTCGATGGCACGGGCCTCGGGGGGCTCCTTGGCTCCGATGACAAGTCGGGCAAGAAAGTCAAATAGCGTCGGCCCTCGAAGATAAGAGTTCTCTCATCCTCGTCTTGCCTAACCCGGGCGCTCACCGGACAAGATCGTTTTCAGGGGGAATTCCACTAGGGACTTCCAGGCGGGGGACGGCTTGCACAGAGGGAACGCGATCACTTTCGGGTAGTGATCACACTCGACTCCTAGGGGGAGTCGTTCCCGCTGGCTAAGCCACACTCAAGCTGCTGCACTCCCCACCGGTTCGGGTCCGGTGGACAGTGCGAACATCGCCAGTGCCCGGTCCGCAAGGACCGGGCACTTCCCTAATTAAGGCGAAAGCCCGCTCCGCGAACGGTCTCAATGAGGTCGGTTCCGAGCTTGGATCGCAACGTGGCGATCACCGCTCCCACCGCCTTCGCCGACGAATCGGAGCCGCGGCCCCAGACCCGATCGACGAGTTGCTCCTCGCTCAGCACCTGACCCGGATGTTGGAAGAACTCGGTGGCGAGCGCGAACTCGCGAGCCGAGAGGTCGACACCGACGTCGCCGACGAAGGCCCGGCGGGTCGCCGGGTTCAGGCGCACCTGCCCACGCTCCAGTTCGATCGGGCAACTCGACGGGCGCTCGCGGAGCCGCAGCCTCACCCGGGCGAGCAGCTCGTCGAACTTGAACGGCTTGGTGATGTAGTCGTTCGCTCCACCATCGAGCCCGCTCACGATATCCTCCGACGCGTGTCGCGCCGTGAGCATGATGACCGGGATATGGGGGTCTGTGACCCGGAGGGCGCGGAGCACCTCGAAGCCGTCGAGGCCGGGCAACCCGACATCGAGCAGCACGAGATCGTAGTGTCCGGACTGCGCCTCATAGAGCGCCTCGGCACCGTCGCCGACGGTGGTGCAGAGGAAGCCTGCCGATCGGAGCCCCCGCTGCACGAAGCCCGAGATCCGCACCTCGTCCTCGGCGAGGAGCACACGAGTCACGCGACCGGCTCCGGAACAGCGGACTCCCGATCGTAGGGAAGCAGGAGGGAGAATCGCGTCGCTCCCGGCAGGGAAACGAAACTGACCTTGCCACCGTGCGACTCGACGATCGCCTTCACGATGGGCAACCCGAGACCCGATCCGGCGATGCCTCGCCCAGAATCGACCCGACCGAAGCGGGCGAAGATGCGGTCGGCCGCCTCTGGCGGGATTCCCGCGCCCCGGTCCGCGACCCACAGCTCGACCCCGTCCGCGTGAGCAGTGGAGCCGAGATTTGATCAGTCACCGCTGGCAACATTTGGGCGCTGATTTGTCTGTGAGGACGGCGCTTCAGCTGGACTGACTAGCCGGGTTCGCCTGACTGCTCTCTCGCGGTGATTTCGGTGCGGATCGCGCGCATGAGATCCGTCGAGTCCACCCATTCCGAAGGGGTGACGAGTGGCGCAGGCGTCGTAAATCGGAGGTGGTAAGCGTCGAAGAGGGAGCTCGACTTGACCCGCAGGAGTGCCTGAACGTTACGCAAGTACTCCGTGCTCATCTCGACAAGACGGTACGGACGACTAAGCACGACGACCCACCACTCTCCTTGGTCAAAGACGCGCAGGTCGAGCGTCCCCGGCACACCAGATTGCCACGGGTCGAACGGTTCGTCGTCGAAGTCCGGGAATTCAATCGCGTGGCGGATGGACCGATTCAGCCCCTCCGAGACCACTTCGACCGACACAAGATTGAGCATCGCTCGCCGGCGCACTTCGAGTGAGTTGCCCCCGAGCGCGTCAATGACAGTGGAGACGAGTTCCCATTCCCGCGGCTGTGCTGGCATCTCGCCCATCGGAGCGGTCTCCGATCTCTTCAAAGGGTGCCAAGATCGAGTCGGTCTGGGCGGCAGTCGGTTCTAGGGCGAAAGCATACTGCTCACCTCAGACGGTCACACCAACTTTCGGCCAGCGAGCGGCTATTCGCCGGTCGGGATCCATCGGCGCGCGATAGGTGTTCCGCGTAACGCGGTGGCCAAGACTTCCATTTCGAGAGTGGTCGTATTGAGGATCGCGACGGAGTTTGCTTCGCCGTCCGCATCGAGGACGACAACTCGAGCTTCAAACGACTCCTGCCCGTGGAAGCGTTCGGTCACATCATGGAAGAGGTGGTAGTGGCCACCGACAGCTAGCCGAGGTGTGGTCGCAAGGAAAGCTCGCAGGAACATGCCCTGGCCTGCATTCGCGTAGGCAAGGTCAGCTTGTGACCACATTGCCGCGTTCCGGCGCAATCGATCGTTGAGGCTGACGGTTGGGGGGCTGTCGTGGGCGAGGAGAATGTCGGCGTGCTCGGTACCGAGAGCCGCAAGGTCCGATTCGGTGATCTGCTCCTGCGGCCACCACGACACCCCAGACTTCCGCCGGCCACGATCGATCGAATTCGCACCACCAATGCTTGCGATGCTGGTTCCGGACGGTGTGGATGCCCGCCATCCGCGTGGCAGCAATGCAACCCGTGCGCTGAGCCAGCGAAGGCCCTCGGCGTCGGGTTCGATCGCGAGTAGCCGGTCGTAGTTTTCATGGTTCCCTCCGGTCACGAGCGCGACGGCTCCGACTTTTTCGAGAACGTCGTCGATCATTCGGAGGACGCGATCTTCTTTGGGGCCGCCGCTCCAGACGAAGCCGAAGTCGCCAAGGAAGTGGATCTCGGCAATCCCGCGCTCACCGAGGGCCTTGATGGCGTTCCGGGTGACGTTGAGGTTCGCATGTACGTCGCCCACCAGTCCGATTCGAGCCGGCGACAGGTGAGTCATGGGACCTCCGTTGTTGCACGCTGCATGGGCATTAGCGAAGTCCCGTCGAGGGAATGTGCTGATGCCCCAGCTTCAGGGCTCAGATCAAAATTTAGCTCTGGCGGGGTCATGACGATCCGGTCAGCCACGCCGTTAATTCTTCGTCCGAAGACAATTCCACCAGTTGGACGAGAGCCCAGTTGTCGCTGTGGTTCTGGGTTGTGTGCAGTCGAGCTTGCCAGTCTGAGGCGTACTCTCGGAGCACGTCGATCATCTCCTCGAGCGACTCGTCGAGCGACCCGGTCTCGACAGCGAATGGCCAACCGGGTATTACGATTGCAATCGCGCCCTCCGCCTCAGATACTTTGGCCCTGGCCGGCGCAGCTCGCTCCAAATGGTTCCGAAAGACCTTCGCGTCGATCAGAGCGAGGGTGTGTCCAGCGCTTTCCACGGTTACAACCTGCCCGACGAACGCGGACTTCAAGAAGCGGCTGAATTCCTTGCGGGCAGCCGACCCATTGGCGTAACGGACAGTAGACATGCCCACAATGTATCGGGGAGTGCCCGGGACGTGGGCCACCAACAGGGATTCCGAACTCGCTCGAGAGTCACCTCGAAAAGCCTTAAGAGGTTCGGCCAGACGATGGCTGCCGAGAACCTCTCCGTGGTCGGGGACAACGGCAACTACCGTGGATTCCTCGGTAGTTCGACGCAAACGAAAGACCAACGTGCAGGCAATACTTCGCACCCCAGATGCCGGTTTTCTTCGTTGATCCGGGCTTTTCTGCGCTAATCGTCGAGACATCACACTATTCGACAGTTTGACATCGATCGTCGCTTCACTCGATCTTCCGCGCAGTATCAGTATCGATCTGAGATTACTTGCAGGTAATATGATCGGAAGGTAATATAGAGCAATGCAAGTGTTCTGGTCCGACGCTTTCGATCGTCAGCTTGACGGCTTCGAAGCAGCAGCGTTGAGCTCAGAACGGAACCAGCGGCTCTACGAACTTCTTGCCGCCATGCTCGTGCAGCTGCGGGGATTGGACGGAGAACCCGGCGTCGAAACTGCCATGCTGAAACGAGTACGGCAGTCCGGAAGGTACACAGTATGGAGGCAGTCACACCCCTACGAGCCAGGGATCGCATTGCGGATCATCTGTTGGTTTCCCGCCGACAGCGACACAGTCGTAGTTGCCTTATTTTCGGGTGACAAAGCTTCAATGGGAGACGTGTTCTACGACTCAGTCGGATCGCGGGCAGATCAAATTATCGACCAATGGATCAGAGAAGAGGAAAGCGAACGATGACTAGGACATTCGTGCAAGGGAACGACCGCATCGATCGAATGCTGTCCAACCCAGCCATGGCCGAGAAAGTGGCAGAGATCCAATCGCGCGCCGAAGATGAGGACCGGACTTATGCGATGAGTCTTGCGATGGTCCGTGAAGCTGGGAAGCTCACCCAGGTCGAGCTCGCAGACAGGCTGCATGTGACGCAAGGTGCGGTGTCGCGTCTGGAGAGCCGCGGAGACGCTCTCCTGTCCACGTTGCACAAGTACCTCGAAGCAGCTGGCGCAGTCCACACGCGGCTCATCGTGACTGTGAACGGTCAAGATGTTGAGCTGGACCTCTCAGCTCTGACTAAGGCCTGACTCGGTCCCGGGCTACCATTCATCCCGATCGAGCTCCTCCGAGTCCACGCCGCAGCTAGCCCGCTCGATGCGTTCGGCGGGTTTGGGCGGCAAATTCGAAGGCGGCGATCAACGGCGCGGGCGGATCGCGAGAGTACCTGCTACCACGGCACGCTTTTGTGCGTCGCTGAGGAACCCAAACGGCAACTCGGAGTTCTGAATCTGGTCACACCAGCCACCTTCATTTTCCCAAATGATCGAGGTCTCGCAGGCTGAATCGCCCTGGGTATCGTTCCGCTCTTTCCTTTTGGAGGATGGAACTATGACTAACCCTTATCCGGCGGAGTTTCGTGAGCGTGCGCTGCGGATGCTTGCCGAGGCTCGACCCGATCACCTGTC
>NZ_JAYLVL010000010.1:0-9745 GCF_046156175.1 Lacisediminihabitans sp. H27-G8
AGACAGGTGATCGGGTCGAGCCTCGGCAAGCATCCGCAGCGCACGCTCACGAAACTCCGCCGGATAAGGGTTAGTCATAGTTCCATCCTCCAAAAGGAAAGAGCGGAACGATACCCAGGGCGATTCAAGGAGACGAAGACTGGCCAGATTTCGAACCGCCAGAACGGTGATGACGACTAAGTCCCGTGGTGTCCATGAAGTTGATCGGATCATTTGGGTACGTGTAGTCGTTCGAGTTTCCGCCCGCTACTGGGTCAACTGACAGGAATCTTCCGAGCGACCCTACATATTGCCGAGCTCCCATTTCGGTGACGCTGAGGTCGCCGGCGTGTTGGTAGAGCTTCTGGTGGGATCCTTGCGGCCCATACCCAGCACCCGGTGTCAGCGTATCCGACGGCACGGCGTCGTCGGCGTTGTTCGTGCCGATGCAGTTGGTGACGGGGTCGATGGGTTGCCCAAAGGGGTCGTATCGGGAGAGGGTTCCCTGTCGTGCTCCGCCGAGGTTGGTGGTGATGATCGTGTCGCCGTGGATGTCTGGATACGACCAAGTCAGCACCCCGCCGGATCCTTGGAACGATACCGTCACCCCGCCCGGAAGTCCGAGGGTGTGTTCCATTACCGCCGCGGCACTGCCGACAGCGGCGGTGGGGTCAATAGTCCAATCTGGTGAGTCACTGCTATCAGTGAAGGAGTAGTTCACAGTTTTCGTCACCCCTCCGGTCACTGTTTTCATCGACACGATCCTGTTGCTGACATCCCTCACGTAAGTGATGACCGTATTTCCCGACGGAGACACGGTAGTCAGATGCCGATCGGTCGCGTCATACGTCATCGTCTGGTTTGCGAGGGTCGTCGTGTTCCCATGCACGTCATACACCAACGTCGGAGTCGCGCCTGCTGTCGTGAGGGATGTTCCGGCGATCGGGTCAGCCTGCGCGACAGGGTTCGTCACGAAGGTTGAGGTGAGCCGGTCTGCGTTGTCGTAACAGTATGAATTGCCCCGGGTTTAATGGAGGTTCTTGATTCCCCGAAAGTGGATGAGGACCAATGGGAGTACAACGTAGGTATCCGGAAGAGCTTCGCCAGCGTGCGGTTCGTCTTGTGCTTGATGCACGTGATGATGCCGGTGGCCGTCGTGGGGTGTGCACGAGGGTCGGGCAGCAGCTCGGTGTCCCGCCGGACACGCTTCGCGGGTGGGTTCAACGAGCCGAGATCAACGAAGGGGCACGGCCCGGGACGACGACCGATGAGCATGTCCGGCTGGTCGCGTTGGAGCGGGAGAACCGTGAGCTTCGACGGGCGAATGCGATCTTGAAAGCGGCGTCGGCTTTCTTCGCGGCGGAGCTCGACCGCCCACTGAGCAGATGATCCAGTTCATTGACGATCACAAGGACGAGTTTGGGGTCGAGCCGGTCTGCAGGTATCTGCCGATCGCCCCGCAAACCTATTACGCGGCGAAGGGCCGGCCGCCGTCGAAGCGAGCCTTCTCGGACGAGATCACGACTGAGAGGATCCACCAGATCCATGAGGTCAACTACGGGGTTTACGGGGTTCGGAAAGTTCACGCTGAACTGCGTCGGAACGGCGACCAGGTCGCCCGTTGCACCGTCGAACGCCTGATGAAGAGGGAGGGCCTTCGCGGTATCCGTCGGGCCAAAGGACCCCGCACAACAATTCCGGGGCCGTTGGCGGACCGGCCTGCGGACTTGGTCGACCGCCGGTTCACGGCGACCGCCCCGGATTGCCTTTGGGTTGCCGACATTACCTACATTCGGACGTTCTCCGGATGGGTTTACGCCGCCTTCGTCATCGATGTGTTCGCCCGTCGTGTCGTCGGCTGGCAACTATCGACTAGCCTGCACACCGATCTGGCCCTCGACGCGTTGGAGATGGGGATCTGGACTCGCCGGCGAGCAGGCCGGGACCTCTCTCAACTCATTCACCACAGCGACCGCGGAGTTCAATATCGAGCCATTCGTTACACCGACCGTCTCGCCGAAGCCGAGGCTGTCGCCTCGGTCGGATCCAAAGGTGACAGCTACGATAACGCCCTCGCTGAAGCGTTCAACTCGCTGTTCAAAGCCGAACTGATCCGCAACAAAGGACCCTGGCGAGGCATCAACGATGTCGAGATCGTGACGGCCGAATACATCGACTGGTTCAACCACCGCAGGCTCCACGGCGAGATCGGCTACCGACCACCCATCGAGGTTGAGAACGAATTCCTAAACAGCACCACCCCGTCCATCACACAGATGGAACGGGTCTCACCGACCCTCCACCAAACCCGGGGCTTGACAGTATGAGGTCGTCGCAGCGGTATTGCCGTTGAAGGCGGTAGTCAGACGACTTAGCGCCTGCCAGAGTCGTGGTGCGCACATTTCATGGCTCCCGGATTGCGCATGATGGGCGACGATGGAGTTGTGATGAGTGGAAGCAACATTGGCTTACTGGCCGTCGGAATCATCTTCCTCGGGGCGGGGATTGTTTTCATTCGGTTTCGACGCCAGATCTCCGCGCTGATAGCCAACGGCCAGCGCGACTATTTCGGTGAAGTTGGAAGGCGTGTTGCGCCATCGTCCACGCCAGCTCTATCGGCGCGGGTCGGAGTGGGATTCATTGCCCTTGGCGTGATCGCGGTGTTTTGTGCTCTGTTCTTGAAAGTGTCGTCGTGAATCGGAATAGACCCTCTTCACTCCCTTCGAGGCCAGTGCGACCCCGCAGTAAAACGCATGTTCAGGTTGTGACGGCCGCAGTGAATGTGGTTATTTGCGCCGTGCTGGCCTGCTATTCGATCTACTTCGGAATCACGACCAATCTGTTCGGATATGTGGTTGCCCTGATAGGCCTCATTCTGGAGGTAATCTTCGCGCGGACACTCGTGTCGCTCATGCGTGAACGATCTGAACTGTGATGAACCGAGCCGCAGTCGACCGGTATGCCTGGCGGTACTGCCTCGCCGCGCGAATTGCGATCACCCGTCCGAATAGCGTTTCCCTTACGGGCCGCCGATCCGGGCGAAAAGTGTTCCAGGGCGGGCTCTCGCGATGGCGGGAAATGCCCCCCGGTGATGGTCCGGCTTTCGGGCAGTGACGTGGATACATCGGGCGGCGGCCCGCGGGCTGCGGGCTGTTGCGGAACTGGGTCCTCGAACGTTGGGAAGAAAGCGCGGAGGCACGCTTTGATACTTTTCGGTCGTTGCGTTGGGGACCTATTTCATTTCACGGGCGTGGCGGTGACCTCCAAAGTGCGGGCGATGACCCCGTCGGCGACCTTCGCTAGGGTGAGGTTGTGGTTTCTGGCATGGGCACGAATCGCGATGAAGGCGTCGTTCATGGTCATCCCGGAAATAGCAGCGAGAACTCCTTTGGCTTGTTCGATCAGTATCCGAGAATCGAGGGCATGTTGAAGTTGCGCGGTCACGATACTTGAGCTCTTAATGGTGCGTTCTTGAAGTATGCCGATGGTGGCGACGTCTGCTAGCGCTTGGGCGACGGCGATATCGGCCGGGTTTAGTTCTCCGGTGTGGGTGCTGAACAGGTTCATGGTGCCGATGATCTGCCCGCGGAGTCGCAGTGGCGTTGCGTGCACGGATAGGAACCCTTGCCTAATGGCTTCGGCACTAAACGTGGGCCACTTTCCGGAATTGACATGCATGTTGCCGACAGTGACCGCAGTGCCGGTGCGGAAGCAGTCAAGGCAGGGCCCTTCCCCGGCGGCGAGTTGGAGCACTTCGACAAGTTGCGCTTCTTCGCTGGTGGAGGCGATGAGTTGCAACACCCCTACGGCGTCGACGAGAAGGAGGCCTCCTGCTTGGGTATCCAGAATGCGTGTGCATTTTTCGACCAACCAGTGGAGGAGGTCGACCACGTCAAAGTCTGTGACGAGGGTGTCGGCGAGTTTCACGAACGCAGCACTGAGCTGAGCTTCTCTGCTATCGGTGATCATTCTGATGGTCTCCTGCTATATGACGGGTTTAGAGGGGCAAGTTATCAAATGTGAGAGCACGGGTAACCACGTCGCGAGCGACCGAGAGGACTGTGCGTCCGTGAGCGAAAGCGTAAGCCTGTAGCCGTGAATAGGCGACGGTTGCGGTGGTGTCTAGTTGGACCAGGATCATGCCTGTGGCTTGATGCACTTCCCGGCGTAGTGCCGGTACCGCTACCGATTCGGAAATCTCGTCGTCGGTGGCGAAGGTGATGGCTCGTTGTATGGCGGTGCTGGCGATCGCGGACGCAATGGCGAGAGCGGATGATTGATGGTCTTCGTTCAACCCACCAGGGGTGTCTCGGTATAACGTGGCCGCGCCTACGGTGACTGCTCCCATCCGTATGGGGATGGAGAAGATGGCCCCGATGTTCAGCTGGCCGATCGATGCGGCAAATACCGGCCATCGATCATGGGGGGCAGAAGCGACGTCTGGCAGCAGCACAGCGACGCCGGTCTCGGTTGCAACCCACTGGGGTCCCTCACCTAATTCGAACTGGAGCTCATCGAGGCGAGCGGCGACCGTATCGCTGGCGCACAAGGCCACTTGCGCTTTCGAGGAGCTGATCACCGTGACCGAAGCTCCCGAAATGGGGAGGTCATTGAGGAACGGCTGACACAAATCCAGTTTCGCTGGATTGCGCGCCGCAGCTGGGTATCCACTCTTCTCAGCCATCATTACGGTGATCCGCTGGCGCAGTCGGCGGTAGTGAACGATAAAACATCCGGACCTTTCGCAGTCGAGCTGCCAGGGGCCGGGACAGTTCTGCAACGCTATCGCATAGGCCCGCATCCGTCACCAGCCACTCCGCCAGAAAGTTCGGTGATCGGTTGTTTTCGGTACCGGCCTGGAGTCTGAGAACATCTCACCGCCGTATCGATTGACTTCACTGATTGTGGGCGGCACACTTACCAAAGTCACTCTTGCCCTCGGTGTTGGTTGATTTCGCAATCGAATCGAGGACACTATGTTTGGCGCACCCGTTTCTCCTAAAAATTTTGTCGAAGATTTTCGAGCTGCCTGCGCCGGCGCGAGCGCTGGTGTGCGGCAACTTTCTGACGAAGCGTTAATTCTCGAACTGGTTTCGCCACACTCGTGGAGGGTTTGCGACAGTCGAGTCCCCGAAGGGACCCCCGGTCGAATGGTGGCGTTCGTGGATGAACGGGCCGGTCAATACGAAGTGATGCAAATTGCAGACAACTTTGTATGGACAACGTTCGAGACGATGGATTCCGCTATCCAGCACGTTTCAGCCTCTCAGGCCAAAATTGATCACGTGCGAGCCGATGGGAATCTTTCATGGGTCAGCTGACATTGATCGGAGACGGTTTAGAACTGGTCCGAATATCTCGCACGGACTGGCGGGTGGTGGACGCCCGAGCGCTGCTGTCGGACCCAGGCCGCGTTCTCGGTTTCATTGAGCGTATGAGGTATTCGCGCTACGAGCTGCTCTGGACAACGGAGCCACCTCGATGGGCGTATGTTTCCTCACTTCGATTAGCAGCAGCCGCCTTCGTCACAGGGCCAAGGTACAGCGGCTCTACGGAACACTTCCGCATCGTGGAATACTCAGCCTCGCCCGCTGAATTCACCAGCCCTCACTACCGCCGGAACGAAACCTCGCTCGTCCATGGCGAGAAGGCTGACCGCTAGCGATTCATTTCGGGATCAAGCAAGAACGAAATGTCAAATGCGATCTTTTTGATCATCGCCTAGGACTGCGAGCAGGCTCTCAAGCTTCTCCACTTCGAGGCATGATGGAGGGGGCCGCTTGAGAGAAGGCATTCAGGCCACACCTGATCCTTCCTGTGCTTTGCGAGCATAGGAATCAGCGGTCGCTGGCCGTCCAGGGCAGGAACTCTCGGCTTCAGCCACAACGGTTGTCCAAATCAGCCGAGTGTCTTTCAAACCCCACCGTCGGAGTGCCGCCTAAACCACGAGCGAAGCGAAAATTTGTTTATCGGATTTATCTACTTCGGGCGTACCCTGTCGATACAGCAACTTCAGACCCCGGTCGCTTCTCTGTCGGAGAACTCTGGAGTGCTGATGACGATCACCAACGCAAGACGACCGACCCGGGCGCTTCGGTGTCATGACGGCGTCGAGAAGGAACCGTCTTCTACATCTGCGATATTTCCCTACACGGGAGACTGTGCTTTGTCCGTGGGCTGGGTTCCGCCATAGGACACCCTGCAGGCAGATACGGTGCGGCTGAAGGTGAACTGGTTCGACGGCCGGATCCGGACAGCACAGCTCGTGGTAATCGATCTGAACGAGTAGACAGAAGAAATCAGCCTCGACGGCAACACGATTGGTCTCATCAGTCCTGTAGGGCACATCTTCGTCGCGCAGACGGGAACCCGATTGGACCGGGCCCAAGAGTGCGGCCAGTGTCTCTTGTGGGACAAAGCCGCCACAGTTTTTTTCGCCTTGTCAACTCAGGTCACTCCCCTCGAGGAACCGGACCGTCAAATGCAAGCACTGGAGCGCGCGACGCACACCAGTGACGGTCATCCCGATCGGGCGATGAACTCTCAGTAACTTTGTATTCACGAAATTTCGCGGCCAGGAGGCCACAAATGGTAAACACGTTCTTCGGCTCCGGTGGGCCGGCGTGCACGGTGAACGGTGCCGAAGACACCTGCCTCATACCGACCGAAGAGGACATTCTGGTCCAGCCGCTATCCGCCTCGCAATGGCGAGTGCTCGATCGGCGACTGCCCGAGACCGACGCGTGCAGTCTGCTGGGCTTTGTAGAAGAGAACAACCAACAGTTCGAGGTGATGTTGTTGCGCCACGGGTTTCAATGGTTCACCTTTCCGTCACTTGCAGAGGCTCTCCACCAGTTCATAGAACCAGCGGGCGGTCTGAACTCCGGAGAACAGCAACTCTCTCATTCCCAGCCTCAGTTCAGCACATAGGGCACCGTAGCCGTTGCGCCGATGCGGCCAAACCTTTGCAAAGCACTCCGCCGCAGGTTCCGCTTACGGGCGGCCGATCCTGACGAAAAGAGGTCTTGAGCGTCCTCTCGCGCCGCCGAGAAATACCGCCCGTTGATCGTCCCTTTTGCGGACGCCGTGGCCGGACCAAATCCCAAGTTGGGCTGCTTACCATCTGGTCGGCGCACGGGCCGTCGACAACCTTGATGGCGTCGCACCGCTTTCGTTATCTGTCGAAAAGGTTTTCAATTCTGATTGGTCAGGGACAAAGTGATGTAAGCAGCCGCGTCGAGCGAAGGCGTAGTGCCTGCTGAGTAACCGTTGTTGTGCACGTTGACCGCGTACTGGGCGAACCCACCACTCTGGCACCACTCGTCTATCGGAAGACAGTAAGACTTCACCGACGTTACTGATACCGGAGAGCCCGTGTCCCAGCTGATGTGAGTCCAGGATGCGAAAGCGTTTCCTCCACGGTGAAAAGCGCCATTATTCGGACTATGGGTGTATACATTCCAAGGCTGGTTGGGCACATACGACGGATCAGCGAGCAACACGATTGACACAACACTCGATCTCCCGGCCGCTGAAATCCCGCCATTTGGAGTTGTTGTCGGGTCCAACGCATTCCCGATCACTTGAGCCCCTTGCGAATACCCAGCCAAAATAATGGGTGAATATGGGCAAATCGAAGCTATGTAGTTGACTTCGGCGACAAGAGCTGCGGTGCCCGCGGCGATGCTGGCGGGGTAAAAATCTGAAGGTTGAGTCGAGATCACTGTCGCGGGATAAACGATCCCCTCGAAAAATGTCGGAATGTTCGGATTGCTAGCTAAGTAGCTACCCACCGCCCCAATCCGCGTGCCCATTCCGCCCGACTGGTAGACGCGCCCGGAATGTTGCGTTAATTGAGGATTCGCCACGGGTTCGAGAGATCCCCGGACGCCGATGAAAACGGCGTTGTAGGCACCCCCACCGCACGGAACAGAAGCTGTCGTCGCGGAGGCGGGCCCGCCAATCATTATGCTCAGCAAGGTTCCGAAGACCACGAATGGAACAGCAAACCGAAGGGCTTTAGTCCGCGAAATCTGATTGACGTGATTTATCTTCATGTTCGTAAGTCCACTTTTCTTTGCAAACCCTGCGGAAATTCAGTGCACAGAAGGCCTCAACGCAATCTTTTCCACGAGACGCGTGCAGACCCCTTGTGTTCGAGCAGACGCTCTTGTTATGTCCTGAACGGACTCACATTGACACCTGCCGCGTTCAGCAGAGTGCTTAGATAAAAAGCCAAGATCACAGCGAAGATACCTACCGTCGGTACCCACCATGTTGGCTTTTGGTTTTCTCTCGATCGGCGACCTACCATCAATACGCCGACGAAAGTGACCAGTGCCACCACCGGCGTCACGAGATCCGAAAGCCCGGTGAGGTAGGCCTGGCATGGCATCGATGCCGTGCAAACCCCCACATTCAAATTGTTCAAGAGCGCAGCGGCAGTCAGGACAATCGACACGAGAATCATGAAGATAAATAAGACGACGAACGAGATACGATCGAGACCTGCACGGGAGCGTGACTTTTCCATCATCATTTCCCGTGCTGCTTCCGTTTAGTTACTGATAGTTGCGCCGCCCTAGCTTGGCCGAGTTTGCGCCGCCGGTGAGCGTTGGCCGGCGACCTGTTGGTTGGGTAAAAGAGACCGAACAGGTTGTGCCACTGGCCCTCGTGAGTCCGATTCTTGTTGATATGACGGATCTTACGACGGCAATGGGAACATAGAATAGTCCTCACTTCTGGGGACTGAAGAGCGAGACCTAATTGTCCGGCGAAAGATCTCAAATAGATCCCGCTGCGCAGGTTCATAACTTCTCGGGACTCGTTGTGGTCACCCGGTGAGAAGACCCCGGCGCCCAAGCGGGAGGGGAGCCGGGGTTGCCCTTGCACACATTTTGATCAGAAGGTGCTCGCTTGGCCATGAGCGCTTCATCGAAATCCGCGACCCCCGCAAAAGATACTGACAGTCGCCCGGATAGCCAGTGCGACCTGGTGCCCCTTGCTGTCGCGATCGCCGTTCCTCTGCGGGCACCCCGCAAAGTCGAGATGCGCCCTATTTCGATCCCTGACACTGCGCTCGAATGCCGCCCGCTGATCGTCCCGCTAACGAACAGGCCTCCTATCCGAAACCCGGTGGCGATCGCTTTTTTCCAAACCGTCTGCAATGCGATCTGGTGATCGTCGAAGCGACGAATCTCTACCAGCTGGGCGCCAGCTGTTTCAGACGTTGGGCGACCGCGGTCACTTGCGGCTGGTGGCGGCTTGATCGCGTCGCCAGGAACAGAGTGTTCGTTGGCGGGTCGGTTGGATGAATTAGTTGCATCAGGGCGCCCGATGCGAGGTGCTCGCGGGCGAGGTAGGACGGAATGACACTGATTCCGCCGTCAGCCACGACGGTTTTGATCACGCCTCGGAGGTCATCAAGCACGATTCGTGCTGTTCCTGGGGGCTTGGCGGGGAAAATTGTGCGCCAGTAGCGGCGTATGAGGGGCAGATTTTCGGCGTACGCCACGAGTGGGAGATGTTCGAGGGCGGTGGTGTCTCCGCGGTCAAGTCGAAGGTGATCGGTTTTTCTGGCCAGTGCTGGGCTTGCGACCAGCACAAGTGTCTCGTCAAAGAGTGGCTCGACTGTCACATTGAATCGCCCTGGGTTTCGTTCCTAGGTGTTCTCTTGGGAAGCGGTCGCTTCCAAGAGTGATTCGGTTTCAGCGTAGTAGTCGGTCTCGGCTTCAATGGGGGTGCGGTAATCGAGCTCAGAGTGAAG
>NZ_JAYLVL010000011.1:0-9478 GCF_046156175.1 Lacisediminihabitans sp. H27-G8
ACATCCTCGCCCGCTCCCGCATGCGAGCCCTGCCCGATACCGGAAGCGAGGTGAACACCGACACGATCATGGCCCTCAGCGCCTAAAACGAAGGATCAGCAGTTACACCACACCACGGGACTTGACCCCGGCACTTCGTGCTGTTAGCTCGTCGTGGTCAGATTGTCGATGTGATTCAGTAATTGGGTTCTATCAGCGACCAGCGCGGGCCGAACTTCCATCGCCCATGGGCTGACGGTGGTGTTGTAGGGGTTACCGCGTTTCGAGATAAGTGACTTGGCGCGGGTCAGAATCACTCCGTGACGGGCGCGGGACAACATGACGAGAAGAACCCGATGTTCTTCCTCGATCTGTGCTTTCCCTTTCGCGAGGAAGCTGGGAATGTTGCCCTTCTCGAAGCCGGGGATGAAGACCCAGTCGAATTGTTGGCCCTTCCCGGTGTGAGCGTTGAGTAGGTGCACTCCTGGCCCGATTGCTTCTTCTCCTTCCTCAAGGATTCGCAGTTGCGCCATTGCGGCTCCGATTGATCCGGCCTCTTCGGCCAGCCCCTCCAGTTGCTCGAGGGCGTCGATCACGTCTGCGGCAGTGTCCACGTCTGCGGGATCGATCCGCCCGATGACGTCAGTCCTCAGCGCCCCGAATGTGGGGGCTCCTCCGAGCCGCGTGACGCCCTCATTAAGCAGTTCGATGATTCGGGCGTCGTCGACTGTGAGATCCCATCTAGTGCTTCGGACTTCCGACGTGGCGAACACCGCATCGATGGGCTTTCGTCGCCACCCGGACCGGCAGATGACCCCGATGGTAGTGTTCGGTTGCTTTGCCAATATTCGCGCCGAGGTTGCTTCGATGAATTTTGCCTCTTCTGCGCCGGTGTTGAACGCGAGCCCGCTGGTGATCCCACCTTCATGCCAGACGTCGGGATCATCAGGCTCGAGCGGTTGGCCGCCAAGACCGACGGAAACTGTATTGAGCAGGTCGAGTACTCGCGGCGACGATCGGTAGGAAACTCCAAGACCGAGCGGGTCGCCGCTGAGCTTCCTGAGGAGTCTCTCCACCTCTACCGGTTTAGCCCCCGTCCAGCTGTAGATTCCCTGAAGAGGGTCGCCCACGAAGGTGCGACTCTGCTCGGAGCTTCGCAGGGCGAGGTCGAGCTGCTGCGGTGAAAGATCCTGAAACTCATCGACCAGGATCGCGCCATAGTGATTGCGGTAGAGGGCTGCTATCTCATTCACGCGTAGCAAGCGTTGCGCGTGCCGGAGTAGGTCGTCGAAATACAGGGCGTCACCGGCCTGTCGTGCCTCTTCGATGGTTTGAGACTGGCTGATCCCGATTGCTCGAAGTGTCTGCAGCACTTGGGTATCGTCGTGCGGGCGTTGCTTTGCCTCGCGGAGATCGTCTTCGATACGTCTGCTGAGTTCGCTTGCGTCTGCCTCGGATAACTCGTCAAGGAATAGTGCGATCGCGTTGGCTTGAGATCGCTTGTCTGGCATCTCAAATCCGGGGTCAACAGCGAGTGTCAGTCCGTGGGAGCGGACAATCTCCGCGGCATGACCATGGAAGTTGTGAACGGTGACGTAACGACGTTTCCGTTCGACACCGAGAACGCTCACGAGGCGACTATTCAGGTTGGCTTTTGCCTTGTTCGAGAAGGTGAGGGCGAGGATTTTCTGATGCGGGCGGAGGGTCGGGATAAGGAGTTCCGCACGTCGCGCCAAGAGTTCGGTCTTTCCGCAGCCGGGAGGGGCGATCACTAACAGATTCTGCGCGGGCGAGCTGACGGCATCCTCGAACGCGGCGGAGTCACTCATTTGCTTGAGAGTGTCTGAAGGCGTGCCACAAGCGACGACACGCTGTCGATCTTCAATGCATCGTCGGCGGTAAGCGATTTCGAGATCGCTAGTGCCGCGGGGACTTTCCGGTTCGCGGTCTTGGTGCTGGAGCGGCAAAATTTGGCCAATTCGGTGACTCCGACGTCGGCGAGTGTACTCACTCCGCATGAGGAAAGGACGCCTGATTCTTGGGCCACCCGGGCGGTGATGAGTCGCTGTGCCACTTCTGGGGCGCCCAGTGCACGGCAATATTCTTCCTCGAGGTCGACTTTGGAGATGAACACGTCGCGGCCGATGACGTGCTTCGGCTTTCCGCCCACGGCGCCAACCCATCTCGGGCTTTCGGCTTCATCAACGAGCCCCAGCACCTGAACATTGAACCCGTGAGGGCCGAGCAGTTTGTATACGGTTGGGAAGTTCTCGGCCCCGCCGAGTTCGAAAACGATTGCGCCAATCCGGTCGAGAGAAAGCCCGCGCGCGTGGGCGACTGCTTCAACGATGAGTCGATCCGCGATGCCTTCGACGAGGATTGCGAATCGAGCGGTGAGCGCCTCGAGCATGCGGGGTGACCACCAGTGGGCTTGTGTTCGTTCTTCTACTGAGAACTGGGCGGGGTCGATTTGGTGGCAAGTGCCGTCTGGGTTGACGGCCACAACTTGGGTCGGGTCGAACTTTTGCACGACGTAGGGTGAGTGGGTCACGAGGATCTTTTGGTTGATCTCCTGCGTGAGAAGTTCTGCGACCGTGCGCTGGCTCAGCGGGTGGAGGTGGAGTTCCGGCTCATCGATCGCGATGACGTTCGCGGCTTCCTCGGCTAGATCGAACAGAGTCATCGAGATCAGCTGCCTGACTCCGTCGGACTGTTCCGACAAGGGGACGAATGCGCCTTCTCGGGAGAAGTACATGGATACGTTTTCGAGAACGGATTCGGTGGGATCTGCGGAGGTGCGGATGGACAGGTCGTTCGCGTCGATCGATCGCGGCATGGAGTTCGACAGGTGTTCAGCCATGCCTTCACGGAGGGTCGTCAACGCTTTGCTCTCCTCGAGCTTGTCGTTGAACGAGTCCAGCAGGCTTCCAAGTGCGGCTTTCTCATCTCCGAGTTCGGACTCGACGGCTTTGAGCAGAACTTGAACGGCGCCGTTGGAGCCCTCGAGTTGGTTTGCCGATGAGGTCCGGACGGCTGGCAGGTAGCGCCAACCAAAGGCGACGAGTTGTTCGCGGGAGGGTGGGCGCACCTCGCCTCGGCCGGGGCACCATCGGGAGATGAGCACTGATTCCGGGTCCTCAGGATCGACCTGGACTTCCAGTCGAACGTCAAGCGACTCCGACTTGTCTTTCGGGTCAATGTCGATCTCGCGATGGAACAGGGTTCGTTCATCTTCGGTGAACGCATTGAAGGTCGCGTTGATGGTGAGCGGCGTGTTGAGGTCGCGTAGGTCCCGGATTGAGAGTCCTTGGTACAACTGTGCGGTCGCGCCGAACAGGAGATTGAGGAGACGTAGGAGTGAGGTCTTTCCGACATCGTTGGCGCCGACGACGACGAGATGCCCTCGGACGGCGACGTCGAGATCCCGCAACCGTGTGTAGTTGTTCACGGTGATCTTGATGAGACGCATCGGCGGGTCCTCCTTGCCCACACCACGTCTCCCGGAGCGAGACTTGAAAGCGCGTGCACTGCCATTGTGCCGGTGAGGGAACAGTTCCTGTAGCCACGGACAGGTGGAGTCGAAACTGGCTCTGATGGCGAGCGCCGGTGACTAGATGCGCCGCTGTCGGAATCGGTACTCGTATAAGCGGTGCTGGGTTGGACGGCGAACGCAGATGGATGGCTAACGGCCACCCCCGTGTTCGAGATGATCTCAAATGACTGGACGATTACCAGTGGCGGAGTCGAGGTTCGAGGGCACGGAATCGTAATTCGACCAGACCAGTATCCGCATGATGTGACCGGGCAAGGACGAGCCAGCTACCGAGTGGGTGCAGCACCCGACCATCTCGATAGCGCGACCTGGGACTTCGCTCCGGACCGCGGTTCAACCTACTTCACCGGCCCGATCAACGATGCGCCGTGGGGCGGCTATTCAACCGACTCTCCGTTCTAAAAACTAGGGAGCCTCCCGTAAGGATTCGCTAGCCTCAAGGAACTGACAGCACCGTCGATTTTCGGGATGATGCGCCCGACATCAGAAAGGGAGAGTAGTTCATGGTGATACCCGACGGATATGCCCTCCTAGAGAAAATCAGCGAGACGCCGTCAGCTCAGGTCTGGACTGCACAGAGCGCTACTGGCCAAGCCGTCGTCCTGAAGACCGCCGCCGACGTGCGCCAGGTGCAGAAGCGTTTTGAGCGCGAACTCCTAGCGATGGTTGCGACCGCGAATAGGCATGTGATGCCGATTCTCGACTACGACTCCTCGCACAGTTGGTATGGCATGCCACGCGCATCGCGTGCTCTATCTGAGATGGATGTGCCCTGCTCGGTGTCAGAATGCCTCGACGTTCTCGAGGCTGTTGCCATAGGGCTCGGACCTCTTCATGCCCAAGACCAGGTGCACCGCGACCTCAAACCTCAAAACATTCTGTGGCTCGAAAGTGCGCAAGGCGCTCGGTGGGTCGTTGCAGACTTCGGTATCGTGCGCAATCCTTTGGGCCTAACAGCATCCAAGCTAACTCACGCTGGCGGTCTGACTGGAAGCGCCGGGTGGGCCGCGCCGGAGCAATACACCGACGCCCACGATGCGACGGTGAGTGCGGATGTGTATAGCCTCGGGGCAATCGCATCTTGGCTGCTGACCGGGCAACCGCCGTCCTACGGACATGTGCAGATGCCCTCCGATCCTCGTCTTGGTGCTGCTATCCGCAGGGCGACGAGGCCACGAGGATCAGATCGTTTTGCGAGCCTGGACCAATTCGTGAATGCCTTTACCAAGGCCACAAAGCCGTTCGTGGGCACGTTCGAAGCGCTGATTCATCAAGGGGAGTGGGCCGAAGTGAGCGCCTATGTTCTCGGGCAGCCGGCGGAACACGCGCGCCTGGTCCGTGCGCTCGCGAAATTATCGCAGTCCGACGTCAATAGGTGGGCTGCAGGCGATAGCGCCGGCATGGTCGATGCGGTGACGGATCTCCTAGGCGAGGTGCCCGCGATGAGCTACAGCGATATGGATTCGTTTCTATCTTGGTGTGTAAGCGTGCTCAGGGTTCTGACCAACGCAAATCAACTTGAGCCGGCCGAGCGCATCGCCACTGTACTGTTCGCTACCACCGCGAGCGTGGATCAATTCGTCCCGGCGCGTGCGATCCTCGATTGGCTCTCTGTTCTTCCTCGGCGTCCGGGCGAAGCGATGGAGCGTGCGCTGCACTCGTCGGAGTCATGGGAGTTTTTCCAGGAGAGGGCGCGGGACAAGTTCGAGAAACATACAGACACTGCGTTGATCGCGAAACTGCGTGAAACCTGAAGCGCAGCTTTTCACCGTGGTATTTGGTCATACAACCCAGCGGTCACGGTGCAGATTTGGCGTCTGCAGCCAGCATGAATCGGCGCGCAATCATCTTGGGGACGCGTTAGAAATCCGACTGACTACGCAAATGACTACGCATGGGTGTTGGTCAATACGGCTTCCCCATCGACCGATGCGAGTAGTTCAAGAAGGTGAGCGGCACTAGCCTATTCGGATAGAAGGAGCGCAGGGCGCCATCCACCCATGAGCAGGGGACCGAAGCATGACATCTGTCGCAGAACACCTTCACAGCGTTGACGGTGTCATCTTCAGCAACATCGAGTCCCTTATCGATGACCGCGGGCTGCTCTCTCAGAACGTGCTCGCACAGCTGCGGAACCTAGTAGAGGGAGTCGCAGTTCTCGTCAACACTCAGGATGTAACAGCCGAGTATGACTACCCCGCCATTGAGTCGGGACTGGCCTCTCTCAAATCGAACGGGAAGTTGTCTTTCCTTAGCCGCTTCTACAGGCAACTGCAGCCGAGTACCTCGCACTACACATTTGATGGCGACAGTTCCGAACGGCTCATGCTGAAGTATTTCGCCTACCTGTACAAGGTTCGTGACCTACTCAAGAGGTCATTTCGACTAGACCTCCTCGCGAACCTCGAGAACTTTCCCATCGACCTTGATCCTTCTCTGCGCGAGTACCATCTGAAGATCGCGGAGCGCATCGAAGCAGCCAGTATTCTCGCGCCCGGACCCGAGCGCGCATCCCGCTATTACGTACTCAAGACGCGTCCGTTCTTCACGAAGGGGCGCGTGTACTACGAGGTCACCTTCGCAACGCCGTCTGACAAACCAAGCATCAGCAAGTTCGATCGAGTGATTGCCTTCTCGGATCTAGACATCAACGACAAGCACGCGGCAACGCTCACGCTCGTCGGAGACTCGATTGATGTCCTGGGTCAGACGATGCCCATCACATTGATCACCGCTTGGGAGGTGTCAATCCGACAATGTGAACTCGAGAACTTCTCCAGGTTCTTCGGACCGCGATCACGAGTCGACACCCGGAGCCCCGAGTACAAAAACGTAATGAGGTATCTCACCCAGACCGGATCCACGCTACTCGAGCTGGTCGATCTTCCGGCGGAAGCCTATAGCCAAGTAAAGACCTGGGCGCTATCCGAGACCAAGTCTCCAAGCATCTACCCGACCCTGGACAAGGCGCGCGACCTAATCGGCAGTAGACGGCCCGGATACCTCCTCATCCGCTACCTCATGCTCTCAATGCGAAACGTCGTTATACGAAAGCAGTACAACAAGGACTCCTGTGGGAGGCTTTCAAATCTGCATCTCCAGTGGGGCTGCATTCCATTCGAAGAGATGCCGTTCTGCACCTACCCGATGGGTCACCGACCGCACTTCTGGGACCTCCTGGAAGCCATCGATCCGGCGGGTCGAACTCACGAGCTGCTCGCTCGCCGGATTAGCAACAACATTGACCGCAAGGGCATGCTCTACACTCCGCTCTCGGAACTCGAAGACTTCGGGGATGTCTCGGCGCTCGTCGAACAACACAACGCTCTCCTTTACGGAAACGCTAGGCACCAAGCGCGGAAACTGGAGATCGATATGGGTCATGTGTTTGCGCATGGGTACGAGGACGAAGTCGTTGACATCGTCCACAAAGTGCAAAGCCACTCAACAAGCGGCGTCGGCGGATGGGAGACAGCCCTCACAAGGTGGGTTGATGAACAGCCAAAGGAATTCGACGACGAGACGAAGGTCGCCGCGCTGACGTCACTTTTCAAGGACTCGAAAGTCGCACTGATATACGGCGCCGCAGGCACTGGAAAGTCAACGATGATCAATTACCTCGCCAACTATCTGAATGACAAGCCGCTCCTGTTCTTGGCCAACACTCATCCCGCCGTTGACAACCTGCGCCGCAAGGTACGCGCGCAGAATGCGGACTTCCGCACCATTGCCAGCCACAACTGGAGTGGCGGTTCATCGACCGACTATGAAGTTCTTGTCATAGACGAATGCAGCACAGTCAGCAACGAAAGCCTCATGCAGGTCCTCAGCAACACAAAGTTCAAGCTTCTACTTTTCGTCGGGGATATTCACCAAATCGAATCGATCCAGTTCGGTAACTGGTTCAGTATCATGCGATCCTTCCTGCCCGCGTCATCCGTATTCGAGCTAGATAAACCGTGGCGTTCGGATAACAAGCAGCTACTGGCGCTCTGGGACAAGATTCGCAACGTAGAAGATGACATCACCGAAGCGATGACCCGTGGCAACTATTCAACGCCTCTCAGCGAGGAGTTGTTTGGAAAACGCAAGGAGGACGAGATCATCTTGTGCTTGAACTATGACGGGCTTTACGGCATCAACAACGTGAACCGGTTCCTGCAAAGCAGCAATTCGAACCCTTCAGTCGATTGGGGGCCCGCGACATTCAAAGTGGGCGATCCAGTCGTCTTCAACGACAGTGAGCGCTTCAAGCCGCTGATCTACAACAACCTCAAAGGCACCATCGTCGGAATAGACGTAGAGCCCGGAAAGATCCGTTTCGAAGTTGACCTGACGCGGACAGTTACTGAGCTCGACACCTGGGGGCTTGACCTCACTTGGGTTCGCGACTCGGTTGTCGCGTTCGAGGTCTACGAGCTGGCGAACAGCGATGACGACGATGCTCCCTCGAACACCTCGGTTCCCTTTCAGGTCGCCTACGCCGTGTCAATTCACCGAGCGCAGGGTCTCGAGTACGAATCAGTCAAGGTCGTCATTACTGATGCGAACGAGGACGGAATCTCGCACAACATTTTCTATACCGCCCTGACCCGTGCCCGGGAATACCTTCAGGTGTTCTGGACGCCCGAGACGGAGCAGGCTGTCATCGGCAAGCTCGAACGGAAGTCAAGCTCGAAAGATGTGGCGCTGCTACGACAGCGCCGCGAGTTCGTCGCCTGATGGCAACTTCTGAGGACCCCGCCGGTGGCGGCGAGATGAGCTACAACAACGGGCTGACGCTCTCCAATATCCGTCGGCGTGCGGATAACGGATGGACTGTCTGGTCGGTAGAGAATCCAAACCAGCTAACAGCCGTGGCTGGTTACCTGCGGTTCAAGGCGCATCACGGCTACGCTTTCTATCGCGGTGAAAGCGCTCTCCGCGGCACGATGCTGGCGAGCGCGTTTCGGC
Source organism: Lacisediminihabitans sp. H27-G8 (assembly GCF_046156175.1). NCBI lineage: Bacteria > Bacillati > Actinomycetota > Actinomycetes > Micrococcales > Microbacteriaceae > Lacisediminihabitans > Lacisediminihabitans sp. H27-G8. Next base: position 8,486 of record NZ_JAYLVL010000011.1, read on the forward strand.
CTCATGCGGACGGAAGTGGGCACCAGGGTCTCACTCAGCTGCAATTTGACGGACATGCAGCAGCGATGCGCACCTACGTCGATCGGCTATTCGGTGCCGCGTGCGCATGCACTGGCGGTCCCTTCTCGTTTGCCAACGCCCACCGGTGTTTGGAAGTTGCTAGTCGAGCGTCGCGTTCGTCTGCGGCACTTGTGTCTGGCACGTACCGTGCCGTGGTGGAGCCTCTGCTGCAGCACTATGGGATCAAGACACGGTGGCTGGATGTTGTCGACAACATCTGGGTTGCCCTGTGGTTTGCCTGCTTCAGGCAGGTGAGCGTTGGAAGGTATGCGCATCACGTCAGGCGTTCGGTTTCAAGCGAGGGGGTGTCGGCAAAGGCCTACGTCATCATCTTCCAGACTGAGCCTCTTGAAGAGACTGGTGTTCCGGGATACCGCGTGGGGCAGCGCACTCGCGCGGTGGACCTCCGATACAGCGTGCCCTCGGTGTACCTTCGCCCTCACGCTCAGCACGGCGCGCTCATTGCTCCGGCGGTAGTAGGGGGCGACCTCCTTGGGAGTCTCCACGAAAGCGTCGCCGGCGTGATCGAGGTCGGCCTGAACGATGCTCTAGATTGGCTCGGGTCAGGGTCGATGACATCTGCCGGCACCCTTTTCCCATCCGCCTCGTTCGATGACGGATACCGGCGGCTACTCGATTACGCTCCAGAACCGCCACCAAAAATGGGAAATCTGACGATATTCGGGCCGCTTGTCTAGTTTGTGTACCGTCGGCCGAGTGTGACCACTAGCGAGAGCGATGGGACGGCTATCGGGGTGCGCCTCGTCCTGCGCACCGGTCAGACTGTCTCGCGGCGGCGTTCGGGTGGTCAAGTCCCGTGGTGTGGTGTAACTGCTGATCCTTCGTTTTAGGCGCTGAGGGCCATGATCGTGTCGGTGTTCACCTCGCTTCCGGTATCGGGCAGGGCTCGCATGCGGGAGCGGGCGAGGATGT
>NZ_JAYLVL010000012.1:0-8420 GCF_046156175.1 Lacisediminihabitans sp. H27-G8
GAGATCCCACAACCGGGCCGTCACCTCCGGAACCAGCCGCGCTGAGAACCGTGCCACCGAATCCGTCATAACCATCCTCCAAAACTGCCAGATGGTGCGCTGACCGGTTGAACCTCCCCACGCTAAGGGGTTCCTGGGCGTCTGAGCGGTCGTAGTTTTCCGGCTTTGGGTTGGCGGGGGTTGTTCCAGGTGTAGTCGCCGGTGAGGTTGATATGTTCCCAGCCGAGTGGTGAGAGATGGTCGAGCAACGGATCATCGACTGGGTGGCCAGTGGTGGTGATGGTGTGTTCGAGGTAGACGGTGTTCCAGAGGGTGATCGCGGCGGTGAGCAGGTTCAGCCCGGATGCGCGGTGGCGTTGGTTGTCGTAGGAACGGTCGCGGAGCTCACCGAGCCGGTTGAAGAACACCGCACGGGCGAGCGCGTTCCGGGCTTCTCCTTTATTCAGGCCGGTTTGCACTCGTCGGCGCAGTTCCGGGTTCTGCATCCAGTCGAGGGTGAACAGGGTGCGTTCGAGGCGACCAAGTTCCCGGAGCGCCGTTGCAAGCCCGTTCTGGCGCGGGTAGCTACCGAGCTTTCGCAGCATCAGCGATGCGGTGACGGTGCCGCTCTTGATTGAGGTGGTGAGACGCAGGATGTCGTCCCAGTGGGCGCGAATGAGTGTGGTGTTGATGCTGCCGCCGATCAGCGGCTTCAGGCTCGGGTAATTGTCGGACTTGCCGGGAATGTAGAGGCGCTTATCGGCCAGTCCTCGGATGCGTGGGGCGAACCGGTAGCCGAGGAGGTGGGTGAGGGCGAAGACGTGGTCGGTGAAACCGGCGGTATCGGTGTAGTGCTCCTCGATCCGAAGGTCGGACTCGTGGTAGAGCAGTCCGTCGAGAACGTGGGTGGAGTCCCGGACGGTGGCGGAGATCACTGTGCTGTGGAACGGTGCGTACTGGTCGGAAATGTGGGTATAGAACTGGACGCCGGGTTCTTGCCCGTATTTGAGGTTGACGTGGCCGGCGAACAGCCCGCGGCCGCCGGCTTTGAAGTTTTGCCCGTCGGAGGAGGAGGTGGCCCCGTGCCCCCACCGGGCGGCGAAGGGTTGCCGGGATTGTGCGTTGACGATTTCGGCGAGGGCGGCGGCGTAGGTTTCGTCGCGGACATGCCAGGCCTGTAACCAACCGAGTTTGGTGACCGTGATCCCGGGGGATGCTTCCGCCATTTTCCGGAGCCCTAGATTGATCGCATCGGAGAGGACTGCGCTCAACAGGAGGCTGGTGTCTTTGGGCGGTTGGCCGGATTTGAGGTGGGTGAAGTGTGTGGAGAATCCGGTCCACTGATCAACTTCGAGGAGCAGTTCGGTGATCTTCACGTGCGGCAGGAGTCCGTAGCTGGCCCGGATCAGGGCGTCTGCTTCGTCGGGCACCATGTTCGTCAGCGGGCTGATCCGCAAATGTCCGGCCGCCGTCATCGCCGCATCGGGCAACTCGCCGGCCGCTGCGAGGCTCTCAACCGCGACGAGCTGTTGCTTCAAAAGGGCCATGCGGGCGCCGAGGAACTGGTCAACATCTGCGGCGATCGGCAGCCCGAGCGCGTCCGTGGTCTGGCGTTCCCGGAACACGGGGGCGGGCAGAAGGTATTCATCAAAGTCCCTGTGCTGGCGGGAGCCAGGCACCCAAATGTCTCCAGAGCGCAGCGAGTTCCGAAGCTCCGACATCACGCACAATTCGTAGAAGCGCCGATCGAGGCCCTCGGGCGTTCTGACGAGATCGGCCCACCGTTTGCGAATGAAGGAAGTCGGGGCCGTGTCTGGGACTTTCCGCGCCTGGCGGGCGTTCAGGTCACGAAGCAGCACGATCCCGGCGAGAACATCACGCGCAGCAGGCGCTGCCCGAAAATCGAGGGCGTCAAGGAGGGCGGGGACGTAGCGGTGAAGTTGCCCATACCCGTCGATCGCGAAGGCGAGATGATCGAAGTTCGCTGGCCCCGCGAGGTGCTCCGCCTCGGTGACACTCTCCTCAAGAGCCGCCCAGGAGATCACCTTCTCGATCGCGGCGTAAGGTTCAGCCCCGGATTCTTTCGCGGCCAGGAGGGCGCGGCCGATCTGTGAATACAGGCGAACCTTCTCACTGATCGCTTTGCCCGAGTTCTGGAACTGCTCCGCGTGAGTGCGTTTCGCCCGGCTGAACACGGCGCCCAGGAACCTGTCATGAAGATCGATGACCTCATCGATCAACGTCGCCTGGGTGTCGAGCACAACCGCGACAAGGGTCGCGTGTCGCCGGGTCGGTTCAAGATCCCGCAAATGCTGGGAGGTCATCTGGCCGCCCTCACGGGCAAGTTTCGCAAGCCGCCCGCTGTGCACAGCGTGCCCGGTGTCGGGCGGGATCCCAATCGCGCGAACCGTTTTCAGTCTCTCCAGGTGAGTGAGAATATGCCGGGCCCTAGGTGTCCCCGACGGTTGGCGAAGCCAACTCAACCGGCTCAGCTGCGCACCGCCAGCCACCACAAGGAGTTGATCAAGGGCAGCAAGGGACGCGGCAGATACCGGCTCGATCAGGCGGGTGTGCATTCGCCGTGTGCCATGCGTCAAAGCTTCGGCACAGATGCGCTCGATGACCTCCACGGAGGGAACAACAATGCTCTCCCCCCGAAGGCCCGCAACGATCGCTTCGGCCAGGGCAAAACCACGATCGGTGCGTTGGGCAAGGTCGGCAAGGGTGACCGCCCACCGGCGGTAATCGGAGAGATCAAAGGTTCGAAGCTTCAGCCAGGTTTGCAGTTCGGCAAAGTGCTCGACCCGGGTTTGTGGGCGTGCGGCGTACTGATCCCAGCTTTCAGCTGAAATGCCGAGCTGTTTGACGAGCCGTTCGACCAGAGCAGCATCGGGGACCTCGTCGACCCCGAGGGCACGGCCGGGGAATCGGAGGTAACAGAGTTGAACGGCGAACCCCAACCGGTTTTCATCTCCGCGGCGTTGCCGGATGATCGCCAGGTCGGAATCGCTCAACGTGTAGTGCTGCACACGCGCCAGCTCATCGATCGGCAGAGCAATGAGCTCGTCGCGTTCGATGACGGTCAGAACCGGGCGACGCGGCATGAATGCTCCTTCTTGAAAACGGAGGAAAACAAGAACCCCATCCCCGCTGCGGGCAGCACACGGAACTTCGCGGGTTTTGGTCTCTCACAAACACTTCTCAGAACAGTATTCTTGCATCACTCCACAACAACGGATTCCGAGAACCGAAACGGTACCCCATGCTCATCGGCTACGCCCGCGTCTCAACGACCGACCAAAACCTCGACCTGCAACGCGACGCCCTGACCGCTGCCGGCTGTCAGAAAATCTTCACCGACACCATCAGCGGTGCCAAATCCTCCCGCCCAGGCCTGGACCTAGCCCTCGATCATCTCCGCGACGGGGACACACTAGTCGTCTGGAAACTTGACCGGCTGGGCCGTTCCGTGAAGAACCTGATCGCGTTCACCGACCAGCTCGAGCACGCCGGGATCGGGTTCCGGTCCCTCACCGACCAGATCGACACCACCACCCCGGCCGGCCGGTTCTTCTTCCACGTCATGGCCTCCCTCGCCCAGATGGAACGGGAACTCACTGTTGAGCGCACCCGTGCCGGGCTGGAAGCCGCCCGAAAGAACGGGCGCCCTCCCGGCCGCAAACGCCTCATGACCGACCGGAAGATCGCCGCCGCACGGCAGCTGCTCGCCCAAGGCACCTCTGCCGCCGACGTGGCCCACAACGTCGGCGTCTCGATCCCGACCCTCTATCGGTGGATCCCCGCCACCGAACGCTGAACCAGGAAACGGAGCTTCAACTACGCCAGTTGGGCCCAAAAATCCGCCGAGTTATTTATGTGGAGGTGTTGCCCCGCCCGTCAGTGATCGACAGCAGACACTTCTATTGCGGCCGCACCGGCGAATGCGGAAGTGTTCGCTGAACTGTTTTCATCGCTGAGGAAGATCGTCGTCGACTGGAGCTTCGTGTCGCGGGTCGAATGCCGGATCGGCGCGGGCACGCAAGAGCACTCCCGTTATTAGGAATGCCGCGCCAATAAATAATCCCGCGCGAAGCGGACCGAGGCCAGTTCCTGGGAAAAGGTCCAAATACCCAGGGGAATTGCAATGACCAACACAGTTAGGAGCCACGCGCCGTGTGCGAGGCCGCGCAGGGTTTGGGTTCGCCGATTTTGGGGGTGTTTCAAACGTAGATTTTTCATCCTGTTAGTGCCCCGATTGGATCGAAGGGCACCTGATCTATGGGGGTCCTGTCAGTTGGTGGGGTCGTCGCCGGCGTAGGCGTACCGGTCTGACTCCATTCGCTGTTCAGCTAATTTTTCCTTTTTTCGTTCCCCACAAAGCGGGTATCGATCGAAGCCGTTAGGCAGCTTAACGCGCCCTTCGCCGTCGATAGAAGAACAGGAAGATCATCGTAGCCAGCGCCAGAAGCGCCAAGATCAAGAACACGATTGATTCGCCACCCGGCGAGAGGACTGAGAAGAGAACGAAGACGGCAACGGCTAAGCCCAGGGCCAGTGTCGCAATTGCCAGCCAAAGGGCTTTTCTGGTGCTATCCGAAGCACTCACGCGTAGCCACCCCTGTCACCCCTACTTCAAAACCGATCGCCACACCTAACGCTACCGCGGCGGTCGCCCCCGCAATCGCCGACGTGCCGAGAGTGGGGGCGGCCGCAGCAGCGGCAGCTATTATGTCCGCAACATCCAACACAGTGAAGGCCACTGCCGCGAGCCCCGCCAATGCCGCGGTCCCACACGCGAGACCCAAGATCCGACCTGTGGGGTCCTGATTGTTGATGGGGTCGTCGCCGGCGTAGGCGTATCGGTTGGCGTTGGCGGGGTCGAGGGGGCTGTCGAGGGTGTCTTGTTGGGTCCAGGTTCCGGTGGTCGGGTTGTACCAGCGGAGTCCGAATTTGACCAGTCCGGAGCCGGGGTCTTTGATCCCGCCATGGAATGCGTACGGGTTCTGCCCGGCGCCGTTGCCAGTCCCGCCGGCGGAGAGGGTTTGCACCCCCCATGGGTCGTATTTGTAGGTGAACGACACGGTGGCGCTGTTGCTCAGCAGTCCGACCGGGTTTCCGGTCCCATCGAAGACGAGCATGCACGCTTGGTCGCTGGAGGTCACGATTCCGAGTGGCTGCCCGGTGGTGGGATCATCAAACACGTACGCCTGGTTCCCGTTGATGCTGTACTGCTCAATCTCCGGTTGCCCGTTCGCACCGGTACGCCCATACACCAGCTTCGTCGCGATCGCGCTTGATCCGCCTTTCGTTTCGGACAGAACCTGCGATTGGGACGCCCCCGCGTACGTGTAGGTGCTGGTCACACCTCCGGTGACCGCTTGGGTCATCTGTTCCGCCGCGTTGTAGGTGTACGACGCGGTCGGGGTGGCGGTCAGATTCCCGGCCCCGTCATAGCTGTACCCGGGGGTGGTGATTTGGTTCGCCGCGTTGAAGGTCAGGGACTGGGATGCCGGGTTAGAACCGGTGACGACCGAGGTTTTCCGGTTCCCGTCCGCGTCGTACGTGTACGTGTACGTGTTGTTCGTCGCCCCACCGGACTGGGTCACGGTGAGGAGTCGTCCGCCGCTGTCGTAGCTGAAAGCGGTCACTTGCCCGCTGAGGTTGTCTTTCTGCCACTGCAACTTCGACCGATCCGTCGAAGTCCCCGTTGCGCAGGTCGGCGCGGGACTTGCCGTGTTGTAGCAGTAGCTCATATCCAGCACCGGGGTGACCGTCGTGGGGGCCTGCCCGGTCGCAGCGGTCAAGCCGGAAATTCGTCCTGTCGTGTCGTAGGTGGTGTGTACGTGGGCGGCCCAGTAGGTGCCGGTCGAATCGGATTGCAGGTATTGGTCGGTGCGCCGGCCCTGGTCATCCGTTTTGAATACCAAATGTTGGAACGACCCGTTGTGCGGATATTTCATATCGATCAGCACACCAGAGGCGTCGTACGTATTCGTGATCGTCCCGAACCCATCAGTGGTGGTGGCCAGATTCGATCCTTTGTCGTAGGTGTACGTTTCGGTGCCGCCGCCGGCGGTGTTCACCGTGGTCAGGAGCCGACCGAGTTGATCATAGGTGTTCGTGATTGTCCCCGTTGCTGAAACACTGGTCAGTTGCTGCCCGGCAGAGTTGTACGTATTCGTCACCGTCGCAAGTCCACTGGAGAACCCGGTGCTCAAAAGCCGGTCGATCTTGTCGTAGCTGTAGGTGGTGGTGTTGCCGCGCCCGTCGGTGATCGTCTTCAACCGCCCGAACCCGTCATAGGTGAGCGCCTTCACCCCCAGGTTCGTGCCGGTCGGCGGGGTGACCGACATCAGTTGGAACGTGTACGGGTCATACCCATAGATGGTCGGGTTCGCCGGGGTCACTCCGACCGCTGCGTTGTTCGGCGCGGTCGCTGTCGCCACCGTGCCGTTCGTGTTGTAGGTCAACGCTGCGGTCGCGGCGAGAGTCGAATTGGTTGTTGAATCCACGTTGCCGGACCCGGTGTAGTGATACACCGTCTGATCGGCCGAATCGCTGCTCGTCGACGAGGGAAGGTAGGCGCTGCTGCCCGTGTTCGCATACGCGGCCGTGCGGGTAGCACCGCCCGGGGCGGCGGCGGCCGTCAATGACTGGCCCGCGTTCGCACCGAAGGTATTCGTGGAGGTTCCGGTCGGGGTGGACCCCGGAGGCGGAGTGGTGTCAGTGTTACCCCGAGTCGAAGTCGCCGGGGCCAAATTGGTGGGGCTGTAGGTTGCCGACCGTTGACGACCGATCTGATCCGTTACCTTCGAAACCCGATATCCGGCACCGATCGTATAGGTGAGGTGCGGACCGGTCGCAACCGCTGTACTTATGGACGTGTTCGGCCCGGCAACCAACGTTTGACCGGCCGACGGGTAAGTGAAGCGCGTCGTCGACGTGCCCGGGGACCCGGTCGTGGTGTTGAGCTGATCCACCTGGGTGATTCGACCGGACCCGTCGTAGGCGAAATCCGTTTCCGCACCGGTAACGGAAATGATCTGCGTCACATTGCCGGACGTGTACGTGAACGCGGTGCTGGTACCCATCGCATCAACAATGGAGGTCAAATTGGATACCGAATTTTTGATGTACTTCACATTACGGGTGAGCGCCCCGTTCGTCTGGGTCACCGTCTCCGTGAAAGAGCCCGGGTTGTAGGCGATCGTCGCCGTGCGGGCGGCAGTCGGACCCGCCGACGACACGATGTTGGTCGGATTCCCATACCCGTCAAACCCGAACGTCGTCACGTTGCCGTTGCGGTCGGTGACCGTCCTCGCCAACCCGTTCGCATCAAACGTCTCAACAGTTTGCGACACCCAGTAGGTGAGGGTGTACCCGCTCACCGTCCCGCCGGTCAACTGCGCCGCCAGCGTTGCCTGAAAACCGGCCGGGGAGGTGAAGGCCACAGCAGAGCCGGTCACCGGGGTGAACGACCAGGTGGCCCCATCCGCAGTCACAAACACCAAAGCACCAGTGGACGAGTTCACCGTCAACGTGCCCGCACCACCAGCACTGGCAATCCACTTATTCGCAGCACCATTGGAAGTGCTGCCCAATATTTGCGACATCGAGTTGAACACTGCCGTCAACGGGACAGTGGAGGTCACTCCCGGCAACGTCATCGCCCGGGTCGACACCTCAAGATTCCCGGTCCCCACATCCACAGCCGCAGTGACGTGGTCACTGATCGGAAACGACAAACGAGTCGCCGACGGCCGCGCACCGGTCATCCCCACCACAGTTGGTGCCGGCAGCGGAGACGCCGACGCCACCAACGGAATCGCGCCCACCAGGCCCACCGCCAGAACCACAGAAACCGACGCAGCTAAAGTCCCGCGCATTCGGGAGGAAACGTGTGAAACGGTCACCACTGACTCCAAATCCGACACCACCGACAAGGTCAACGTCATCGGTTGGGAGAACCGCAAGCGACGCTGCTGTCGATGTTCGGACGGGCGAATCCTGCGAGAAAATCGGAGGGCCGGGGGCCGGAAAGAGACAGTAGCCACAACGTATGCCCTTCTCCCCGGGACAGCAATAGCCTTTTCACCATCAATATTTCATCGGATTCGACGTCGCGCGCGCGAAAAGTGAGCCACTCCAGTTTCTGACCGTCTGAAAGATTATTGGGAATTCACCCTGGGTCGACTCCGCGCGTCCACGCGTCAGCCCTCCCGACCCCCTGCCGCCGGATCCCCGCAACCCACCACTAAACCGGAAAACGGAGCCCCAACTACGCCAACCCAGCACACAGAATCGGCTTAGCGTGGGGAGGTTCAACCGGTCAGCGCACCGGTGAGTTGTTCAAGTCTCTCATTTGGGGTGGCGTATCCGTAGCGTTTCCGCGGTCGCCGGTTCAGGGCAGCAGCCACCGTGTTGAGGTGTTTCTGGGTGTG
>NZ_JAYLVL010000013.1:0-5866 GCF_046156175.1 Lacisediminihabitans sp. H27-G8
CTTCACTCTGAGCTCGATTACCGCACCCCCATTGAAGCCGAGACCGACTACTACGCTGAAACCGAATCACTCTTGGAAGCGACCGCTTCCCAAGAGAACACCTAGGAACGAAACCCAGGGCGATTCATCCTGACCATCTACCAGTGGCGGAGCAAGCACACGGGCCCGCGCGCGATGCGCATCGGCCGTCACCTACGGTGGGATGCCCGAGAAGTGGACTCCTGGCTCCTCACCCAGCTCGACGACTGGGATGCCGACTACGAGGTCGTCGCGTGAGCGGGCGACCGCCGCTGGAAATCGGCACCTACGGCACAATCACCACCCGCAAGCGAGGCGACAGCTGGCGAGCGTCCTGCTTGTTCCGGGACGGTGACGGAGTCACCCGCGGCATCGAGCGCAATCGCAAGACGAAAGCCGACGCGGAACGCGCACTGAAGGTCGCAATTCGAGACCACGAAACAGCGGCCCGGGTCGGCGACTTGACCGGAGAGTCCACGGTGGCACAACTCATGGAAGTGTTCTGGCCGTGGAAGCTGGCGACCACAAAACTGGCCGCCGGCTCGAAGGCGAACTACTCGGATGTCATCACCCGCATCATCGTGCCGGGACTCGGCAGCATCCGCCTCAGAGAAGCGACGACCGGTCGCCTAGACACCTGGTACCTGAAAGAACGTGAGACACGACGAGCACAAGCCGAACTGGCCAAGACCCTGTTGAACCAGGCCTTCAAACTGGCCGCCCGACGGGACGCGCTCCCCTACAACCCCATGTCCGGGGTCTCTGTCCCGCGCGAAGACGCACCCCAGGTCCGGGCACTCACCGAGCAGGAACTCGAAACGATGCGCGGCGCAGTCAAGACGATGCGGCAGAACACCTGGCTGCCCGACATCGTCGAAACCCAGTACACACTCGGACTGCGCATCGGCGAAGTGCTCGCCCTCACCGTCAACGACCTCGACCTCAGCAACCCGGAAGGTCCCATCGTGCACATCAACTCGACCGTCATCACCCCGACCGGTAAGCCCGAACGCCAACCGCACACGAAGGATGGCCCTGCCGGACGGCGACCAGTCCTCGCCCCAGACTGGGTCGCCGACCTCCTGGACCGCCGTGCCCTCACCGCCGGCGCGAACGGCCTGCTCTTCCCAAGCCGAAACGGAACCCTGCTCGACCCGCACAACGTCCGCGAATCCTGGCGAAATGTCCGCGCCCGGGTCGGTCTGGAATGGGTGACCCCGCACCACCTCCGGAAGACCGCCGCCGCACGAGTGGATGCGATGTTCGGCGAAGAAGTCACCTCCGTCTTTCTCGGACACGGCTCCCCCGACGTGACCCGAAAGTTCTACATCCCCCCGAAGCCCAAGGTCGCCCCAGACGTCCGGGCCGCCTTCACCCAAGGGTCACGCTAAGCCGCGCCGATACGGCCTAGCAGGCCGTTCGGGGACATCTTTGTCGACTGTGCTGCAGTCAGCGGCGAAGTCAGAGGCTGGAGCAGGTGACTACGTGCCGACGGTCGATCGACACTAAACAATCAATCTGACCGGGTCATTTTCGGTAGCGAATGCCCAATGCGACTAGGTCAGATTTGGGCTGCTTCACCGACGCATAAGGCGCCCGCGAGGTGCGCCTTGATTGTCAAGGCGTTCACGCACGTGGATACAGAGGACATTCGGGATCGAGCTCTGGTATCGCTGTATGCACCGCTGACCAGCCAAGCGTCCGTCGTGCCGACGGGCGCGCCGGCTCAGTCGATCGATCGCGCATGCTGGTACCAGCGTTCTCACCTCCCACATCTGCAGGTGCATGACGGGCACTGTCGGCAAACCATAACTGGATTCCCCTCCGTCTCCGCTCCAGGCCGTGTGCGAGCTCTAATTAATCGTGTCAGATACTGTTCTGCTATGACCTATAGCGCAAGGGTTGTCCGGGTGATGATCGCGTCGCCTTCCGATACGCGGGCGGCGAGAGACGCCGTCGAAGAAGCCATCTCAAAGTGGAACGACGCGAACTCGGCAAATCGCAAACTCATACTTCACCCGTGGAGGTGGGAGACATCAGCAGTGCCGCTAATGGGCGGTCATCCGCAGGCCATGATCAATTCCCAGGGCGTCGACAAGTCCGACATCGTCTTTGCCCTGTTCGGGAGTCGCCTGGGCTCTCCTACGTCTTCTGCTGTATCCGGCACCGTCGAAGAGATCGAGCGAGCCGTCAAAGCTAAGAAACCAGTGCACCTCTACTTCTCCAAGGAACCGCTTCCGGCAGACGTCGACACACAACAGTTGGATGGACTTCGAGCCTTTCGATCGGAGGCAGCCATGCGAGGACTACTGGGCGAGTTCAAGAGCGCCAACGAACTCGCGATTCAGGTGTGGCGAGATCTCGAACATGATCTTGTGAAGTTCGATGCTCCTGATGACGAGGAAAACTTCTGGGGACACATGTTTCTAGGTCGAAACAGTAAGGTCTTTGGATGGAGCAACGGCAAGCTGACTGAGCAACCGGATGAGCGTCTCCGGCTTCTCATCGCCGTTGCGTTCGAGGAGTTCGACGCGATAGTCGAGCCGCACCAGACGTCTCGATGGCCAGAATTGATAGAGGTGACCATAGATGCAAGCCTCTCATTGGTGCCGGATAGCCTGCTCGAACACTTGGAAGCATTGGGCGCTCGCTTCGGTCATCAGATCCGGCTGAAGTCCAGCCAAGATGGGCTCTGGATAGTTCTCGCAGATGATCGTCGGGTTCGCGGCAAGTGGAAACCTCGACTGACCTGAGAATTCAGGGCCGCGTGTAGTGGGTGGCCCTGTTGCCTCCCAAGAGCCCGACGGGACACAACGACGCTTGACTACGAGGAGCACCGATTCGCGCCCCTATACCCTGCCGCAAATCCAGACGACGCCCGGTCGTCTGTATGTGGATATCTCTAGGACCGACATCTATCCAATTGATACGGTCTGCGGATGACCGACAACGTGACGGACGTGTGGGATGAGCTCGATGACATTCCTGGCGCGGCCCCAAATTGCAGCTCGTGCCTGACCCCTATGCACTTGGACAGTCTTGCTACTTGTTGGCTGTGCGATGAGTGCGGGCTCGCTCGGCTCTAGCTCCAGATGCGAGACTCTTGACCTGAGCCATCTTCCCTTGCGTCAACCTTCATCAACTTGGATGTCAGCGAAAGGGTCGCGCCGCCATGCTGCGGTGAGAACTGATTCCTCTGATGCAGGCATTCGCGGCGCAGGACTGGCTGCACCGATGAGCATCGCCGCCAGTCGAGCGCAGCCTTCTGCGACTTGACTGGAAAGCGGAACGCTGGCTGTAGGTGAAAGAGCTGCATCTATTCGCTCGTTGATGTCAGCCTTATGACCGGCATCGAATCGCGCCTGATAGTCCGCGACACGCTCGTTGAAACCCTGCCAACGCACCGGCGCAAGTGCGCCTGCCTTGTCCCGGAGCACGTTGTCTCCAAACATGAACTCCATGGAAACTGCCCGGCCGTTCACGTTCTCGACGCCATCGCCCGCTGGCCCAAGAGTGGGATAGCGGTCGGCGTAGGGCACATCAGGCAGGCAGACAGCAACGACTTGCAAAGGTAGCTGGAGGTTGGCGAGCTGCGCCTTGGCGTCACGGCCCGCGGTGTCGCTATCCAGCACGGCAACGACACGGTTCATGACTCCAGCGGCAGCCATGCCCTTGGTGAGTGACACCACTCGGTCAGTTCCGCCTGGGGGACGAAGATCAAAATCGAGGAACGTGAATACGTGGGCGACCTCGGGCGCTGAAATCTCCAGCGAACGTCGCAGGCGCCTGGCGTCACTCGCTCCCTCAGTTATCACGATGACCGGCCCATCTGCCCCTACTGCAGCTGCCATTCGTAGCCGCGCCTCGCGATGCGGAGTTTCGGTAGAAGTCATCCATCCTCCCTCTACTAAGTCCGTGAGATCGAGCCTTACCTCCGTTGTGCTGCGTGCGTTACTCAATGAGAGAGCCAGAGCGAATCTGGGATCGTCGAAGGCCTCTTTAAGCTCACCCCATTTTTCGTAGAGAAAGTTCTCTTTGGGATGGGTCCGCCGATCCGGAGGAATACCCGCTCCAGCCTTCCTGCCGGATCGCGTTGTCAGTGCCGCAGTGATGGCAGCGCCGTTCGGAAACCATGCCGCGAAGTTCTCGTCCGGCTTCTGCCACTCCTCGTCTTGGTCATCGAGGTACGCAGCAGCGAGCCGCCGAACCCACTCTGAAGAGAACCCCTGCAGTCCCAAGCGCTGCCGAAGCACGCCCGCAGTTGTCGAATAGCCCATCAAGTCCCTGCGCAACGATCTCGGCAACCCATCCAGTTCGCCGGCCGAACCGTCAATGTCCTTGAGCACATCGTGTGTTGCCGAACTCACGTAAAGGTCGCCATCGTTGAATAGCAACATCAGATTGTCACTGACGTAGCTCTTGCCCCACACGGGCGCAATCTGCCCACCGATCTTGATATGCCACCATGAGCCCATTCGCCGACCATAGCAAAACTACAACTTTCGGCGACGCCAACTCTCATTGATGGCCCCAGGTCGGAATGTGACCCAGAATGATCGAATGGACGAGTTCGAGATTGCTGATGAGCTGCGGCCGCTGCGGGTCGACATAGCCGGTAAGGCCTTCACTCTGGGGCAGTTGGTGGACCTTGATACGCCGGCCCTCGGGATGGAGATCCTTCACTCGATGCACGAGTCAGGTAAGGAGTCGTGGAGTGCACCCAATATGGCGGCGCACGCGCAGTCGAGCGTGAACTCAAGCCAGCCCAGAGTCAGCGGTCATCCGCTGCATCAGACCGGTTCGCTGATTCCTGCCGTGATCTCCGAAGGGATGAGCTGGCTCATTGCTGGGGGTCTTCTGGGTCCTGCTGCATGGAGTTCTGGTGCGGGATCTGAATGGACGATCAGCAAAGCCGGTCACCTGGCTCTCGAATCAGGAACATCGCGTCACGTCGAAGCCCGTCGGAGACTGGGTCAGGGCCTGCATACGCGTCTACGTGACGCTGCTCTCTACAACTTCGAGCGAGGCAACTATGAAGTGGCGGTATTCGCAGCGATGAAGGAAGTCGAAGTAGCGCTGCGCAGTGCCGCAGGCTTCGGGCCTGACAAATACGGCCGACAGCTTGTAACCGACGCCCTCAGGGTCGGCTCGGGGGCGTTCGTCATTTCGGCTGAGACTCCTGCTGAACAAGAAGGATTTCTGCAGCTGTTCCTCGGGGCCGTTACAGCTTTTAAGAACCCGAGCTCTCACCGCACCGTCGAATACAGCGATCCAGACGAAGCTGCAGACATCGTGCACCTCGCAGACCTGCTTCTCCGGGTAATCGACCGAGAAGTCGCCAACCGAGTCGCCGCTGCAAGCACTGCGGAAAGCGATCAGGCGCGCCCTTAGAAATATCTACCCGAGCCATACCCGGAATCGAGCCCGCATCGCCGACTAGCGCGCCGCGAAACCGCATCTCAGCACGAACGCCCGCCACAGAGCGGTGGCCCGGTCGTTGACGGGTACCCCGCAGATCAAGCCGTTGTCATTCACATAGATAATCAGGCTTAGAGCAGGCACATCCACCGCCTCGATCAATCCGCCTACGGCCGACTGATAATCCGCCAATACGCCGAATGACATTTGGTCGATCGAAGGACGAATATCGGCGGGCACGGTTATTCGAAGCGCTATGGTGTGTCCCTTTCGTCAGTCACGGAAGGAACTACGCACCCGAACGGTTGAGTCCCGCATAGTGGTGTAACTCACGGTGGCTTCCGCGTCGGTGACGACGTGGGCGCGGCCACCGTGTGATCCTTCGAGGAAACTCTCACATCCCACTCGAAAGGCATCATCACGATGACCG
>NZ_JAYLVL010000014.1:0-1309 GCF_046156175.1 Lacisediminihabitans sp. H27-G8
TGAATAGCCCTGGGTTTCGTTCCTAGGTGTTCTCTTGGGAAGCGGTCGCTTTCAAGAGTGATTCGGTTTCAGCGTAATACTCGGTTTCGGCTTCGATCGGGGTCCGGTAATCGAGCTCGGAGTGGAGTCTTTGGTTGTTCCACCACCACACGTATTCCAGGGTTGCCAGTTCGACTTGTTCGACGGTGCGCCACGGCCCACGAGCACGGATCAGCTCCGACTTATAGAGCGCATTGAGGGCCTCGGCCATCGCGTTATCGTAAGAATCCCCGACCGTCCCCGTTGAAGGAACAGCGCCGAGTTCCATGATTCGATCCGTGTAGATCAAAGCCATGTAGTTCGATCCGTGGTCCGAGTGATGCGTTAGACCGGTGAGATCGCCGCCGGCGTCGAAGGCGGCCATGTCCAGTGCTTGCAGCGGCAAGATGTCGGCTTTCAGGGTGGCGGCGACGTTCCAGCCCACGATGCGCCTAGAGAACACATCGGTGACGAACGCGACATAGGCGAAGCCTTGCCAGGTGCGCACATAGGTCACGTCGACGACCCAGAGTCGACGGGGTGCATCGGCTCTGAAGTGTCGCTGCACGAGATCCGTCGGGCGTTTGCCGACCGGGTCGGACTTGGTAGTGAATACCCGTTTCGAACGCTTCACCCCGCGCAGGCCCAAGGATCGCATGAGCCGTCCGGTCTGATCCCTCCCGATCTCCCAACCCTGTCGTTTGAGCAGGCGATGCATTTTCCGGACCCCGTAGACGCCGTAGTTCTCCGCGTGCAACCGAGTGATCTCGCCGCCGATGAGCTGGTCTGACAGGGTTCTGGTGGACGCGGGACGGCGTTTCGCAGCCCGGTATCCGCGGGCGCTGACGAATCCCACCTCAGCTGCTCGCATGGTGCGGCAGACGAGCTCGACCCCGAAGCGATCCTTCATCTTGTCGATGAAGGCGATCATCTCGATGAGGGGCGGCCGAGCTCGGTGGCGAAAAACACGCTCGCAGAGCGGAGGATCTCGTTCGCTTTCTCCAACTCGGCGATCTGCTTCTTCAATCGTTTGATCTCGATCTGCGCCTCCGACGATGTCCCTGGCTCACGGCCGGCATCGATATCGGCACGCTTCTTCCACAACCGCAACGTCTCAGGGTTCACCCCGAGACGACCAGCGACATGGCTAGCGGCAGCGAAATCAGACAGGTGATCGGGTCGAGCCTCGGCAAGCATCCGCAGCGCACGCTCACGAAACTCCGCCGGATAAGGGTTAGTCATAGTTCCATCCTCCAAAAGGAAAGAGCGGAACGATACCCAGGGCGATTCA
>NZ_JAYLVL010000015.1:0-1238 GCF_046156175.1 Lacisediminihabitans sp. H27-G8
GGGAGGTTCAACCGGTCAGCGCACCGGTGAGTTGTTCAAGTCTCTCATTTGGGGTGGCGTATCCGTAGCGTTTCCGCGGTCGCCGGTTCAGGGCAGCAGCCACCGTGTTGAGGTGTTTCTGGGTGTGGCCGGTCAGGACGGTGCCGCGGGGGAAGTACTCCCGCAGCAGCTTATTCAAGTTCTCGTTCGAGCCGCGTTGCCAGGGCGAGTGCGGGTCGGCGAAGAACACCGGGACCCCGGTAGCTGCGGTGATCTCCCGGTGTCGGTGCAGCTCGACGCCCTGATCCCACGTCACCGATCTCGCCGGCCCAGACGGCAAGGCGCCCAGGACGCGGATCAGTTCGTCGCGTACGGCGAGGGAGCGGGGCCTGTCCTCGGCAACGCGGAGGAGGAAGCATTCCCCGGTGGCGCGGTCCACGAGCGTCCCGATCGCGCCACGGTTGTTCTTCCCGATGATCAGATCCCCCTCGAGATGCCCCGGGACCTGACGTGTCTCCGCCTCGACATGCCGCTCCCGGAAGGACACCATGTTCTGGATCCGACCCACCCGCGTGTTCTTTGCCCGACGGGGCTTCCTCACCCGCCGTCTGGTCCGAGTGAGCGGCCGGTCGGGCCTGGCTAAGCGTCCCGGCCTGTCGCGGTAGATCGCCTGGTAGATCGTCTCGTGCGACGCCCACATGGACTGGTCGTCGGGGAACTCCAGGCGGAGCCGGCCCGCGATCTGCTCGGGCGAGAACCGGTCACGGAGATCGTGCAACACCCGGACGCGCAAGGGACCTGCCTGCAGCAGCCGGGCCGGTTTCGGGCGGCGGGTGCTGTTATGCACCCTCCTTTGCCCGTTCGTCGCCCGATACAACCATTGCCCGTTTCGCCCACGGGTGAGTTCCCGGCTGATCGTCGAGTGAGCCCGACCCAACCGCAGCCCGATCTTCCTGGCGGACAGGCCCTGCGCCGCGAGGACCATGATCTCTTCCCGCTCGGCGAACGACATGCGGGCACCATTCCCCGGCCTCGCAGAAGCTGGCCTTATCCCGCCGTGTTCGACGATCAACCGGAACACGGCCGTGCTCTTCCACCCGAGCTGCGGTGCGATCTTCTCCCCGCCAAGCCCTGCCGCCCGGAGATCCCACAACCGGGCCGTCACCTCCGGAACCAGCCGCGCTGAGAACCGTGCCACCGAATCCGTCATAACCATCCTCCAAAACTGCCAGATGGTGCGCTGACCGGTTGAACCTCCC
>NZ_JAYLVL010000016.1:0-947 GCF_046156175.1 Lacisediminihabitans sp. H27-G8
AGTAACGACCCGAGGGTGCCGGGCAATTTCCGTGCGCCCATCAAAGACAACGACTTCGGATGCGCGAAGAGATACCCGGACAAGCCGGCCGATGAATCGGACGGGGACCGAGTAGGACGCCATCCGAACCCTGACGAGGCTCGACCGGCTCACCCGCGGCGTCAACGACAGCCCCGGTTCAAACCGTTCCGCCGTGATCGGCGCCAGCAACTCCCGCTCGAGCGCGAAGTCCTGGGCGACGGTGCGGATGCGGTCGCCGATCCTGCGGTTCTCATCGTCCAGATCCCACTGACGAACCTGCCGGTTCAGTTCCGTGAGCGAGTCGACGACGGGCATCGGTGACAGGTGGGTGCGGCGGAACCGGCCGACGTCGCCCTCGATACCACCCTTCTCGTGAGCGCCCTCAATACCGGGGTGGCAGTAGAACGCGTCGAACCCGTAGTGCGAACGGAACAGGACCCACCGTTGGTTCTCGGTGCGCTGGCGGCCGGTGCCGTAGATGACTTTCACGACGGCGTCCGTGAGGTTGTCGTAGCGGATGTGCCTGGTCGGGATGCCGCCGGTGTCGTCGAACGCGTCGATGTGGCCCTCGAGGAACGCTTCCTACGCTTGGGTCGAATAGATCCGGTGGATCGCCTTGCCCGAGTGGGAGAGGCGGAAGGCGAACATGTGGCACTTGGTTTTCACCCCGGCCAGCACCACCCAGACCTCTCCGAAGTCGACCTCGGCTTCCGCGCCGGGTGCGTGCTCCTGCGGGATGAATACCTCCGGCAGCCGGCCCGCTTCCAGGTCGATCTCGGGGCGGCGGCGGCGGACGTAGTCACGGACTGTCGAATACGACAGATCCGTGGCGTCGTGCTCCTCCGCGAGACGGGCGAAGACTCGCCTCGCTGTGTGGCGCTGCTTGCGAGGGGCATCGAGGTCCTGGCGGAGCATCTCGTCGATCG
>NZ_JAYLVL010000017.1:0-847 GCF_046156175.1 Lacisediminihabitans sp. H27-G8
GGTCAAGTCCCGTGGTGTGGTGTAACTGCTGATCCTTCGTTTTAGGCGCTGAGGGCCATGATCGTGTCGGTGTTCACCTCGCTTCCGGTATCGGGCAGGGCTCGCATGCGGGAGCGGGCGAGGATGTCGAGTCCGAGGTAGCGGCGTCCTTCGGCCCATTCGTCGGTTTGTTCGGCGAGGACTCCGCCGACGAGACGGATGATCGCGTCTCTGTTGGGGAAGATGCCGACGGAGTCGGTGCGGCGCCGGATCTCGCGGTTCAGTCTCTCGTTGGGATTGTTGGACCAGATCTGCTGCCAGAGATCCTTCGGGAACGTCGTGAACGCGAGGATGTCGACCCGGGCGGTGTCGAGATGGTCAGCGACGGCGGGGAGTTTCTCGGTGACGTAGTCAAGGGTCCGATCGAACTGGGCGTTCACCGCAGCGGCGTCGGGCTGGTCATAAACACTATGGAGCATCGCTTTCACGGCCGGCCACATACTCTTAGGCGTCGTCGACATCAGGTTCGCGGCGTAGTGAGTGCGACATCTCTGCCAGGCAGCTCCGGGCAGGTTTGCGGCGATCGCGTCTTTCAAGCCCGCGTGGGCGTCGGAGGTCACGAGCTGAACACCGGTCAGGCCGCGGGCAACAAGGTCGGCGAAGAACGCGTTCCATGCAGACCCGGTCTCGCTCGTGGCGACTTGCAGCCCGAGGACTTCTCTTCGCCCGTCGGCGTTAACCCCGGTGGCGATGAGCACGACGGTGTTGATCACTCGGCCGCCCTCGCGGACTTTCATCGTGAGCGCGTCCGCGGCAACGAACGTGAACGGGCCAGCTTCGACCAGAGACCGGTGTCGGAACTCGTTGA
>NZ_JAYLVL010000018.1:0-792 GCF_046156175.1 Lacisediminihabitans sp. H27-G8
AGCAGAGGATCTGGTCGCATTTCTCGAAGAAACGCGGCCTGAACCGCAAAGCTGGCCCTCCTGTCCATGACGACCTCGTGCAACGCGACTTCACCGCGCAGCGGGCGAACCAGCTGTGGTTGACCGACATCACCGAGCATTGGACCGACGAGGGCAAGCTGTATTTGTGCGCGATCAAAGACCTGTGGTCGAACCGGATCATCGGCTACTCGATCGATTCGCGGATGACGGCGGAGCTCGCGGTGGCGGCGGTGCGCAACGCGGTCGCCCTCCGCGATGTCGACGGCACGGTCCTGCATTCGGACCGAGGATCCCAATTCCGGTCCAGGAAGTTCGTCGAGTTGCTGCGGCAGGAGGGCATCACCGGTTCGATGGGGCGGGTCGGCGCGTGCGGTGACAACGCCGCGATGGAGTCGTTCTTCGCGCTACTGCAGAAGAACGTTCTCGACAAGAAGAAGTGGCGCACCCGGCAGGAACTTCGCCTCGCGATGGTGACCTGGATCGAACGGACCTACCATCGCCGGCGCCGCCAGCGAGGACTCGGCAGACTCACCCCGATCGAGTTCGAGATAATCAATTCACAAGCCGCCCACGCGGCCTGAAACCCCAAACAAGACGAGTCAACTAAACCGTCAGCAGTCCCAGACAACACATTCGCGGCTGTA
This sequence comes from Lacisediminihabitans sp. H27-G8, assembly GCF_046156175.1. Taxonomy (NCBI): domain Bacteria; kingdom Bacillati; phylum Actinomycetota; class Actinomycetes; order Micrococcales; family Microbacteriaceae; genus Lacisediminihabitans; species Lacisediminihabitans sp. H27-G8. The sequence goes on from NZ_JAYLVL010000018.1 coordinate 666, forward strand.
CTGAATCGCCCTGGGTATCGTTCCGCTCTTTCCTTTTGGAGGATGGAACTATGACTAACCCTTATCCGGCGGAGTTTCGTGAGCGTGCGCTGCGGATGCTTGCCGAGGCTCGACCCGATCACCTGTC
>NZ_JAYLVL010000019.1:0-774 GCF_046156175.1 Lacisediminihabitans sp. H27-G8
TGAATCGCCCTGGGTTTCGTTCCTAGGTGTTCTCTTGGGAAGCGGTCGCTTCCAAGAGTGATTCGGTTTCAGCGTAGTAGTCGGTCTCGGCTTCAATGGGGGTGCGGTAATCGAGCTCAGAGTGAAGGCGCTGGTTGTTCCACCACCACACCCATTCCAGGGTTGCGAGTTCGACTTGCTCGACCGTGCGCCAAGGCCCGCGAGCTCGGATCAGCTCCGACTTATAGAGCGCGTTGAGCGCCTCGGCCATCGCATTATCGTATGAATCGCCGACGGTTCCAGTTGAGGGGATCGCGCCGAGTTCCATGATCCGATCCGTGTATACCAACGACATGTAGTTCGACCCGTGGTCCGAATGGTGCGTCAGCCCGGTGAGATCTCCACCCGCATCGAAGGCGGCCATGTCCAGGGCCTGCAGCGGCAGGATGTCGGCTTTCAGTGTGGCGGCGACGTTCCAGCCGACGATGCGGCGGGAGAAGACGTCGGTGACGAACGCGACATAGGCGAATCCCTGCCAAGTGCGCACATACGTGACGTCAACGACCCAAAGCCGGCGTGGTGCATCAGCACGAAAACGTCGCTGCACTAGATCAGTCGGGCGTTTGCCGGCGGGATCCGATTTGGTGGTGAACACTCGTTTCGAGCGTTTCACCCCGCGCAGCCCAAGGGATCGCATGAGTCGGCCCGTCTGATCCCTGCCGATGCTCCAACCTTGTCGCCCCAGCAGTCGGTGCATTTTCCGCACCCCGTAGACGCCGTAGTTCTCCGCATGCA
>NZ_JAYLVL010000020.1:0-681 GCF_046156175.1 Lacisediminihabitans sp. H27-G8
CTTTCAGTGCGGATTGTTCGTTGGGGAAGTGGCCGCGACGCCTGGTCGCGGCTCTGAATCTCGCGTTCAACGACTCGATCCCGTTTGTCGTATAGATGAGCTTCCTGATCTCTAACGGGTAGTCGAGGAACGGGGTGAACTCACCCCACGACCGCCGCCACATCGCGATCATCGCCGGATAGATGGGTTCCCACTCCTTCGCAAACTCGTCGAAGCGTTGCTCCGCAGCCTTCACCGTCGGCGCCTGGTAGACCTGCTTCAACCTGTCCGCGATCGGTTTCCAATACTTCCTGGACGCGAACCGCAGGCTGTTGCGCACCAAATGCACGACACAGGTTTGAACGGTCGCCATCGGCCAGGTTGCGAGGATCGAGTCCGGCAGGCCCTTCAGACCGTCACAACAGACGAACAGGACATCGGCGACGCCGCGGTACTTCAGCTCGGTGAGCATGTTCATCCATTGCTTCGATCCCTCACCACCGGTCGGTCCAACCCACATGCCCAGAACGTCGCGGTGGCCATCGAGGTCGATTCCGAGCGCCACATACACGGGCCGGTTGCCGACCTGCCCATCCCGAACCTTCATCACGATCGCGTCGATGAGGATCACTGGATACACCGGATCCAGGGGCCTTGCCTGCCACACCTCCATGTCGGCCACGACCCGGTCGGTGACTTTCG
>NZ_JAYLVL010000021.1:0-650 GCF_046156175.1 Lacisediminihabitans sp. H27-G8
GGTTGAGTCCCGCATAGTGGTGTAACTCACGGTGGCTTCCGCGTCGGTGACGACGTGGGCGCGGCCACCGTGTGATCCTTCGAGGAAACTCTCACATCCCACTCGAAAGGCATCATCACGATGACCGCTCCACATATTGTCGACCCCGCGACCGTTCTCGGCGAGGCACTGTCCGACGCGTCTCCGGATCTGATGCGGCACCTGCTTCAGACCATGATCAACGCCCTGCTGTCTGCTGACGCGGATGCGGTGGTAGGGGCGGAATGGGGTGAACGTTCCGAGTCCCGCATCGCGCACCGTAATGGCTACCGCCACCGGAACCTGGACACGAGGGCGGGGACGATCGATGTCGCGGTTCCGAAGCTGCGTTCGGGAACCTATTTCCCGGAATGGTTGCTGGAACGACGCAAACGCTCCGAGGCTGCCCTGATCACGGTGATCGCGGACTGCTATCTCGCGGGCGTCTCGACCCGTCGGATGGACAAACTCGTCAAGACCCTCGGTATCCACTCGCTATCGAAAACGCAGGTCTCGCGAATGGCCGCCGATCTTGATGAGAACGTCAACGAGTTCCGACACCGGTCTCTGGTCGAAGCTGGCCCGTTCACGTTCGTTGCCGCGGACGCGCTCACGATGAAAGTCCGCGAGGG
>NZ_JAYLVL010000022.1:0-631 GCF_046156175.1 Lacisediminihabitans sp. H27-G8
TGAATCGCCCTGGGTTTCGTTCCGCCTGATCCTTTTGGAGGATTGAACTATGTCGAACCCTTACCCGGCCGAGTTTCGCGAACGTGCTCTTCGGATGCTCGCCGAAGCACGAGCTGATCACTCATCTGATTTCGCTGCGGCCAACCATGTCGCGGGTCGTCTTGGGGTGAATCCTGAGACGCTGCGATTGTGGAAGAAGCGTGCCGATATCAATGCCGGCCGGACACCGGGGACGACCTCGGAGGCGCAGGTGGAGATCAAACGGTTGAAGAAGCAGATCGTCGAGCTGGAGAAAGCGAACGAGATCCTCCGGTCGGCGAGCGTGTTTTTCGCCACCGAGCTCGGCCGCCCCTCATCGAGATGATCCGCTTCATCGACAAGATGAAGCAGCGTTTCGGGGTCGAGCTCGTCTGCCGCACTATGCGGGCAGCTGAGGTGGGATTTGTGAGCGCTCGCGGATATCGAGCGGCGAAATGCCGCCCGGCATCGGCCAGAACCCTGTCAGATCAGTTGATCGGCGGCGAGATCAGCCGCCTGCATGCGGAGAACTACGGCGTCTACGGGGTGCGGAAAATGCACCGACTGCTGGGGCGACAAGGTTGGAGCATCGGCAGGGATCAGACGGGCCGAC